>JALFAQ010000028.1 GCA_022772305.1 Corynebacterium glucuronolyticum
GGGGCCGGAATCAACTGCTATATCAAGTTTAAGACATACAACCGCTGGTGGCCGTGGCTCGCCGTCATGTGGGTGCTCATTCCATTCTCGCTTGGTTGGATGACCTCCTTTGGCACCATTGCGATCATCGGGCGGGGATAACACCCCGTTCTGCTACAGAACAGCTTGCCATTCCGGGTAGCAGACAGGCAGTGCGCAGTCGCTGGAGCAGGAGAGACCACAAGCATAGTGTGCATTATCCCTGGCGCGCACAGAAAATCCCAGCTGCGCACGGCGGGAGAGCTCCGGGCGTACGGGAGCTTTACCTAAGCGGACAGACACCACCAGATTGCGACGGCGGAGAGGAGACCCGTGGCTGTGGCGAAGGTGAGTGCGAAGGACGCTGGTGCAAGAAAGAAACAGAGACAGACAAGGACAAAGAGACCGGCGAAGACGGGGAGGACAGGGCGTGTCCGGGCGGTATCTTCTGCCCAGCCGAGTTCGGGGAAACGAATCCGCGCCTCATCGCGGATCCTGCGCTTTGTAGTACTGAGACAATAGGCAAGGCAGATGAGGAGCAGGCCACAGCCTGCGCCCAGGACAATGAGATCCCCCCGTGCTCCGCCGAAGGCCATGATGCCTCCACTCAAGGCGATGGCGGCGCGCTCCAGCACGGTGAGGGGGAGGGGCCGAGCAGGATCAACGTCGGGATAGTTTAACTCCAATGCGCGGGTGACATTTTGATTCCCCATAACACCTTCCTCATTGACTTTTGCTCAGCTTAGGCTAACCTTATTCTTTATTATAAATGTCTCACACGAGGAAGAGAAGTATGCACCGCTTTATCCGCCTATTACTTGCTTTCCTTCTGCTCTTAGCAGCTGCGCCGGCCAATGCCGATACGTGCACTGCCGGAGAGCGCAAAGCTACATCTGGCCAATTCACGTGGGGGGTAAAAGAGTCCTACCGCAGTTATATTCAAACCGGTGTTGCCCACGGGGCCATTAGCTTCAGCGATGGCGCGGAAAACTTCACGTTCCCCCTAGAAAGCTCCACCATCACCTCCAACACAGAGGGCACACTGAGATTCAAAGGTGGAGTACATTTCACCGGCCATACCGTCGGTGACGTTCACCTACTGGATATGAACCTATACAACTTCACCGTCCAGGTAAACGGGAGCCAGGCAGACATCGCCGTAGACTACGATTCCCGCAAATTTGTCGGCATGAGCTATGACAATATTGGCCCCATCATCCACGGCACGAACACCGTAATCGCGCATATCAGACTCAACCAGGAAGCCAACTTCTCCTCCCAAACGGTTGACCTCAGCGGCTCTACAACCCTCGCCGACACAGGCAAGGACGTTTTTGGTGACTTTTACGAGCCGGGAACAGCGCTAGACAACACATCCGGGTCCGTGGGGATCTGCGGTGGCAAAGCCGGGACCAGCGGTGGGCAAGGAAGCGGACCCGGCAAGACCGACTCCGGGGCCACGACCGGCATCGCCGGCCGTTTAGGAGACATAAACGACACCCTCGTTGAGGTCAACGGCCTGTTGGTGAACAGTGGCAACATCATGACAAACTCCGACAAACTCATCGCCAGGTTTGCCGGTGGCACGACAACTCCCTCCACCTCCACCTCCCCCACACCACAGGAGCCCACACCGCTAGGCACCGTCGGAGCGACGAAGACACACTCACCTTCCACCACCGGCGGGGGAACACCGGCCACTACGGCGATGACACCGGCCAGCATAAAGCCGGCAGGTGCGCAGGGTGCCCCGCCGCCTGCGCCGAACCAGGATAACGTGTGTACCGCCGACAGCGCTCGCGGCATTTCCTCCGCAACAGCTACATGGGGTGTCCGCTCCTCCTTCCGAACCTATATCCGCGGCTCCATTGCCAAGGGGGGCTGGAAACTCGGCGGCGTGACCTACGACAACGATGCCTTCACCTTCACCGGCACCTCCGGGGCCGTCGATCCGCAGAGCAAACAGGGAACCATAATGTTTCCCGGGACCATTCAATTCTATGGACACGGGGGTATCCTCGACCTCACTCTTTCCAACCTTGAAGTGCAGTTTTCCGGCACCAGCGGGAACCTCATTGCGGCAGTGAAATCCAACGATGTCTACGGAAAGCCACACGACTTTGGCCGCGTTAGCCTGGCCACGTTGAGCTTTAACGAATTGACCACCAGCGACACCCAGGCATCCGCCGCAGCCCAGGTAACGCTCACCGAGGCAGGCGCACACGCCTTTGCGGACTTTTACACCCCCGGCACCGAACTCGACCCGCTCCAGTTCACCGCGCAGCTAAGCGGCAAAGCCAATTGCACTACCGGCCAGGCGACAGCCGGCGCAGCGCCATCTTCCGCAGGTCCGAGCGACCAAGGCAGTGCGGCCGCCATCCTCGCAGGTGGCAAGGGCAGTGGTGATTCGGCGATCGCCACCCCACAGCTGACGGAGGACTCCCGGTCCAGTGCCCCCGACAAAAACCATTTCCAGATCAAATCTGCCCAAGCAGGCGCACAAAAGACGGATGTCACAGCGACAACGCTATTACTCATCCTCGCAGCTTTTATCGTCGCCGGAGGCAGCCTCAACGGTTTTCTCCGCCGTCACCCGAGTATGGGAGGACAGTAACCAGTGAAACCGATGCACCTTATCGTGGCGCTAGCCACGGCCATCGCCGTGCTCACCGGGTGTGCCAGCTGGGATAAACCAAGCACAACTACCAATCTCGCGCGCGACCTCACCCACGCAGATTCCTCAACCGTTACCTGGCCCGCGCGCGTGGGGGATCTCAGCGAGGTGGAACCGGTTACCGCACACGCGAAACCAGCTCTGCCCGTCGAACTCACCGATGCGGACGGCAACGACGTGGTGGTTACTGATACCTCCAGGATCCTTGCGCTCGACCTCTACGGCACATACACGAAAACCCTTCGCGGCCTCGGTCTTTCCGATTCCATTGTGGGCAGAACAGTAAGCTCGACCGAGGCCTCTCTCGCAGATCGCCCGCTCGTCACCGCCGGTGGACACGACATCAACGTAGAAGCGGTACTGAACCTGCACCCGACCCTAGTCATCGTCGACCATTCCATCGGACCACCGGAGGCAATTGAAAACATCCGGGCCGCCGGTGTCCCCACCGTTGTCATGCAACCCACGCGGTCACTGTCCACGTTGGGCCAGGATATCCGCGATCTCGCGGCGGTTGTTGGACTCCCCCAGGAAGGTGAGCGCCTGGCGGAGCGCTCAGAGAAGGAACTCACCATGGCCACAGACAGTATTGCCGCAATTGCACCGCAGCAACCTCTACGGATGGCCTTCCTATACGCCCGTGGCACGGGCGGTGTCTTCTATATTTTGGGACAAGAAAACGGCACCAACGACCTCATTAGTGCCCTCGGCGGTATCGATGTGGCAAGCGAAGCAGGGATTGGCGCACCCTCCCCAGCCAGCCCTGAAGCCCTGGCCAAACTCAACCCCGACGTGTTTGTCATGATGACAAAAGGGTTGGAATCAACGGGCGATATCGACGGGCTTCTGGCACGACCGGGTGTGGCCAACACCTCTGCAGGGGCGAACAGACGAGTCCTCACACTGCCCGATGGCGATTCTCTGGCCTTTGGCCCCCAGACAGCCGAGCTTCTGTTGCGGGCTGCACAGGCAATCTATGGTGGCAGCCAGTGAGTTCCACTGTTTTTACCCGGCGGAGACGCAACCGGGTGGCGCTGTGCGGAGTGCTCAGCATCCTCCTCGTCATTACCGCCATCGCCTCCGTCTGCATGGGGCAATATGTAATTCCGGTGCGCGATCTTTCGACCCTCCTGATGCAGGGCCCCCTGGGAGGGCAGGGAATGGATGCGTCTGTCCTGTGGCAGATTCGGCTTCCGCGCCTCGTCCTCGGACTCCTCGTAGGTGCCGCCCTCGGAGTGGGCGGGGCACTCATGCAAGCCGTATGTGCCAACCCCCTCGCCGAACCCTCCGTCATTGGTGTAACCTCCGGAGCAGGAGTCGGCGCCGCCACGATCATCGTTTTCAACGTGACACCCTTTGGGACTTCGACTGTTCCAATCGCCGCCTTTGTCATGGGCATGGTGACAGCGATCTGTGTCTACCGGCTTTCCCGCCACAACGGCCAGATTCACGTTGTGAACCTGATCCTCGTGGGCATTGCCGTTAACGCCGTCGCCGGGGCAGTGATCTCCTTCCTCATCTTCTTCGCTCCCACCACCTCCCGGGAGCAGATCATTTTCTGGCAAATGGGGACACTCGTGGGTGCCCAATGGGCGCACGTCAGTGTGGTGGGAATCATCGTTATTTGTGGCATCACCGGGGCGATCATCATCGACAGGCAGCTCGATGTACTTGCCCTGGGTGATTTTGCAGCAAAGCACGTCGGGGTACACGTCACCCGACTGAGGGCGATCGCGATTATCTTGGCTACACTGTTGACCGCCGGGGCTGTCAGCTACGCCGGCCTCATCGGCTTTGTCGGCCTCGTCATCCCGCATATTGTGCGGACAGTCGCGGGACCGTCCAATATCATCCTCGTGCCGGCTTCAGCGATTGGCGGGGCCGTTCTCATTGCCGCAGCTGACGTATTCGCCCGCACGGTTATCCCGTTTGCAGATCTTCCCATTGGCATCTTCACCGCCCTCGTTGGTGGCCCTACCTTCTTCTATTTGCTCCGCCGCATGATGCGGAAAGGACAGTCATGACCTCCCTTGTTGCAACCGACCTGACCGTGATGATTGGCACACGAGCACTGCTATCGGGCGTAAACTGCACTGCCGAAGCCGGTACAGTTACCGGCATTATCGGCCCGAACGGTGCCGGGAAATCCACCCTATTGCACGCACTGAGCGGCGACATCACGTGTACATCTGGGCAGATTCGCCTGGGAACCGTCAACCCGTTTACTGCATCTCCGCGCGAACTCGCACGGCTACGGGCAGTTATGCTGCAGGATGTGCGCGTCGCCTTTTCCTTCCTTGTGCGGGACATTGTGGGAATGGGGCGAAACCCATGGAGAGGAACGGCAGCCGCGGAAAAGGACGAAGAGATTATCTCCTCCGCGCTGGCTGCCACCGGCACCACCCGCCTCGCAGGCCGCGATATTCTCACACTTTCCGGGGGCGAACGGGCCCGCGTGGCACTTGCCCGAGTTCTTGCCCAGCAAGCGCCGATCATGCTTTTCGACGAACCGACAGCTGCCATGGATATTCGCTATCAGGAACAGTGCCTCGGACTCATCCGGGAACAGGCGCGCAGAGGTGCCACCGTGGTAGTCGTACTTCACGATCTTAACGCCGCTGCCGCCTATTGTGACCGCTTTATCTGCCTGCGTACAGGGGATGTCGTAGCTGCAGGGACGGCATCAGATGTGTTCCACTCGGAGGTGCTGTCGGCCGTTTATGATTGGCCCATTGCTGTCACACGGGGAGCAGACGGCCTGCAGATTACCCCCAAAAGAGCGAGACACCCTGTCTCACCCGGTGCGCAACACGTAGAATAGGTAATATTAGGTAAGCCTAGCCTCACCCGTCCGAGATTAAAGGAGAAACCCCATGACTGTACTCACTCGTCCACTCACTGTTTCCGCCCTGGCATTGGCTACCCTGGTCACGCCTCTGCCGGCCGTGGCTGACACACCTGCCGCACCAATCGCCATCGAATCCGGAGACCTGGACTGGCCGATTAAGGAATCCTGGATCCAGTACCTCAACATGAAGGTGTTCAAGCCGCAGATTAACGTCGGCGACGGGGCCACCTACGTGCCAAAGTCGAAGGAGTTCCCCGGCACATTCCAATTCGAACTCGACCCAGCCACCTCTTCACTCGATGCGGACGGCAACGGCGTCCTCCACTACATGGGCACGATGCACTTTCTTTCGCACCCACTGTACGACGATCCCACAGATAAGACGAAGATCACATCCTGGGGTCTCGACATCACCATGACCAATGTCACCATCACCATCACCGATGGAACCAAGGCCATGATCACCGTTGATCTCGATGCCGTGGGTGGGATGCCCGGAGTGGGGCAGACCGAGACCCACGAAAAGGGAGTTGACTTTGCATCATTCACCCTGGACAAGCCACTGCAACCCGCCTACGGGACGACAGTAACCGTGACAGACAGGCCAACCGTATTCCAGCCGATCGTGGAACAGGCATTCCTCACATACAAGCCCGGGCCCGTCAAGGACGGAGACGTAGACATGAAAATCTCCTTCCAAAAAGAAAAGGCACCCGACCCGACCGGCTCCAGCGAGGCAGAGACAATTGGTGCTGCCGTCGGCGGCACTATCGCTGCACTACTGGCCCTCCTCGGGCTTGCAGCAGCGGCCGCCGCAAACGGTCTGATTCACCTGCCCGCCATTCACTTCTAAGGGGACAACCTAGTGAAACGCACACTCATCTCCCTGACAGTCGCACTGGCCCTGACAACCCCCGCCGTGGCATACGCTGAAACGACACCGCCACCCGCGCCAACCACCTCGGCGGTGGACAGCTCAACAACCACCCTGACAGGCGGGACCTTTGCCTGGCCGATCAAGACATCCTTCATCAGCTACGTGCGCGGGCCACTGGCAAAGGGAGAGATCACCACAACCGAGGGCGCCACCTTTGCAGACAACCAATTTGTCTTCCCCGTCGACCCCAAGGCCACAGCCGTCGACCAAAACGGCAACGGCACTATCGGACTGCTCGGAACAATCCATATTGTTGCCCATAAGAACTTCCAGGGCCCTGGAAAACACGGCCTCGACCTCACCTATTCAAACCTCACGCTCGTTACAGCAGGAAGAACAGTGACACTGAAAGGCGACTACACCGTGGGGGGCACTGTAGGTGGCAAACAGGGCAGTGAAGTAGATAACTCAGGACACAACGTCCCCCTCATCACCTTCACCCTCGCACAACCCATCAATCCCGGCACGGATGTCAACCTCATCGATGCAGACAGCTACGTGGCCCAAGGACTCGTCGACTCACTCAAACACTACGAGGTAGGACAAAAACTCGACGCCTCACCGGTGGATCTCATTCTCGACTACGACAACGGACACCAGCCCGGCGATCCGACGCCAAACGACCTCGGCAGCTCAGCAGCATTTTCTGTGGAGATGGGCAACAACCCCGGCGCTTTCGCAGGAATCATAATCGGCGTGCTTGCCGCGCTCGGTCTGCTCAGCGCCGGCATCGGCTGGGCCGTTCAACACCTGCTCCCCGGCCTGCCGCTACCATGAGACACCGCCTTCTGTCTGCCCTTATCGCCACGGTGCTGATCTTATCCACCGGTGTGCCCGCCGGTGCAACAGAGCCTGCAGGAACCCCAAGCGGCGGGGTTCCTGCAGCCACTAATAGGCCCTCCGAAGGCGGAGCCAACGGGGAAATTGGCTCCACCGAGCAGGGGGACTGGAGCAGCGCCCGCATCGAAACCGAAAAGGAAGGGGCACCCGTCCGCGTTGCCAGCCAATGGATATCGGCCATCATCGGTGGAATCGGGCTCCTTGGGGTGCTCGCAGCCCTCCTCCGCTACCTCGGTGATGTAGCAAGACGACTGCCGATATAAACACCTCCTCGGGCCTCCCGCCTACAAGAAGTAGAGATAGAGGCCACAGGTGAAAACAAAGGCCACAAGGATCGGTGTGGAGAGGGAGAGCCGGGGGGCAAGCCACGCGCCGAGAGCGGCACCGAGGGTGTTGTGGATAACATCGTTCAGATCGGTGAAACCAAGGGCAAAGACGAACTGCGTACATTCCACAGCGACGGAAACCGCCATACCGAACCATACGGCGTGGCGAGTACGGTGACGGAGGACCCATCCCAGCGGGACGAATAACAAGACGTTACTAGCCAGATAGTACAGGGGGATGATGGGGGAGGAGTAGCGGAAAAAATCCCCGAACGGCACGAGGCGCAGCGCCCGCGTGTGATGGACACTCGCCTCCCACAGTCCGGGGATGGAAACGGCGGATTTCCCCACCGTGAGCAGCACGATTAACCCGAGGGCGGCGAAAAGAGTCACCCCGAAACGCGCCCTGGACATCGGCTATTTCTTTCTATACAACGTCTTGCGCTGATAAACCGGCTCACTTGTGACGAGGATGCCGAGGTTGCGGAAGATACCCTCATCGACAGAGCCGAGAATCGTCGTCGTATGGATATCACAACCACGAAGATTGCCGAGCTGATTGAGGGCAAGGCGGGCGTTTTCATCCGTGGAGGCAGACACAGACAGGGCGATGAGGACCTCATCGGTATGCAGGCGCGGGTTCTTCGAACCGAGATGCTTCGTCTTCAGCGTCTGGATTGGCTCGATCGACTCGGGGGAGAGGAGATCAATCGCCGCGTCGATACCGGCCAGATGCTTCAGGGCGTTCAGGAGCATAGCCGAACAGCAGCCGAGGAGAGCAGAGGTCTTACCGGTGATGATGGTGCCGTCGACAAGCTCCAGCGCAGAAGCCGGAGCACCGGTGGCCTCAGCCAACTCCTTGGCCGGGGCAACCACCCGACGATCCGTGGTGGACAGACCGGCCTTAGCCATGACCATCGCAGCACGATTCGAGAGCGTATCATCCAAAGCGTTTTGCTTCTCCTCCACAAGCGCCTTGAAGTAGCGACGGATGATTTCCTGACTCGCGGCGGCGCGGCAGGCGTCATCGTCGACAATGCAGTTACCGGCCATGTTCACGCCCATGTCCGTGGGGGAGTTGTAGGGGCAGCTGCCCGTCGCCTTCTCCAACAGGGTCTTGAGCAGCGGGAACGATTCGACATCGCGGTTGTAGCTGGAGACCTGCGTGCCGTAGGCGGCGAGGTGAAACGGGTCGATGATGTTGATGTCGGCGAGGTCGATGGTGGCCG
>JALFAQ010000038.1 GCA_022772305.1 Corynebacterium glucuronolyticum
GTTCTCATACATCGCAACCGCATCACGTTTGAACTCCTTAAGAAAAACTTCTACGGGGCATGACAGTAGACTACCTTTCCCCCGACCCAACAAGCCGGGAATCAGGGTGTCCACACAAACGGGGTCAGCTCCCTGATCCTCGGCGTGCGGGTGGTCATAGTCCGCGTCGGTGGCACCGTGGCGCCGGTCTATGACCGGGACGGCACAGTGATCCTGCTCACGGGTGAGCTGAACCGCAGCGAGTGGTGGAAGGGGCATGCGTCGACATTCAGCGCGTCGGTAGTGCGACCGCAGACGATGAAGCGCCTGCGGGAGCTGCTGCCTGAGTGCGAGTCGATGGGGACGAGGAGTTGCTTGCCTCACATTGGTGCAGCAACGCCCGAAGGGCAACTGACCTATGCCGGCGCGTATGTCCTGTCGCCCAAGATGGGTCCACGGTTCAGGGTCGATGGGTCGATCGACGTCGGAGGTTGTTTGCTCGACCAGCTGGCAAGCGTCGAGAAGCGCCTAAACGCGCTGAATGTGCCTGTGGAGTGGGGTCTCGACGGCCTGACCATGTCCTCCCGCCTGATCCCGGAGGAGACCGTGTGGGATGCCGCCATGCTGCCGCTCATCCGGGCCGAGGCCTTCACCATGGTGGACATCGCCTGGGACAAGGGGAAGTTAGAGTTCACGTACACGCCGAACCAGAATGTGAATGTTGACCTGCAGGATCTCCTGCGCGCCGTGGGGCTCGTCAAGCCACGCATGCAGGTACTGTCGTCGTACCCCATCGACGGGACCGCGATGATGATGTGGGGGCTGCGGCCACCGTGCTACAAGACGGGCGAGATCTACAAGATCTAACTGCTTGGCGGCGAGCCCGACTGGGCGGTTGTTCGCTTAATGCGTGAGGTGCGCCCGCGTTGCGTCCTGGCGAATGACATGGCCATGCGGACGCTGAGGGTGTTCATGAACGAGCCGTACGTGTCCGTCGCATCGCTGGCCAAGATGCTGTTCATCGACGAGGCGACAGCGGAGGATGCCCTCGCCGTGTTTTCGGTGGCTGGCGCTGACGGCAAGCCGCTCATCGTCCGCCACACGACTGCTGGTTGGCTGCTTGGCGGCGGTGCCTGGCGGATCCTCGGCAGCCGCCTGCGTTACCTGCGGCCGGCGGAGTTCGACGACCTCACCGGTGTCGACACATTCCTGTCGCAGTTCGGCTTGATCAGCTGCAAGGATCTCGCGGCGATGCAGGGCTTCGACGTGGAGACGGCAGAGGATGTCCTCGACGGGCTTACGCGCCAGGGCGTTCTGATGAAGACCGGCCCCGACGAGTACCTGCTGCACGTGTACCCGCAGGTTAAACCCTAGGGTCGCTAGGGGCGCGTGCGTCCGGGGGCTGGTGCCCCGGGGCGTGATGACTTCCTGTTCTTGTTACTGCCAGTCCCGTCTGTGTGATGGGAAGGTGGTGGCGGGTGTCTTGTATCGGCCTTGTGCTACTGGGAAACACCAGGCGAGGCATCCCGTGGGGGTGGCTGTTCCCGCTAGAAGCTATGTTCGAAAATGCTTCCAGCGGGAGGTCACACCGAGTTATACTTATGGCGTTGATGTTCGCAGGAGCGGACAGCATCTCGCCCATGGGGATGGGGCGATTTCTCAAGAGAGGAAATCCATTTTTAACCGTGTGGCGCGCGCCGGGCGTGCGCAGCTGTTGACCACTACGGCGGTGGCCGGTGGCTCGTGACCGATCTTGATCGTGTGCTGCAAAAACAGAAATATTGACCGTTTAGCGCTGAGGCCTTTCCCATCGCAGTCCAGAGCAAGCATCATGAGGACAACGAAGTTGCGAGGACACCGCGCACAAGGGAAGAAAGGAAAGGAAAATGCAAACACAGATGAGCTCCGAGGACGTGGAGAAGCTCGTAGATGTCTTCATCGTGGCCATGGACAAGGGGATTGAGGTGCCGGCGTTCGTGCGCGAACGGATTTCGCTTGTGAGAGAGGACCTCCCCACACTGTTTGGAATTTCGCCATCGAACCCGCACGACCCGGATGTGGCCGACCAGGTGACATCGATCGTGCCGATGCACGCCAACGCGGGTGGTGGTTTCATCGTCGTCGGCGTCGATCCGACAACGATGGAGGTCAACGGCACAGGTGTCGAAACGGAGTGGCTGAAGTCGAGACTTTCGCGCAGTGTCGACGTGGCGATCGACATCCATGCGTGGGCGATTTGTGGCATCCGCGTGCTTATCGTGCGCGTGGGTGGTGCCGGGGTGCCGGTCGCAGATAAGGACGGCCGCCTCCTTTTGCCGTCGGGTGAGGTCAACCGAAGCCAGTGGTGGGAAAAGTATGGGACCGATGTTCCGGCGAGCGTTGTCGCGTCCGGAACGGTAGAGCTTTTCCGCAAACTTGCCAGTAGCTGTGCCGGCATGGACGATCAGGACGTGCTTGCCCACATCGGTACAGTGACACCGAAGGGAATGCTGACTGAAGCCAGTGTGTACCTCTTGGCGTTCACGGCGGATCCGAGGTTCAGCGTCAATGACCATCGCATCGGTGGCCGGAGCATGCTTGAGCAGTTTTCGTGAACATCGAAAAGACGATCAGTGAGCTGAATAAACCGGTCGATTGGGGCGTTGGTCCTCTCAGCGCGGTGACACGCCCTATTCCGGAGAACGCGGTGCGTGAAGCGCTCGTGTATGCCCTTGACAGCAACAAATACCACCACATGGTGGAGCTCACCTGGAAGGATCGCACGCTGGATATCTACTTCGTGCGCGATGATGGCTGGAAACGTGACCTGATGGACCACTTCCGTGCGCTTGGCTTGTCTGATCCGCGTATGCAAGGTCAACCAGGTTACCCCGTCGATGCACGGTCGATGATCGTTGTGGGATTGGATGGCCCGGGCTATGCCGATGGACGGGTGCACATCGTCGGCGGTGAGCCGGACTTGAACGTCGTGCGTTTCATGCGTGACATCCGCCCAACGCGCATCCTCGACAACGAATAGGTTGTGCGCGCCATCCATCTGTTCTTCGACGAGCCGTACGTGTCCAGCAGCTCCCTGTCGGAGAAGCTCGGTTTCGATCTTTCTACCGCGAAGGATGTTATGGGCATCTTGTCTGTAGCGGAAGTAGGTGGCAAGCGACTGCTTATGCAGCACTACCAGGGCTGAGTGCTGTCAGAGCGGGCGCGTGAGCTACTGGCACCCGCTTGGCCTACATGCGGCCGGCTGCGTTCGATGGCCTGACTGGCCTGCAAACTTTCCTTTCGCAGTATCGAACGGTGAACAGCGAAGACCTCGTGGCGCTGCAAGGTGCTGACAAGGAGGAAGCAGAGGATATCCTCTTCGAGCTGGAGGCTGACGGTCGCCTCAAGGAGGATGAGCCGGGAGAGTTCGCGCTGAAGGAGGAGTAGCGTCAGTAGTGGCCTCTGGCGCGGCGCTCTGGTGCGGGCGTGGAGTCTTTGGTTGCCGGGTGCAAACAGCGACTCGGCAACCTCGGCTACTCGTGGTCGCGACTGAGACGGTGCGGGGTGGGCGGTAGATCCTTGGGACATCGTCCGTCCTTTTCGTCCGCTGGCTGCGATCACCGTGTATCCCGAAGAGTGTTTCTTTCTGGGGCTGGACTGGTGAACCGTGGCGGGCTGGCTTTCTTCGCGGGCCTCGAGCGGACGTGGTGTAGGACATGCTCCTGGAACTCGACGTCGGTGGGTGTAGTGAGGAGTGCGAAGTGCCAGGTGACGGCTCCTTACGTAGAACCGGGCAGGTGCCTGACAGTGCACCATAAAGACCGGGAGTTGTCCCTGATCCCGCATGCCACCTGTCTGGAAGGCCTCTGCTTCGACATGTACGCTGGGCATCATGTGGGACAAAATACAAATTATTTTTAATAACTGGTGGAGTGACCCCGACACGCAAATGTGGCTTATCCAGCGGCCGTTCAAAATCTTGATCGCAATTCTGATCGCGCTGGTCGGCCAGTGGCTCATCACGTGGGCGATTAAGAAATTTAGTACGTACCAAAAGGAGAAGCCACTGACGAGCTTCCTTCCCGTGAAGAGTTCGAAGGAGGCGGAGCTCGTCGATTACGAGTCGCGGGCGCGCCAAGAGCGTAAGCGGGCGCGCATTGACACGCTCGCCTCGGTGGCGCGATCCACAGCACTCATCGTCATCTGGGCGTGGGCGGTGCTGGAGATCCTCCGTAACCTCGGAGTAAACGTGGCACCCATCATCGCGTCCGCCGGTGTTGTCGGCTTGGCCGTCGGCTTTGGTGCACAGTCCCTGGTGAAGGACTTCCTTGCTGGCATTTTCATGCTCATGGAGGACCAGTACGGTGTGGGCGACACGATTGACGTC
>JALFAQ010000046.1 GCA_022772305.1 Corynebacterium glucuronolyticum
GTAAATGAGCGGATCGTGCTGCCCATCGTCGCCCACAAGCATCCAGTCGATCTCCGGAAACTCCAAAAACAGGTTCCGCAACTGCACCTTCTTGTGTTCCTGCCCGGAGCGGAACAGGCCGGTGGGCGTTGGCCCCCAGTCCGTCAACAACATAGGACCCACAGGCAGCTTGTGCAGCGTGAGGAAGTTCTCCAGCATCTCGTAGGTGTTCCAAGCACCAGTAGAGAGGTAAAACACGGGCGCGCCGGGGTGCCCGGCAAGCACGTGCTCGTAGAAGGCACCCATCCCGGGCACAGGCTTGCGCGTATTGGTGTGGCGCACCCAGGAGATCCACGCCGCCTGCAGTGCCCGGGGGAGTTTGGTCACCATGATGGTGTCATCGATATCGGAAACAAGCCCCACACGTGCGGTAGGGGAGACGATGAGCACCCGCCCCGTCACCGTTTTCGCGCCCTCGGCTTCGATGGTCACTTCGTGCCAGCCGGGCTCCAGCCCGTGGTTGAACACGCGAATGTCGATGTAGCCGTTGGGGTTGGTGAAGGTTTCCACCGTCTGCTTGCCACACGTCACCCGCACGGGGAGGTCGCCGACTTGCACGGTAAAGAACTGCCGGAAGCCCCGCTTCGCCTCCGCGGAAGCGCGCCGGGCGCGGTGCTCCATCTCCTCGATGAACCCGAGCGGTGTGTGCGTGCTTGGGGGAATGAATGTGGGGTCGTCGTCGTCCTCGTCGGGATGAACCATGAGTACTCTCCCGAGCACGTGCGCTTTCTCCACGCTCCCGTACCCGGAGAATCCTGTTATCGACGGCACCCACCCCGCCTTGCGCGTACGAGAGTTTCCAAAAGCGTTGATTGCGGACTCAATCCGCCGCGCGACATCCGACACTGCCATAGCTCTATCGTACCGGTCACCGTACTTTTTGCTTGTCGACGACCGCTCCCACCCTCCTACGAAAAGTCACGGTGGGTCGTAGCCGAAAGACCCCCGACCAGAACAAAAATCCAGTCCTGAATGCGAATGAGTGCAATTCCGACCTACAGGGAATTGGGATAGGCCTGACCGTTGAGAATTACCTTCTCAGAATCCCACAGAGGCAAGTCTCTCCAGCCATCTGGGAAGCCCATTAACATCTCGCCGTTGATGCCCTTGATAGAAGGAAAACTATCGATCAGTTTCCTTAGATCCACCCCTCCACTCAAACTGGGGACAAATATAGGAAAGCATGTAAGCGATGACTGAAAGGGATGGGTAGATTCTTTTTAGACTGATTTGGGAATTCACGATGTGATCGAGCGTTTCATCCACAACGTTTTTGTTTGGTCGCTTGGCACGAGTGATAACCGTGCGATTCCAAAATCGCGAATGATGGGCTGAGAGGTTTCGCATGTAATTTAAGTTCCTGAGCCAACTCTCAAGGAGGGTGCCTTCAGTGAAACCGAATTTGAGTGAAATCTGACTTTGAAGAGCGGTTGGAAGAAACTCAAAAAGGCGAGTTGATAATCCAAAATCCAAGATTTCTACGGCAATCCAAATCGGGAGGTTTGCGCCATAGCCGTATAGTTCCTGATGGTGTCGAATAAAATCTTCGTTCTTAGTGTAACGGTGAGGTTTTGAGTAGCGGGGGCGGGATGGTCGGATTGTTATGTGTCACTACCTTTTGCACGCTTGATGTCATGACCGGAGCTGACCCCGTTTGTGTGGACACCCTGATTCCCGGCTTGTTGGGTCGGGGGAAAGGTAGTCTACTGTCATGCCCCGTAGAAGTTTTTCTTAAGGAGTTCAAACGTGATGCGGTTGCGATGTATGAGAACAATCCCGATGTGTCGATGAACCAGGTTTCCAAGGATTTGGGGATCAATCGAGCCACACTGCGTTATTGGATCGACCAGTTTGGAACTGGGAAGAAGGCAACACCTGTTGCTGTGGAAAAGCCGGATGTTGATCCCACTGTAGAAAAGGAAATCCGCAGGTTAAGGAAAGAAAATGCTAGGCTTCGTGAGGAGCGGGATATTTTGCGGAAGGCCGCGAAATATTTCGCGGAAGAGACAAACTGGTGATCCGCTTGAAGGTTTGCCCGCGACCACCGCACCGAATACTCGGTCAAGCGGATGTGTGCCGTTTTGACAATCCACCGTAGTAGCTACTACGCCTGGCGTAGTAGACGCGACAGGCGGGATCAAAAGGCTTTGTCAGATGCACTTTTAGGTATGAAGATTGAGGAGGTTTTCCGCCGTGAAAACGGCTGCTACGGTGCCAAGCGTATTACGGCTTAAACTCAATGATGATCCAGGTTCTACTCCTTTAAATCACAAGCGTGTGGCCAGGATCATGAAGAATGTAGGCCTTTGCTGGTATACCCGGCGACGAAGAGTAAAAACCACCGTGCGGGCTCAGGGCCGACATGTGTTCGCTGACCTTGTACGCCACAAGTTCTACGCCGAAAAGCTGAACAAACTTTATGCCCACGGACATTACCTACCTGCCTATTGTTGACGGGTCGAACATGTATCTGGCGACAGTATTGGACTGCTGTTCTCGCAGGCTTGTGGGCTTTGCCATTGCTGACCACATGCGGACCTCGCTTGTGATTGAGGCCTTGAACAATGCATGCGAACAATGCATGCGCCACCCGTAGAGGCCTTGCAGGATCGGTGTTTCATTCCGACCACGGCAGTGTGTACACCTTAAGATGAGTTTAAGAAAACATGTACGGAACTGGGTGTCACCCAATCGATGGGAGCCGTTGGAACCAGTGCCGATAATGCGTTTGCTTCAGTCGTTTAACTCCACGTTGAAAAGAGAGGTGCTTCAAGATCGGAAAACCTTTGCAAACCAGCTTGAATGCCGTAGACAAGTGTTCCGGTGGTGCGCCCGCTACAACACATCCCGGCGCCACAGTTGGTGTGGCTATCAGCCCCCGAACACTTTCGAGGAGAAACAGATGTACCGTGTCGCCTAACCGCGTCTGCTAAGATCAAACCCAATCAAATTTTCACCCCAGGTGTCCACATCCAAGGGGTCGGGTCCCAGTTCTTGCACCACGTCTAGTGGCACATCGATCTCCTGGCGCAGGCGCGCCTCCAGCCGCCGACTATCAAGCGACGTGCCGACAACCTCCATCGTCAGCGGGTCCACGCCCACGACGATGATGCCACCGACGACGTTGGCGTGCATGGGCACGAGATCCGCCGCCGACTCAAACACTCCCGATTCATGGGCCGACACCGCGGCCGCGGCAATAGCCGACGGCTTTTCAGCAACAAGCGACAGCTGGTCTCGCAGGAACGACGGCAGTTCCCCACCCTTAGCCACAAGGGACGTGAAGAGCTCAACAAGCTTCCCCATGCCCTCCGGATTTCTCTTCGGTACCATATTCAAATCCTTTCCACCTACACGCCACCGGATCCTTCACTCTAAATAAGTAAAGGAACATCGACAACGCGGATTAGCAAAACTGTTCGACATGCAGCAGCGCGCGACAAACCAGCGCGAGGGCGATTGCCGAGCGCTCCACTGCATTGTGATTCGGATTTGAATTTCAGCCCCTATCCCCTGAGGGTCCACCAACACCAGACTCAACTGATGCCAGCCCCTTAAGCGTAGCCACACAAGAACTATTTCGGAAGAGAAAAACCCGTGATTGTGGTCACAGCACAAGTTTTACTCCCCCGACTTCTACGAACGGTTTAAGCCTTCCGAGACGGCAAATTAGTATATCCACCCCTGACAGCCACAAGATCGACATTCCCGCCCCGATATCCACAAAGCTAGCACTCCGTACAGGCATTCCCCTGTCCGACTGCCTCAAACAAGCACGAAACCGTGCCTTGAATTCAGCCCCCATCATAACCGGGACAATTGAGAGACGGTCAAGTCCATTTGTGTGGTGTATCAACTGTTTGGGGGTGTGGGGGTAGTTGATACTGGTTTTTGCTAGTCGTGGAGGTAGGTTATGACCTCCTGGTAGCGTTGTGCGCTGATGTTCTTCAGGTGACCGAGGGGGTCTT
>JALFAQ010000016.1 GCA_022772305.1 Corynebacterium glucuronolyticum
ATCGCCAGGCAGCAACACTGGGGACAGGCCGGACTCGCCAAAGCTCAAGCCATCATCACCCAAGAACATGAAGCCACCTACGGAAACGCAGACGGCCGGCCAGCCACCTACGACACCGCAATCGACTCCACACCCACCAACCCTATCGGCATACGCAAAGGATAGGCAGGCAGAAGCTAAACCCCCAGACACACGAAACTTCCCTTAACAACGACACGCCGTAAAGACACACGTATTTCCCCTCAACCCGTCTGTGGTCATAAATAATTGGAACTTCTTGGGGTTTCTTGGGCATTGTTAGGGCACCCTAAGACGCAAGTAAACCCCCTGGTAAAATCAATGTTTACCAGGGGGTTTGGTGGAGCCGCCTGTGAGAATCGAACTCACGACCTTCTCATTACGAGTGAGACGCTCTACCGACTGAGCTAAGGCGGCAAGATCAGCCCAGCGTATCGCTGAATGACCAAGTGGTAGTGTACATGACTCCCCCGCCTGGGAAGAAACTACCTGCTTATGAGCCGTATTTCCCCGATCATCGCGAAGAGGGCGGTGCGGGGGGTGACGTTGCGGGTGATACGCTCGCGGGCGCGACCGATGGCGTCGATGGTGGCGATGAGCTGGGTGTCGGAAAACCGGTCGGCGAGGTCGTGGGAGTCGCCGGCGAAGTCGGTGTGAAGGAGTGGAGCGCCGGCGTGCTGGGCGATGGCATCGCGGAAGAGGGCGATGAAGTCCATGAGGAGCTGGTCGATGGTGTCGCGAAGCTCGCGGGTCTGCTGCTTCTTGTACTTTTGCTCGACCTTCTTCAGGATGTCGGCGGTTCCACGCATGACGCCACCGGTGCCTTTGCCGGAGCCGCCGGCGCCGAGGGTGAGGCGGGTGCGCTCCAGGTCGGCGTCGAGAAGCTCTTTGATGCGGGCCTTGACATCGGACTCGACGTCGGAAAGCAAAGTGGTGACCTCGAGGTAGGCATCTGAACCAGAAAAGAGGAGCTCAGCCAGGTGCAACATGCGTGCACGACGGCGCTGGGCGGTGGGGTCCTGGGCGAGGTAGCGGGCGCGACCGATGTGCCCGGCGGTGGCGTGGGCGGCGAGGAGTGCCTGGTCGTGTGGGACACCGGAGGCCTCGACCGTGGCGGCGACCTCCTCGAAACTGGGGGTGGGGATGTAGACGTGGCGGCAGCGGGAGACGAGGGTCTGGAGCATATCCTCCGGGTCCGTCGACGGCGCGCAGAGGATGATGACTGTGCGCTCCGGGGGCTCCTCCACCGTCTTGAGCAGCGAGTTGCCCGCGGCGGGGGTGAGACGGTCCGCGTCCTCGATGATGACCACCCGAAACGCGCCGACCGTGGGCGTACGCGACGCGCCGCGGATGACCGCGCGCATGTCCTCGACACTAATGGACAGCTCCGTCGGGTGCACAACCGTGAGATCCGGGTGGCTCCCGTTCAGCGCCTGCCGGCAGCCTTCGCACTGACCGCAGGCTCCGTCGCAAGCTCCGGAACCGCCAACTTCGTCTGCGGTGCATAAAAGCGCAGCGGCGAAGTGGCGCGCCATCGTCGACCGACCAGAGCCGGGCGGGCCGGTGATGAGCCAGGCATGGGTCATGGCGGAGCCGGGCTCACCAGTGCGGGCGGCGCGGGCTGCGTGGGAGAGGTCGGGGGATAACTGCACGCCTACAAGCGTAGTTGATTTAGAGTAGAACTCATGTGGCTGTTGAAAACTTCCTGGCCCCGCTACGCCCTCGCGATTGCTGCGGTGAATACGGCGGGCGCGGCTGCGATCGCACTTATCATTTCGCTGGTCGCGCCCATTCCCGCCACACTCGCCATCGCCGGCCTTGCCGTCGGTGTGGTCGCCGTTGCGCTCGGCGTAGCCTCCACGTTCTTCCTCTTCCGGCCGGTGCTGGCCTGGCGGAAGGACCCAGACAGTTTCGACAGGGCCATGGTCCGCAATACTGTCATGCGGATCCCGCGGCTGCAGACGATCATCGGTATCGCTGTGTGGGCCGTGGCTACCGCCGTGTTTTATGCTATTTCGCAGTCGCTAGCGATTTTCATCTGCATGGCCGTGGGTCTCGTGCTCGTCGCCGTGCTCACCTTCCTCTCCGCCAAGATCCTCATCCGCCCGGCCGCCAACCGCGTATTCTCCGGGCAGATTGAAAGCCACCGCCGGGAGACCGGCCCTGCCACCCGCATCATCCTCACGTGGGTGGCCACGACCTGCGTCCCCATGGTGGCGCTCATGGCGTTCATGCAGCCGAATATGGCTGTCATCGTCGGTATGGTCACCGTCCTGGTCTTCGGTGCGGTCGCAACCGTCCTGGTCACCTCCATCGTCTCCGACCCGATCCGCGATATCTGCAACGCGGTGGACTCGACACGTCGCGGTGAGCTCGGGGTTCGAGTTCCGCTTTACGACGGTGGGGACATCGGAACGATGCAGGCCGGATTCAACGAAATGATTCGGGGCCTGCGCGACGGCAAGCGCACGAAGCGGATGCTGGAGACCTATGTGGGCAAATCCGTCGCCAACCGCGCGCTGCGGGAAACCCCTCAGCTCGGCGGCGAATCCCGCAAGGTGGCCGTCTTGTTTGTCGATGTCGTCGGCTCCACGACGTATGCCACCCAGCACACGCCACAGGAAGTGGTCATCGCCCTCAACGAGTTCTTTGAGCACGTTGTCGCCGTCGTCCACGAGTACCACGGCTCCATCAACAAGTTCCAAGGCGATGCGGCACTCGCCATCTTCGGCGCACCCAATCCCCTCCCCGACTCCACCGGCAACGCCCTGGCTGCCGCCCGGGAGCTGCGCGCCCGCCTGCAAAACGTGGAGCTGGGCGCAGGCATCGGCGTAGCCACCGGCACCGTCGTCGCCGGCCATATCGGCGCCCGGGAGCGCTACGAGTACACCGTCATTGGCGACGCGGTGAACTCCGCCTCGCGCCTGACCGACCTGGCCAAGACCACCCCCGGTGGCGTCCTCACCACCGCCGCTACCCTGCGGGATGCCGGGGAGGCTGAACAGGCCCGCTGGACGCTCATGAAGTCCGTGGAGCTCCGCGGACGCTCGACGCTGACCCGCCTCGCCCGCCCGATCCGGCCGACGCTGGCGGACCGGTCGTAGCGACCCCTTACGTGACCGCGCATAAAACGGCGGCAGCGCATCATGTGCGCTGCCGCCGCTAACCTCTTATTAGCTACTTCGACCGGCGGGCTTTCACCACGCGCTTAGTCGTCTGCTTCGGCTTCGTTGCCTTCTTGCGGGTCGACTTCTTCCGCGTCGTCCTCTTCTTGCCCACCTCGCCGGCTGCCTCACGGGCGCGACGCTCGGAGAGGAGCTCGCAGGCGCGGGCATCGGTGAGGGTCTCCGGCGTATCGCCACGCTTGAGGGAGGCGTTGGTATCACCGTCGGTGACGTACGGGCCGAAGCGGCCATCCTTGACCACCATCGGTTTGCCGGACACGTCGTTGTTGCCCAGCGTCTTCAGCGGTGGCTTGGCAGCCTGGCGGCCGCGACGCTTCGGCTCCCGATAGATGGCCTTGGCCTGGTCGAGGGTGATATCGAAGATGAGGTCCTCGGAGGCGAGCGACCGAGAGTCGCTGCCCTTCTTCAGGTACGGGCCGTAGCGACCGTTCTGCGCGGTGATGACCTCGCCATCGTCGTCGGTGCCCACCTCGCGCGGCAGCGACAGGAGCTTCAGCGCCTCCTCGAGGGTGACCGTCGCCGGATCCATGGAGGAAAACAGGCTGGCGGTGCCGGGCTTCAACTTCTCCTGGATGAACTCGTCAATCCGCTTCTGCTTCTGCTTTTCTGCGGTCTTGGTTTCCCAGTTCTTCTTCCGCTTGCCCTCGGCCTTGCGCTGCGCGTCTTCTTCCTCGCGCTCCTTCTGCACGGCCTCAAGAGCAAGCTTTTCGACGCCTTCCCGCTCGTCATCGCGCACAAGTTCGGTCACGTACGGGCCGTAGCGGCCTTCCTTGGCGACGACGGTGCGCTGCGTCTCCGGGTTCGTGCCCAGCTCACGACCGGACTGCGGAGTGGCGAACAGCTTCTCGGCGAACTCGAGGGTGAGCTCATCCGGGGTCGTTGCCTCCGGCAGGTTGGCACGCTGATAGTCGGGCTCGCCGTCGTCGGTAAACCCAACGACGCGCTCCAGGTACGGACCGTAGCGGCCGACGCGCACGACGATGTCGCGGCCTTCCTTGTCCGCGAAAAGACGCAGGGAGTTCACCTCGCGGGCATCAATGTTTTCCAGGTTCTGGCCGACGATCGCCTTCAAACCACCCTGATACTGGACGGATTCCTCCGGGGCCTCGGCATCACCGAAGTAGAAGCCGGTCAGCCAGTTGGTGCGATCCGTGTTGCCGGTGGCAATAGAGTCCAGCTGATCCTCAAGCTCGGAGGTGAAATCGTAATCCACGAGCGACCCGAAGTTCTGCTCCATGAGCCCCACAACGGCGAACGCCACCCAGCTCGGGACGAGCGCGTTGCCACGGGAGAACACGTAGCCGCGGTCCTGAATCGTCTTGATGATGGACGCGTACGTGGACGGGCGACCGATACCGAGCTCCTCCATCTTCTTCACCAGCGACGCTTCTGTGTAGCGGGCCGGCGGGTTGGTGGAGTGCCCCTCGGGGGTGGCATCCTCGGCGTAGACCTTCTGGCCCTCCGTGAGAACCGGGAGGTGAGATTCTGCGTTGTCGGCGACCTTCCGGCCGTCGGAAAGCTCACTCGTCTCGACGTATGCCTTGAGGAAGCCAGGGAACGTGATGGAACGCCCCGTGGCGGACAGCGTGAGGTTGTCGGCTGAGAGGGTGACCTTCATCGACGTGCCGCGGGCGTTGGCCATCTGGGAGGCGACGGTGCGCTGCCAGATGAGCTCGTAGAGGCGGTACTCCTCGGCATCGAGACGCCCGTGCAACTCACCGGGGGTGGCGAAGCGATCGCCAGCGGGACGGATGGCCTCGTGGGCCTCCTGGGAGTTCTTCACTTTGCGCGTGTACTGGCGCGGGGAATCCGCCACGTACTTCTCGCCGTACAGCTCAATCGCCTGGTTGCGGGCGGCCTGCAGGCCGGACTGGGACAGCGTGGTGGAATCGGTACGCATATAAGTAATGTGACCGTTTTCGTACAGACGCTGGGCGATACGCATCGTGCGATCGGAGGTGTAGTGCAGCTTACGGCCGGCCTCCTGCTGCAGCGTAGAGGTCATAAACGGCGGGTACGGCTTGCGCGTATACGGCTTCTCCTCCACCGCGTCGACACTGACCTCGGCACCCTTGAGGGTCTTTGCGAGCTCGCTGGCCTTGTCCTTCCCCAGAACAATGACCTTGTTATCCTTCAGCTCACCACGATCGGTGAAATCACGGCCCTGCGCCACACGCTTGCCGTCGACGGCGGTGAGGCGAGCGTTGAAGACGCTGTTGATCTCGTCCTTCTTCGTATCCAGCTCAGCGGTGAGATCCCAGTAATCGGCGGAGACGAACCCCATGCGCTCCCGCTCACGCTCGACGATGACGCGCGTGGCCACCGACTGCACGCGGCCGGCGGACAGGCGTGGCATGACCTTCTTCCACAGCACGGGGCTCACCTCGTAACCGTAAAGGCGGTCAACGATACGGCGGGCTTCCTGCGCGGAAACGAGGTCCTCGTCCAGTTCGCGGGTGTTTTGTGCAGCAGCGATGATAGCCGGCTTGGTGATCTCGTTAAACACCATGCGGCGGACAGGCACCTTGGGCTTCAGCACCTCGAGGAGGTGCCAGGCGATGGCCTCGCCCTCGCGGTCGGGGTCTGTTGCGAGGTAGAGCTCGTCTACTTCTTTCAGCTTCTTCTTGAGGTCTTCGACCTTCTTCTTCTTTTCACTGCTGACCAGGTACAGCGGCTGGAAACCGTGCTCGGTGTCCACGCCGAGGCGGGCCCACGGTTCCTTCTTGTACTTCGCGGGGATCTCTGCTGCGGAACGGGGGAGGTCACGAATGTGCCCCACCGACGCCTCGACTATGTAGTCCGGGCCGAGGTAGGGAGCGATTTTATTGGCTTTTGTTTGTGACTCGACAATCACCAGGCGCTTTACCACAGGTAACCTCTAACTTTCCTTCTTCTTAGATACGAAGAACATCAAAACTACACAGTAATATATATCCCTACCACGCAACCCGCGCAGCCCAAGCATTCCGGGGGTATTAGCGGAACTTATATCGGGCGCACACGGGAGGCATGTGCCCCCTTCGGACCCTCCATCACAAAGTAGTCCACGCGCTGGTCCTCCTGCAGCGTGCGGAAGCCCGTGCCCTCGATATCGGAGTAGCGGACGAAAAGATCTTGACCAGACTCATCATCAATGATGAAGCCGTAGCCACTTTCTGGGTTGAACCACCGAACTGTGCCTTGTGCCATGTGTGTAGATTGTAAGACATGGAGGACACGCAGTGAGGTTTGGCGAAGAAATCGCAGCACAACTAACCAATGCTCTCGGTGAGGAGCACGTCGAGCACCTCCGCATCACACCGGCCTGCCAAGCCTCGTTTGCGCCCTACCCCGCATGGGTGGACCCAGGCCTGAAAGACTTCCTCACCGGCCGCGGCATCACCCAACTGTTCTCCCACCAGGCGGAGGCTGCCACCGCTGCCCACGACGGCGAGAACGTGGTCATTTCCACCGGCACGAGCTCCGGCAAATCGCTCGCCTACCTCCTGCCGATTCTGACGCAGATGGCCAAGCAGAAAGGGTCCACCGCCCTCTACCTCACCCCCACGAAGGCGCTGGCCACCGACCAGATCCACAACGTCAACGCGATCATCCGGGGTGCCGGTATTCCGGGGGTGAACCCCAATGCCTACGACGGCGACACCCCGCGGGAGGTGCGCCGCGCCGTCCGGGAGATGAGTCGCTTCATTTTCACCAACCCGGACATGCTACACCAGGCGATTCTCCCCGATCACGCCCGGTGGTCCCGCTTCCTGCGCAGGCTTGCCTTCGTCGTCGTGGACGAGTGCCACTTCTACCGGGGAGTTTTTGGCGCGCACATGTCGCAGGTGCTGTGGCGCTTCAAGCGCATCCTCGCCCACTACGGCGCTACCCCCGTTTTCATTGCCGCCTCCGCAACCGCTGCCGATCCGGGTGCGCACGCCGCTCGGCTCCTCGGCGTGCCCGTGCGCGCCATCACCCGCGACGGGGCACCGCGTGGTGAGCGCACCACTATTTTGTGGACGCCGGGCGAGGAGACCTCGGCAACCACAGAGGCCGCGCGCATCATGTCCGTGCTGCTCGGCGAGGGGCTGCGCACGCTCACCTTCGTGCGTTCCCGGCGTGCCGCGGAAACCGTCGCCATGCAGTGCGGGGAGGCGCTCCTACGGAGCGGTCGGACGGAGGAAGCCCAGCGGGTGGCCGCCTACCGGGCGGGGTATTTGGCGGAGGATCGCCGGAAGCTGGAACGCCAACTAGACACCGGGGAGATTGTGGGTCTGGCCACGACGAATGCTCTGGAATTGGGCATCGATGTGGGTGGGTTGGATGCCGTCATCACGACGGGGTTCCCCGGCACCATCGCCTCGTACACGCAGCAGGCGGGCCGGGCAGGACGGCGCGGCCAGGGGTCGCTGTCTGTGTTTGTTGCCCGCAGCGAGCCGATGGACCAGTACCTCGTCCACCACCCGGAGGCGCTGCTGGATAAGCCGATTGAGCGGTTCGCATTCAACCCGGCGAACCCCTATGTGGTGGAGCCGCATCTGGCATGCGCTGCTGCGGAAAAGCCGTTGACCAGCGAGGAGATCGGAGATTTTCAGCCAACCGGGCTGGTACGACGCGGCAACGGGCTGTTCTACCCGGAGCCGGGACTGCACCCGCACCTGGATGTGCACCTGCGGGGTGGCAGCGACCAGGTGACGATCGTCGATTCGCAGGATGGGCGTCTGCTCGGCACGATCGACGAGTCGCGGGCCAAGAGTGAGCTGCACCCCGGCGCGATCTATCTGCACCAGGGGCGCCCGTACGAAAGCGAAGAGCTTGTCGACGACATTGCCCTCGTCCACCCCACCCGAGCCGAGTTTTCCACAATGACGCTCTCAGAGACGGATATCGAGATTCTCCGCACGGTGGAGGAGCGAACATCCCCGGGGATTTCCATTCAGCTCAACGAAGTTGAGGTAACGGAGCAGGTCACGGGGTTTATCCGTAGGCACCGTAGCGGGGAAATTCTCGGGCAGGAACCGTTGCACCTGCCACCGGATGTGCTTACCACGCGGGCGGTGACGTACACCATCGATCCCGTGTTGCTCGAGGCTGTGGGGCTTCCGCCGAGCGAGTGGCCCAGCGCGCTGCACGCGGCGGAGCACGCGGCCATCGGGATTTTGCCCCTCATCGCCACGTGCGACCGCTGGGATCTCGGTGGCCTGTCCACGGCCGATCATCCCGATACGCTGCTGCCTACCGTGTTTGTCTACGACGGTTACCCCGGCGGTGCTGGCTTTGCGGACTGCGGGTTTGAGCTTTTCGACGATTGGATCTCCGCCACCTACGACACGATCGATTCGTGCTCGTGTGAGTCCGGTTGCCCCTCGTGCATCATCTCCCCCAAGTGCGGCAATGCCAACGAGCCTCTCTCCAAGGAGGGGGCGCTGCGCCTGCTGAGTATCCTGCGCCGGCCAGAGGCATAAAAAAGTGGGGCACCGCGGGGTGCCCCACCGTAAGCTAGGCGCTATTTCTCGTCGCCGTCGATGGTCTCCGGGGTGCTGGAACCGCCGGTGATTTCGATCTTCCGCTTGGACTGGCTGACCTGCGGGGTCGGCACGGTGATGGTGAGTACGCCGTCAGTAAGCTGCGCGTTAATCGCATCGGTATCCACGCCCTCGGGGAGGGTGACGCGACGCTGGAAGCTCGACGAGGACTCGCGGATCACGTACTTGCGGTCGGTATCCTCCTCACGGGAGTGACGGGAGGCGTTAATCGTCAGGACGCGGCCGTCGATGTCCAGGTCGATATCATCCTTGGAGAAATTGGGGAGGTGCGCCTCGACGATAACGTTGTCACCGGAGGTGTAGACATCCGTCGTCGGGCTATCAATGCCACGGCGGGTGCCGGGGAAATCGTCACGATTGAAACCTGCCCAATCGTCGCCAAAGAATGCGCGCTGCAGGGGCGCAAGTTCTGCAAATGGATTCCAACGTGAAATGTCTGCCATGATGTGTCTCCTTCGTGTTTTGTTCGGGGGGGTAGTAAACCGGCTTTCCGCGGGCGCTGAATGTCCGGCTATTACCTTTTGTCTACCCCCAACCATAATCCCGATTTGACTTTTGTCAAGGTTTTATAGCTATGTTTACCATTAGCGAACAAGGGAATTATTTCCCCACCTCATAGCGTTATATAAAGATAGTTGGCCCTGCCGTCGACACGGCAACACGGCGACCGACACGCACAGCGACAGTAAGATCATCCCCCCTGACTATGCATTCAGTCACAGTACCCCCGTTGCGGGTGGCAATAGCAGTAGCTGTCACGCAGGCTTCCCGACCGAAGTAGAGGTCCTGTGCCCCGGCAATCGCGGAAAAATCGGCTGCGCGCTGCGCCAAGTGGGCATCGCGGATGTAGCTCACTCCCACAACCACGGTGCCCAACACGGCGACGAGCGCGAGGAGGATTCCCGCGGCGAGGACAGTGGCGTAGCCCGCATCATCGCGCACGGTGTCTCCCCTCCATCGGGCACACGGCCGTGGACGTCATCTCCCCCAGTGGCGAGGGGATGCGCGCTGTCGCGGTGACCAGATCGGCGAATTCCTTCACCTCAACCGTCCCGCGTGGTGGCGTGTAGTCCACGCCGACGGCGTAGGCCCGCGCGGCCGCACCGGCGGTGTCTACGGCCAGGAGGCTGGCGACAAGGGCCGCCATCCCCGCGACGATGCTTGCCGTGACCAGGATGATACTGGTCAGGGCTAGCGCCGCCTCGACGGTGACGGCGCCCTCATCACCGAACTTCATTACGGCCGGTTCTGCAACGCGTCGGTGAACATGCCCTCCAGCGCGCCGGTGACGCTGTCGCCGGTGACGATGGTGTACAGAACTCCGGCGAGAGCAGCGGCGGCCATGGTACCCAGCGCGTATTCCACGCTGGACATGCCCTCGTCGTTGGTGAACAGGCGGCGGATAGTAGTTAGAAACATGGTGTTTTCTCCTTTTTGTGTGTGTGAATGGTTAGAGGTAGTCGGCTCCCAGCGACACCAACACGGGCACAAGCCCGAGCAGGAAAAACGCGGGGAGGAAACACATAGTCAGTGGTAAAGCAATGAAGACTCCCGCCCGCTCGGTGGCGGCGGTTGCCTCGTCGGCGGCACGAGTGGCGAGTTTGTCCGCCACCCGTGTGCAGCCGGCCACAATGGATGCCCCGGTGCGGGTGGCTGCGCTGGCAAGCGAGGCGATGTCGGCGCAACCAGGCAGGGCGCGGACGGGTGCCCACGCGGTATCCGGGTCGAGCCCCACGGACAGCAGTGAAGCGGTACTCAACCAGGCACTATCGCCACCGCACATACCTACGGCGTGGGCTGCCTGTGCGTGCGACAGCCCTGCTTGCAGGCAGGCGCAGAAGAGCTCCACGTCGCTGACGGTGTCCTTGTAGCTGGGACCGTCCCTGGGAGCACCGCCACAGCGCAGCCGGGAGAAGATCGCCGGCCGGGTGAGCCGGGCCTGCGGTGGACGCGCGAGGATGAGGATGGCGAGCGCGAGAAGAAGTGCCGGCCCGATCATGTCAGTGCCCCCGTGATGATCCGCATGGACCAGAACACTCCCGCAGCGATACAGCCGACCCCGGCAACAAGGACGATGCCTCCGGTTCCCCCGCCGAGCAGGTAGTCGACGGAATCGGCGCCGATGGCAGCCCCCATGAGCACCCCGATGATCGGTAGGGCGGTGAGGATCCCCGCGGTGGTGATCGGCCCCTGCAGTTGTGCCACGGTCTGTTTATCGTGCTGGAGCTGCCGGTCCATTGTCGCCTGCGCGCTTTCCAACAGGCCCGCCAGTGGCACGCCGTAGGTAGCGGCGACCGCACCCAAGGCCCGGACGCGGGGCGAATCCGGTGCCGAGTCCTGCTGGTACAGGGTCCCTGTGCGCAGCGTCGCGGCGAGCTCCCCGACATCGCGGGCTAGTGCCTCGGACTCAGCGACGCGCCGCTTGTGGGCGCGCAGCGTCACCCCGACGCGGAAAGCCGTGACTGCGAGGATGATGAGGGCGGCGACGACGGTCACGCGCCCGATGACGGCGCAGCCCAGCACGAAGGCAAAGGCGCTGGCGAGCAGCAGGGGGCGGGATCCGTGGGATGGCTCACGGCCGATGCGCTCGCGGGGTGGGACACCGAGGATGACCAGGGCTAGCGCTAAAGCGAGCATGTCAGCTCCTCCCAGCCGTCGAGAGGCGTGCCGTTTTCCCACAGCACCCGCGTGGTGAGCGGCTTTCCCGGGGTGGCGACGAGGACTCCGATTTGGTGGATGACGCGCCCTGCGGGCGTGCGCGCCATGTGGATGATGATGTCGATGGCGGCGACGAGCTGTGCGTGTAGCGCCTGCCGGTCGAGTCCGCCGAGGGCTGCCAGCGCCTCCATGCGCGCAGGCACCTCGTCGAGGCTGTTGGCGTGGACGGTGCCGGCGCCGCCGTCGTGGCCTGTGTTGAGGGCCGCGAGGAGGTCGACGACTTCCCTGCCCCGGATCTCCCCCACGACGATCCTGTCCGGGCGCATGCGCAGCGCCTGGGTGAGGAGGTCGCTCATGGTGATTTCGCCACGTCCCTCGGCGTTGGCCCCACGGGTGACGAGGCTGACCACGTGCGGGTGCGGCGGGTGAAGCTCGGCTGTGTCTTCGATGCAGATGATGCGTTCGGTGGCGGGGACTTCTGCAAGCAGCGCCGACAGCATCGTCGTCTTGCCGGTGCCTGTACCGCCGACGACGAGGATGGAACGACGTGCGCGGACGAGTCCGCGCAGCACCGCCACCAGCTCGGGCGGAATCCCCAGCCGGTCAAGCGTGGCCGTCGCACCGCGCAACAGGCGCAGGCTGATGAGGGTGCCGGGTGAGGCCGGCGGGGAAAGGACGGCGTGCAGGCGGATGGTCTGGCCGTCGGGACGCTGCAGGTGACCACCGGCGAAAGGGACCGCGTCGTCGAGGCGCTGGCCGGCGGTGTGCATGAGGCGGGTAGCCAGTTGGCGCACCTCGGCATCCGATTCGAAGAAGCGCCCCTCGACGCGCTCCATGCCACTACCCCGGTCGATCCAGATGCTCGCCGGGCCGTTGACGACGATGTCGGTCACCCCCGGCGCGACCAGTCGCTCGAGCACCCCGATGCCGTGGACGCGGTTCTTCACCATTTGCAGCAGCCCGAGCATCTGCTGGTCCGATACGATGCCGACCTCCCCGCGGGCGATCCGCGCGAGCTCCGCCGGGGTGAGCGCCGGGTTGGTGGCGAGCGCCTCTTGGAGCTTGTCGACGACGCTACCCACGCTTTTCCCCCAGCAAGCACTCGGCGGCTCGTCGCACGCGGGTGGGAAGGGTGGTGAGGCCGCGAGTTTCCACCTGTTTGGCAAGGCCTTTGAGATGGGGGATCTCGGCGTCGACAGGAAGGCTGAGGAGGCGGCCGACCTCGCGCGCGCTGAGCCCCGACCACTGGCGATAGCGCACGGCAATGGTCAGTTCCGTACGGATCACGCGGGTGAGGCTGGCGGCGGCTGCCACGGCGCGGACCTCGGCGGGGACGACGAGGATGAGGCGGTCGAGCACCCCGAGGAGTCCCGCCACTGGTTCCGACCAGGTGGGCAGGTCGACGATGGTGCGGGCGCCGGTGGGGTCTGCGCGGTGAGCTTCGATGACGGCGATGATCTCGTCGGTTGTGGGTGGCGGACTCACCCCTCCCCGGTCGCAAGTGAGGAGGCTAGCGCTGCCGCCGACCTGGGGCAGCGCCCCGCGGAGCTCCGCGGCGGGGACGTGGCCGTCGACGTGGACATCGGGCCAGCGCTTGCCGTCTTTTTCCTCGGCGCCGAGGACGAGGTCGAGGCCACCTGAGTACGGGCAGGCGTCGACAAGCAAAGAGGGGCGAGAGGAAGTAAGCGCGAGGGCGCAGGCGACGGTGGAGGTGCCGGCGCCGCCGCAGGCCCCCATGACGCCGATGACTTCGCCGCCGCCGGTCGTGCGTTCCGGCTGGTAGCTGAGGGCTTCGACGATGTCGTAGGACATGCTAGGGACAGTGCAGGCGAGCTCCGCGTGGATGCCCATGGCGAGTTCGAAGTCGGGCGGGCCGGGGTCGGGCGCGACGAGGAAGACGCGGGACCTACGTGGCAAGTCGGTGACCGCGGGGGCACAGGTGGCGTCGATGAGGACGGCGAAGGCGCGGCGGAAGAGCCGACGGATTTCGACATCGTCGGTGGCCTCGACGACCTCCCTGCCCGTGGCCGCGGCGATGTGGAGGATGTCGGCGCGGGCCGGGTCGTGGGCGGCGATGAGGATGTAGGCATCGCGTGCGTGCGTTTCGTTCATGACCCCATCATCGCCCCCAGGATAGGGCACCCACAACGGTGCCGCCTGTTTCTGTGGATAACTCCCGGCTCGCGCGAAAGCTTTTTCACATAACGCTGGTCAGGGATTTTTTAGGCGGACTACCTGAAGATATAGGACGGCCCGCATCTCGGGGGGGGATGGATGCGGGCCGTCAGAGTAACCCGGTCTCGGGGGGCGAACCGGGGCCGGCCACACTGTATATCGGGGCCGTGCATTACGAAGTATGACACACTTTTTTATTCACGGCAACACTTAGGCCAAATTTTTTTCCACCCACTTTTCCGCCTCCATATACACTTAGTCACCATGAGCAAGAAGGCGGCCTTTTTCGACTTGGACAAGACGATAATTGCCATGTCATCGGCGCTTGCGTACGGTCGCCAGTTCTTCAAAAACGGTCTCATTTCCGCCTCTCAAGCCCTGGCGCTCAGCTACGCACAGACGACGTTCTTACTCCAGGGCTGGTCAGGTGGGCAAATGGACTCCACCCGCGACAAGCTGCTGGACATGGTTGCCGGGTGGGATGTGTCTGAGGTGGCAGACATTGCGCAAACCACGCTGCACGAGGTGGTTACCCCCGCGATCTACGCGGAGGCGCGTGAGCTCATTGCGTGGCATAAGAGCATGGGTCACGACGTGGTGATCGTGTCTGCGTCGGTACGCGACCTGGTTGTTCCCATTGCCAAGGAGCTCGGTGTGGACCGCGTTCTCACCTCTGAACTAGAGGTTTGCGACGGGAAGTACACCGGTAGGCTGCTCACCTACAACAAGGGCGTGACAAAAATCACTCGAGTAGCAGAGATGGGGTACGACCTCGCCACGAGCTACGCCTACTCCGATTCGGAAACTGATATTCCCCTGCTTGCTGCGGTGGGGCACCCCGTGGCGGTGAACCCAGACAAGCATCTCGCACAGTGGGCGGAAGAAAACGACGTACCCATTCGGCGGTTTACCAACCCGGTACCCCTGTTTACGCCCCCTCATCCGTGGGTGGCTGCCGGCGCCGCCATTGTTATTGTCATCGCCCTCATTGCTATTTTCTGGCGATCCCCTCAGCCTCCCGCGCACCGGCATACATAGCGTCCTCATAGAGGGAGTAGAGAGGGTAAGGGTCGGCAGGATAGGACGACAGGGCGTCGAAAAGCTTCACACGGTGGCGGTTGTAGAAAACCTCGGGGACGCACAGACCCTTCGGGTCCAAACCGCTGGCCATAGCGGCAAGACGAGAGACGATGAGCCCCACGGCCAGGCCATTATCCAGCGCCTCGTAGGTAAGACCCAGAACATCGGCCCCGATGCCCGTCGGCGGCGTGTGCGCGAGCATCCCGGCCAGGGTGACAAGCTGGTCGGGCTTTACGGGCACACCCGACCCGCCGAGCACCACGTCCAACTTGGCGACGACCTGAAGGGGCTGGCGGGTCAGCGTGGACAGGGGCGGATCGAGGAGCAGCGACGCCGCAGAAGCCATCACTTCCCGGTCACAACCTGCAATATCTGCCATCAACACTGCACCTCGGGCCACCGATTCAGCATTGGTAAGACGCGGGGCGATACGGTGGACGCGGGCGACTTCCGAGACGAGCTGGGCGGGAGCGAGTAACATGTGTGCCAGATTAGTCGGTGACGGCTACACTGTAAGATTGATATACCCACGAACGAATTTAGACGTACACGAGAAGGAAACCACGTGAGCAATAACGACGGACTGTACACCGACCCGAACGAGCCTGTAGCGACACGCGTTAACTCGATTCCGCTCCACGACGTGGATACCCGCCCCGCGGGCTCCGGGTCCATCGGCAATCTCGTGTCCGACGCCACCAGCCAAATCTCCACCCTCGTCCGCTCCGAGATTGAGCTGGCCAAGGCAGAAATCGCCGGCGAAGCAAAGAAGGCCGGCCTCGGCGGTGGCCTCCTCGGCGCTGCCGGCGTTATCGCCCTGTTCTCGCTGTTCTTCTTCTTCGTTTTCGCCGCTGAGCTCCTCACCCTGTGGGTTGCTCGCTGGGCAGCATGGCTCATCATCTTCATCGTCATGCTCGTCATCGCCGCCGTCCTTGCACTCGTCGGCCTGAAGAAGGTCAAGACGATCAAGGCACCGAAGAAGACCGTCGCCTCCGTCCAGGAGATGAAGAAGCTCGTCCCCGGCAAGGCAACCAAGCAGCTTGAGGACCAGAACAGGGGCATGTACTCCTAAGGTGTACCTGTACCAACGAGGCATCCGCTTACATTACGAAAGCGGGTGCCTTTCGCACGTCTACCTCTCCCTCGGGGAGCCCCACCCGACCGCCACGACGCTCACCCTGCGCGGTTTTGGCAAATCCGACCAGCCCCCACGTGGCTACAGCATCAACACGTTTGCCGCCGATGTCGCCCGCGCCATCCCGCAGATCGCCTCTCCACCCGTCACGCTCATTGTCCCGAACCGCAACGTGGAGAACATCGCCCGCATGGTGCAGTCCAAGCACCCCGAGCTCGTCTCCGATGTCTGCAACGAAAACCCCGGCGCCGTCTTCCTCGACGTCCGCTCCCCCGCCGCCCGCGTGCTCACCGCCGCGCTGGCGAAGAAGGCGCGGTAGGGTTTTCTGGTTGCGGGGGTTTGGTTGTGCGGGTCTTTGGTGTGCGGGTCTTTGGTGTGGGCTTTGGTAGTGCCGTACTAATTGCAATGCGGCCCAGCTGCTCCTGAGATCTCAGGGGTTGAACGAGGATGGGCCGCATTCTGGATGCAGCGAAACTTTTGCAGCCCAGCTGCCCCCGAGATCTCGAGCTTCAAACAGGGACGGGCCGCCTTCCGGATCCGCCGAAACACTTTACGGCCCAAGCCCCACCACACACCCGGGGATCACAAACAGATGGGCCGCATTCTGGATGCAGCGAAACTTTTGCAGCCCAGCTGCCCCCGAGATCTCGAGCTTCAAACAGGGACGGGCCGCCTTCCGGATCCGCCGAAACACTTTGCGGCCCAAGCCCCACCACACACCCGGGGATCACAAACAGACGGGCCGCATTCTGGA
>JALFAQ010000060.1 GCA_022772305.1 Corynebacterium glucuronolyticum
GCAGACCCGCCTCAGCCGACGAGCACGACGTATCTGGCCGCGTGGGGCATCGTCGTTCCCATCGCTGTCCTGCTGCTCGCCGTCGTTGTGGCTAGCCTCATGTCGCTCATCGGGGGCCGTAAAAACAAACGCGCACGCCGCTAGACCCGACGGTGTCGGGTCATTGTGCGGGCTGACTTGTCAGCCTGGTGGTGAGGGGTCGATGGGGATGCCGAGTTGCATCCGGGCAAGACGCACGGCACCACCTTGGGCGCACGGGTTCATGTTCAACTTCAGTGGCCCGCCGAAGGCAGGCTGCCAATACTCCAACCCGTTAATCCGCACCATGTGACCATGCCTGGGCTTATCCAGATCATCATCGTTGATGCCGTTGTGGTAATCACACAACACCATCAAGTTTTCCGACACCGTCTTCCCACCATGCTTGACGGGCTTAATATGGTGAATCTGCGACTTCGTGGCCGGCCTAGAACAACCGGGCCAGGCACACACCGGGTTACGGATCGACTGAATAAACCTCTCCAACGGGTCAGCACCCCGAGACTCCGGTGTCATCTCCACCCGATACACACCAAAATCCTTCGGCCCCAAGGGGCTAGCAAGAACAGCAAACCGCTCTTTAGCAAACTGCGCCTCCACAACTTCCTCACCGGAGATGGTGGCACCGTTAGTCATGGAGAACACAGACTTACCCCGCTCCACCTCCGTCACATGGACATACGGCAACGTAAACGGAATCACCACCAGTGGGATAGCAACAGGGGGAAGCTCCCCATCATTAGCAGCAAGAGCCAATTTGATAAGCCCATCGGCGGGACAGTTCGTGTCTGTGTCGTGTGCCCGGTCAACGATCTGCTTCACCCGCGATGATTCCGCCGTCAGCGTCAATGTGGCGAACGTAGAATTCGGGATCGCCCTATAGGTGAGTTTCTTCTCCAGGTTATCCGCCTGAGTGTAGACCTGGATAAGACGCGCACCCTCCGCATTGATCTGTGTGATATCCCGACCAAACACAACCAAGGCCTCACGGATCGTCCACGCGTGCTTCTTGGGGAGTTTGGCCACAAACCGTTCAATAGCCTGAAGCGACGCGAAGCTGCAGCCGGCAGTGGTGGCTTTCTCGCGTGTGCGCTCCTGCTTACGCGGTGCGCCCGAGCGCCCGTAGTAGATGCCCGCAAGCTTGTGGATGGTGTGGGCGGTTGTCTTATCGTAACCGACCTGGACAAGTGCTTTTTTGGACATGCCAAACGCCTCCCCGGCGATCACCATCGCCTGCGAGAGGAGCACAGCACAATCCGTCAAAGCGGTCATGCCACACACAATAAAACAGCGAGAGGGTAGGGCAAGCACAATAACCCAAACCTGTGGAAAACTCAGCCAGAGCCAGAAAAGCTATCCACAGGGCAAGGGGGTTCCTGCAGCTAGTTCTTGTTTTTCTTAACCACGATGGCGCCGACTTCCCTGTCGTGGTTGCCACGATGCTCGGGGTCTTTCTCGATTGACTTGGAAAGATCCATGCCCCAGATGAGGGTCACAAGATAGCCGATACCGGGGACGATGCTGGCTAGCGTCCACAGGTTGCGGCGGGCAGCCTCAGCGATGGAGAGGTTAGCACCGGTATCCACGTTCTTTACTTCCATGTTGTTAATGAGCTTGCCCGGTGTTCCACCGAACCACGCCTCGCAGCCGACGAAGTACACGAAGAGCAAGAGGGCGGACAGGGCGAAACCGAGTCCTGCTTCATCGTTTCCGCCGATGAGCGCACCGCTGATGACGGCGTAGATGACGAAGTCGAGAATCTTCATGTGTTGGCGTTCCTTGGCCGTCGGCAACTGACGATTTACGCCAAGGGTCGTGCTGTAATTGCGCGTGGTGGACACAGCAGAGGAGGTTGTGGGAGGAGCGAAGAACATCGGCTGCTGCTGCTTTTCTGCGGTGTACCGCGGTGCAGACTGCCAGTTTTGCTGCGGGGCCTGTTGTGGCTGCGGGTTGCGGAGGATGCTTTCCTCCGGGCGGGGGAAACGGCCGAAGTCGGAAAGAAATTCCAACTCGTCCCAGGATTTGTCCTCGCCACGCGAGAGCGACTCATCGTAGATTCTGCGATTGTCGGCATCGGACAGAATGCCGTACGCAACCTCACAGGCCTTGCGTTGTGGGTCGTTGTGGGCTTTCTTCTCGATCCTCATCTCGCTATCGATGCGGGACAGCTTCCACCCGAGGTCGTGTTCGTCGGCCTCACGGTCAAGGCCATAAAGCTGGTACAGATCCAGAACCATGTTGTGTCTCTCCCTTGTCACGTGTGGTGTTTAGTTTAGCGCCTAAAAAGCCGTCCAACAGCCCAGGAACCTACGGCACCAAGGGCTGCACCGATCCCCAGAACAGTCCCAGTATCCGGGCTGTTGGTATCGGGGCTGACATCCTTGCGGACGCGAATGACAGCAGGCGTAGGCGCCGGCAATTTCACCAGTGCGAGGGACTCCTCGGTGGTGGCCGCCCATGCGGAGCAGTACAGGAGGATGCGCCAGACGAAGTACAGCAGAACCATGATGCCGATGATCGGACCGAAGGTGGCACCGGCGGGGTTGCTCAGCGCATTGGAGAAGAATACGGAGCCCAACTGCTTAAACACTTCGAAGATGACGGCACCGATGAGCGCGCCCTTGGCTGCAGATTTCACCGGGGTCTTGGCCCGTGGCATGTACTTGATCAACCAGAAGAACACGAGGAAGTTCGCACCGATGCCGAGGATGATGGCAACGATCGTTGTGATGATGCCGATGCCCGGTACCTGGTCGAGCTGCAGCATTTCAAGAAGCTTGCTCGTCAGTCCGGAGCTGCCCACGGCGGTAACGCCGAAGGCAAGGAACAGGGCGAGCATCAAGCCGATGAGACCGAGGAGGTCGCGCAGCTTGTTCATGACAAAGTTGCCACGCGTGGGATCGATCTTCCACTGCTGGCTGACACCGAAGCGGAGGTTATTCATCCATCCAAGGCCAGACCACAGGGCTGTCAAAGCACCGATGGAGAAGACGGCTCCGGCCTGGCCGATGGCAGTGGAGACCACCTCGTTCACAATCTCCCCCAGCTGACCGGAAAGGGAGGTGGAAATCTGTTCCTCAATCTGCTGCAACAGTTCGGGTCGGTTCTTGAGGAAGAAGCCGGCGAGACCGAACGCAAGCATGAGGAGCGGGAAGAGCGAGAGCACGGAGAAATAGGTGATGCCGGCGGCGTATTGGTTGCCGCCCATTTCTCCGTAGCGCTCGTTCATGCGCATGATGTGGTCGAACCAGCCCCACTTATCGCGAAGCTTGTCCACCATGGACTGCTCGTCGTCTGTTGCGCGTTCGATACCGTACTGGTCGATATCTTTTTCTGCTGGCGCCGTGCGGGCAGTCATTCAGGCCTCCTAAAGTTGCTTTCTTAACAGACCTATTTAATCATGCCTAGTGCTTATTCGCCGTGAACCCCAACTTCTCGTACACCTCGGCGACGACGGGGGCAGCTACCTCCGTGGCGTGCTCTGCGCCCTTGGCCAGGATGGATTCCAGCTGGCCACGGTCGGACATGAGCTCCTCGTAGCGTGCGCGCAGCGGCGTGGTGAACGCTTCGAGGGCTTCTGCGGTGTCCGTCTTCAGCGCGCCGTAGCCGGCACCCTCATAGCCCGCAACGATGTCTTCGATGGACTTGTCGGTGAGGGCGGACTGGATAACGAGGAGGTTGGACACGCCCGGCTTGGTCTCCGGATCGTAGCGAATCTCGTTCTCGTTGTCGGTGACGGCGGACTTGATGCGCTTGGCGGACACCTTGGGGTCATCGAGAAGGTTGATGATGCCCTTGGGGTTGGAGCCGGACTTGCTCATCTTGGCGGTCGGATCCTGCAGATCGTAGATCTTGGCGGCACCCTTCGGGATGAAGCCCTCGGGCAGCGGGAACGTATCGCCGAAGCGCTTGTTAAAGCGATCCGCCAGGGTGCGAGACAGCTCCAGGTGCTGGCGCTGGTCTTCGCCCACGGGGACGTACTTGGGCTTGTACAGCAAAATGTCTGCTGCCATGAGCATGGGGTAGGTAAACAGTCCGGCGCTGGTGCGATCCGCGCCACGCTTCTTGGACTTGTCCTTAAACTGTGTCATGCGGCTGGCCTCGCCGAAGCCGGTGAGGCAGGTCATGACCCACGCGAGCTCAGCGTGCTCGTGAACGTGGGACTGGACGAACAGCGTGGACTTCTCCGGGGCGATGCCCAACGCGAGAAGCTGGGCGGCACCGGCGTACGTGCGGTTGCGCAGCTCTTCTGGATCCTGATCCACGGTGATGGCGTGGAGGTTGGGGATGAAGTAGAACGCATCAAACTCGTCCTGCAGGGTAATCCACTGCTTCAGGGCTCCCAGGTAATTACCAAGGTGGTAGGAGTCTGCGGTGGGCTGAATTCCGGACAGTACACGAGTTTTCTTGTCAGTCATAGAAAAATACCTTACTCGGTCGTTTCGATTTGTTGCTGCAAGTCATCGGGCGCAAGCTCGGCGCGGGAAAACTCGTCGGTCAGAGGCAAGCGGAGCTGCAGATCCGTGCCCACGCACAGCTCGACGGTGCCGGAAAGGAGAGAAAAGTCGAGGACGTGACCGCCGTGGTTGTGCTCAGCATCGAGGAAGTGGACGTGGCAGCCCGGGACAGAGATGCCTTGCTCATATACGGGCGTGCGGAAGCCGGCGATGGTTCCGGAGACGTGGTCCATGTGGACGACGGCATCGGACTGCGTGGCCTCTACCATCTTCGGGTATGGCTTCTCCTGCTTCACCACGGTGCGGGTGGTGACATCGGCAAAATCGCCGGTGATCCGCAGCGCGTACATGTAATTTTGGGAGTGAATGAGCGAGTCGATGAACGCCGACACGTCTTTGCGCGCGAGGTTGTCGGGTGCCTTCGCCGTGATGTGGGGCACAAAGTTGGTGACCACGGCAAACGGGGTACGAGCCTTGAGATCTGCGCGGGTGGCGGTGCCGTCGGAGCGCAGCTGCCAGCACACGCCGTCGAGGATGACCATCTCTCCGTCGAGGCCGTCGAAGGTGCCGAGGCCGAAGTTGCCGTGGCCGAGGAGCTCGCCGATGGTCATCTCACCGTCGTAGATGCCGTCGAGAAGCGCGCTCATGAGTGAGTTTTGGAAGAACGGGTGGCGGACTCTAGTCACGGTAGGTCACCACCAGCGGTGCGTGGTCGGACCAGCGGGTTCCCCAAGCATCGGCACGATCGACGCGGGTGGACTCGGCGCGTTCCATCATCGCCTTCGTCGCCGCCTGGACATCAATGCGCCAGCCGGCGTTTGTGTCGAAGGCCTTCCCGCGATAGGTCCACCACGTGTACGGTGCGTCCTCTGGGTGCAGTCGTCGCGCGACATCGAACCACTGGGGGCTTGTCGACGCCTCTCTCCTGCCCTCCCGGACGTAGTCGACGGCTCCCACGAAGCTGCCATGGGACTCCACCTGGCTCTCCTCGAACGGGTACGTGCCGAAAACAGAGTCCATGAAGGCACGCTCATCGGGAAGACAGCCGGCCTTCTTCTTATTGGAGGCGAAGTTCTTCAGATCGTTCGGGGCGTGGCAGATATTCCAGTCGCCGGCAACGACGGCCTTCTCGTGCTTCGCCGCGATGCTGGCGAGAACCACCTCGAGGGAGTCGAGGAAGCGGTACTTCTCGTCCTGCTTCGCCGTGCCCGCAGACCCCGTGGGGAGATAGAGGGAAGCGACGAAGAGGTCGTCGACAAGCGCAGAAACGAACCGGCCCGAATCCTCAAAACCAGGTAGCCCCATGCGGACATCGGCTACAGACTGGGTGGTCAAAATAGCTACCCCCGCACGTCCCTTTTGAACAGAGTCACTGAGGGTGAGATTCCATCCCTCTGCAAGAGCCGGGGCTAAAGCCTTTTGCGCCTGTTCAGGGGTAGCGCGGACCTCTTGCAACAGGACGATATCGACATCGGCCGTGCGCAGCCAATCATGAAAACCGGGGTTCTTAGACGTGGCAGCACGGATACCGTTGACGTTAATAGAAGCTATTTTATGAGACATACCTCTAACCTTACGGGTACGGTAGGAGACAACTAACCAAACGCTCGTACTATTTAAGAAAAGGTGAAACCGTGAGCACAATTATCTACACCCGCACAGACGAAGCCCCCTTGTTGGCAACCTATTCCCTCAAGCCCATCGTGGAGGCCTACGCCAAGGCAGGTGGCATCGATGTGGAAACCCGCGATATTTCGCTCGCACACCGCATCCTTGCTGAATTTGGGCTCGCGTCCGACGACCTCGCAGAACTTGGCGCACTTGCCAAGAAGCCCGAGGCGAATATCATCAAGCTGCCGAACATCTCCGCCTCCGTGCCACAGCTCGAGAAGGCCATCGCTGAACTGCAGGCAGCCGGATACGACATCCCAAACTTCGAGGACGCAGAGGACAAATACTCCAACGTCAAAGGCTCAGCCGTCAACCCTGTCTTGCGCGAAGGCAACTCTGACCGTCGCGCACCGCAGGCCGTAAAGAACTTCGTGCGCTCCCACCCGCACACCATGGGTGAGTGGTCTGCAGACTCGAAGACGGCCGTTGCCACCATGGACGACCACGATTTCCGCCACAATGAACAGTCCGTCATCATGCCCGCCGATGACAC
>JALFAQ010000062.1 GCA_022772305.1 Corynebacterium glucuronolyticum
ACACCAGTTGTGCCGGCGGCATCAGACGCATTGTGGAGAACAGTCAGCCCATGGGCGAACACATCCTCCTGCAGGGAAAACCCCTCCACCGTAGCCCCCAACCCCCTGGCTAAGCCCTCAACAATCCGGCCCAAACCCTGCACCACACCCCGCGCCGACCCCGGCCCCGACACCAACACCCCCGCATGCTCACGACCCAACTGATCCAAACCAGACACACGAGTAAACGAAGCTAATTGCCCGCCTTTTGAAGTTTCGTTAACAGCATTATTCAGGACGAAGGCTAAGTTGCTGATCTTCGTTTTCCCATCAGCCAACTGATCCTTATTTATTTGCACGATACTCATTAAGTTTCTCCCCAATTAATTCGTTGAAGTAGTGTTCTGCCTGCGCGCACTTTTCCTCGATGGAATAGTCCGAAAAAGCAGAGGCCCCAAAGGATACTTCGACGGTCCCCCTCGAAGTTTCAGCAGCGACACTGCAATTGGCGTCTCCCTCATTTTGTCTATAGACAAGTGCTGGAGCTTGGATCTCCGTTAGTTGGTAGTTGAGCGGGATCCCATCCTTTTCCAACATCGCAATTTTGTAGGCTGCACCGGAGAGGATAACCAGATCATCTTCCTTAGTCAGGAAGTTGCACGTATCTAGACCCTCGTATGGCGAGCCTCCATAATCCTCAAAATACTGAAGCTCAGCGTTAACCAAGTCTTCATCCGTTATGTCCTCGCATGGTTTTGCGAGTTCAAAATCCGGATCCCAGCGGTCGAACAGGTAGGGCTCGTCCTCCGGTGCAAGACGAGGCCCCAACCCGAGGGCGCTGGAACAGCCGGTGAGGAAAAGGAGAGGAAGGAGAAGCACGCTGGTGGCGCGGCGCTTGGCGTTGCGGTTCGACATCTTCTTTCTTCCCTTCCGCCCCAATGATGGGGCTTTTCTAACTGTGGTGGTGAAACCTCTGCGAGGCTGTTGCCAGTAGGTTTAGTTGTGTCTTTCCGTGCAGGAAGGTCGTAAGGCAACTTTCGGCCTTTTACCTGCTCTGCACGGAAAGACACCAGATATTGCTTCCCAGCAATCATTTTTGGCATCGGTTTTCCCCTGAATAATCCTTCTTCGGCCCCTTAGGTGATTACAGTGTGGCCATAAAGAAGAAGGACTTCATTTTCCCTGTAGCCAAATAACGCAAACCAAGGTGGCGTACTCGCCTGCCCACGGTTGAGCACTGCTTCACCTCGTACCGCACCTGGTCGCGATTGCCGTACGAAGTATCTCGAAAGTAAGAGGAACTCACTTACGTTGTAGCACCCTTGCGTTGCGTTACTCTCTTTTTTAGCTGCACCAATCATCACGTGCATCTCATGGATGTACAACCAATCACACATCACCCCCATCAGTGGGATTAAGCAACGGTTAAGTAACTTTCGAAAGTTTCAAACATGTGATTTTGGCACATTTTTTCGGACTGTGGAAAAACACAAGGTAATGACTTGGACGTGAGAGAAGAGAAACTCCCCCAACGTTCGACAACTAGGGGGTGACAGGGTGTCGAAAAGCGAAAAACCGTAACCCCCAAAAAAGTTAGAAAAAGTCCCCCTGGTGAGACTCGAACTCACACTGAATCGATTTTAAGTCGACTGCCTCTGCCGATTGGGCTACAGGGGGACGCCACAGGTGTGGCTACCTGTCTAAGGATAAACGACGGCATCCCCGGAGGGAAAATTGGGTCGTTGGCTACTGGTTCTGCTTGGCCAGGCCGGCGACGATCCCGTCCAAAATGTCATGCTCAGAAATGGTGACCTTATCCAAGCCCGCCAGGCGGTGCATAAAGTCCACGATTTCTTCCACGACAATGCAGCCACCACCAATGACATCCGCACGACCCTGGTGCATGACAGGAAGCATGCCACGCTGCGCGCCGGTCTTTTCAAGCAGGTCCTGGGTCACAAGCTTCAGCCCCTGGGTACGCAGAGTAGACATGTGGATTGCCTGCTCGTCGTACTCCTCCAGTCCCTGGGCAATGGCAGACAGGGTAGTAAACGTGCCCGCGCAGCCCACGTAAGCAGTCGCCTTAGCTACAGGCACTGTCTGCTCAACCTTGGCAAGTTCGCTGCGGACGTAGGTCCGCGCAGCCTCGATCTCGTCAGCCGTCGGTGGCTGTGTGTGAAGGTAGCGCTCCGTCAGCCGGACGCACCCCATGCGCGTCGAGTACGAGCCCAGGATCTCACCGTTTTGCTTGCCGACGATGAATTCGGTCGAGCCGCCACCCAAATCGATTACAAGGATCGGCTCCTCCGTCGGGGGAAGATCCTTCACCGCGCCGATGAAGCTCAGCTTCGCTTCTTCCGTGCCGTCGATCACCTCAGCGCGGGCACCCGGCTGCACCTTGGACAGAACCTTCTCCGTCATGTCGAAAAACTCATCACGGTTTTCCGCATCGCGGGAGGCGGAGGTCGCGACCATCCGCACAGCGCGGACGTTCTCACGAATCATATGGTCAACGTACTTTTCCAAAACGATGCGAGCACGCTCAATAGCGGCCGGATTGATCCGCCCTGTCTCGTCGACCCCCTCCCCCAGTCGGATGATTTCCATCGTGCGGGTGACCTGGCGAATTTCTCCCTCTCCCACATCGGAGACGAGGAGTCGCAGGGAGTTGGTACCACAATCGATAGCTGCAATTCGGCGCATGGGCGTTATGCCTCCGCGTGGGTGAAGTCGAACTGGGTCGGGTCGATGCCCAGATCCTCTACTGTCGGCCAGTCCGCAGGAATCGCGGTGCCACGCAGCATTTCGTCGTGCCACGCAGCAAGAGCGACGGCTTCGGTACCGAGTCGAACACGGTCAGGACCCTCTGCCAACGCGTAGGAAATCAGGACGTGGAGGCACTTCACGCGGTCAGGCATTCCACCACCGGAAAACGTCGTGCCGAGATCTTCCATCGCGTTGCGGGTTTCGAGGTAATGCTCGTGGGCTGCCCGGTAGTCGGCCGCGAGGTTCTCATCCTCTTCCAAACGAGTCGTCATCCAGCGCATGACGTGGGCTACTTCCAGTTTGCTTGCCTCTGCGGTCAGACGCGGGTCCGTGAGGTAATACAGGGTGGGAAACGGTGTACCGTCGGGAAGCCTGGGAGAGGTAGTAATCACGGCGGGTTCACCATCCGGGGTGCGGTAAGCAATAGCCACAACTCCGCGGGGTTCACGACCCAGCTGTTCTGCTACACGGGCAAGGTCAGCTGCAAGAGGGGTAGATGTCATGGCACTTATTGTGCCACATCCCTCGGCCCTTCCATCGCCTCCGGGTCAGCCGGTACGGTAACGGAGCGCCACAGCTCCTCGTACCACGGGTACTCGACGATGAGGTCTTCGGCGACGCTTGTCAGCGAGTTGTTATCCGTCATCCGTGGGTCATTGATGCGGTACGCCAGCTCGCCCGGCTTCGTCGTGCCAAAGCGGTTGCGGGCGAGCTCATCCTTATATGCATCGTTGGAGTACTTGTCGATCTCCGCCACGATATCCCGCTGCCGCTGTTCCTTCGCGGCAATGGAGGTCTCCAGACGAGCGATTTCACCGCGCTGCTGGAAGTAGTTCTTCAGCGGAATGGCGATGGCAAAAAGCACAATGATGACGGTGAGAATGACGATCACCCAGTGCCCGGGTGTCAGCTTCACGCCTGCGCCCTGACCCGCACTTCCACGACTGCGCGAACGCCCTGCCTCAGTGGTTCCCGCAGGTCGGCGCGCTTCATCAGCCAAGCGACGGGTGACGGGAACAGAGCGAGTGGGTTTCATCAGCGACGTAGTCCTCAGGGTTGGGATCGAGGTGTATGTCTCCACCATAATAGTCTGGGGCAGCGATTCGGGAATGCTGCCCCGTGGAGTGGGAAGAAAAAAGGTCGTGCCCCGTACGGGACACGACCTCAACCTGCTAGGCAGGAATTACACGCTTACTTGTTGTGGCGCGGGAAAGCCTCGCCACCAGCGAAGTGAGCGGCGGAACCAAGCTCTTCCTCGATACGGAGGAGGCGGTTGTACTTAGCAACGCGCTCGGAACGGGCCGGAGCACCGGTCTTGATCTGGCCGCAGCCGAGAGCCACAGCGAGATCAGCAATGGTGGTGTCCTCGGTCTCGCCGGAACGGTGGCTCATCATGGTGTGGTAGCCAGCGCGGTGTGCCATCTCCACCGCGTCGAAGGTCTCGGTGAGGGAGCCGATCTGGTTCACCTTCACGAGGAGAGCGTTAGCAGCCTTCTTCTCGATACCTTCCTTCAGTCGGGCCGGGTTGGTAACGAAGAAATCGTCGCCGACGATCTGGACCTTCTCGCCGATAGTGGCGGTCAGGGAGGTGTAACCCTCCCAGTCGTCCTCCTGCAGCGGGTCCTCGATGGACACGATCGGGTAGTTGGCGATGAGGTCCTCGTATACCTTGGCCATTTCCTCGGCGGTGTGCTCGCCACCCTCGAAGTGGTACTTGCCATCCTTGTAGAACTCGGAGGAAGCAACGTCGAGAGCAAGGGCGATGTCCTTGCCGGGCTCGAAGCCAGCCTTCTTGATGGCCTCAACGATGAGGTCCAGGGCAGCCTTGGTGGAGTCGACGGAGGGAGCGAAGCCACCCTCGTCGCCGAGGCCGGTGGACAGACCCTTCTCCTTAATCACGGACTTGAGGGTGTGGTACACCTCAGCGCCTGCGCGGAGGGCCTCACGGAAGGAATCGAAGCCGATCGGGGCGATCATGAACTCCTGGACGTCAACGCCGGAGTCGGCGTGAGCGCCACCGTTGAGGATGTTCATCATCGGAACGGGGAGAACGTTAGCGGTCGGGCCGCCAATGTAGCGGTAAAGGGGGAGGTCAGCGGACTGTGCAGCAGCGCGAGCAACAGCCATGGACACGCCGAGGATGGCGTTAGCACCGAGGTTGGACTTGTTCTCGGAGCCGTCCAGCTCGATCATTGCGTTATCAACGAGGCGCTGATCGGTGGCATCGATGCCGACGATGGCATCAGCAATCTTGTCGTCAACGTTGGCAACAGCCTTCTCGACACCCTTGCCCTGGTAGCGGTCGCCACCGTCGCGAAGCTCGTGAGCCTCGTGCACACCGGTGGATGCGCCGGACGGAACGGCAGCGCGACCAAAGGCGCCATCGGCGAGGACGACATCTACCTCGACGGTCGGGTTACCACGGGAATCCAGAATTTCACGAGCGGTGAGATCCTCAATGTAAGTCATCTGACAGGCCTCCTAGCCTTGAATATGTTTCGTCATCATTCCCCGCTGTAAAACCAGCGGGGAATGCGGGTCTTGCTTTGTACCGTATCCCAAAATGGCCTTCTACGCTGCTAGCGCAGAGTCATTTTGATATGGATGCGCAATCCGCCACCTATCCTACCTGACATTTTCCGCCAGAACGGACATGAACAAACATTTTTCCGTGGGATTAATCACATCCGGGCGGATACACTGCCATCAGTCGAGGTCACAGCATGCCCACGGCGGACAGAATCGGGCGAAAGCGAAAGGAAAACTCCTTTCCCCGTTTAGAAAAAACTGGAAATTGCTCCGACTTTGAACGCCGGTTGACCCAAAGCGTAGGACGCAGCTGCATCGCGCACGCTCAGCACGTACTCCGTGGACTGATTGTAGGAGCGGACAGCCTTCGTCCACCCCTCCGGTGTGGACAGATCACCGCCATTCGAACACAACATAACGGCGGTAGTCAGGGCAGCATCGTCAATCTGCTGTGGATTGGGCACCCCATCACCGTCCGCATCCCGCGAGAAACGTCGCCACGTCTCGGGAATGAACTGGAGCGGGCCGACAGCACGGTCAAGTTCGGGATCGCCGTCAATTTCGCCGTTATCTGTGTCTTGCACGAGCGCAAAGCCGGACGAGCCGTCCAGCTGGGGGCCGAAGATGTTTGGTTGCACGACCCCGTTTTCGTCGATGGAGGCACCATCGAAGATGCGCCCGGTATACGTGCCGTGACGCGTTTCCACGAACCCAATACCAGCGAGCGTGTTCCAGGACAGGTGACACTCTGGATAGGATTCGTTGGCAATAATCTCCGCGTTGCCGTACGCACGCAAGGCAGCCGAGGAAAAACCGAGCTGTTTGGAGAGTGGATCTGCCCAAAAGGTCAGCTTATCAGAGGTTCTCCCCGGCGTATTTGTATCGATGTGTGGGGCGGGCTCAGCTGCTGCCGGTGGCACATCGTCAGGAATGGGCATGCGTGGCTGCATCGGCAGCGGTGCACCCATGAACTGGACAAGGAGCCCAACCCCCATAATGACAGCGATGAGTGCTGCTGCAAGTCCACACCCGCATCCTGTCACTGCCCGCACGCTTTTCGCCATAGCCCGAAATCATACATGTTCGCGTGGCCCCTACTCGATGCCCCCCAGGGTGCCCGCGACACTGTCAGGAGATTCTTATTCAGTAAAGCACATGCGTCACTTTAGTCACTGTAGTAACATTTTGGTTGTCCTTTATACCCACCTTTTTTGAAAGGGTTCACCATGAAGAAAACACTCGCGACGCTCCTCGCCGCCGCCACCGCCTGCACCGCGGGCATTCTCTCCGCACCGGCAGCGAGCGCAGAGGTCACCCCGCAGGAATGCGACGCACTGCGTGCCGGCCTCCCCCTCATCGTCTCCATCACACCGGAAACCACTCGCGCCGACCTGCAGCGCCAACTCGACGAAAAGTCCAACCTCATCACCGAAGGCCCCCTGCGAAACCTCGAGGGAATCAAATTCCTTCAGGCAAAGACCACCACCGATGTCAGTGGCAAGGCCCAAGAGTGTGGCATCGTCAAGCCTGATCCAGTCGAGGACTTCCTCGCCTCCATCGGCTCCAGCCACCTGACCCAGTACCTGCCGATGGTTACCTCCCTCAGCTCCTAATTCCTCTCCAAACGACGCACCCCGGGCGGTAAGCTTTGGCTCACCGCCCGGGGGATCGCTATGTGCTGCTACTTCTGTTTTTCTGTGGCGACGTATTTGGAGCTTGTCGACGCTCCACTCGCCATCTCCCGTTTCTTACCGTCCTGCCACAGCTTGTCTTGAAACTCGGTAGTCACATGTCCGGTCGAGCCGTCGAAAAGGTACGGTGCGCGCGAGCGCATCTTCTCCGTAAAGGCGCGTGCCACGTCTCCTAGATCGAAGGCGCCCCGCTCACTGGCGATCTGCGCGTGGAAAAGGATCTGCAGGAAAATATCCGACAGCTCTTTTTTGATCTCCTCGTCGTTCGCCCCCGATTCCACCGCTTCGATAAATTCCGCGGTCTCCTCTTTCAGATAGGGAAGCAGCGATTCGTGGGTCTGCCCTGCTTCCCACTCGCCACGCGTGCGGGCGGCACGCATAACATCGGCTGCCTCTGTCACCTCCGGGTAACGCAGCTTCGCCGTCGGAACCTGGAACAGTTCGTGACCGGCAGCGAGCCACTTTTTCGCTTCGCTTCCAGACAGATCAGTGGTGACAAGGAGCTCTGCCTCCTCATCACTGACCGTGGGGAAGGAATCGCACAGCGCCCAGCGCACACTCACCGGCACCTCAGCGGTGTACGTCGCCTTCGTCCCCTCCATCTTCGCCACAGAAAGCGGCAGGACATCGGGGAACCTGGGATCAAGCAGAAGCACAGCCATGGGAATAGTCTAAACCACCATCTAGGAGTTGCGTTTACTCCCACCACCGACGGAAATAACCTTTTTCTTCTTTTGTTGTTTGTCTCCATACGAGCCGGTCACATCCACCTCGTCCTGGTCACACAACGAGGCGATGACATCGGCGACCCACTGCACAAGTTCGGTATCTCGCAGTTCCTTGTCATTCACCCGGCCGGCACCCGATTTCGGCACCTTGACCTGCACGGCCTTCGCCGCAGGCCGGTAGGACGACCCCGGGTACACACGCTTGAGTCGCACCTGCTTGGAATCCGGTAGCTCCACCGGGTGCAGCTTCACACGCGTGCCCTGGAGCGAAATATCGACGATCCCCGCCCGGCGCGCCAAATGACGCAAGCGAGTAACGCTGAGCAGACGAAGGACCGGCTCCGGGATGGGACCGTAGCGATCGGACATTTCCTCGACGACGTGGCTAAGGTCATCCTCGGTTCGGCTGGCCGCCAGCTTGCGGTAGATCTCCAGGCGGAGCCGCTCGGAGGCGATGTAATCGTCGGGGATGTGCGAGTCGACGGGCAGATCGACACGGATCTCCGCAGGCTGCTGATCCGTGGCATCCAGTGGCTTGCCATCCGCCAAGGCGCGGAAGGCCTCGACCGCTTCCTCCACGAGTCGCATGTACAGGTCGAAGCCGACTCCGGCGATATGACCGGATTGCTCCGCGCCGAGAACATTGCCGGCGCCACGCATCTCCAGGTCTTTCATCGCCACGGCCATGCCAGCGCCCATGTCGTTGTTTTGGGCAATGGTGGTCAGGCGCTCGTAGGAAGTCTCGGTGAGGATCTGTCCCTTGGGGTAGAGGAAGTAGGCGTAGGCGCGTTCTCGCGAGCGTCCCACGCGACCACGCAGCTGGTGCAGCTGGGACAGCCCCATGTGGTGGGCATTTTCGACGATGAGTGTGTTCGCGTTGGCGATATCCAACCCGGTTTCCACAATGGTGGTGCACACGAGCACATCGAATTCACGGTCCCAGAAGCCCTGCACCGTCTTTTCCAGCTGCTCCTCGCTCATTTGTCCGTGGGCCACGACAATGCGCGCCTCGGGGACGAGCTCACGCAGCTGGCGGGCACGCTCCTCGATGGATTTCACCCTGTTGTGGACGTAGAACACCTGGCCATCGCGCAACAGCTCACGGCGGATGGCCGCTGCCACTTGCTTATCTTCCTGCGCACCGACGTAGGTGAGCACCGGTCGCCGGTCCTGGGGCGGGGTGAGAATCGTCGTCATCTCCCGAATGCCGGACATGCTCATTTCCAGCGTGCGCGGAATCGGCGTGGCGGACATAGTCAGCACGTCGACATGGGCACGCAGGGCCTTAATGTGTTCCTTGTGTTCCACGCCGAAGCGCTGCTCCTCATCCACAATGACGAGCCCCAAGTCCTTCCACTGAACACCGGTTTGGAGGAGACGGTGCGTTCCGATGACGATGTCCACGGAGCCGTCGACAAGCCCCTTTAGGATCTCGCGCGACTCCTTCTCCGGGGTGAAGCGCGACAGCTGGCGGATGGTCACGCCGAAGCCGTCCATCCGCTCCCGGAAGGTGGCCTCGTGCTGCTGCGCAAGCAGCGTCGTGGGAACAAGAACAGCGACCTGCTTGCCATCCTGGACAGCCTTGAATGCTGCGCGCACGGCGACCTCCGTCTTACCGTAGCCCACATCACCGATGATGACGCGGTCCATCGGCACCGGTTGCTCCATGTCATGCTTCACCGCATCGATGGCCAGCATCTGATCTTCCGTCTCGACGTAGGGGAAGCTATCCTCCATCTCCGTCTGCCACGGCGAATCCGGCGCAAAGGCGTGCCCCGGCGCGGCACGACGCTTGGCGTACAGATCGACGAGCTCCGCGGCGATCTCCTTGACCGCGCCGCGGGCCTTCTTCTTCGTCCTCTTCCAGTCCGCGCCGCCCATCTTGGACACCGCAGGCTTCTCCCCGCCCACATACTTGCTGAGCAGATCCAGCGAATCCATGGGGACATAGAGCTGGTCTGGTGGGCCACCGCGCCTGCTCGGCGCGTACTCAAGCACGATGTACTCGCGCCGCGAGGTGTCATCTCCAGTGCGCACCTCGCGCTCGGTCATCTTCACGAACCTGCCGATGCCGTGTGTCTCGTGAACGACGTAATCGCCGGCGGTGAGAGCCAACGGGTCAACTCGGTTGCGCTTCTTTGCTTTTCGACGCTTGGCTCCCGCGATATCACCGACCCGGTTGCCCGTCACATCCGTTTCCGTCACGACCACCAACGGGGTATCGCTGCCTGCGGGGTTGAACACCACCCCGTTGTGGGAAAACGCTTGGTAAATGGTGACCGCACCGGCCTTGGGACGCATGGAGTCGGTGCCCCGAATGTTGGCAATTCCCCGCTCGTGGAGCTTGTCCGCAAAGCGCGCGCAGTTCGCCTTTTGTGGCGAGACATAGACTGCGGCCCCGCCGGCCAGCGTGTGCGCGAGCAACTGGGACATAAGCTGGGAGATCTTCTTCTCATCGCCACGCGGACGCACGGGGTCGGCAAAGGTAAGCGGCAGCGTTTCCGCATCGTCACCGGTCATGATCCCAGGAGGGGTCAGCGTCCACACGGGGTGGCCGGACTCGCGAGCGGAGACCTCGATGGATTCCAGCGACCGGTAGCTCGACGGCTCCAGATCCAGGTCCTTGTGGTCAACAGGACCCGTGCCACCCATCGCGGCCAGCTCCCATCCCGCTTCCAAGAATTCGGTATCGGTGGCCTTCAAATCCCCCACGCGCGTCCGGATGCGCTCCGGATCGACGAGGAGGACGTGCGCGTTTTCGGGAAGCTTGTCGACGAGCGTGACAAGCGGCGAGTCTGTCAGTACAGGTATGAGGGTTTCCATCCCATCGGTGGAGATCCCCTCGGCCACCTTCCCCAGGATCTGGGCAAGCGCCTGGTTCCCTCCGTAGGCGCGTGCCAGCTCTGCAGCCTTGTTCTTAATCTCCTCAGTAATGGGCAGGGCGCGCGCCGGGTACAGCTCCACCGCGTCGAGCCCGCCATCGGGGTAGGTGCGCTGATCGGCGACCGCGAACGTGGTGATCTCGGTGATCTCATCGCCCCAAAACTCCACACGCACCGGGTTATTCGCCGTCGTGGGGAAAATATCGATAATGCCGCCACGGACAGCGAACTCACCGCGAGCAGCAACGAGGTCGACGCGCGTGTACGACCGGAACACAAGGGCGTCGATAAGCTCCTCAAACGGATAGTCCTCCCCCACCGTAAGCCGGACCGGATTCCTACCCGTCACCTCACTGACAAACGGCTGCGCCAACCCGCGGGCAGCCGTGACCACCACGTCGAGCGAATCCAGGTGATGAAGAACCTTCGCTTGCGCGCCGATGATATCCACACCCGGACTCAGCCTCTCGTGTGGCAGCGTTTCCCACGACGGGAAATACATCGCCTTGTCCCCCACCATCGCGGCAAGCTCCGCTGTCAGATCCTCAGCCTCCCGACCACTAGCCGTCACAACCAGCAACGGAACATGAGCCGACAATGCACCAACGAGCCACGGGCGCACCTCATCAGGGGCCGTCACATGAAGAGTCTCCTCCCCAATGTTTTTCACCGCCCCCGCAATCGCCCGATCCTTCCCGGCAACGGACAACACTCCGCTCAGCGTCGGCACAGCTACAACTCCCCTTCTACAATCCGGCAACCAAGCCACTATACGCGCGACAACACAGCTTACGCACTAGACGGCAGCATCCGGTGCCGAAATATGGCCTTCGCCACTCTTCGTATCAGACTTCAAAAGCTTGAGCGTCGGCGCGGTCTCCATATCCTTCAACCCGTTCCAACACAGGTTCACGATATGGGCTGCCACCACTTCTTTCTCCGGTTCGCGCACATCCAGCCACCATTGCGCCGTCCCCGAGATCATCCCCACGAGAGCCTGCGCATACAGGGCCGCGAACGCCGGATCCAGGTTCGTTCGCCGGAAAGCCTCAGCCAGATACGCCGATGCACGATTGGTGACTTCTCCCAACAGGGTGGAAAAGCTCTTCTCCTCCTCCAACGGGACATCCCGCACGAGGATCCGGAAGCCATCCGGATGCTCATCCACATAGCTAAGCAACGTCAGCGTCACCTTTTCAATACGGTACCGAGAACTACCTTCAACCATGGCTCCCTCAGTAAGCTCCCGCAGGCGCGTCACCTCCCGTTTGACGACCTCCGCGTACAGCTTCTCCTTGGAACCGAAATGCTCGTAGACAACAGGTTTACTCACGTTCGCGCGGGAGGAAATCTCCTCCATCGAGGTGCCCTCCAACCCCCGCTCAGAAAACAGCGACAATCCAATGCTGAGGAGCTGCTCGCGCCGTTGCTCACCTGTCATCCGTTTTCGTGCCATGCCATAAATCATAGCCGTTTTACTACGCCGTAGGTTAGCTACCAGCAGGCGATGTGCGTTCCCCCGACCCGATGTTGTAAAGTTTATTAGCACTGCAGTTCCCCGTGGTGTAATGGCAACACTTCGGTTTTTGGTACCGACATTCTAGGTTCGAGTCCTGGCGGGGAAGCGAATAATGAGACCCTGCTTTTTGATTTGAGCAGGGTCTCATTATTCTTTTTTGCCTCTTTTTGCGCGCTATCCGTTAGTGGCGGTGGCGTGCGTAATCCGACTGCCCCGTACGAGCCGCAACCTCAGAGTTCCCCTCATCGCCATTGCCCATTACGGGATCGGGAAGCTCACCCGGCTTCGTAACCAGGAACTGCCCCATCATGCCCATATCCTCGTGGTACAGCATGTGGCAGTGATACATATACGGCCACCTCGTCGACGTGTACTTCTGCGTAAACCGCACAGCCACCTTCGCGTACGCATTCGGTGGCAGCAGAATGGTGTCCTTCCAGCCACGCGTCATCACAAGCGACTTCGTGTTTTTCAACGACAATATCCTGAACTGCGTATCATGCACGTGCATATTGTGCAGCCAGTCTGTGTCGTAATTGGAGAAGGTCCACACCTCCCAATCGCCATGATCCACGGTAAAATCCACCCGCTGCATATCCATGACTTCATCGTTGATACGGAACCCCTTCAACCCGAACTCACGCGTCGGGGCACCGGACAGATCCGGCACCTCCTCTGCGCTCGGATTCATGTCGCGCGGCAGTTCGCCGGGCATCGGCGCATCTTCTGCCGGACCCGTAATGGTGAGGAGCGTATACGCATCCTTCAACCCGAAATCTGGGGTTCCCTCGTCATCGGGCACATCCAGCTTGTCCGGGAACGGTGTCGCCTTCAGCTCCACCTCTTCGCCCGGTTCCAGGTCGAGCACCACCTCCACGCGCTCACCGGGGCTCATCGGAATTCGCTCAACGGGCATGGGGTTATTCAGGTAGCCGCCATCAGAAGCAATCACCGTGAACTTCTTCTTTTTGGTCAGCTCCAGGTTGAACATGCGCATCGTCGACCCGTCCAAAATACGGAACCGGGTGCGGCGCCGCTTCGCCGTGAAATGGGCATTGGTGATCCCGTTGACAAGTGGCACATCCCCCAACAGGCCGAGATCCGGCAAATCCGTCTCATCGCGAGTGCCATCCTCGTTGAAGCGAATATCCATCAACACCAACGGGATGTCATCGACACCGTATTCATTCGGCAGTTTTTCCGCAGCTGGGTTGTCATCATCGATGATGATCATCCCCGCCAGCCCCCGGTAGGCGTGCAAACCGGTCACGCCGTGCGGGTGCGGGTGATACCACACCGTGCTCGCGGGATTGACAACCTCCCACGACGGCTCCCACGTCTCACCCGGCTCAATGGGAAGGTGCGGACCGCCATCGCATTCGCCGGGCACGATCATGCCGTGCCAGTGGACGGTGGTCATCTCATCCAACGAGTTGATCACCTTGACACCCACTTTGTGGCCCTGCTTGAAGCGCATCGTGGGACCCAAAAACGATCCGTTGAACCCCCACGTCGGCGTTTGTACGTCGGGAAGAATATTGGTCATGCCGGCCTGCGCCTCGATGGTCGTCCACTCCACGCCATCGCGAATCTCCGGCTCCGCCAACGGTGGAATTGGCAGTTCGCGTGGCTCTCCCCCATAGCCACGTACCTGGGGAGTACACCCGGCCAACCCCACGAGCGGCAGCGCCCCCAGTGTTTTCAGGACCGAGCGACGAGAGAACAGGGCTTTACCGGCGGGGGCAGAATCATCTGCTTGACCGCCGGTGCCACCTACGTGTCTCATGTCTTTTTCCATGCGTCCCATAACTACAACACAGTTTAGACCTTTTCTTCGATTTTCGAGTTACCGCCGCCTTAATCTGGGCTGGGGTACCTCCAGATGTTGGACTAATCCATTCACCAACATTTAGCGTCGTACAATAGGGGGGATTTTGTTATATACCAAGACGAAAGGCGCACAGTGACACAGACCGCCGTGATTATTCTTGCCGCCGGGCAAGGCACCCGCATGAAGTCCGCACGTCCGAAGATGCTTCACGAGGTCGGGGGACGCAGCATGCTGTCCCACGCACTCCACGCCGCCAACGGGCTCCACCCCGCTCACCTCATCACCGTCATCGGTCACGGCCGCGACCAGGTGGAGGAAGCCATCGCCACCATCGGCATCCCCACGACAACCGTCGTACAGGAAGAGCAAAATGGCACCGGCGATGCCGTACGCATCGGACTGACCGCACTTCCCGACGACTTCACCGGCACCGTCATCGTCACCACCTCCGATGTTCCCCTGTTGGACACCGTTACCCTGGCCGCCCTCAACGAGGCTCACACCTCCGGTGCCACCGTCGTCACCACAACGGCCCCCAATCCGCACGGTTACGGTCGCATCCTCCGGCTTGCCGACGGCTCCGTCGACCGCATCGTTGAGGAAAAGGACGCTACCGACGAAGAGCGACTCGTCAACGAGGTGAACTCCGGAGTCTATGCGTTCGATGCAGCATTGCTCCGGGGAGCCGTCGACAAGCTAGACACCAACAACGCGCAGGGCGAGCTATACCTCACCGATGTCGTTGGGCAAACCAACGACGCGCACGCCTTCTACCTCGACGATGCCCTCCTCGTGGCGGGCGTCAACGACCGCGTCCAGCTCGCAGCGATGAACAAGGAATTCAACCTTCGTCGCTGCGAGCAGGCCATGCGTGACGGCGCCACCCTCATCGACCCCGACACCACCTTCATTGATGCCGACGTCACCATCGGCCGCGACGTCACCATCTACCCGGGCACCCAGCTGCGCGGCACAACGAGCATTGCCGACAACTGCGAGATCGGCCCTGACTCCACCCTCACCAACATGACCATCGACGAGGGCGCCTCCGTTGTCCGTACCCACGGCTTCGATTCCCACATCGGCCCCGGTGCCAACGTCGGCCCCTTCACCTACATCCGCCCCGGCACCGACCTGGGCAAGGATGCCAAGCTCGGTGGATTCACCGAAGCCAAGAAGGCCACCATCGGCGAAGGCTCGAAGGTGCCACACCTGACCTACATCGGTGACGCAACCGTGGGCAAGTTCTCCAACATCGGAGCCTCCAGCGTCTTCGTCAACTACGACGGTGTCAACAAGCACCACACCACCGTCGGTGACCACGTTCGAACCGGCTCCGACACCATGTTCGTCGCACCAGTCAACGTGGGTGACGGCGTGTATTCCGGTGCGGGTACAGTAATCAAGGAAGACGTGCCAGCAGGGGCCCTCGTGGTCTCCGGTGGCAAACAACGAAATATCGAAGGTTGGGTGCAGGCCAAACGACCCGGCACCCCAGCCGCCGAAGCTGCCGCACGTGCCAACGCACGCAACGCAGAAAACTAACGAGGAAGGCAACCCCCCAAGACCATGTCCGGTTCCAACTGGAGAGACAACAAAAAAGCACTGATGCTATTCTCGGGCCGCGGCAACCCCGCCCTCGGCGAAGCAGTGGCCGAGGAGCTCGGCATCGAGCTCACCCCAACGACCGCACGCGACTTCGCCAACGGTGAGATCTTCATCCGCTTCGAGGAATCCGTCCGAGGCTCCGATGCATTCGTAATCCAGTCGCACACGCAGCCCATGAACAAGAACGTCATGGAACAGCTCATCATGATCGATGCGCTGAAGCGTGGCTCTGCAAAGCGCATCACCGCGATCGTGCCCTTCTACCCCTACGCTCGCCAGGACAAGAAGCACCGTGGCCGCGAACCCATCTCTGCCCGCCTCATCGCAGACCTCCTCAAGGTTGCGGGCGCCGACCGCATCGTTGCCGTCGACCTCCACACCGACCAGATTCAGGGCTTCTTCGACGGCCCGGTGGATCACATGCACGCCATGCCGATCCTCACCGACTACATCAAGAAGAACTACGACATGGCTGACACCGTTGTCGTGTCCCCGGATGCCGGCCGTGTGAAGACCGCTGAGAAGTGGGCCAACACCCTCGGCGATCTCCCGCTCGCTTTCGTTCACAAGACTCGTTCCGTCGATGTCGCCAACCAGGTCGTTGCCAACCGCGTTGTCGGTGACGTTGCAGGTCACACCTGTGTGCTTCTTGACGACATGATCGACACCGGCGGCACCATCGCAGGCGCCGTTGGTGTGTTGAAGGAAGCTGGCGCCAAGGATGTCATCATCGCCTGCACCCACGGTGTGTTCTCGGGTCCGGCCCGCGAGCGCCTCAACGCCTGCGGTGCACGCGAGATCATCACGACCGATACCCTGCCGCAGAACACCGAAGGCTGGGATAATCTGACGGTTCTCCCGATCGCCCCGTTGTTGGCGCGGACGATTCACGAGATCTTCGAAAACGGCTCGGTCACCACGCTGTTTGAGGGCCAGGCCTAATCTAGGCACGCCTTATGGGCCTTGCGGGCTATCCCGCAAGGCCTTTTTCATGCGTGCACCTGTCTGCCTCCTCTAAGCGTTAGCTGGTGAGCCCCAGCTCAGCCTCGATGATGGCCCGCCCCGATTGCTCCGTTCCCGGGGTGCCGTTGATGCAGCGGTCGTCGTCGTTGAGGAGGTTGTGGGGTCTGCAGGCGAGCACGATGTTGTCGGTGGTTGTCTCACCTCCCGCTATGTAAGGCCAGACGTGGTGGCCTTGGCTAAAAGCTGCGAGTTTCGTACAGGTGTCGTGGGAGCAGAAGATCTGGTCGATCGCGAGCGCTACGCGGAGCTGTTTGAGGCGAAGCGGTTGGCTTTGAGAAGGTAGCAACAGCCGATGTTGCCGTCGCCATCGTAAATAACGGTGTAACCGTAGTTGGAAAAACGGCTGTTGGCGATGTCTTCGCCGAGAAAAATGTCGCCGGAGGTGGTGACGAACTTCCCGTCACCAATGCTTTTCGACCCAGGCAGGGCGATGGGAAAGGCCGGTGTCAGGGTGATGTCCCAGGAGTCGGTCACTTCTTCGCTTTTCGACGCCAATAGGTGCAGCAATCCGATTCAGTTGCGCAACGACTCTGTCATGTTTTGTGCGTCCTCGCCGGTCGACCAGTGCTTGCGTACCAGCGCCTACAGTCGGTACATCTCCAGTGCCGGCAGCCATGGTGGAAAAGGTAAGACTCGTGCGTGGTTTTTGGGTGTTGTCGCGTGGACGACTTCGTCGGCTTTGGGTTTTGAGCTGGTCGCAGGTTAATCTGCCGACAACAGCTGCCACCAGTGCAGCGCGCACCGCTTCCGGCTCCTGGAATTTGTTCATGGCTCGGGAAATGATGGCGACTGCGCACGCCGTCTCAGCATCGATATCAACCTAGTTGTTGGCGGTTGCGATCCACGAGCCCACGGTGCGGGTAGTACACCCAAGCTCCCGTGCGAGCGTGGCGGCTACATCGGAGTTTCCATCTGCCATCTCATGGATGCGTCGGAAGAACGACAAGCCCGTTGGTAAGCGGTTCATGCCCTGCACCCTAGGGCCGTGTTCGTACGTGTGTCTCCCGCGTCCGGGTGATCGTTCCGAAACCTGTGGATAGTGGATAACCGTCGTTTTCCACAGGCTAAAAATTGTTTCGCGAAAAAACTGTCCCCGATGCAGGGGGCTAATAATTGGTAGTCTGGAACTATGACAACACGCGATTTTGTAATTATCGGCGGTGGCATTAACGCCCTGGTGGCAGCGGCCAACCTCGCGGAGTCCGGTCGAGACGTGCAAGTACTGGAGCGCAACGATCAGGTCGGCGGCGCCCTCCAGTCCACAGAAATCCTCGGCGAAGGCATCGAGGCGGATCTCTACGCCACGAACCTCAACCTGTTCCTCGCCAACCCAGGCTACGAAAAGTGGAAGGACAAGCTCCGCAAGCTCGGTTTCGAGCCAGCACACACCACCAAGCCGTATTGCAACGTGTTCCCCGATGGTAAGGCCATCAAGGTCTACGGCGACATCGAAAAGACCCGCGCCGGCCTACGCGAGCATTCCCCGGAGGACCTCCGCGGATTCGATGAGCTCTACAGCGAGTACAAGATCTTCAACAAGGCGATGTTCCCTCTATACAGCGCCCCGATGCCGACGGCAGAAACCGTGAGCCTTTTGACCTCCGGAATCACCAAGGTGGGCTTCAACAAGTTCATGGAGGTAGCACAGATTGTGCTGAGCTCTACCCGTGAGCTCGGCGAACAGTACTTCCACACCAAGGAGATGAAGGCCCTCATCTCCACGTGGGGCCTGCACATGGATTACGGCCCGGAGGTGTCCGCCGGTGCCATGTTCCCGTTCATGGAGACGTTTGCCGATATGGAAAACGGCATGACGCTGGCGAAGGGTGGTGCCCAGAACCTCATTAATGCGCTCGTGGCACTCATTAAGGAGTTCGGCGGTGTGGTCACCACCGATGCCGAAGTGGTGGAAATCCTCACCGAGGGGCAAAAGGCCACCGGCGTGAAGCTCGCCAACGGCGAGGTCATCGAAGCTCGTGAGGCGGTCATCGCCGGCACCGGCCCCAACGCCCTCTACAACGACCTGCTGGGCAAGTCCAGCGCCATCGATCACAATGTCCGCTCGAAGGCCGCCCGCTACCAGTACGGCCCTGCGACGATGATGGTGCACCTCGCACTCGATGCTCCGGCACCGTGGGCCGCTGGCGAAGAGATCCAGGACTTCCAGTATGTCCACATTGGACCGTACGTGGATGACATGTCCCGCACGTACACGCAGGCCATCCAGGGCATCCTGCCGGATAGCCCGACGCTCATCGTCGGCCAGCCAACGGCGACCGACCCGACCCGCGCGCCCGAGGGCACCCACGTCCTGTGGGTGCAGGTGCGGTGCCTGCCGTTCGAGCCGACCAGCGACTCGAAGGGCGAAATTACCCCGGGTAGCTGGGACGATATGAAGGAAGCCTACGCCGACCGAGTCGTCGACAAGCTAGAAGAGTACGCACCTGGCTTGAAGGACCACATCGTCGCCCGCGACGTCCGCTCCCCGCTTGACCTGCAGCGCCACAACCCGAACCTCGTCAACGGCGATTCCGTGGGCGGCTCGCACCACATCCGCCAGATGTTCCTGTTCCGCCCGTGGCTCGGCGGCTCAACATACAAGACACCGGTCAACGACCTCTACCTCATCGGGGCGGCAACGTGGCCGGGCGGTGGCCTCAACGGCCTGTCCGGCTGGCACCTGTCCGAGCACCTGCTCGGCGATTCCCTCCAGGATCGCATTTCCGACAAGGTGGTCACGGGCGTCAACCGCGTCAGGGAGTTTGTCCGCCGCTGGTAGTGTGGTAGAATTTCGCTCGTCTCGGCGAGGGCTGTGGTAAACAGCCGTTATCGACGCGATGAGCAGAGTGTGTAACCTGCGAAGACTCGACGAGAAAAGTCTTCGCAGGTTTTTTCATTCCTCGCGGAGATGGTACATATTTACGACTTTTTCAAGGAGAATTTTTCATGGCACACAAGGCCCTGGATCTCACTGCCAATCCCCGCAACGAATTTGGCAAGGGCGCTGCCCGTCGCGCACGTCGCGCAGGCCTCGTCCCCGGTGTGATCTACTCCAAGGACACCGAGCCGGTACACTTCACCACCGACCGCCTGGATCTCACCTCCATCGTCCGCAACCACGGCACCAACGCCGTCGTTGACGTGGACATCGAGGGCGAGAAGCACCTCACCCTGATCAAGCACATCGACCAGAACGTCCTCTCCCTCGAGATCGACCACGTCGACCTCCTCGCCATTAAGCGTGGCGAGAAGGTTGAGGTTGAGGTTCCGGTTGTCTACGAGGGCGAAGCTGCACCTGGCTCCCTCGTGTTCCAGGAGGTCGACACCCTGCGCATCGAGTGCGACGTGCTCTCCATTCCGGACGAGCTCACCGTTTCCGTCGAGGGCCTCGAGGTTGGTTCCCAGATCACTGCTGCGGACATCGCCCTTGAGGAAGGTGCCACGCTTGTCGACGAGGAGGACCTCCTCATCATCAACATCGTGGAGCCTCAGGAAGAGGAAGAGATTGAGGAAGCTGCTGCTGAGGCTGAGGCCGGCGGCGCTGAGCCTTCTGAGGAGGCCGAGGCGGCCTCCGAGGACGAGGAGTAATACCTCCCCTCTCACCTCAACAATGACCGGGTACCAGCGGGTACCCGGTTTTTCATACGAAAACCGGGCGCCACAACGGCGCCCGGTGATAGCAAGACGAGGCGGTTAGTTCTCGTAGTGCTTGAGGTTGACCTGTGGAGTCGGCGACAGGGTGTGGGTTGCGGGGTTTTCCACATCCGGACGGCGCATATCCACGCGGGAATCCTCGTCGGTCTCCTTGTACGGGAGTTTGCCGGCGAGCACATCATGGACACGGTTGAGGTCCGCGGTACCCGTCCACTTGCCCACGAGAATGGTGGCGACGGCGTTACCGGAGAAGTTGGTCAGCGCGCGGGCCTCCGACATGAACTTATCGATGCCGAGTAGTACCGGCACTCCGGAAAGCAGCTGCGGCGAGTGGGACTGCAGGCCAGCCGACAACACAGCGATGCCCGCACCGGACACACCGGCGGCACCCTTGGAGGCGATGATCATGAAGACGAGGAGACCAATCTGCTCGTTGAGGGACATCGGCATGTGCATGGCATCGGAAATGAAGATGGCGCTCATTGTGAGGTAAATCGCGGTGCCGTCGAGGTTGAAAGAGTACCCGGTGGGCACAACGATGCCGACGGTGGAGCGCTCCACGCCCGCGTGCTCCATCTTGCGCATGAGGTTGGGTAGCGCGGACTCGGACGAGCTCGTCGCCACGATGAGCAGGTATTCGTGTCCCAGGTATTTTGCCAGGCGGAAAATGTTCTGCCGGGTGAAGGTGAACAGCACGGCACCGAGGACAATGAAGATGAAGAGGAAACACGTAATGTAGAAGGCCACCATGAGGATGGCGAGCTGCTTAACCGCATTGAGGCCGGTGGAGCCGACAACGCCTGCCATGGCGCCGAAGGCACCGACGGGGGCGAGCCAGAGGATCATCGTCAAGAGTTTGAAGACGACTTTTTGCAGGTGCCCAACAAAGTTGAGAATGGGCTGTCCGGCCTGTCCCATGGACTGCACGGCAAAGCCAAACAGCAAGGCGATAAACAATACCTGGAGTACAGAACCCGAGGTGAAGGCGGAAAACAGCGTATCCGGGATGATGTCCGAAATCATCTGCCACAGGCCACTGCCCGTGCCTTCCGCAGCCTTTGCGGCTGCCGCCTCTGCAGCTTCCTCGCTCGGCTCAATCTTCATGCCGGAACCGGGCTCAATGATATTGCCCACGAGAAGCCCCACGCCGAGGGCGAAGGTGGACATGGTAATGAAGTAAATAAGCGCCAGGCCACCTGCTTTTCCCACACTCGCGGCGGCACGCACCGAGCCGATTCCCAGCACGATCGTGCAGAAGATGATCGGCGGAATAATCATGGTAATGAGCTTGACAAAAAGCGTGCCGAGCGGCTTGAACATGGCAGCCACGTCGGGCGCCACAATGCCAAGGGCGATACCGCCGACGACGGCGACGATCACCCCGATATAGAGCCAGTGGGTGCGATCCTTCGGTGGCTCCTTTTCTTTGGGGATCTGCGGTGAGTCTGAGACGTAGTCCTCGATATCCACCTTGTGTGAATCCGCATGCGATACCTGTGTCATCGCATTCCTTTCTATTCTGTTTTTCTTCTTTAATTGTAAGCCCCATCACACGAAAGTATATAGTTTGACCGCTATTAACCCCGGTTTCAAACTGTACGCTCCGATGCTATGAGGGAGGATTTATGTGATTCCGTCTGTGGGGCGTGTTGCGGGTAGCCTTATGTCCCATGAATCAATCCATCCTGTCTGAGGCTTCCCGCCGCCGCACGTTCGCCGTTATTGCGCACCCCGACGCTGGTAAATCCACGCTCACGGAGGCGCTGGCGCTCCACGCCCACGTCATCGCCGAGGCCGGTGCCGTTCACGGCAAGGCCGGCCGTAAGGCGACGGTGAGTGACTGGATGGAGATGGAAAAAGACCGCGGCATTTCCATCGCCTCCTCGGCGCTGCAGTTTGAATACAAGCCGGAGGGCCACGAGGGTAAGCCGTACATGATTAACCTCGTCGACACGCCCGGTCACGCCGACTTTTCGGAGGATACGTACCGTGTTCTCACCGCCGTCGACGCTGCTGTCATGCTTATCGACGGTGCGAAGGGGCTCGAGCCCCAAACGCTCAAGCTCTTCCGCGTGTGTAAGGCCCGAGGGTTGCCGATCATCACCGTGGTCAACAAGTGGGACCGCCCCGGTAAGCAACCTCTCGAGCTTGTCGACGAGATCGTCGACGAGATCGGCCTGCAGCCCACGCCCCTGTTCTGGCCGGTAGGCGAGGCAGGCGATTTCAAAGGGCTTGCTCGCCTATCCCTCGACGGTGAACCCGAGGAGTACATCCACTTCCTGCGCACCGCCGGCGGGTCCACCATCGCTCCCGAGGAGCACTACAGTCCTGAAGAAGCAGAGGAAAAGGAGCCTGACGACTGGTCACGTGCCGTGGAAGAAGCAGAACTTCTGGCTATGGATGGCGCTATCCACGACGAGGATCTCTTCCTCGACTGCACGACCTCCCCCATGATCTTTGCCTCAGCGATGCTGAACTTCGGCGTCCACCAGATTCTCGATGCGTTGTGCGCCTTGGCACCGCGCCCGCACCCGCGCGACTCCGACCCGCAAGCAGTGGCGGAATCAACCACAGCTATGGACGAAACCCGCGAGGTGGATGACCCCTTCTCCGGCGTTGTGTTCAAGGTCCAGGCAGGTATGGATAAAAAGCACCGCGACACCCTCGCCTTCATGCGCGTCGTCTCCGGTGAGTTCGAGCGCGGGATGCAGGTCACCCACGCGCAGTCCGGCCGCAGCTTCTCCACCAAATACGCACTGACCGTGTTCGGCCGCTCGCGCGAGACAGTGGAGTCTGCCTTCCCAGGCGACATTGTTGGCCTTGTCAACGCCGGTTCCCTTGCCCCCGGTGACACCATCTACGCGGGCAAGAAAGTACAGTTCCCGCCCATGCCCCAGTTCGCGCCGGAGCACTTCTGCACGCTGCGCGCCAAGTCGCTCGGCAAGTACAAGCAGTTCCGCAAAGGATTGGAGCAGCTCGATTCCGAGGGCGTGGTGCAAATTCTCAAGAACGATGCCCGTGGCGAGGCGAACCCCGTCATGGCGGCTGTCGGCCCGATGCAGTTCGAAGTGATGCAGGCCCGCATGGAAAACGAGTACAACGTGGAGACGGTGACCGAGCCGGTGCCCTACTCCGTGGCCCGCAAGACGACCCCGGAGACTGCCGAGGAGCTCCGCAAGCAGCGTGGCGTGGAAATCTTCACGCGTACAGACGGTGAACTTATCGCACTGTTTGGAGATAAGTGGAGGCTTCAGTTCATTGAGAAGGAGCACCCGGAGTTTGAGCTGGAGACGCTGGTAGCAGATTAATAACCTCAATTGCGTAACGGTTATAATCAATCCATTAACCTTGGTCGATACCGGCCGGTTTACCATTTCGTTTTTCCACGCTAAACTAGCTAATTGCTATGAACGGTTTGAGAGAGACGAAAAAAGCGGCCACGAAAGAACTCATTGCTGAATGTGCTGTAAGAATTGCTCTTATTGACGGCATCGATAAACTCACTGTAGCGCGGGTAACGGCTGCTGCGGACGTTTCCCCACGAACATTCCATAATTATTTCCCATCACGTGACTCGGCGCTGCGGTGGTATTTGGAAAAGCACCTGGCGGAGATACGGAAGAAGATTATCGAGCACATTAAGCAAGAGGAATCCATCCTCAACGCGGTGGAAACCATTATTTTGGAGGGTCTGGAGGAAGACCTCAACTCCCCCAGTTCTCTCCTCTCGCTCTACCATCTCGGCCAAATCCTGGAGACAATCGACTACGGGACGACCACGAAGGTGTGGTCCACTGTCTTGTCCGAGGGGCTCAACCAACTCACACCCCTGACAGATCTCTCCGAATTTGAGTGCTACACCATCCTCAGCATCGCCGCGGAGGCAGGACTCAAGGCCACCGGCTACCAGTACCCCAACCTGTCCAAAAAGGCCGTCATTAAGAATGTGCGCTGGACCTTCGACCTTCTGCGCAATGGAGTAAATCCCACGTACGGGCTTTCCCACCCCTAAGACTTGTTCTTGTTCGATACTATTAAACGGGTGAGCACCTTTGTACCGAACGAAGACAACAAACCGGAACCAGTGGCACGGGTAGGCGTCGACAAGCAATTACCCCTACCCACCAACCTCGACGAGGTTATCGCAGACGGGGTCATCACACGCGCGGGGAGGAAAATCCCCGCCAACCAGGTCGTGGGGGTACAGCTCAGCCCCGACGAACGTCTCCTGCGCGTCACCACCAAGAACGGCAGCACCGACTACGACGCGCTCACCCTCGCCACCATCAGCGGCGATCAGATGCAGTGGACATGTCCGCAGGTGGCTGAGCGAGGCCTCGGCATACCGGAGCTCACCACAACGGAACCACAGCCCCTCGACGACGCACTATTCACCGCCGCCTGCGCGCTTTTCGATGCCGGCCCCATCGTCGTCGTGCCACGGGTTGCCACCCCAGAATCCCGTGGCGTATGGAAGCCCCTCGGGAAAGCCTTCGACAAATGGACAACCGACGAGGCGCAAACAGACACAGACGCCATCGTTGTGCTGGCAAACGGTATTCCCTCCCCCGCGCGCGACGCCATCCTCGATGCCGGCACCTACCTCATGAACAATCCCACCCACGCCACCCGCGCGCTCGCGACCTACCTGCACCGCAACCCGACACAGCTGCAGGTCCACGTCCACCCCGCGGGCCATATTGTCGGCGTCGGTGACGACAACCTCGACGCGATCATCGCTGCGGCGAAAAGCCCCAGCGAGAGCGCACAGCAACGGCTCATGCAGGCGATGGGCAACACCCCGCCACAGCTGTCCCCCGACTTCGCACATGTTCTCTTCCCACCGTCGCGCCAAGCCCGCTGCCTGCCGATTGCCACCGTTGCCCACGGAACATGGACGTGGGCATGGGCAAACCCGACGCTGCCACCGTCGGCCGCAGGCAAGCTCACCCAGTTCGGTCGCGACAAGGGACTAGTTCCCTTCACCGCCTCGTACCTGCCGAAGAAGACGGCCGACGATTTGCACCTCACGGATGTCACAAAGTACGTTTTCGGACTGCCCGGTCACGCTTGGGTTCCCCTCGATGCGGAAACCTCCATCCTCGTCCTTTTCGACCCGCAGGAAGCAGACATGTAGAAAAACAAAAAATTCCGCGTTCGTGGTGAACGCGGAATTTTCTGTGGTTAACGTCGGCTGACGTGGCTACTGCACAACGCTTGCCGGGATCGTCCCCCTGCTCATCTGTCGGTAGACAAGCGCGCGGGCGATCATAATCGGTGCGACAACAAATGGAGCCAAGATCAAGAGGCTGAACACGCTGATCACGATGGCGGTCAGCGTCGCGAGAATCTCAAAGACCAAAAGGTTCTTGTAATTCTTTAGGGCGTCGTTGAAGCCCTGGGAAATGGATCCCCCGATACCTGCGCGGTGATCGGCAGCGTAGTACATCCAGTAATTCAGAATCGGGTACAAAAGCAGGTACAGGACGGCGACAATAACGATTCCCGTGATGAGACCTCCCCAGGGGAGGTTCATAAATACCTCAGAAGCAGCTGATGACGCTTCCGGATTTCCGGGGTTCGACAGATCCTCCAGTACGGTTGGATCCAGAGCGAACAGCTCCGAAAGGAAATTCCGCGGGCCAGGAAGAAGGAAAAACAGCCCTGCAAGGATGAAGGTACCGATCAGACCGGAAACGAGACTGACAACAATGATCGGCAGCCAGGCCACATTGCTAAAGAACTCCTTGAACGGCACCTTTGTGCTGTTCACGTTCTTCACTGCGCCGGTAAGCATCGCACAGGAGAAAATAATGCTACTTGCAGCCGAAACGAAGCTGGCCAAAGCTGCGAGTCCAGAAAACTGCGTCGGAATCGAAAAAACGACGGACACAGCAAACGTCAGGAGGATGACTCCCAACCACGGCAGGATGTTCTTAAAGAAGCGCGAGAAACCGAACCCCAGCGCACCGACAGGGGTTACGGTGCCATTGGACTGCACAAGCTCCTCACCCGGCTCCGTGTACGTAAATGGCTGATATTCCCCGGCACCACCTGCAGATTCACCACCGGTGTATCCAGCGGAGGTGTTGCTGCCAGGATATGCAGGAAAAGCACTACCGCCGGCGGCACCACGATCACCGGGAGTATCAAACCCCTCAGGGGTCTGATCATAGGGGTTCTGGCCGTACGAACCCGACGACCTTCCCGGGAAATCATTATCTGCCATACGATTTTCACTCCTTTAGCTACTTACGATTGATACGCGAGACCCCAGTGTACCTAGCAATTTCGCGCACGTCAGCGGTAGATGTTGAAAATTACACAATCGTTATCAAACTTGCACCTGGCACTCAGCTGCTCGAAACATTATCGAAACCCTGCGCACTATCAGCTCGGTTCCCCACAGAGGCCTAATGTTTTCTGCGAACTGTGGATAACTTTTCTGTCTCCCGCTGAGTTATCCACAGGTTTGGGTTATTGTCCTTGACCCATGCTCCGGTTGCTTTAGTGTGTGTGTCATGACCGCTTTGACGGATTGTGCTGTGCTCCTCTCGCAGGCGATGGTGATCGCCGGGGAGGCTTTCGGCATGTCCAAAAAAGCACTCGTCCGGGCAGGCTACGACCCCACTACCGCCCACACCATTAAGAAACTCGCCGA
>JALFAQ010000068.1 GCA_022772305.1 Corynebacterium glucuronolyticum
CCACACCTTCTCCGACCTGGCCGGCCGGTATATGGGTGTGTGGGGCGGCTTTCTTGTCTCCTGGACCTACTGGCTGTGCTGGATTGTCTCCGGTACAGCGGATCTGATCGCTATTTCCGGGTACTTCCAGTTCTGGTGGCCCGAGTTAAGCCCAGGAATCCCCGTCGTATGCACCATCGCCGTGCTATTCCTTCTGAATACCCTGACTGTGAAGGCTTTTGGTGAAGCGGAGTTCTGGTTTTCCATGATTAAGATCGTTGCGATCCTGGCGCTCATCGTTGTCGGGCTCTACTTGCTGTTCACCGGCCATGTTAATCCGTCCGGAACCCCCGCCCGTGTATCCAACCTGTGGGCTTACGGTGGCATCTTCCCGAATGGCTTCGGTGGCTTTATCACGGGCTTCCAAATCGCCCTGTTCGCATTCGTCGGTATTGAACTCGTCGGTGCAGCAGTCGGTGAGACCAAAGACCCCACAGAATCACTACCTAAGGCTGTTAACGCCATCCCAATCCGTGTTGTGCTGTTCTACCTCGGCGCACTGTCAGTAATTATGATGGTTACCCCCTGGAACGAGATTGTTCCCGAGAACTCACCGTTCGTCACAATGTTCACCTTCACTGGCTTGCCCGCTGCCGCGTCCGTGATCAACCTCGTGGTGATTACCGCCGCAGCCTCCAGCGCCAATTCTGGTATCTACTCCACCTCCCGGATGGTCTATGGTCTAGCCAACGCTGGTGCCGCCCCGAAGCTCTTCGGCGGCTTATCCAAGCGGCACGTACCGCAGTCCGCCCTCACCTTGTCCTGCGCTTTCCTGTTCACCTCACTCATCCTCCTCATCTTTGGAGACTCCATCATCGGCGCCTTTACTCTAGCGACGACGATGGCGGCAGCACTGTTTATGGTGGTGTGGGGCGCGATCTGCTGGTGCTACATCCGCTACCGCAAGGAAGAACCGGAAAAACACGCGCAGTCCATCTTCCCTGTCCCCGGGGCTGCCCCTGCGGCCTGGTCCGTTCTCGTATTCTTTGGCCTCATGGTGATTGTCCTCCTCTCCGCCGCAGATACCGCTCCAGGCATCATCGCCGCGATTGTGTGGGTTATTGCCTGCTCCCTGCTGGGCAAGCGGTTCCAAAACCGCCATCCCGAGATCGTCTGGGAAGATACCGTCCACTAGGACTCAGCCCGCGCGCGGGTGCTCGATAAACGCTCAGCGAATCTGAGGCTGGGGTGAAATGGGTACCTGCGTAGCTAATGACCGAGCTAACCACGGTGTTAGCTTGGCCCCATCTCACTGGCGACCACAGCTAAAGGCCAACGTGCAAGGCGCTTACCGGCGCCAGTGTAGCCAAAGCAAACCCCCGTTCAGAGCTACCTCAGAGCTCACGCTGGATACGCTCAAGATAACCCGGCTAGAAACCTGCTGGGTCTACGCAGCATTCAACGTAACGTGCCAATGCGGTGCTAGCGGAAGGCAGGTGGGACTGGTTCAGCAACCTAGTACAAGAACCGGGGTTGCTCCCGTGCCGGAAACCGAATTCGCTAGAAACACCGCACAGTTATACCGGGCCACTGGTAGCGCTTACTGGCCATGCCTTCCTGCCCGCAGAAACGGAGGGGGATTGCCCAAGCGACGGACGATGCCGCACATATGCCAATGACTATTAAGTACAAAGGCGGGTCCGCGCACATCCAAACAACGTGAACGGATATGCAGGGCCCTTACTCTAGAGGGCAGGCTTGGCACTCTCGGCGCGCTTGTCTGCCTGTCCGGCATCATTGCTCTCAGAAGGGCCAGTACTCACCATCGCGAGGCATCTCAATGCCGGGTAAAGTGTAACGCTTTCTGCCAACAGAAAACCGATCCCATAAACGCAATGAACCCCGCATGGCTCATTGCAATTGCCCTTAGTACGGGTCAGCGACACCGATATATTGCAGGGTGCTGTATTCCTCAATGCCTTCGGCACCGCCTTCGCGGCCGAGACCGGATTGCTTCACTCCACCGAACGGGGCAGCGGCGTTCGATATGACACCTGAGTTGAAGCCGACGAGCCCGAACTCAAGATTATCGGATGCGCGAAACAGCCGGGAGGTGTCCGACGTGAAAACGTACGAGGCAAGCCCGTACTCGGTTGTGTTGGCGAAGTCCCAGGCATCTTCCTCGTCAGTGAACGTGAAGATCGGTGCGATTGGACCGAAGATTTCCTCTGTGGCCACACGCGCGTCGCGGGGAACGTCGATAAGCACCGTTGGAGCGAAGAAGTGTCCGCAGCCACCGACGCGCTCACCACCGGTGAGCACCTTCGCGCCACGCGAGACCGCATCCTCCACGAGTGCCTCCATGTGATCGACGGCTTTCGCCTCAACCAGGGGGCCAACCTGCGTAGACTCGTCTATACCGGGACCCACTTTCATCGCGGAGATCTTCTCCGCTAACTTGGTCGCGAATTCCTCAACCACAGACTCCTGCACGATGAGGCGGTTCGCCGCCGTACATGCCTCCCCGATATTACGCATCTTTGCGGCGATTGCGCCGTCGACAGCAGCATCAAGGTCACAGTCCGAGAACACGATGAACGGCGCATTCCCGCCGAGCTCCATGGAAGTCCGCAGCACGTTGTCTGCCGCCTCCTTCATCAGCTGACGGCCAACCGGTGTCGATCCGGTGAAGGATACCTTTCGCAACCGTGTGTCGGCGATGAGCGGCGACGAAATCGAAGAGGCCGATTTCGACGACACCACGTTCAGCACACCTGCGGGTAAACCTGCTTCAATCATCGTCTGCGCGAAGTACTGCACAGTCAGTGGAGTGAGCTTCGCAGGTTTAAGCACCATCGTGCAACCTGCGGCGATCGCGGGCGCAACCTTACGCGTCGCCATCGCCAGCGGGAAGTTCCACGGTGTAATGAGCAGGCACGGACCTACCGGCTTGTGCGTGGTGATCATCCGCAACGTGCCCTCCGGCACGGCAGTGAAACGTCCGTAGTGACGCACCGTTTCCTCCGAAAACCACCGCAGGTACTCGTTGCCGTAAGTGACCTCGCCACGGGCCTCACCGATCGGTTTGCCCATCTCCAGGGTCATGAGCGTGGCGAACTCCTCCGCGCGAGATGCCACGAGTTCATATCCACGGCGTAAGATATCGGATCGCGAGCGGGGTGACGTGCGTGCCCATTCCCGCCGCGCAGTGTCCGCTGCATCTAACGCCGCCAGCGCATCGTCGGACGTAGCCGAAGCAAGTGTCGCGATAATTTCGCCGGTGGCTGGGTTTTCCACGTCGAATGTCTCGCCGGTGGAACCATCGCGCCAGTCGCCGTTGATGTAAAGGCGCTTTTCTACCTTATCTAGCAGTTCCTGAATGTTAACTGTCATTACTACTCCTAAAACTGGCAATTAATCCACGCACAGCCTGGCTCAACTGTTGCACGTCGGATCCGATGCACACGAAGCTCGCACCCAGATCCAGGTAGGATCGCGCCTGATCGAGATTAAAGGCATTTACTCCGACGGGCTTCCCAATGCCCTGCACGGAGGTGAAAACGGACTCCACTGCAGCCAACACTTTCGGATGTGTCTGCTCCCCCAGGTAGCCCATCGATGCCGCCAAGTCCGACGGACCAACGAACACACAGTCGACGCCATCGGTCCCGGCGATTTCGGCAGCGTTGTCCACTGCGGCAGCGGACTCCACCTGCACAATCAGGCTCACCGTCTCCGACGCCTTACCCAGGTACCCCTCCACCGCATTGAACCGCGAGGAACGCGCAAGCGCTGACCCGATGCCACGCACGCCCCGCGGCGGATAGTGCATCGCCTCGACTGCGCGCCGAGCATCCTCAGCCGTGTTGACCATCGGCACCATAAGGTTCTGTGCACCGAGATCCAGGTACTGTTTAATCAGGACCGTGTCGTTCACCGGAATCCGCACCACGGGTGTAACGGGGTATGCGGCAACGGTACGCAGCAGGTCAAGTACCGTCGGCAACCCATAGGGCGAGTGTTCGGCATCGATGAGTACCCAGTCGAAACCGGCGGAGGCGACAATTTCTGCGTTGGTAGCGGATCCGGAGTTTATAAAAATACCCGTTGGCGGAGCCTCAGCGCCTGCCAGCACCTCTGCAAATGTCGGTGGCAGAGTTACACGAAGCGACATGTGATCGCCCCCAAGTCACCATAGTCCGCATGCACGGTGTCACCCTTATACACCCACATCGGTTTGGTGAAGGACCCGGCGAGAATGAGGTCGCCTGGTTCCAACACGGTACCGTGTTGGTGCAGCTTGTTGGCGAGCCACGCAACGCCCATTGCCGGATGATTCAGCACAGCCGCCGCCACGCCGGTGTCTTCGAGAACTTCATTCCGGTACAGCAGTGCAGACACCCACCGCAGATCGATACTCTCCGGTGCCACGGGGTTACCGCCGTAGATCATTCCACCCATAGCTGCGTTATCGGCGATCGTATCGACGATTGTTCTCCCCTCCATCTCTATACGGGAGGAGAGGATCTCCAGCGCGGGAACGACATACTTCGTCGCATCGAGCACATCAAAGATTGTCGTGTTCGGGCCCTCTAGACCTTTTTCCAACACGAAGGCGAGCTCCACCTCGATGCGAACGTTGGAGAACTGGCCGTGCTCAATTTCGGTTCCGTTTTCAAAGATCATGTCCTCGAAAATGGCACCATAGTCAGGCTCAGTGATGCCCGTGGCTTCCTGCATAACGCGGGAAGTTAAGCCAATTTTCCTGCCTACAAGGTGGCGTCCGGCCTGCTTCCCGCGACGAACCCATTCGGCCTGCACAGCGTAGGAGTCTTCGACGGTCATGTCCGCATACTGCGCCGTAAGCCTGGGTATCATAGTGCGGTTCTTTTCGGCCACGGCAAGGTCGTCCGCAATTTTTGTAAGCGTTGCGGGTTCGAGCATTGCTACATAGTCCTTTCCTTGAAAAAGTCACCCGCAGCCGATCAGCTACGGGTGAACAACGGTGTTATAGGGAGTGGCCGAGTTTGAACTCGCCCAGCTTCCACTCAGGCATACTGTCCAGATCGCCCTTACGGGTGTAACTGAAGCCGTCAGCACCGATCGTTTCCTCGAGCTCGGAGGCTTCTTCTCGCTGCTTCAGCTCAACCACGTTGCCGTCGAGATCAAGGACACTGGACCCGTCACGGTACCAAGTCGGAACGACTGGGGTGCCCCACCAGTCTCGGCGCTGGTTGTCGTGTACGTCCCAGTTGACAATCGGGTTATCCGGGTCGCCGGTGTAATAGTCCTGCGTGTACACCTCAACGCGATTGCCGTCCGGATCGCGCATGTAGAGGTAGTAGGCGTTGGACACACCGTGACGGCCGGGACCGCGCTCGATGCAGTCAGAGCGGCGGAGTGCGCCGAGCTTATCGCAGATAGCAATGATGTTGTGTTTCTCGTGCGTGGCAAACGCGATGTGGTGCATCCGCGGGCCGTCGCCACCGGTCATAGCGGTATCGTGGACAGTTGGCTTGCGGCGCATCCACGCGGCATAGCACGTGCCTTCCTCATCAACGATCTGCTCGGTGACGCGGAAACCGAGGTCGTTCATATATGCAACAGCCTTCGGCACATCCGGGGTGATCTGGTTGAAGTGGTCCAGTCGAACGAGTGCGCCGGGACAATGGGCATCGTAAGCCCAGGCGAGGCGCTCGACGTGCTCGACATCGTAGAAGAACTCGTACGGGAAGCCCAGCGGGTCGAGGACGCGGACGGAGTCACCGATGCCGTCGATGAAGCCGTTTGGGTTGCGGCGAACATCGCAGCCCCGCTCCTCGTAGAACGCCACAGCACGGTCCAGGTCCTCGGGGCCACGGACGCGCCACCCAAAGGCAGCAACCGCAGGAACGTCACCCTTAGTGAGGACGAGGTTATGATGGATAAATTCCTCAAATGTACGCAGGTAGATCTGGTTTTCTGTCTCCTTTGTCACGACGAGTCCGAGGACATCGACGTAGAATTCCCGGGATGCTTGGAGATCGGTTACAACGATCTCCATGTAGGCGCAACGGAGGATATCTGGTGCTTGAGCGCTCATTTTTATTACTCCTTTGAGTAGTTGGTGGTGGGTTGGTCCCTCCTGACGTGCGTGTCAGGCGGGTGGGGGTTATTTTCCCTGTGGGGTACCGAAAACGGGGTTGTGCACCTCGTTCAGGTTGATGTGAACCGCTTGCTGGTCGGTGTAGAAATCGATGGAACGGTAGCCGCCCTCATGGCCTAGGCCGGAGGCCTTCACTCCTCCGAAGGGAGTGCGCAGGTCCCGAACGTTGTTAGAGTTCAGCCAGACCATGCCAGCGTCGATCTTCTGCGCGAAATTGTGGGCGCGCTTCAGGTCAGCAGTCCAGACATATGCAGCCAAACCATAATTGGTGTTATTGGCTAGCTCCAATGCCTCTTCATCCGTGTCGAAGGGGGTAATGGCAACGACAGGTCCGAAAATCTCCTCCTGGAAGATGCGTGCAGAAGGATCCACGTCAGCGAAGACGGTGGGCTCGACGAAGTTGCCCTCGGGGAACTCCGCCGGGCGACCGCCACCGGCAACAAGGCGTGCTTCCTGCTTGCCCAGCTCGACGTAGCTCATGACCTTCTTGTAGTGCTCCGGGTGGACAAGCGCCGCAACCTCTGTCTCGGGGTCGCTGGGCAGCCCCACCTTGACAGTCTTTGCCTGTGCAGCGTATCGCTCGACGAACTCGTCGTAAATGCCGCGCTGGACGAGGATGCGAGAGCCGGCAGTACAACGTTCACCATTGAGGGAGAACACACCAAAGATGGTGGCGTTGATCGCCTCGTCGAGGTCCGCATCGTCGAAGACGATAGCTGGTGACTTGCCGCCAAGCTCCATAGACAGACCTTTGAGGTACGGCGCTGCATTGCCGAAGATGATCTGGCCAGTCTTGGACTCACCAGTAAAGGAAATCAACGGCACGTCAGGGTGCTTGACCAACGAGTCGCCGGCGTAGCCTTCTTCACCGAAGCCGTGGACGATATTGAAAACGCCCTCCGGCAAGCCGGCTTCCTCGAAGATGCCGGGCCATAACGTGGCCGATAGGGGAGTAAACTCGGCGGGCTTGAGCACGATGGTGTTTCCGGTCGCGAGCGCTGGAGCGATCTTCCAACTCTCCAGCATGAATGGGGTGTTCCAGGGGGTAATCTGGCCGGCAACGCCGATCGGCTTGCGGTTCACATAATTAATCTGACGGCCCGGCACCTTGTAGGTATCGTCTCGCTGCGCGACGATGAGGTCAGCGAAGAACCGAAAGTTCTCGGCGGCGCGGCGCGCCTGACCAGATGCCTGCTTGATCGGGAGTCCAGTGTCAAAAGACTCCCATGCAGCGAGCTGTTCGCCACGCGTCTCGACGATGTCGGCGATCTTGTGCAGAATCCGAGAGCGCTCGCGGGGGAGCATCTCGGCCCAGCCAGACTCGCGGAAGGCCCTCGTCGCAGCCTTAACGGCGCGGTCGATGTCCGCTGGCTTGCCAGAGGCGGCCTTGATGTAGTTCTCGTTGGTGACTGGCTCGAGTACATCGAAGGTGTCACCGTCGAGGGATTCGACGAACTCGCCGTCTATGTAGTGGAGAATCATCTCCGGTAGATCTGTTGGCTTAGCCGGATTGCTTGCCATCTTTTCTTCTCCTTCTTTGGTGGTGGGAGGTTTATTTTTCGCTCTTGACCAATAGGCGGTAGGTGTCTGAGGTAGTCAAGCGATGTTGTCGCGCGACTGATTCGATATATCCGGGCTCAGCTCCGGCCTCAATGAGATTGACTATGCGAGCATGTTCTTCAACGGAGCTCTCGGCCCGCTTCGGGATGTACCGAAACGTAGATACGCGGAAGTAGTCGAGTCTTTCCCACTCACTACGCACCAACTGAATGAGCCGTTTGTTGGGGCATTTGGCGGTGAGAATTCCGTGGAATGTCATGTTCAGGTCCGTAAACACTTCGGGCTTGAAATCTTCGAGCAGCTTCCGCATCTGGTCATTCACCGACCTTGCTTCAGCGAGATCTGCCGCTGTCATGTGGGGGGCAGCCAGTCCGGTGGCCGCCGCTTCGATGACAGCCAGGGATTCAATTGTCTCGAAGTAGGCATCACGGTTCATCCGAGTGACGCGTGCACCGACGTTGGTTTCATAAGTGATATAACCCTCCGCCTCGAGCTGCCGCACGGCCTCTCGAACTGGCACGACAGACATTCCTAGCTCGTCTGCGACGGTGGACAATACAATGCGGTCCCCGGCGTCGAGCTCCCTCGTGCGGATTTGCTCACGAAGGTGGCGATAAACCTGTTCTGACTTGCTCAGATCGTTCACTTGTCACCTCCATCCGCGAGGAACGTTTCGTAGCATTCCTTATTCTTGCCGGTTGGTGGGAACAAGCCATTGAGGCTGCCACCGGCCTTCACCTGCCCGAATACCCATGCATCCTGGTGTTCCTTAGCACGTGCTGCGTCGACGACTTCTTCAGCAATATCCCGTGGAATGACGATAACGCCGTCATCGTCGCCGACAATAATGTCACCAGGTACCACGGTCGCATTGCCACAAGCGATAGTGAGGTCGATGTCCCACGGCACGTGCCGACGCCCGAGTACAGCAGGGTGTGCACCGACGGTGAACACCGGTAGTCCGACCTCTGCCACGGCTGCAGAGTCGCGGACCCCGCCGTCGGTGACCACGCCTGCGGCACCTCTCACCAGAGCCCGAAGGGCCAAAATGTCACCCAACGTTCCGGATTCGCATACACCGCGCGCTTCAATGACGATGACCTCACCGCCCTCAACAGAGTCAAACAGCTGCTTCTGTGCATTAAAGCCGCCACCGTGGGTCTTGAACAGATCCTCACGCTCGGGCACGAACCTCAGCGTGCGCGCCGGCCCCACAAGCTTGGTACCGGGGCGAAGCGGGCGCACACCTTCGATAGACACCTGATTGAGTCCGCGGGAACGCAGCTGCGCGGATAAGCCGGCGGTCGGCGTTTCCATGAGCTTCGCACGTAACTCCGAGGGAATCGCAATTGCTGATTCCGGCAGGCCGGCGGCTTTCCTGGAGCCGTACGCGTCTGTTGCCTGCTTCTCATTCCATACGGGCAAAAGTCCGAGGGATTCGTCGAAATCGCCTGGGCCTTCGATAACGGCCGTGGTGAGCTTTCCTGATGTCAGCCCCTTAGCAGGCGCATCCACCTCAATCTCCACAACATCACCTGGGTTAATGACCGTGGATCCTGTGGGTGTGCCGGTCAGAATAATGTCGCCGGGTTCGAGCGTCATGTGCTGTGATAGATCGGCTACAAACTGTGGTAACGGGAAAATGAGGTCTTCGTCGCTGGAAGTGTCATCCTGCGTTAGCTCGCCATTTACCCAGGTTCTAATTCGCAACTCGGTGGGATCGACCAGGCGCGCGTCAATAAGCCCAGGACCGACTGGCGTGTACCCGTCACGGGACTTCGAGCGGATGTTGGAACCCTTATCCTGCGGGCGGTAATCGTAAATACCAAGGTCATTTGAGGCAGTGACGTAAGAAACATAATCCCACGCATCAGCGAGCGGCACACGCCGGGCAGTCGTACCAATGATGAGCGCAATCTCCCCCTCAAAGGCTAACAGTTTGGTTCCCTGAGGTCGCACAACTTCACCGCTGCCAGTCATAGAACTGGGGGCTTTCAGAAAGTAGCTAGGGGCCTCAGGACGCCGACCGCGTTCCGCCGCACGCGACTCGTACGCGACATGCACGGCGATAATCTTGCCGGGGCGGGGGATCAGGTCGGTCACTGTTGTCTCCTGGTTTCTCTAGCTTATCGACGATTGGGGGTAGTGAATACGAACTCTTTGTTCTCACAAGTTTTCCTCAAACTCTTGCAATTAAGACCGAATCGTATATGATCGTTTTCAAATATGCAAGTGTTCTCCGTCACATAAAGGAAAATGGTATGACACCTACCAACACCACCAGTCACCGAAAAAACCTCAATGAGCAGCGCCGCGTGGTTGCTGCTACCACCATCGGCACAGCTATAGAGTGGTATGACTACTTCCTCTACGCATCCGTCGCAGCGCTCGTCTTCCGCGAGATCATGTTCGGCCCCATGGATCCCGGTTTGGCAACAATCCTGTCGTTTCTCACAGTCGGAATTTCCTTCCTTTTCCGTCCCCTCGGAGCGTTTCTAGCTGGGCATTTCTCGGACAAGATCGGGCGCCGCAAGGTGCTCATGGTCACCCTCATCGCAATGGGAGGCTCGACTACCCTTATCGGCATCCTCCCCACGTTCGAATCTGTGGGTGTGTGGGCGCCGATCCTGCTTATCGCCCTGCGCATCGTTCAGGGACTGTCCGCCGGTGGCGAGTGGGGATCCGCTGTACTCATGGCCGTCGAGCACGCCCCACGGGGCAAACGCGGCCTATTTGGAGCTGGCCCCCAGGTCGGTGTGCCAATGGGGCTTCTGCTCTCCTCCGGCATCCTCGTCGTACTTAACGCCATCGCCCCAGGTGACGCCTTCATGGTATGGGGGTGGCGCGTCGGCTTCCTGTTGTCCATCCTCCTCGTGCTGATCGGCTTCTTCATCCGCCACGGCGTGGAAGAATCACCGGTCTTCGAGGAGATGTTGAACCGTGCGGAAGAGGAGACGGCGACAAAGAGGAGCCCGATAGTTGTGCTGTTCACCAAGTTGCCACTCGTTGTCTTCTTCGGTGCCGTCCTCTTCGCAGCTAACGGCACTGTTGGGTATATGACGACGGGTGGCTACATCCAGAATTACACTACCGCTTCAAACGGCCTAGCTCTCGAGCGTGGCCCCGTACTCATGGCCGTGACGGCCTCCGCTGTCACGTGGATGATCTTTACCATTTGCGCTGGTTGGATCTCTGACAAGATCGGCCGGAAAAACACGTTCATCTTTGGCTTCAGCATCCAGGCAATAGGAGCAGCTGCACTCTTCCCGCTGGTTAATACCGGAAATATTTGGCTGATATTCATCGCACTCGCTTTCCTCACCGTCGGTCTCGGTTTTACATACGGGCAGGTCTCCGCCACCTTCGCAGAGATCTATCCAACCTCTGTTCGGGGCTCCGGCGCCTCCATCACCTATGCGCTGGGTTCCGTGCTCGGTGGCGCCTTCTCGCCGATGATCGCAGCCGCCCTCTACAACGCCACCGGCACATCCTTCGCTATTTCGGGCTATCTGGTCACAGCATCGCTCGTCGGCCTGGCAGTGGCCCTCATACTGCAGAACCGCACCGATATCCCACTAGCAGCCGAATACGAGCCGGTACAGTCTTCCGGCCACTTTGTCTGGCAGCCGAGCTGGCGAGTAGCGCTCACCCAATTCGACGCTGAAGAGACGCGAACCGCTGATGTAAGTGCGCCTACCGTCGTTTAGGCAATAATCGTATATGAAAACGACAATCATGTACCTTGGCACACTACCCCCTTAGAGGGGTGCTCTATACGAGCTAATCCACATTCTAAACTGCACCACTATCTGCTTTGCAAAGGAGAATCACCATGCAATACCACCACAACGGATATGTTTCGAAGGATCCGAAGAAGCTCCCTGCCCAGGGATACGGACTCGAACGCCCCGACGAGCTCCCCGACGAGATGGATGTCCTCATTGTTGGCTCCGGCCCCGCAGGTGTCATCGCCGCCGCCCAGCTCTCGATGTTCCCCACGGTGCGTACCCACATCATCGAACGCCGCGAGGGGCGTCTCATTCTCGGCCACGCCGACGGCGTCCAGTCCCGCTCCGTCGAGACATTCCAGGCCTTCCAGTTTGCCAAGGAAATTGTGGAGGAGGCATACCGGATCACGGAAATGTCCTTCTGGAACAAAGATCCCCACAATCCCGAAAACATCATCCGCACCTCCCGCCCAATCGACGACGAGTTCGGCATCTCTGAGTTCCCGCACATCATCATTAACCAGGCACGCGTTCTCGACTACTTCCTTCGCTTCGCCTCTTACGGACCAGCCCGGATCACACCGGACTACGGCTGGGAATTCGTCACCCTTGTCATTGATGAGCACGCCGAGTACCCGGTTACCGTCACCGTCAAGAAGGTGGATACCGAGGAAGAACGTCAGATTCACACGAAGTACGTCATCGGCTGCGATGGTGCAAGCTCCAAGGTTCGTAAATCCATCGGCCGGAGACTCGAAGGCGGCTACGCTCACCAGGCTTGGGGTGTGATGGATGTCCTCGTTGATACTGATTTCCCCGATTGGCGCACCAAGTGCGCGATTCACTCAAAGGCAGGCTCCATCCTCCACATCCCCCGCGAGGGTGGCTTTCTCTGCCGCATCTACGTCGATCTCGGCACCGTCACCGACGATGACAACCACAAGATCCGCGAAACACCGATCGAGGACATCGTGGCAAAAGCGAACGCAATCTACGCTCCGTACCACATCGATGTTAAGAACGTCCCATGGTTCTCTGTCTACGAAGTTGGCCACCGCGTCGTTAACGGCTTCGACGATACCGATGGTTCCGACGATATCGACGGTTCCGACGAAGGAGGAACCCCCCACGTCTTCCTCACTGGCGATGCCTGCCACACCCACTCCGCCAAGGCAGGCCAGGGAATGAACGTCTCCCTCCAGGACGGTTTCAACATCGGCTGGAAGCTCGGTCATGTTGCCTCCGGTCGCGCGCCCGAGAATCTGCTCAATACGTACGGTGCGGAGCGACTCCCAGCTGCCGTGAACCTCATCAACTTTGATAAAAAGTGGTCAACGCTTATGGCCACCCCCATCGAGAAGCTGGAAGATCCGGAGGAGGTGGAGAAGTTCTACGTCGCCGGCGAAGAGTTCGCCGCCGGAATGCTCACCACCTACGAACCGAACCTCTTGACCACAGACGATTCCTACCAGCATCTCGCCAAAGGATTCCCTATCGGTCGCCGTTTCAAGTCCCACCTGGCAATGCGCCGTTGCGATGCCCACGACCTCCATATCGGCCACGAGCACGTCGCCGACGGCCGCTACCGCATCTACGTCTTTGCCGACAAGGCTTCCCCCACCGACCCGAACTCCACGGTCCCCGCCTGGGCCGATGCCGTCCAGGAAAATGTTGTTCGCCGCTACACGCCTATCGACGCCGATGATAACGCGATCTTCGATATCAAGGTTATTTACCAGCAGGAACACGGGACCTTCGAAACCTTCGATGCCCCGGATCTCTTCTACCCCAAGATGGGCACCTTCAACCTCACCCTTCTAGACAACGTCTGGGCCGCTCTCCCCGACAATGACATTTTCACTGCCCGCGAGATCAGTCGCGATGGCGCCGTCGTCATTGTCCGCCCCGACCAGTACGTCGGCGCAGTCCTCCCCCTCGACCGCCCCGACCTCGTCGCAGACTACTTCGCAGGCCTCCTCCTCCCCGCGAACTAAGCCAGCCGCCGCCGGCAGAAACCACCGCCCGGGAACGAGCATCCCCTCAGCGCCGATGCCCGCCCGGGCTTTTCCATGCGC
>JALFAQ010000006.1 GCA_022772305.1 Corynebacterium glucuronolyticum
CGCCGCGCTAGCGGCGTGCACCCCGTCGTCGACAAGCTACTTAGCGGGTGAGCTTGCGGTGAACGGCGGTCGGGCGGGCGGCGTCGGGGCCGAGGCGCTCAACCTTGTTCTTCTCATAATCCTCGAAGTTACCCTCGAACCAGAACCACTTGCCCTCCTCGAAGTTGCCCTCCCAGGCGAGGATGTGGGTACAGGTGCGATCCAGGAACCAGCGGTCGTGGGAGATGACCACGGCGCAACCCGGGAACTTGGTGAGGGCGTTTTCCAAGCTGGACAGGGTCTCGACGTCGAGATCGTTGGTCGGCTCGTCCAGGAGGATCAAGTTTCCACCCTTCTTCAGCGTCAGCGCCAGGTTCAGGCGGTTGCGCTCACCACCGGAGAGGACGCCGGCAGGCTTCTGCTGATCCGGACCCTTGAAACCGAAGGCGGAGATGTAGGCGCGGGACGGCATCTCGTTCTGGCCGACGTGGATGTAGTCGAGACCATCGGAGACGACCTCCCACACGGTCTTATCCGGGTCGATGTTCTCACGGTTCTGGTCAACGTAGCTGAGCTTCACCGTCTGACCGACCTTGACCTCACCGGAATCCGGCTCCTCCAAACCGACGATCGTCTTGAACAGGGTGGTCTTGCCCACACCGTTCGGACCAATAACACCGACGATGCCGTTACGCGGCAGGGTGAAGGAGAGATCCTTGATGAGCGTGCGCCCATCAAAGCCCTTGTACAGGTTCTTGACCTCCACAACCTGGTTGCCCAGGCGCGGCGGGGTCGGGATCTGGATTTCCTCGAAGTCGAGCTTCTTGTACTTCTCTGCCTCGGCAGCCATTTCCTCGTAGCGCTCCAGACGGGCCTTGTTCTTGGCCTGGCGGGCCTTCGCTCCGGAACGAACCCACTTCAACTCGTCCTTCAAGCGCTTCTGCAGCTTGGCATCCTTCTTGCCGGCGACCTCAAGGCGCTCTGCCTTGGTCTCCAGGTAGGTGGAGTAGTTGCCCTTGTAGGGGTACAGCTGGCCGCGGTCGACCTCACAGATCCACTCGGCGACGTGGTCGAGGAAGTAGCGGTCGTGGGTCACGGCGAGGACGGCGCCCGGGTACTTCTGCAGGTGCTGCTCCAGCCACAGGACACTCTCGGCGTCGAGGTGGTTGGTGGGCTCGTCGAGAAGCAACAGGTCCGGCTCGGAGAGCAGGAGCTTGGCGAGGGCGACGCGACGGCGCTCACCACCGGAGAGGTTCGTAACCGGGGAATCGCCGGGCGGGCAGCGCAGGGCATCCATGGCCTGGTCGATCTTGGAGTCGATTTCCCATGCGTCGGCCGCATCCAGCTCGGTCTGCAGCGCGCCCATTTCTTCCATGAGCTCGTCGGTGTAATTGGTCGCCATTTCCTCGGCGATCTTCTCGTAGCGCTGGAGCTTCTCGTAGATGTCGCCGAGGCCTTCCTCCACGTTTCCGCGGACGGTCTTTTCGTCGTTAAGCGGAGGCTCCTGGAGCAGGATCCCGACCGAGGCACCCGGATCCGCGAAGGCCTCGCCGTTGGACGGCTGATCCAGGCCAGCCATGATCTTCAGGATGGAGGACTTACCCGCACCGTTGGGGCCGACCACACCGATCTTTGCCCCGGGGTAAAACGCCATGGTGACGTTATCAAGAATCACCTTGTCGCCGTGCGCCTTTCGCACGTTCTTCATCGTGTAAATAAATTCACCCACTGGGTTCAACACCTTTCTCGTTTAACCCTCGTAATACCTCCGCTTAGGCTACCGTATTCCGAGGCTGGGTTCGACTTCGTGGGGCCGACTACGTGGCCGACTACGTCGACCCGGTTAATCGTCGAACTCGCCGGCTTTGGCCTTGGCGGCAAGTTCCTCCTCCGTCGCGGCTTCCCACACTTCCTTCGCGGCACTCACGTTCAACACAATGATGACCACGCCGAGGATAATGTCCGGCCACCCCGATGCCGTCCAATATGTCACAAAACCGCAGGCGATGATGAGCAGGTTTACAATCACATCGTTGCGGGCAATGAGGAACGCACCGCGGGTCATAGATCCCCCATGGTTGCGCACGCGCATGAGGATGAGCGAGCAGATGAGGTTCACCACGGCCGCGCCACCCGCCGTCACAGCGAGCGCCCACGGATCCGGTACCACTGGGTTCAACGCCTTCAGGATGGCTTGTATTCCCGCCACCAGCGCCGGAAGGCAGATGATGAACGTCATGATCTTCCCCACGAGTGCCCGCCGTTTCAGCGACCACCCCAGGGCGATGACGATGAGAGTATTGACAAACGCGTCCTCGAGGAAGTCGACGGAATCCGCGATGAGGGACACCGAAGAAATAGCAATCGCCACGCCGAACTCCACGAAGAAATACGCGAAGTTCAACGCGGCGACGATAATCAGGGTTTGTCTGAGGATCTTGGTGGGCATGGTGGTTACTGTACCCACCGTCCGGTTGCTACGCTGCGTTCCCCGACGGGTTCGCCCTCACCTGTTCTTGCTTGACATTGTTTTGCTGTTGTGGCTGCTGCTGGCCTTCTTGGTGAAGGCGCACCAGCTGCTTCAGTCGATCCTGGGCAGTGTCCTCAGCCATTTCTAGTACCTTGCGCATGGGGACGAAGGACTCACGCGCGAGGTTGGGGCCGATATGGTAGGCGCGGCAGCGGATAATGGAGCGCTTGACCACTTTGTCATCACCCGGCTCCTCCCACGACGAGGTGAGGAGCTTGCCACTGATGATGACGGGTGAGCCAACGTTGAGGGTCGAGTCGGCGTTGGCAGCCAGAGTCCCCCAGCATTCCACCCCGATGTAGAGGACATCGGTGGAATCGTAGATGATGCGACCGTTTTCATCAGTGCGGTCCGTCGGGATTTTCCTGTCGCAGGCGACGCGGAATGTGCAGACCTGGGTTTCGGGCATGTTGTTGTTGGCCGAGATCTTCTTGAGTTCCGGCTTGGAGCAGAGGTTCCCTACGAGGGTAACCATGGTTGTTGACATGGTGTTTGTGCCTTTCTAGTTGGCGGATGTGCAAGTTGCACCACTAGAAAACATGGAAACGCCGGCCCTCGCAACGAGAGCCGGCGCGTTTATTCCGATACCTGTGGATAACTACCGTTTTCCACAGCTATTTTTTTATTTCCTTGCTGAAGTATTCTGCATCGGGTACCTCTCCCCTGTGCATCTTTTCCAGGTATTCGTTGTATGCCCGCAGGTCAGCGTCATCATCAATGATTGCCTGCTCCTCGTACTCGGCTTGCTCCTTCTTGTCCTCGGTAAACCACCGCCACAGCAGTGCGCCAAAGACGATGATGAGCGGGAACTGCCCCGCAGCCCAGGCGATGCCACCACCGACGCGCTGATCCCATAGCAAGTCCGGGTTCCACGGTAGTTGCAGAGCGTTGTAGAAGTCCAGCGCCAGTACCTCGCCCAGCTGCATGAGGTAGACACCGAAATACATGTGGAACGGCAGGGAGATCATGAGCCACCACAGGTTGTGCATCGACTTGTGGGCGTGCGGGTGATCGTCCACCCCGATGAGCTGCCAGTAGTAGAGCGTGCCGGAGAGGATGAACACCACGTTCATTCCCAGGTGCCCGGCATGCTCCCACACGAGGTACTCGTAGAGGGGCGTGAGGTAAAGGATGTAGTAGACAACAACGAACTGGATCGTATTGAGTCCCGGGTGCATGAGGATCCGCATGAGGCGGCAGTGCACGAGGGCATCGATAATGTACTCCACATCCTCACCCTTGTGCGTCTCCTTGATGAGGGTGAGTGGCCCACCGAGAACCCAGAAGACGGGCACGCCCATGGAGAGGATCATGTGGCCGACCATGTGCATGGAGAAGCTGGCGGGAATGTACATACCGATGCCGCTACACATGGTGAGGAACAGCATGGCACAGCCGATCATGTACCACATGGTGCGCTGCCACGGCCAGTACGAATGCTTGCGCACATTCCACAGGTATGTTGCGGCGAGAACGATGGCGATGGTGCCAAACATGAGGTCGAAGCGCCACATTGTCCACACGTTCCAGAACGTTGTGGGGATCTCCAGGCGGTAGCCGATGAGGATGTCCATCGAGTTGATGTCCACCATGCGTGGTGGCGGTGGCGGGGTGCGCCCGAGGGACACGGCCAGGCCGGTAATGACGGCCATGACGATGACCTCCACAATCGCGATGCGGTTGAAGAGCTCCGGTTTTTCCTTCAGGTAGGGCATCGTCCGCTCGCGGTGCAGGTAGCCCAGCACGCCACAGACGAGGATGAGAATGGTCTTGCCGACAAGCACGAGTCCGTAACCGGAGGTAAACCAGTCCATGAAGTGGAGGCGGATACCGGCGTTGATGAGGCCGGTGGCCGCCATCGCGATGATTGCGACGAGGGCCATCGGCGAGAACCGCTTGACCGCCAGGTCGAGCTCCAGCCCACGCCTGCGTGTGTGGCCAATGAGCGCCATGAGGCCGCCGACCCACAAGACGAGGAACAGCAGGTGCCACAGGTAGGAGTTCGTACCGTAGTCGTGGTTACCGCCGGTTGCCGAGTGGCCTTCCAAGCCCAGCGGGACGATCGTTAAAATCGCCCCGACAAGGAGGAACGGCGTGGGTAACCAGCGCCGGACGAACAGCCCCGCTGCCCCGGTGATAAACGCGAAGATGGCGACCCATTCGAAAGCGAACGAGGTGGAGACCTGGTCGATGGCGACCGACCACATGGCCGGCTGAATTGTTTTTGTTAACGGTTCCCCGGAGACGTCGGAAAGATAGAGAGGAATCATAAATGCCGCGACGAGCGCCCAGGAGAGCATCGCCCAGCTGCCCGTGCGGACGGCGATTACCCCGTCGACGGTGAGTCCCGTTGTGTTCAGCTCCGTGCGCTCCTGTGGGTGGATAAAAAACGCTGCCAGCAGGTAGTTTCCCACGCCGAGGCAGGCGAGCATGAGGCCGGCTGCGCGGAAGAATGGGAGGCCTGCGGTGGTCGCCGGACCGGGGTCGGGGATGCCCATCGCCGCCAGTGACTGGGCGAGGAATACGGTGGAGACAATGACACCGATAATTCCTGCTACCACCACAAAAACGGTGTAGACCGGGAGTGAACGCCGAGCTTTCATACTAGACAGGCTAACCCGTATTCTGGTTTTTCGATAACTAGGGGTACGATGTTATCCACTGCCCCAGTAGCTCAGCGGATTAGAGCATCCGGTTTCTACCCGGCTGGTCGCGGGTTCGAATCCTGTCTGGGGCACTGTGTTATCAGTCGCGACATGGTTGACAGGTGACGCCGCAAGGTGAGAACAGTTTCTCGCTTTGCGGCGTTACTTGTTTTTCCGGTTTTTGGCTGTCGGGTGTTCTTGCGCTTATCCCCTTACGCCCCAGTACGGACCTCAAATACCCAAAACTCTGCTTAACCCCGGCACACCGCACAGACACACTGTTCGCTACTAAAGCCAAACAAGATTTAGGCCGTAGATGCACGAAAACCACGCTGAGGTGGGATTTCAGCCTGGCGAGGATTCTGCACACATCTTCCTTTACCTTGGAACCCATGAGCATTCTTGGAACTATTGTCTCGTTTCTCACTTCCGCCTGCGTGGCGACGGGCGCGCCGGTGTGTGGCGATGCCTACGATGCCGCCTCGCACGTCCTTCCCGCTGAGGCCTTCGCGGCGGCGCAGGAGGATGGCTACGCCAACGTCGATGCCGCCATCTTCGGCCCGGGCTTTTTGGCGCAGGTTGGCCCCGATGCACGGGCGCTGTGCCAGGTGACGGCAGAGGGCGCTGCGTGCAAGGCCGACGCTGCTGTGAAGACACCCGTCCACCCCGGCGCGGAGGGTGAGCTGAACGCGCTGGTGTCCGATAGTGTGGGCATCGGTTGGACGCACCTCGACGCCGCCGCCCGCGGCAACCTGCGGTTAACGGAGGGGAAGCACATACAGGTCGGCGATAACTACTGCAAGGTGGACCCCGACCGGGTCATCTGTGGCACGGGTGCACACAGCTTTACGCTCACCGCGTCGGAGGCCCGCCAGTAGCTAGTCCGCTTTGAGGACGGGGGTGCCAATACCCTCAGAAGGCTGGACGACGACGAATCCGGGGCCGGAGAACCGCATCTGGAAGGCTTCGCCGGAGCCACGCCCGATGAGGGTGTTGATGTTGATGTCGGTGGTGATCTCCGGGGCGAGGTTCGACGACCAACACACGGCGGCCTGCGGGTCGACGAAGGTCTCCTGCTGCGAGCAGTCGAGAACGAGCGGGGTGCCCTTGGAGCACAGGGCGACCATGCCACGGCCGGTGAGGTTGACGTTGAAGAGTCCCGAGCCACTGAGGAGGGAGCCTGCGCCACGGAGGCGGTGGATGTCGTCGTTAAGCGTGGGGTCGTAGGCGAGGAGGGAGCTGGAGTTAACGGATAGACCGTCGTTGTCGCCTTCTAGCTCCATAAGGAAGATGTTGGCGGCGTCCCGGGCAAAGAACACCTCCCCGTTGCCGCTCGCCCGCATCATTGGGGTGTCCTCCCCGGACAGGTGCTTTTTGAAGAACTTGCCGAGGGATCCCGAGGACTGGTGGTCGAACTTCACGCGCCCCTGGTAGGCAACCATGGCACCGGCGGTGGCAACCACCGGGGCGTTGTCGGCGACGACAACGCGGAGCATCTTCGCAGATTGCAGGCTCCAACGCTCCCGGGTTTCGTTTTCCATATTGGACTTATCAAAAAGTGGTGACCTCATGCTCCCCACTGTACGGTAAAGGCGATGAGTGGGGTCAGCCCGGTATGTTTGCATACAAAGTTATTTTCACCACAAAAACGAGAACGGTGCACAGCTTTCGATGGAATGTAAGTTAGAACTTAACCTATCCTAAAGATATGTCATGGAAGTACACAGAAGCCATTTGCTCGCTGACAATCGTCGGCTGTTGAGCCTTCGGGATGCTCGCGATCATCATCGGTTACGATTGGAGACTCTCCGAAGCCCTATTATCCGTCCCCGCGTTTACCATTACCGCTGTTTGTCTTATCATTTTGGTCACCAAGCTCATCATCGATTACGTGGCGGATAGCTCCCCCGTCTTCCAGGACGAAATCGATGGCACCGTAGACGACGTGGCCGACACAGCCCGCGCCTAGCTTCAGCTTCCTCTTACATAGCCGAAAAAGTGGTGGCGCGGCCGCCTAACGCGCGCCACCACTTTTCGGGGTTCTTAGCTTTCCTGCAGCACCTGCCGAATGAAAGCGATCAGGTCATCGTAGGCGTGGGTGGTAACCCCTGCTGTCAGGCAGCTCATGGAACCATGGGTCGTGCCCGGGTACATCTTGAGGGTGACGGGGGTGCCGGCATCGGCGAGCGCGAGGGCGTAGTTCACTCCCTCGTCGCGCAGCGGATCCGATTGGTTGACCACCACGTACGTCTGCGGCGCCTGCCCTGCGGGGATGGTTAGTTCTTTTCCGCCTAGCAGGTAGTCCCAGGACAGCCGGCCGTTGGCCGCAGTCCACACAGGGCCTAACGCATACATCTGCATGCTCTGCGTGGACAGTGTGGGATCGACCTCCGGCTCGATGAGCACCTGCGCTGCCGGCGCGATGTCGTTTTTGAGCGCCCACTGGGTGACCATGGCGGCCAGTCCGCCGCCTGCGGAGTGCCCCATGATGATGGGGTGTGGATCCAGCTCCCGCACCACGCGCTGAAGTGCCTTGCAGCACTGGGTGAGCGGGCCGGGGTACGGATTCTCGGGCGCTAGCTCGTACTCCGGGGACACGACGGTGACGCCGAGCTCGCGAATAAGCAAAGCGTTTTCGGGGTCGTCGCTGGTTGTTGAACCCAGGACGAAGCCACCGCCGTGGATGTTGAAAATGACCCGGGGGCCGCTGCCCATGATTTTCATCTCACCATCATGGGTTCCCTCGCACGTGGCACCGGCCTGGTTGGAGGCGGAAGCGCGACGTGCTCCGGGAAGATCCGCGATATCGAGGGGGATGAGGCCTTTCAGCCAGGTAGTGATCTCCGGGTCAATGTACATCATTTAGAGGACACCTGCCTCGTCGAGGATTGCCCGGATGGACGCCACCTCATCGTCGACAAGCTCAGGAACCGGATCCGGCATCTTTGCGGAAGCGAAGATGCCCTGCAGTTTGAGAGCTTGCTTGAAGGCGCCGACACCGGCACCAAAACCGAAAACCGAGTGGGCGACACCGGTTATACGCATGAGGCGAGCGAGACGATCCTGCTCCTTCTTCACCGACTCCCAGTCCCCAGCCTCGAAGGCCTTCCACTGGCGGACGTAGCCCCACGGGTCGACGTTGCCGAGACCGGGGACGGAACCGTCAGCGCCAGACAGGTAAGCACCGTCGACGACAACCTCGTGGCCGGTGAACAGCTTGAGCGGGTGTCCGGCCTCCTCGTTGAGGAGCGAGAGGAAGCGGAAGGAGACATCGTCGCCGGAGGAATCCTTCACACCGGAGAGCACGCCTTCCTTGCCCAGCTTGATGAGCAGCTCCGGGGGGAGTTTGACGTGGACGCAGACGGGGATGTCGTAGGCGAAGATCGGCAGCTTCGTAGCCTCGTGAAGGAGGCGGAAGTGCTGCTCCACCTGGGCAAGCCCACCGAGAGCGTAGAACGGGGCCGTGGCGACGATGCCGTCGGCACCGCACGACTCGGCATGCTTGATGTGCTCGATGACGCGGTTAGTCTGCGTATCGATGCAGCCGACGAGGACGGGGACGCGTCCGGCGGCGGTCTTCACGGCGTTGGTGACAACTTGGTCGCGCTCAGCGTCGGTGACGAATGCACCCTCGCCCGAACTGCCCAGGATGAACAGGCCGTTGACACCCGCGTCGATGAGGCGGTTGAGGTTCTTGGTGGTTGATTCCTCGTCGAAGATACCATCGTCGTGACGAGCGATAACGACGGGGGGAATAACTCCATGGAAATCAGTCATGGGAGGGCACTTAACTTTCTATATTTGTCATGTCGGGGTGAAGAAGCGACGGGGCAGCACCCAGGAGGGTGCGGGTATAATCGTCCTTCGGGTTGGAGAAGATCTCAGAGGCGAGACCCTGCTCGATGATGTTGCCGTGATTCATCACGATGATCCGGTCCGAGACGTAGCGCACAGTCTGAATATCGTGGGAGATGAATACCATCGACAGCCCCAGCTTGTTCTTGAGGTCGGTGAGGAGGTTCAAGATCTGGGCACGGACGGACACGTCGAGGGCCGAGGTCGGCTCGTCGGCGATGATCGCGTCCGGGTTGAGCGCGAGCGCACGGGCGATGGCCACACGCTGACGCTGACCGCCGGACAGCTGGCCCGGCAGGGCGTCGAGAGCCGAGTGCGGTAGGCCGACGAGGGCGATGAGTTCCTCAACCTCGGCATCACGCTCGGACTTCTCCCCCACGTTGTGCACGTTGAGGGGGTCTTTCAGCTGGTCCCGGACCGTCATGCGCGCGTTCAGTGCGGTGGACGGATCCTGGAACACGACGGAGACCACGCGTCCCATCTTCTTGCGGTTCGCGGCGGTTCGCTTGGTCACATCCTGGCCACGGAAGTACACCTTGCCACTGGTGGGCTTTTGCAGCCCGCACATGACGTTGGCGGTGGTGGACTTGCCACAGCCGGACTCGCCCACGATGCCGATGGTCTCGCCGGGGAGCAGCGACAGGCTTACTCCGTCGACGGCCTTGACGATGTTGGGGTGCAGGATCGGGCCGGTGCGGCTGCGGAAGTGGACCTTGATGTCATCGAGTTGGATGATCGGCGTGGTACTCATTTGGTCACCTCATGTTTCTTGCCAAGCTCGGCATAGTCTTCGTCGGTAAGCCCAGGTGTGAGCCTGCCAGCGCGTTCCTCCTCGGCGGCCCAGTGGAGTTCGTCGGGAAGATCCGCGTAGACGTGATAGGTGCCGGGGACCGTGCGCATGACACGCGGGGTGGTAAGACCCACCGACGGGTGCGAGGAGCGCGGTGCGAAGCGGTCGCCCACGGGGAAGTCCTGCGGGCTGGGTACGGTGCCAGGCACCTGGTGCAGACGTCCGGAACCGGACTCGATGGACAGCACGGCACCGAGGAGGCCACGGGTGTATTCGTGCTGCGGGTCGGTGAGCAGCTCGCGGGTGGAGGCCTGCTCGATGACCTGGCCGGCGTACATCACGGTGATGGAGTAGGCGACCTCGGCAACAAGTGCCAGGTCGTGGGACACGAACACCATGGCGAACCCGAGCTTTTCCTGCAGGTTCTTGATGAGCTCGATGACCTGCTTCTGGACGGTCACGTCGAGGGCCGTCGTCGGCTCGTCAGCGATGATGAGGTTCGGGTCGCGGGTCAGAGCCATAGCGATGAGCACGCGCTGGCGCTGGCCACCGGACAGCTCGTGCGGGTAGCTTTCCAACGTGCGCTTGGGGTCGAGGCCCACGAGCTGGAGGAGTTCCTCGGCGCTGCGGGTTCCGCCACGCTTGGTGAGCTGTGCCATCTGTGTGCGGATGAGCATCGACGGGTTGAGGGCTGACAGGGCATCCTGGTAAATCATGGCCATCTCGTGGCCGAGGAGGCCACGGCGCTTTTCGGCATCCATCTTGAGCAGGTCTTCACCCTTGTAGAAGACCTCGCCGGTGATCTCTGCCTTCGGGTCCAAAAGACCCATGATGGCAAAGGCAGTGATGGACTTGCCACAGCCGGACTCGCCCACAAGACCCATCGTCTCGCCGGCAGAAACAGAGAAGCTGACGTGGTCGACGACGTTGACATCTCCATGGCGCGGGAACTTGATGCACAGGTCCTTGACCTCCAGCAGCGGGGTGGTCCCTGGTGCAGGCGCGTAGCGGTCGGTGCGTCCCTTTTCCACTTCGGCGAGCCTGTTGAGGCGATCGACGAGGGCGTCATGCTGCGTGGCGTATGCCTTCACGGGGTTCGTGAGCAGCTGGTCCTCTTCGCGGTGCTCGGCAATGACCGGGCCGGTGGGGGCCGCGACCATGGCGTCGGTGATGCCCTCGCTCAAAATGTTCAGGCACAGCACGGTGATCATGATGGCGAGGCCTGGGAACAGTGCCTGCCACCATTCACCACGCAGCACGCCCTGCTGGGCGGAACTGAGAATATTGCCCCATGTCGGGGTGGGCTCTTGGAGGCCCGCGCCAATGAATGTCAGCGATGCCTCGAGGATGATGGCGTCTGCGACGAGCACCGTTGCGAACACGAGCACGGGGGCTGCGGTGTTGCGGGCGACGTGCTTGGTCAGAATCCACGGTGCGCGGGCACCAGAGACAACGACGGCGTTGACGTAATCCTCGCCGTACTCACTCAGCACGTTTGCGCGAACGATGCGGGTCAGCTGCGGGATATACACAAAGCCGATGGAGGCGATGATGACGCCGAGCATCTTTTCGGGGTGCTCCGGGTTCTTGAACACCACGACGGCCACAGCGGCCAGCGCGATGCCGGGGATGGACATGATGATGTCCATGATACGCATGATAACTTCGGCAACCACCTTGCCAGATACGGCGGCGATGGAACCGAAGATAGCACCGGCCAGAAGGGCGAGGCCAGTTGCAGCAAGGCCCACAGTCAGTGAGTAGCGACCACCGTAAAGGAGGCGGCTGAACACGTCGCGGCCGAGGTTATCGGTGCCGAACCAGAATTCTCCTGACGGCGGCTGACCCTTGAGATCAATGGCCATGGGGTCATGCGGAGCGAGGAGGGGCGCAAAGATGGCGGACAGGGCGATGAGGGCGAGGATGACGAGAGCCACCTTGCTTCCCATACTCATCCGCTTGAAGCCCTGGAACTTGGCGCCAGGCGCGGTAACTTTCTCTAATTTAGTCATTTCATTACACCGTCCTGATCCTCGGGTTGATGAGGATGTATAGGAGGTCAACCACGATGTTCACCACAATGAACGCGATGGCGACCACAAGGGTTGCTCCCTGCACCACGGTGACCCAGTTCTGCGTGATGCCGTCGATAAGAACACGGCCCATACCCGGAAGGTTGAAGATAATCTCAATGACCACGGCGCCACCCATGAGGTAGCCGACGCGGAGGCCGAGCACGGTGACCGGGGTAATGAGAGCGTTGCGTAGCACGTTGCGGCTCACAACGATGTGCTTGGGGATGCCCGCGCCCAAAGCGGTGCGGACGTAATCGTTATCCAACTCCTCCACCATCGACGTACGCACGATACGCGTCATCTGGCCGATGACAGGTACCGCGAGTGCGAACGACGGCAAGAGCATGCGTTGGAACCAGCCCGCGGGATCATCGCCGAACGCTGGTAGCGCACCAGCCACGGGCAGCTTTCCCATGAACACGAGGATGAGCAGAATGGCGAGCCAGAAACTCGGGGTGGCCAGGCAGGCGATGGACACGATGCGGATGATCTGATCGGGCCAGCGATCGCGGTAGAGGGCGGCCAGGACGCCGAGCGGGAACGAGAAGATAATGGCGATGAACAGGCCGATGAAGGTCAGCTGCATCGTAATGGGGAGGGCGGTGAAGACCTTGGCGGATACAGCGTCTTCGCCGACGCCGTACGTACCGAGGTCACCCTGCAAGAGGCCAGCTACATAGCTGCCGAATTGGACGATCCATGGATCATTGAGTCCGTGTGCTTCACGGTAGGCCTCTAGCGCCGCAGGGGTCGCGTTTTCCCCCAGTGCCGAGTATGCCGGGTCAATGGGCGACAAACTCATGAGCACGAATACGAGGAAGGTAACACCCAAAATCATGAGCGGCAGGGCCACAAGTCGCCTACCAATGAGGCGTATAAGTGTGTTCACCTGAGTTCTCCTTTACACAAGAAACGCCGCCCGTTTTTCATAAGCGGCGCTTCGTGGTTACTACTTGTTGGACACACCCAGAGCCCAGAGGCCCGTGGTGCCGATCGGTGCGAAACCGTTCAGCTTGTCTGCGTTGTAACCGGTGATCATGGTGCGGTGGAACAGCGGGTATAGTGGCACCTCGTTAGAGATGAGGTCCATTGCCTCGTTCCACTTTTCCTGCTGGGCATCGCCCTCGAGCTGAGTGGACTCGTCCATGAGTGCCTTCAGCTCGGCGAACTTCGTAGGATCGGACTTCTGCCAGAAGGTACGCTGCTTGGTCCAGACGTTGTCGCCGTACCACCAGTTGATGAGGAGAGCCGGGTCGTTACCGAACACCGACGGATCGCCAGGGGCGAGAGCCAAGTCGAAGGTCGGGTTCTCTACGTCGAGGTTGTTTGCGTACAGGGAGGCAGATGCCTCGGTCTGGATGGAGGTGGTGATGCCCACAGCCTCCAGGTCGGACTTGATCTGCGGTGCGAGATGAGAGATCCACGGGTGATCCGTGGTCAGCAGGGTGACGGACAGATCCTTGACGCCAGCCTCCTCGAGAAGGGACTTTGCCTTCTCCGGGTCGTAGGAGAACTGCGTTGCTGCCTTGTGGTAGTTCGGGTGGCTCTCCGGGAGGAAGCTCGTGGCTGCCTTTGCCTTGCCGCTCATGTTGTTCTGAATGAGCATGTCCGTGTTGACGGCGTAAAGGAAGGCCTGACGGACCTTCGCGTTATCGAACGGTGCCTTGGAGGTGTTGAAGAGGAGGAACGGCAGGTTGAAGCCGTCGACCTCGTCAACCTCCATGCCAGCTGCTTCGAGCATCGGGACATTGTCCGCGGGGACAGCTTCCATGATGTCGATGGTGCCGGACTGGGCGGCGGTGGTGCGGGCGGTGTCGTCCTTGATGACGTCCCAGACCATCTTGTCGGCCTTGGCGGCGTACTTCTCGTCACCGTTGTAGTACTCATTCGGCACTGCGGTGATCTTGGAATCCGTGATGGACTCGTACTTCCAGGGGCCGGTACCGATCGGCATGGACGTCATCTCGTCCTTAGTGGACGAGGCGGGCACGATCTTCACCGTTGCTAGGCGCTTCTCGACGAGGGAGAAGGGGTTCTTCAGCTTGATGCTGACCGTGGTGTCGTCCTTGGCTTCAACGGTGTCGATGAAGTCGAGGAAGGAGGCGTAGATGTTGCCCTCGGCAGCAGCGCGCTTGAAGGACTCAACAACGTCAGCGGAGGTGACGGGCGTGCCGTCGGAGAACTTCGCCTCATCGCGGAGGGTGACTTCGTACTCGGTGTCGGAGACCTTCACCGGAGCGTCCTTAGCCAGAGCGTTGCGGGTGCTATAGTCGTTCATGTTGAGCTCGTACAGGCCCTCGACCACGTGCCAGTTGGTGCCCATTGCGAGTGCCGAAGAGGTGCTCGACGGGTCGTAGTTGGTGGTCTCGTAGGCGACGCCCAGATTGATTTCCCCGCCGTTGGCGCTCGTGGCGGTATCGCCGTCAGCAGCCGGGGAGGAAGTTTCAGAGGATCCGCCACAGGCGGTCAGTGTGAGGGCAAGCGAGGCAACAACGGCCACGACGCCCTTCTTGAGATTCTTCATAATGACCTCTCTTTTTCAAACCGTCCCTATCGCTAGGAACTGGTTCGTTCGGATGGTTATACCCAGGATATGATGTCAGACATCTAAACACAAGAAAATTCGTTGTTTTGGGGGTAGTAAGTTCGTCACACCCGGATATGACGAAGTTCACCTTGTTAACCGACATCAGATAACGTTGTTGTTTATAGTAGGGTGTAAGTGATATTTGAGACAGGAGAATTCCATGGCCAGAGTAGCCAACAAAAGCAAAGAACAGCCCTCCCTCCGTCCCCTGACCAGTAGGGCTGATCGGAAGCTCACTCACTCCCCCACTCGTAAACACGGGCGGAGCTACGAAACCATGGCCGCTATCAAGGACTACATTCTGCAGAACAACCTGCAGCCGGGCGACCCCCTTCCGACCGAAGCCTCCATCTGCGAGGATTTGGGCGTGTCCCGCTCGTCGGTCCGCGAGGCCATCTCGAACCTCACTGCACTGGACATCGTGGAGGTCAGACATGGCTACGGCACGTTCGTGGCCAACGCCTCCATGGAGCCCATGGTGGAGCTCCTCGTTTTCCGCGGCTTGTTGAACCCCGGCTCGGACTACCGCGTGCTCATTGAGATCGTCGAAGTCCGCCAAGCGCTCGATCTTGCGTTTGCCCCCGCTGTTGTACGCGCCTGGAAGGGTAAGCGATCTGCAGCCCTCCATAAGGTGGTAGAGAAGATGGAGGAAATCGCCGCCCGTGGTGATTCCTTCCCCGAGGAAGACAAGTACTTCCACACCAAGCTGCTCAGCCCCCTCGATAACCAGCTTTTCCGCCAGTTGACGGAAGCATTCTGGGAGGTCCACACGGCGATCCAGCCCATGCTCGAGGTGGCCACCGCAAAGGATATTCTCCTCACCGCCTCCGCCCACGGCGATATCCTCGCCGCCGCGGAGGAAGGGAATCTAGAGAAGTATAAAGAAGCCGTCTTTTCGCACTACGCGCCGTTGCTCCGCAACCTCGATGAGGCACGGAACAAGGCGCGCGGGCTGACGACGATGGAAATCTAGTTATTTAATCGCATCCACAAACCACGAGGTAATCGAGGTCGGATGCGTGATGGCGGTGCCCACCACGATGGTGTCGGCACCCGCCTCGAGGGCCGCCTTTGCATCGGCACCCGAGTGGATGCGGCCCTCACAGATGAGGGGGACATCGGGGTACGTCTCATGCATCTCACGGAGGAGCTCCAGATCGGGGCCCTCCGACTTTTCGCGCGCCTCGGTGTAACCGGCCAGCGTGGTAGAAATCACATCAACGCCGGCCTCTACGGCCTGCTTCGCGGATTCCATGCAGTCACAGTCGGCCATGATGAGCACGTTGGGGCGCGCCTCACGGAGCTTGTCGACGGTCTCGGTGAAGGTAAGCCCGTCAGGTCGCGGTCGGGTCGTCGCATCGAGGGCAACAACATCGGCACCGGCATCGGCAACGGCAATGCACAGCTCGAGGGTGGGGGTGATGTAGACACCCTCCTTCCCCTCTTTCACCAAACCGATGATCGGGACATCGACGACCTTGCGGGCCTCCTTGATATCCTCCAGGCCCTGCAGGCGCACGCCGGAGGCACCACCTTCCACCACGGCTTGGGCGACCTGCGCCATAGTATCCGGGTGTCGCATGGGCTCCCCGGGGTAGGCCTGGCACGAAACGACCAGCTTGTCTTTCAAATCACTGAACTTCATAGTTCTTCCTTTCGGTAACCCACGCGGCAGCACCGACGAGCGCCGCGTTATTTAGTGCGCCCTTGACCACAGGCGTGTCTTTGAGCAGCTCCATGCAGGACTCATCGAATCCCCTGTGGAACGCGTCCTCCCACACCGGCCCCGCCTTCATGACGGACCCCGCGGTGACGACGAGCCCCGGGTCGAAGACGTTGACGAGCCCGCCGATGAGGCGCCCGAACGCCAGACCGGCCTGTGTGAGGACATCCTTGGCCACCGGATCGTCGGAAAGCGAAATCTCCGCTCCGGTTAGGTGCGTCCCGGTGAGCTCCTGGTAGGCGCGCTCGATCCCGTAGCCGCTGGCGATAGCCTCGGAGTGGCCCGTGAGTCCGCACGTGCACGGGATGCCCTCGGCGCCGTGGGAATCGACGTGGCCGACGTGGCCGGCGGCGAAGTGCGCGCCGAGGAGGAGCTTGCCGTTCAGGATGACCCCTCCTCCGATGCCTGTGCCGGGGGCGACGAGCAGCATAGAATCATGCCCCTGGCCGACACCGTAGAGAAACTCGCCAAGCGCATGCGACTGGACGTCGTTGAGCACAGAAACCTCCACCCCGAGGCGAGCCGTAAGCCCGCCTGCGACATCGGTTCCCTTCCAATCCGTCAGCTGGCTAGTGGCGAACTGAATCGTACCGGTGAACGGATTGACGAGCCCCGCTGAGGAAACGCCGATCGGCCCCTCGCCGAGCTGGGATGCCAGGCCCGCTGCGGCATCGAGGATTTTCTCTGGGCCTTCCTTTGCTGGAGTGGGGGCGGTGAGGATGTTGTCGGCGACGCCGTCAACCACGCGGGCGGCGGCGATCTTCGTGCCGCCGATGTCCAACCCAATTACTGTTGCCATTTTGTTCCTTTTACTTGTAAAAATAGCTAACATCAGACATCATAAGAGTATCAGATTCCTATCACAAGGACGGATCATGGAAGTCATAATTGTTTCAAACCCAGACCAGATCGGCAGCGTCGCCGCCGACCACGTTGAAAGTCTGATCTCCGCAAAGTCCAACGCCGTGCTCGGCGTCGCCACCGGCTCCAGCCCGCTCGGCCTCTACGCCGAGCTGGGACGCCGCGTCTCCGCCGGAAAGCTCTCCTTGAAGGATGCCTCGGCCTTCATGCTCGACGAATACGTCGGTCTGCCCGCCGACCACCCCGAGCGCTACCGCACCTTCATCGAGCGACACTTTGTCGAGGCCACGGATATCCTCTCCGCTAACGTCCACGGACCCGATGGTGCCGCAGAGGATATGGAGAAGGCCTGCGCAGCCTACGAGCAGGCGATTAAGGACGCAGGTGGCGTTGACCTGCAGATCCTTGGTGTGGGTACTGACGGCCACATCGCCTTCAACGAGCCCGGCTCCTCCCTCGCCTCCCGCACGCGCCTCAAGTCCCTCATGGAGCAGACCAGGCACGACAACGCCCGCTTCTTCGACGACGATATCGACCAGGTCCCCCACCACTGCGTGACGCAGGGCGTGGGGACCATCCTCGATGCCCGCCACCTTGTACTCCTGGCAAGCGGCAAGGGCAAGGCCGAGGCCATCAAGGGTGTTGTGGAAGGCCCCGTCACCTCCTCGTGCACCGGCTCCGCGCTGCAAATGCACCCCAAGGCAACCGTCATCATCGACGAGGATGCCGCCTCCCTTCTCGACCACGCCGACTACTACCGGTTCGCCTACGCTAACAAGCCGGACTGGCAACGCGTGTAAATGGCTCGTACTAAAACTCGGACTTCGTTGCGGTAGCAAACCTGACCACCTCGGTCAATACGTAGGCGTATCTAAACGAAGTCCGAGTTTTTCGTATCGGTGGCATGGCGCCCGCAACACAGTGGAGCGCCGTCCTGCCAGGCAGGACGGCGCCGGGAGTGAACTAGAAACTGGTGTGGATGTCCGTGGGTAGATAGGTCTCCGGGTCAAGAAGGAGGAAGTCGGCGGGGTAGCCCTCGGCTAGGCGGCCGTAAGAATCCTCGAGGTTGATGGCAGCAGCCGGGTGGGAGGTGGCGGCCGCGACCGCGACATCCAGGGGGACGCCGACGGCGGTGATGGCGCGGGCGACGGCGCGGTCCATGGTGAGGGTGGAGCCGGCGATGTTGCCGCCGTCGACAAGCCGGGCAACGTGGTCCTTGACCGCGACATCGAGCTCACCGAGGAGGTAGTGGCCGTCGGGAGAATTGGTGGCGGCCATGGCGTCGGTGACGAGCACCATGCGCTCGGAGGCCTCCTCGAAGAGGCTGCGGACGACCGCGGGGTGGACGTGGACACCGTCGTTGATGACCTCGATCCAGATGCGGGGATCGCGCAGCGCGGCGATGACAGGACCCGGCGCGCGGTGGTGGATGGACGGCATCGCGTTGAAAGCATGGGTGAGGATGCGGGCACCGCAGTCGAACGCCTCACGGGCGGTGTCGTAGTCGCACTCGGTGTGGCCAACGGCAGGGACCGCACCGTGCTCCGCAAAGGTAGAGACGGCTTCCAGGCCGTGGGCGCGCTCGGGGGCGATAGTGATTTGGCGGATGAAGCCGTCGGCGGCGTCGAGAATCGTGTTGACGACGGCGGGCTCCGGGTCGATGAGCAAGTTAATGTCGTGGGCACCCTTGCGGGACTCGGCAAGGAACGGGCCCTCCGGGTGGACACCGAGGAGCCACGGGTCATCGATGGCGCGCGCGCCCTTGATAAGCTCGACGAGCCGCGGGACCGAGGCTGTGACGAAACTCATAACGCCGCGGGTAGTTCCGTGAGAAAGATGGCCCTGTTTCACCGTCGCAAACTCGGAAGAGCCGACATCATATGAGGTGGCGTTTGCGCCGTGGCAGTGAATATCAATGTAGCCGGGGGTGATGATGGAATTTTTGCATTCGACAACGTCTGCCCTGGTAGGAGGTGTATCGACGATCCCTACGACAGTGGCATCATCCACGACGAGGTAGGCATCGGTATGGAGGCCGCCGATCGTTCCATCAGCGATCGTGGCGGCATGATATGCGGTGGTTGTCATACAACTAAGCCTACCCCGGCAGGACGGTAAGCTGGAACCCATGACAACGCACACATCACTGCCCTCCCCTAGCCCCACTACCCGTGCCCTCGTCACCGGCGCCAGCCAAGGCATCGGTCGCGCGATCGCCCGCGAGCTTGCCGCACGTGGCCACAACCTCATCCTTGTTGCGCGCAGAAAAGAGGTCTTGGAGGAGCTAGCAGGCGAGCTCCCCACCGAGTGCGAGGTGCGCGCGGTCGACCTCGCCGACAATGAGCAGCGCGCAGAGCTCATCAGCGAGATCCGCGAGCGCGAGATCAACATCATTATTAACTCTGCAGGTATCGCCTCCTTCGGCCAGTTCATGGACCAGGACTGGGGCTACGAGACGAAGCAGTTTGAGCTCAACGCCACCGCCGTGTTTGAGCTCACGCGTGCGGTCCTTCCGGGGATGCTCGTCCGCGGGGAGGGCGCGATCCTCAACGTGGGGTCGGCGGCCGGCAACATGCCGATCCCCAACAACGCCACCTACGTATTCACCAAGGCTGGCGTGAACACATTTACCGAATCCCTCCACTACGAGCTCAAGGGTACGGGCGTCGCCTGCACCCTGCTGGCCCCGGGTCCGGTTCGCGAGGCCGTGGTGCCGGAAGAGGAGCAGTCCATCGTGGACAAGGTCGTCCCCGATTTCTTGTGGACCACGTACGAATCCTGCGCCACCGAATCCCTCGACGCGCTAGCCAAGAACAAGCGACGCGTGGTGCCCGGCCCGCTGAGCAAAGCCATGAACGCCATCAGCCTCGTCGCGCCGAGAGGAGTCCTGTCCCCCGTCATGGGCTGGTTCTACTCAAAGATGGCCTAAGGTTAAAGGCGATATGAGTAACAAGGACAATCGCATCGTATGGATCGACCTGGAGATGACGGGGCTCGACCCCAAGCGCCACGTCATCGTCGAGGCCGCGGTACACATCACAGACAATGACCTCACCATCATCGGCGACGGACTAGATCTCGTCATCCACGCCACCGAGGAAGAGCTGGGAGAAATGGACGAGGTGGTGACCAAGATGCACACCTCCAACGGGCTCATTGACGAGATCAGAAAGTCCCCGCTGAGTTGTGCGGAGGCGGAGAAGCAGATCCTCGCATACGTCGACAAGCACTGTGACAGCCGCCCGCCGCTGGCCGGCAACTCCATCGCCACCGACCGCAGCTTCATCCGCGAATACATGCCCGCGCTCGATGAGCGCCTGCACTACCGCATGATCGACGTGTCCTCCCTCAAGGTGCTGGCCCGCAAGTGGATGCCCACCATCTACTCGCATCAGCCGGACAAGGGGCTCGCCCACCGGGCGCTCACCGACATCGTCGAGTCCATCAAGGAGCTGGACTACTACCGGCGCTGCTTCCTGCGCAGCGAGCCCGGCGACACCGAGGCCGCAGCCTGGGAGACCACCGAGCGCTACGCCGATTACCTGGCGTTTTGATGTTCTAGAGGGGTGTGAGGTATTATATCCCTCGCTGCCATAAAGGCGGTAATGGTGGATGTAGTTCAGATGGTAGAGCACCAGGTTGTGATCCTGGGTGTCGCGGGTTCGAGCCCCGTCATCCACCCCGAAGGGTAAAAAGAGTCCCCCGGCCACGCGCCGGGGGATTTTTTCGTTACCGGGGAAGAATCTGGATATTCAGCTGCTGTTCGGCGAACTCGATGGCGGCCTTCACCAAGAAGAACAGGGTTCCCAGCGCGCCGGCGACACCGAGGAGGGCGAGGAGCACGGTGCGGGTCTCGGATTCCTGCTTCGGGGTCGCCCCTTGCCCGTCAGCTACGGCCGCGGTGCCGCGAGAATCGGAGGCCACGCCCCACGTGGTAAGCGAGGGATCCAGGAGGTTGTGAAGCTCGGCGCTTGACGTGGTGGCGTGCCCCTTGGCCTGCTCCAGGTAAGGCAGCTGCGCAAGCGACCACGTCGTGCCGAAGGCCGTGGCGGAAGACTCGCCGCGGGCGACGAGCGTGGCCTTGCCCTCGATCGCGGTACCATCCAGTGCCTTAGAGGCCAGGCGGTTCAGCTCGGTGGACGTGCGGACGCGGGCGTAGTCCGCGCAGGATGTAAAGCCCGCGTCGCGGATCGCATCGCGCAAGAACTGGCCGTCGAAACGCGGATTCTTGTTTTCACACATCTCCATCCGGAGCTCGGTGATGGGGTTGGTCGGGGCGGCCACGGCGGGCACGGGAGCCAGGCCGACGGCGAGGGCGGTGAGGACAGCTAGTTTTCTCATACCTATTGAATCCGACCAACGCGCAAAAATGTAACATCCCCCTGGCTATGGTCTATGGTTTATGTCATGATTTCCGTTGACCCCCAATACGTGTATGTAAGGACCCCCGACGTCAGTGTCGCCGGGATCAACGACTGCACAGAGGGGTTCGACCCACGCGACATGGAGGAGCTGCAGATCCCCACGGTGGAGGAGGTTTTCTTCCTGGATCTGGGAATCTCCCGCCGGTTCGCCCCGCACGAGGTGACGTGCATGTACGCCTCCGGCCGCTACGGCACGATCGCCGATTTCCCTCGCATGCAGCGCGAGGCGTTGGCCCGCTACGAGGATCGACGGACGAACTTCGCCCACTTCCAGGGCACGGATCCGGTATGGAACGTCATGATTCCCGCGGGCTGGTACAACCAGACGGCGTACGCGCTGCCGGAAAGCTCCACGGCCGTCAACCCCGAGGATGTGATCTTCACGCTTGCCACCCCGCACGAGTTCCGGGTGGAGTTCCGCAGCCTCGCCGAGGTGCTGCAGGAGGGCACCGGTGGGCTCGAGCTACGGGAGTTTTCCCTCTCCCCCGACGACGCGGATGCGGCCAGCTTTGAGTCGTTTCGCCGAGACCGGTACGCAGGCATCATTTTTTACACATCGGGCGACGAGTCGAGCCTGTGGGAGCCGATCGTCGGCGAGCCAGTAGACCATGTGATACTGGGGGTTGATAGGTAGGCTAGGTGGCATGAAGTATTCGCTCATTGACTTTGCCACTATCTACCCAGGCGAGCGCCCCCGCGCCGCGTTCGAGCGGTCCGTGCGCTTCGCCCAGCACGCCGAGAAGCTGGGCTTCGACCGAATCTGGTACGCCGAGCACCACAACATGTCTACCATTGCGTCGTCACAGCCGGCGGTGCTCATTGCGTACGTGGGTTCCCACACGTCGTCGATTAGCCTCGGTGCCGGCGGTGTCATGCTCCCCAACCATGCCCCGCTCCTTGTCGCCGAACAGTTCGGAACGCTCGCCGAGATGTTCCCCGGCAGGATTGAGCTAGGACTCGGGCGCGCGCCCGGCACCGACCAGCAGACCCTGCGCGCCATCAGGCGCATCCCCGGCACCGCCGATCGCTTCCCCCAGGACGTGGAGGAGCTGCGCGGATACTTTGCCGACGAACCCCTCCTCGCCGGTGTGCACGCCATGCCCGGCGCCGGCACCAACGTGCCGATCATCATCCTCGGGTCCTCCCTCTTCGGGGCAACGCTTGCCGCGCAGTTGGGACTCCCCTACGCCTTCGCCAGCCACTTCGCCCCCACCCACCTCGAGGAAGCCGTGGAGACCTACCGGCGTACCTACCAGCCCAGTGGGCAGCACCCCGAGCCCTACGTCATCGCCGCCGTGAACGTCACCGCTGCACAGACGACGGAAGAGGCGCAGGAGAAGCTCCAGGAAGTCTACCGGCGCCGCGTTCACGCGATGGTGGCGCGCGGCCGGGACCTCACCACCAAGCAGCTGGATCAGCTCGTGGACAGCTTCGCCGGCCACCAGGTCACCCAGATGCTGCGGTACAACGCCGTGGGCAACCCAGAGGAAATATCAACCTACCTGGACGAGTTCGCAAAACACGCCCGCGCCGACGAGCTCATGCTCTCGATTCAGGACGACGACGAATCCTCGCTGCTCGAGTCCTTGGATATCGTCGCCCAGTCGAAGTTCCAGTCACCCAACCCGTCATAGGGGCTGAGCGTATCTCCCGTGGTGTTTTCCACCACGACGAGATCGCCACGCTTCACGAACTCCTGGAACCACTTGGCGTTTTCCGTCGACACATTGATGCAGCCGTGGGAGGTGTTGGTGTTCCCCTGAGCCCACACTGACCACGGCGCCGCGTGGACGTAAATGCCGGAGTAGCTCATCTGCGTGGCGTAATTGACCTTCGTGCGGTAGCCGCCACTTTCGTGGGACAGTCCGAAGGTCTCCGAATCCATAATCATCGAGGGGTTTTTATCACCGATGATGTACGTTCCGGGCGGCGTGGACCAGCGTCCGCCGTCGCGCCCCATGGACACGGGCATCGTCTTCACCGTCTCGCCGTTTTTCTTCACGGTCATGATCTTCGTGTTGTTATCCACGTACGCGATGACCTCGTCGCCGATGGTGAACTCTGCCTCCGTGTTGTCACCGCCCCACGTCGACTGCCCGAGGCGGTGGCCGAACGGCTTGGCCTCCACGCGCACCTTCGTGCCGGGCTGCCAGTGGTCCTTCGGCCGCCAGCGCAGTTCCGACTGGTTCACCCAGTAGAACGCACCCTCCGTCGGCGGGTCCGCCGTCACCTTCACGGTGCTCTCCGCAGCCTTCTTGTACGCATCCGGAATCGTAATGTCGAAGCGGATGTTGACCGTCTGGCCAACGCCCACCTCACTGTCGTCGGGGGAAACGTACGCCTCCGCACGGTAGGTGGGGGTTACGGTGGTAAACGTCGACTCCACCGTCTGTCCCCCAGAATCCCGCGCGGTCAGGGTGTAGGTTCTCCCATACCCTAACGGTTCTGTCACCCTCCAGGAGCTTGTCGACGTTTCGGAGCTAAGCTTTCCGCCCCCTCCCAGGTCAGCTACGACCTCGTCTGCGTCATTGATGAGCTTTGCCGACACCAACTCAGCACCGAACGTGTGCACCTCGATGTCCTGACTCGGCGATACTGTCGACCCGTCCCCCACGGTGAACGCGGGCGGGATCTGCGGAACCGTTTTAGCGACAACATCCTTGCCTTGCTTGCCTTGGTCATCGTCGGTAGGAATAGTACACGCACTTGCACTCAAAACCCCAGCGCAAGCCACTAGCACCGCCACATACCGCGTAAACTTCACTGATACTCCTTCGAATGTTGCCTTGACCAGACGATTTTACATTACTCGGGGGGATGATTATATTTAAATCTCGTCGCAAGGCAATGCGCCATTAGCTCAACTGGCAGAGCAACTGACTCTTAATCAGTGGGTTCGGGGTTCGAGTCCCTGATGGCGCACAAAGCGAAATCACTATTTCGCCTCCAATGAAATATTGCGCCATTAGCTCAACTGGCAGAGCAACTGACTCTTAATCAGTGGGTTCGGGGTTCGAGTCCCTGATGGCGCACAGCAACAAAGACCCGGCCGTTTGGCTGGGTCTTTTGCTATGCACGGAAAAAGGCTCCCCAGCAGGGGAGCCCGTGGCTCTAGATCTGGCTGCGACGCTGCCGTACCCCGAGAAGCACGAGGCCACTCATGATGAGCAGCGATGCGAGCCCGATCGGCAGCCCGATCGGTGCACCTGTATCCGCCAGCTTCTTCTTCGACGAGTTTGCCGCCTTTGTGGAGGACTTCTTCCCCACGGAGATCCGTGGCTTGTTCTGCTGCGCCTGGCGTGTCGACGACTTCGACTTCGTCGACACCTTCGGCTTACCTATGGAGGCAGACTTGGTCGTCGGCGCGTTCTTCGAGTTCGAGCGCTGCTGCACCTCCGCCAGCGTCAGCGATTCACCGTTCGGCTGTTTCACCGTCACCTTCGGCTTCTTCTGCTGCGGACGCTGGTTCTTCGCATTCGAATTCGAGTTCGATGGCGAAACCGGCGTCATCACCTTATCGAAAGCCCCTCCGAGCATGCCAGCTCCCAGGCCACCGACGGTGAGCACACCGATGACGGTGCCAATGACGGCATCCGTGTCGGGCGCACCAGACGAAGAGCTGGAGTCACCATCGGCCTTGGGAGGATCTGGATGCGTAATGCCCGGCTTGAGAGACGGATTACTAGGCGGATTATTGGTACCATTGCCTGAGATTGATGCTGAACCAGAGATTCCATCCGGATTAAGATTAGGATTCGCAGGCTGGGCATCCTCCGAGGGCGTGCTGCTCGTGGGCTCCTCGGTGCTGGGCTCCGCCTGCGTTGTAGTCGTCGACTCCGAGGTTTCAGCGGATGTCGCCTCGGTGGACTCTTCGCTGGTACTTTCCTCAGCAGCAGTGGATGCCGACTCCTCCCTAGAAGAGGGCCCGCTGGTTGCACTCATCGTGGGATCCGCCGTCGCTAATTCCGATGTCGCCGTCGTGGCCAGCTCTGCACTTGCCGAGGACGTTTCCGAAGAAGAGGAGGGAGTCTCAGATGCAGAGGCCGGGAGAGCATCGCTGACAGCCCGTGCACCGGCACCGATAGCTTCGTTAAGCTCCATGAGTGCCTTCACCGGATCTGCTGAAGAAGTCGGCTGAGCCTCCGGGCGAGCCTTCAAAATGCCGATCATAGCCTTCTGCTCGCCGGCACCCATCTCGAGGGTGAGGGTGGTCGAGTTTTCCTTGTTCTCGGTGCGGACCAGGGGGACGATGGAGGAATCAGGGCGGGTGATCGTCGAAAAGCTAGGAGAGTTGAGACGATCGGGGGTGACCTCCGGGGCAGACGATGACCACGGCTCAGCTGAGGTAATGACCTTCGAGTTCTGACCGTTGAGATCGGCGAGAACGAGGGTGAGAGGCTCAGGGGCATCGCCCTTGGTGAGAGTGACGGTGAGCTCCTGCTTCGCAGCCTTATCAGTGCTAACCAGAGTGGACGCACCCTCAACCTCGAAAGCAGCGGGCTTCTTATCCGCCATCAACGTGGACTTCTCAGCTCCCACCTTCACCTTCACGGTGTAGCCATCGAGACCGGGAACCTCCTTCTCAGCGCCAGGAATGAGATAACCCTCCGGGTTGGTCACGCCGGCGAGATCCAGCCAAAAGACATCCTCGACGTGCTTATCCGTGCCCTGCTTAGCGTACGCAGCCAGCGCCGGGGCGGGAACCACAACCGCCCCCGTCACCGACAGCGCAGCCACCGTCAACGCTGCTAAAGCCTTCTTGTGCGCCATACCTAGCTCTCCTGCTCTCCTGCTCTCCTGCTCTCCTGCCTCAAAAAATCCGCAGTCTCTTCCACTAAATAGATTAGGGGATAAAGAAACGAGAGTAAACAGGAGGGGGTTTGACCTAAAGTAGGGGTATGGACGTAACGATCTACGACGTAGCAGAACGCGCGGGGGTTGCCGCATCCACTGTGTCACGGGCTTTTTCCAGGCCAGACCGCGTGAGCTTCAAAACCGCGGAGAAGATTCGGCGGGCCGCCGTAGAACTTGGCTACCACCAGGACCTCGAGGTTCGCGCAGGCACACGTCGGAAAACCGGTATCCTCGGGCTCGTCGTAGCGGACATCGCCAACCCCTTCTTTTTAGAGTTGGCCCGTGGCGCGCAGCACGCCGCCGCCACCCACAAGATGCTCGTCGCCACCGTGAATACGAACGAATCGACGGTTCGCGGTCACACCGCCGTGGACAAGCTCGCCCCCTTTGTCGACGGGCTCCTCCTCGCCTCCACCCGCGTCGCCCCAGCGGACATCCAAAAGATCGCGCGTGGCATTCCCACCGTCGTCTGCAACCGCCCCGTCCAAGGCGTGCCGAGTGTGCTTGTCGACAACCACGACGGCGCCCTCAAAGCCATGCTCCACCTGCAAGCACACGGCTGCACCACTGTCACCTATCTCGCCGGGCCCGAAGGTGCCTGGGCCGACGGCATGCGCTGGCGCGGAATCATCGACGCCGTCAACGCCCCCGACCGCGACTACGGGCGTGGCCTCCACCCCACCGAGGAGCAAACCGCCGAACTGGCGCGCATCCAGGTTCGACAGCTGCGCATGGACCAGCCCACCATCACCGGTGGCCGGCGCGCGTTTGAGATCTGGAAGGAAAACCCCTCCGACGCCGTCATCTGCTACAACGACCTCGCCGCCATCGGCTTCATTAAAGGCGCGCAGGCACACGGCATGCACGTCCCCGATGATGTCAAGGTCATCGGCTTCGACAACACGGAAATGACCGTAGTCAACTCCCCCACGCTCACCACGGTTGCCGGCCCGCTGCGCACCGTCGGCCGCGTTGCTGCCGCCAACCTCATTGCGCTTATCGAGGGCATGAACGTCCCGCTTTCCAAACCCCGCCGACTGCCCACCCGGCTCATTGTCCGAGAATCCACCGGGCCGGTCATGCCCTAAGACGCGTTCCGTGGTTTCGCAAGCGGTCTGCGGGGAAAGAATGGTTTCTGTTTCTTTCCAGGATTTCTCGCAATTTGTCCATCCAGTTCGGGTCGCTGAAACCTTACTGTCCAGGCGGGACACGTGAATACCCACCGTTCCCAGCGCGTACTGCCGATTCATATTGTCCCGCATCGCCTGTAGCGGATCCTTCTCAAATTGACCTCTATATTTCCCCTCCCCGCCATACTCCAGCGCCACCGACTGCTCGCGGAACAGCAAGTTCAGACGCACACACCTATCCAACACGTGCGGCTGCACCAGGGGCACCGGGAAATTGTTTGTGTACAGCTCCAGCCGGACGAGGCTTTTCCTTACCAACTCCGCCCGATACCGCGCATTATCCATCGCTACGACTGCATCGCGTACACAGTGCCAGCAAGCGATATCAAGCAACGCCGTGGCAAGATTGCACCTGACACACGGGGGTTCCTTGCAATGGACAATTTGCCACAGCCCCTCCCGCCCCAATTTGTGCAGACTGTCCTCCCAAATAGTGGTCTATTAAAAAGATGGCGGGGAAAATGCTCCGGAACCGAAACGGCCTAGTTAGCCTCATTTCAGAGCTAACTAGGCCGGTTGAGGTCCGCAGGTTACACGAAGACGGAGATCCCCATGACGACCACGAGGCCGACGATGGAGTTGCACAGCTGGAGGAGTCCCCAGGTCTTGAGGGTGTCCTTGACAGAGAGGTCGAAGTAGCCCTTGAAGAGCCAGAAGGACGCGTCGTTGACGTGGGTGAGGGTGTTGGAACCGGCGGCTGTCGCAATGACGAGGAGGGCGGGGTTCACGGCAGTGATGGTGCCCGTCACCGGATCCATGAGTGCGGCGGAGATGATGCCTGCTGCCGTCATCGCGGAAACCACGCCCTGGCCGGTGGCTAGACGGATGAGCACGGTGATTACCCAGGCCATGATGTACGGAGAGATGCTCGTCGCAGTCATGAGGGAACCGATGTAATCGCCGACGCCGGAATCGATGATCACCTGTTTGAGTGCGCCACCTGCGCCGATAATGAGCACGACCATGGCGATGCCCTTGACGGCAGATTCGAAGACATCCATCGTCCATTCCATGGAGCGCCCCTGCTTGATGCCAAAGAAGTAGATAGCGGCGATGAGGGCGATGGCCATGGCGGGGATGGAGGAGCCGATGAAGCTCACCCACTCGTAGGCTGTCGAATCCTCGCTGATGAAGGCCTTAATGATCGTGGCGGAGATCATCACGATGGCGGGGATGAGGGGGACGAAGAGGGAGAGGGCGAAGCTGGGGCGCTGGTCGGCGGGGATCTCCTCGTCGGGACGCATGAGCGCAGGGACGGGGCGGTCGAGGTCACCGAGGAAGCGCGGGAGGACCCAGCCGGTGATGATAACGGTGGGGATGGCGACGAGGAGGGCGTAGATGTAGACCATGCCGGTGTCGGCACCGTAGGCGTCGACAAGGGCAACGGGGCCGGGCTGCGGCGGGAACAGGGAGTGTGCCGTGGTGGTGGCGGCCACTGCGGGGATGGCGATTTTGAGGAACGGAACCTTTGCCTCCACCGCGACGGCGATGATGAGTGGCGCCAGGATAATAAAGGCCACCTCGTAGAACATCGCGAGACCGAAGACGAGGCCGACGATGACCATCGCGACCTTGACCTTGCCCACGCCGAATTTTTCGATGAGCGTATCGGCCAAGCGCGTCGCAGCACCCGAGTCCACCATGAGCTTTCCGATGACCGCGCCGAACACAACGATGATGGCCAGCGAGCCGAGGGTGGAACCGAATCCGGTCTGGATGGTCTGCAGCAGCTCCCCCGGGCCCATCCGTTCCAAGAAGCCGATCGTCAACGCGGCGATAAGGAGCGACACCATGGCGTTGACCTTGAATTTCATGTTGAGCACCAGCATGAGCGCGATGCCAACGACTACCCAAATAATGTCCATGTCCGGGAGTGTAAGGACGTTTTTGAGTTTTAAGAAATGACTAAGGGCGCGTTTTCCCAGGTTGCGCCGAAAAAGTCACATGGGTCACACTGCAACTGTTGGCAACAACCGCGTTTTCAGATCTCACGCCAGATAGGTTGAAGGCATGAACACGCATCCCGCATATAATCCTGATCGCCTGTTCCCCGCAGATCCGGGAACGCGCGACATCGCCCGCCGCCTCTACGCGTACGTGGAGGATATGCCCATCGTGAGCCCGCACGGCCACCTGGACCCGCAGATGTTTGTGGATAACACGGCGTTTCCGAACCCGACGAAGCTGCTCATCAGCCCCGACCACTACCTTACCCGCGTGCTGCACTCCGCCGGCATCGACATGGAGGAGCTACAGGTCGGCGGCCACGAGGGCAAGGGCCCGCGCCACGCCTGGCACCTCTTCTGCGCGAACTGGGACCTGTACGCCGGCACGGCCACCGGGTACTGGGTTGAGCAGGAGTTCGCCCACGTCTTCGGTATCGATCCGTCCCGCATCTGCTCGGAACAGGCTGATTCGCTTTACGACGATCTCAGCGAGGTTTTGTCCCAGCCTGACTTCCGCCCCCGCGAGCTCGCAGACAAGTTCAAGCTCGACGTGCTCGCCACGACGGACGACCCGCTCGATGACCTGGAGGCACATGCCACGCTGCGCGCCGATGCTTCCTTCACCCCGCGCGTGCTCCCCACGTTCCGGCCGGACGCGTACACGAAGATATACAACCCAGGCTTTAAGGAGAACGTCGAAAAGCTTATTGAAACCGCAGGCGACGGCAAGACGGGCTACGAGGGCTACCTCCAGGCCATGCGCAACCGCCGGCAGTACTTCATCGAGCACGGCGCTGTCAGCACCGATCACGGCATCCACAACTGCCAAACCCAGCCGCTCACCGCAGCTGAGGCCCAGGAACTGCTGGATAAGGGGATGCGCGGCGAGGCCACCTTTGAGGAAGCACTCGCCTTCGAGGGGAACATGACCTACCGCTTCGCGGAGATGAGCCAGGACGACGGCCTCGTCATGACGATTCACCCCGGCGTGTACCGCAACAGCTCGCCTTCGGCGCTCAAGAAGTTCGGCCCCGACACCGGCCACGACGTGCCGTTCGCGCTCGATTACATCAACGGCCTGCAGCCGCTGCTCGCCGACTTCGGCGAAAACCCGGACTTCCACTTCGTCATGTTCACCATGGATGAGACGGCCTTCTCCCGCGAAATCGCGCCGATCGCCGGCTACTACCCCGCCGCCTACGTCGGCGCACCGTGGTGGTTCATCGACGAGATCGACGCCATGAAACGCTTCCGTGCCGCCACAACCGGCACGACAGGATTCTCCCGCTATTCGGGATTCATTGATGATACCCGCGCCTACTGCTCCATCCCCGCACGTCACGACACCTCGCGACGCGTGGAGGCAGGCTACCTCGCACGCCTTGTGGCCGAGCACCGCCTGACGGAGGACCGCGCCGCGGACATCATCGTAGACCTTATTGACAATTCACCCAGGAGGGTATTCAAGCTATGAGCACACTCGTACATCTCGGACTCGGCGCCTTCCACCGCGCACACCAGGTCTGGTACACCCACGAGGCGGACCCGGAATGGAACTACGTCTCCTTCACCGGCCGCTCCGCACGCATGAGCGACCTGCTCACCGCGCAGGACAACAAGTACACGCTGGTGACGCGCTCCAAGGACGGCGACACGTTCGACCTCATTGAAACCATCACCGAGACGCAGCCGGCCGCCAACGTCGAGCGACTGACGGAGCTCATGGCCAGCCCCGAAGTCAAGGTGGTCACGCTCACCATTACGGAGGCCGGCTACGACGACACCTCGGATAACTCGGCACCGAAGCGCCTGGTCACGGGCCTCACCGCCCGCAAGGAGGCCGGCGCTGGCCCGATCGCCATCATGAGCTGTGATAACGTCTCCGGAAACGGCGAGAAGTGCAAGGCTGCCGTCTACGCCGTTGCCGACGACGAGCTGAAGGCGTGGATGGATAACAACGTCACCTTCCCCACCACCTCCATCGACAGGATCACCCCCGCCACCACCGATGAGCTCATCGAGCTGGTGGAAAAGGAGACCGGCTTCGCCGATAAGGCCCCGGTTGTCACCGAGCCGTTTGCCAGCTGGGTCATCGAGGGCGAATTCCCCGCGGGCCGCCCCAACTGGGAGAAGGCCGGCGTGGAGTTCGTGGACGATATTGAGCCCTTCGAGCACCGCAAACTGTGGCTGCTCAACGGCTCACACTCCCTCATGGCCTACTACGGCCAGCTCAAGGGCCACGAGACCGTCGCCGATGCGATCGGCGATCCGGATGTGCGCGAAAAGGTCGAGGCGCTGTGGGACGAGGCCGCCCAGGGCCTACCCATGGATGTCGCCGATTACCGCGCCAGCCTCATCGAGCGCTTTGAGAACCCGAACATTCGCCACAACCTCGCGCAGATCGCCATCGATGGTGCCACCAAGCAGCAAAACCGCGCCGTGCCGATTTACGGCATCGCCCACGGTGATGGTGCCGCGTTCTCCATCGCCGCGTGGATCGTGTACTGCCTGAAGACGCAGGACGTGAAGGACACCCGCGCCGGCGAGATCGCCGAGGCAAAGAAGCAGGATGATCCGGTCCAGGCCCTGTGCCAGGTGCTCGGCATCGATGCCGACGAGAACATCCGCCAGCACGTGGAGGAGATTGAAAATGCTTAAGCCACAGCAATCGGAAACCCGCGACCTCCTAGCCCTCGATGGGTTCTGGCAGTTTTCGCTCGACGGAAAGACGTACGACCGCGAGATGGCCGTCCCCGGCTCCGTCAACGACGTGTTCGCGGATTCCGAGGTGCGCGACCACGTGGGCGTGTACTTCTACAAGCGTGACATCTTCGTCCCGCGCTCCTTCACCGACAAGGTGAGCCTGCGGTTCGGGTCCGTCACCCACCACGCTGTTGTGCGGGTAAACGGCGAGGAGGTCGGTCGCCACAAGGGTGGCTACCTGCCGTTCGAGTGCGACATCACCGATCTGGTCACGCCGGGCACGACGTGCGAGGTCATCGTTGAGGTGGATAACCGCTTGGACATGACGTGCATCCCCCCGGGCGAGATCGTTGAGCTTCCCGACGGTCGTCTGTGCCAGGAATACATGCATGACTTCTACAACTACTCCGGCATTCACCGCACCATTTACCTGGTGAATAAGCCCGAGCGCCACGTGTGCGATGTCCGCATCGTCGCCGGCATGGACGGCGTGTGCGAGTACGAGGTCACACAGTCGGCACCCGGCGATGTCCGGGTGACCATCGAAGAGAGTGAGGTCAGTGGGACCGGGGAGTCGGGGCGGTTGAGCGTCGACAAGCCACAGCTGTGGACCCCCGGCATCGGTGGCCTGTACACCCTCCGTATTGAGCTTCTCGACGGCGAGTCGGTCGTCGACTGCTACCGCGAGCCGTTCGGCTTCCGCACCGTAGAGGTCAAGGGACACGAGTTCCTCATCAACGGTAAGCCCTTCTACTTCACCGGCTTCGGCATGCATGAAGACCACGAGACGCTGGGCAAAGCCCACAACGACGTCTCCGTGCAGCGCGATATGGAACTCCTGCACTGGATCGGCGCGAACTCCCTACGCACCAGCCACTACCCCTATGCAGAAGAGTGGATGGACTACTGCGACAGGCACGGCATCGTCGTCATCGATGAGACCCCCGCCGTGGGCCTCAACATGGCTGTCGCCGGTGGCATCCTCGGCAGCGCCGCCAAGAAGACATACAGCCCCGACACCGTCAACGAAAAGACGCAGGCACACCACGCGGACACCATCCGCGACCTCATCGCCCGCGACAAGAACCGCCCCAGCGTCGTCCTGTGGTCCATCGCCAACGAACCCGACACCACAGACCCCGACTCCCGGGCCTATTTCGAGCCCCTGGCAGCGCTTGCCCGCGAATGCGACCCCACACGCCCCATCGGCTACGTCAACGTCATGACCAGCCCCTACGACAAATGCCAGATCACCGACCTCTTCGATGTCATGATGATCAACCGCTACTACGGCTGGTACGTCGATGCAGGCGACCTCGAAACCGCGAAGCAACACTTCACCGCGGAACTCAACGGCTGGGTGGAAAGGTTCGGCGACAAGCCGATCATCATCACCGAATACGGAGCAGATACCGTCTCTGGCCTGCACTCTTTGTATAATTCCCTGTTCACAGAGGACTACCAGGTGGCCTACCTCGAGGCCAACTCCGAGGTATTCGACTCCTGCGACAACGTCATCGGCGAACACATGTGGAACTTCGCCGACTTCCAAACCAAACCGGGATACGCCCGCGTCGACGGCAACAAGAAGGGTGCATTCACCCGCGACCGTCGCCCCAAGGCCGCCGCCCGATACTTGAAAAATAGGTGGACCAAATGAAAACAAGTAAAGTTTTCAGCTACGCGCTCGGCGACGTAGCCAACAACCTCTCCTTCATGATGACCTCCATGTTCCTCATGGTCTTCATGACGGACATCGCCGGCCTCTCCGCCGGTGTCGCCGGCACCATCTACGGTGTAACCAAGGTCTGGGCCGGTGTCACCGACCTCTTCAGCGGACAGATGGTCGACCGCTTCGACACCCGCTGGGGTCGCCTGCGCCCGTGGATCCTCTTCGGCTCCACCCCGCTTGCCATCGTCTTCGTCCTGCTGTTCTCCGTCCCTGCAGGCCTTGGGCCCACGGCGACCGTCGCCTGGATCTTCCTTTTCGACGCCGCCTTCCAGCTCGCCTACTCCCTGGTGAACATCCCCTACGGCTCCCTGTCCGCGGCCATGACGCAGGACCCTGTCGATCGCTCCAAGCTGTCCGGTGCCCGCTCCATCGCCTCCGCCGTCACCGGCGTGGCGCTGTCCGCCGTCATCGCGCCACAGTTCCAGGACACCACCGCCGATGGCGTTCGCCTGAAGTTCACCCTCACCTGTGTAGCCCTGGGCATCGTCGCCATCATCTTGTACCTCATCTGTTTTGCCAACGCACGGGAAGTTGTCCCGCGCGGTGGTGAAAAGATCAACATGAAGCGAACGTTCTCGATGATCCGGCACAACCGCCCGCTGGTGACCCTATGTCTCGCTGCATTCTTCCTCCTTGGCGCCATGTTCACGATGAACGCCGTGGGAATGTACTACGCTCGCTACGTACTCGGCAACGCCGGCTGGTTCACCTACCTCATGCTCGCGCAGACGGTGGGCACCATCCTCGTCGCTAGCTTCGTGCCACAGATCACCGCCAGAATGGGCAAGCGCAACGGCTACATGGCCGCCGGCCTCGTCGCCATCGCCGGCTACATCCTCATCTTCCTCATGCCCGGCGGCTCCCTACCTGTAGCCATCATTGCTTGGTTCCTGCTTGGTGTGGGCACCGGTGGAACCAACTCCCTCATGTTCTCCATGCAGGCAGACACCGTGGACTACGGCGAATGGAAGTCCGATATCCGCGCTGAGGGTGGCTCGTACTCCGTGCTCTCCTTCATTCGTAAGTGCGGCCAGGGCATCGGCGGCTGGATCGGCGGCGCTGTCATCGGCGCCTTTGGCTACGTGGCCAAGGCCGACACCCAGTCCATTGAGGCTCTCCAGGGCATCCGTATTGCTACCGGCGCGGTCCCCGCAGTCCTCGCTGTCCTCGCCATCGCGGTCATGTTCTTCTACCACCTCGACGTGGACACCCACACGCAGATCGTCAGCGAGCTGAACAAGCGTCGCACGCAAAAGGCCGTGGCCACCCACGCCGGCGTGCCCGCCGAGAGAGTCGTCACCGGCAACGTGGGTGACGGCCGCAACCTACGGATGCGCCGCGAAGGCGAGCACCTCCCGCCGGTCATCACCGTATTCGGTCAGCGTGGCTCCGGGGCCTCAGAAATCGCCCCAGCACTTGCAGAACGCCTCGGTGTGCCCTACGTGCAGCAGGCGTTTAGCTCGCAAACTCTGTCCCAGGTGGATCGCTCCACGCTCATCAGCGACAGCTCGTTTAGCCGCTGGATGCGGTCCGTGTCCCTGCAAGACGAGGCCACCGGCATCGCCGCCGACCGGAAGATCGCCGCAGACAACACTGCTTTCGTTTTGGAAGCAGTGGACAACGGAGGCGTGCTCCTCGGCCGCAACGGTGCCCTTGTGCTCCGCCACGTGGTCGGTGCCCTGCACGTCCGCCTCGTCGCCCCACTGGGCAAGCGCGTCGAACGCGTCATGTACAAGACGGGTCTGAACGCTGCCGAGGCCGAAGAGCAGTGCCACGCAGAAGACCGGATCCGCGCTGAGATGGCACGCGCCCTCTACCAGTGGGATCCAAACTCCGATGAATCCTACGACCTCGTCCTCAACACCTCCAGTGTGACCTACGAGCAGATCGTGGATATCATCGCCGATGTCTACTACGACAAGTACCCCGAGGCGAAACAACAGCGCTAACGGCTAGTACGAATTACAAGGGCACCTTCGGGTGCCCTTTCTGCTTCTTCTGCCACCGCCGCCGACCGAAAACGAAGATCGGCAGGATCAACACATAATAAAAACCCACATACCCCACCACGCCACCAGGTGCCTGGCACATGTAAAAGGTAGCGATTGTCAGCACGGGCAGGAGGATAAAGGAGAACCACCACGGTGGTACCCATGGCCCACCGTCTTTGTCCCTCCTGTACAGCGCACCGCCGAAACCCATCGCCTCCTTCCTTTCGCTTTGAGCCCAGGCTACAGTTTTCACCTACACTTGAGCACATGACGAAACGTCTTGAACAGGGCGATACCGCCCCCACTTTTACCCTGACCGACGCAACCGGAAAAGACGTGAGCCTGCCGGAGAAGGGCAGGCTCATCGTGTACTTCTACCCGCGCGCCAACACCCCTGGCTGCACGACGGAGGCCTGCGATTTCCGCGACAACATCGAGTCCTTGGGGCTGCCGGTTTACGGCATCTCCCCCGATAAGCCGGAGAAGCTGGAAAAGTTCATCGATGACCACGGCCTGAACTTCACGCTGCTGTCCGATCCGGACCACGACGTCGCCACCGCGTACGGTGCCTACGGCGAAAAGAACAACTACGGCAAGAAGACGATGGGCATCATCCGCTCCACGTTTTACGTCGTTGACGGCGTGATCGAGCACGCTTGGTACAACGTGCGGGCGAAGGGTCACGTGGACCGCATCCGCCGCGACCTCGACCTATGACAACTTCTGGCAACAAGTAGCTTGGTGGGTGCGTTCCGGGCGAAACTAGAGACATGAAGATCACGAAAGCCGACGTGTACGTATTCTCCACGTCCCGGAATTTTGTCACCCTCCGCCTCGAAACCGAGGACGGCGTCGTCGGGGTAGGCGACGCCACCCTCAACGGCCGTGAGCTCGCTGTCGCACACTACCTCAAGGATCACGTGTGCCAGCTACTCGTCGGCCGCGATGCCCAGAACATCGAAGACACCTGGCAGTTCCTCTACCGCTCCTGCTACTGGCGCCGTGGCCCGGTCACGATGGCCGCCATTGCCGCCGTGGATATGGCCCTGTGGGATATCAAGGGCAAGGTCGCCAACATGCCCGTCTACCAGCTGCTCGGCGGTGCCTGCCGCAAGGGCGCTCGCGCCTACGGCCATGCCTCCGGCACCGATCTGGAGAGCCTGTTCGACTCCATCCGCTACGAGATGGATCTCGGCTACACCATGATCCGCGTGCAGACCTCCGTGCCTGGCATCAACAAGCTGTACGGTGTCGCCGCCCAGGATCAGGCCTCCGGCATGCGCTACGACTTCGAGCCCGCCAACCGCGGCGACTGGCCCGTCGAGGAGGACTGGGATTCCGCAGCCTACATGCGCCACGTTCCCACCGTCTTCGAGGCCGTGCGCAACGAGTTCGGCCCGGAGCTGCCCCTCCTGCACGATGGCCACAACCGCCTCACCCCGCGCGAGGCCGCACAGTTTGCCAAGTCCCTCGAGCCGTACAACCTGTTCTGGCTGGAGGATGTCACCCTCGGCGAGAACCAGGAGAACCTCCGCTACGTGCGCCAGCAGTCCACCACCCCGCTGGCCATCGGCGAGGTGTTCAACTCGGTGTACGACATCAAGGACCTCATCGACAACCAGCTCATCGACTACGTCCGCTGCGCTACCACGCACTTCGGTGGCATCACCCCGCTGAAGAAGGTCATGGCACAGGCCGAGCCGTACCAGATCAAGTCCGGCTTCCACGGCCCGACGGACGTGTCCCCCATCGGCTTCGCCGCCGAGCTGCACCTGGACATCAACATCCACAACTACGGTGCACAGGAGTACATGACGCACTCCAAGGAGACCCTCGAAGTCTTCGAGACATCCATGACCTTCGAAAACGGCTTCCTGCACCCGGGTGACAAGCCCGGCCTCGGCGTGGAGTTCCACCCGGAGATCGCCGAGAAGTTCCCCTACGAGCAGGCATACCTTCCGTACAACAGGCTTGCCGACGGGACGGTGCACAACTGGTAATGCACATCGTCGTCATGGGTGTGAGTGGCTGTGGGAAGTCAACCATCGGCCACGACCTCGCCGCCCGGCTAGGTATTGAGTACAAAGACGGAGACGAGCTGCACCCGAAGGAAAACATTGACAAGATGTCCTCGGGCATACCGCTCACAGACGAAGATCGGGCCCCCTGGCTCACCCTCGTCGGCGAGTGGCTGCACGAACGCACAGACGGCGTCATCGCCTGCTCGGCTCTGAAGCGCTCCTACCGAGACATCATCCGCGCGGCGGCCCCGGACACGTTCTTCGTGCATCTCCACGGAAGCTACGACGTGCACCTCTCACGGGTGACCTGCAGGGAGGGCCACTTCATGCCCTCCTCGCTGCTGGACAGCCAGATGGCCACCCTCGAGATGCTTGGCGACGACGAGCCTGGAGTGCTCATCGACATCGACCAGCCCGTCGACGACATCGTAGAAGCCGCCTACCAGGCCGTACAGTAGAGACAAAAGATGCCCCGCTCACGCAGTGAGCGGGGCGCAAGTCTATCTACTTACTTATCCTCGAGCCAGGCGGTGAGGCGCTTGATTTCCTTGCGCTTCTTCGACGTCCGCGCGAGCGATGCGATGAGCCCCAGGGCGATGACAGCACCAGCAACGCCGAGGATCGCCTGTACCTGCGGGTCCTTTACGCGAGCGGTGAGCTGAGCCTTCGTATCGTCGACAAGCGCCTCCGGCTTCGTGCGAGCCGCAAGCTGATCGAGAGTAGAGGCGAGATGCGCGCGAGTGCGATCGATATCTGCCTGAATGTCATCGAGGGAACGAGCCATGAATAAAATCCTTACATCACATCGGGTTTACGAGGTCTAAGTTTACACAGGTTTCTCACCCAACAAGGCAGCCATCTCATCCATCTCCGCGAGCTGCGTATCCTTCATCTGCTGAGCCAGATCCTTCAACGGCTGATAACCACCGTTTTTCACCAGGTTGCCCAGTTCCTTAATCGCACCCTCGTGGTGCAGATACATCAGACGCAGGAACAACCGCTCCATCCCCGCACCGGTAGAGGAACGCAGCTCCTCCATCTGCTGCTGGCTAATCATGCCCATGGACAAATGATCCGCATGCGAGCGCATGAGCTCTTCCTGATCCCACTCGCTGGCAAGATGATTCATGTAATCGATCTCCGCGGACTGGGTCGTCCGAATTCGCTGCGCAATATCCTTCGTCTCCGGGCTAATATCCGGATCCGCCAGAACCATATCCGACATGTCCACCGCCTGCTGGTGGTGCGGCACCATGAGAGCAAGGAACAACACGTCCACCATATTGGCCTCACTCGGCATCGAGCCACTACGTGTAAAACCGCCCACCTCGGCGGGATTGCCCTGTCCGGACACCTGAATACAGCCGGTCGCGCAGCACAATACGACGAGGGCGGTCGCTACAGCGCGTTTCACCTCAGGGCTTCGCGGCGCGCCTGGATCAGCGACCGGAGCTTTTCCACCTGCTTCTTATCGCGCCGCTTCGTCACCACCGTGGCAGCGATGACAACACCGAGGGCTGCCACCCCGAGGAGAATCTTCTTCTGGAAATCCTCACTCGTAACCTTCTTCTGAGCGATCGACGCAAACTGCTGACCAGCCTTCTTCGGCGAGGCCTCTTCGGCCAGCTTGTCCAGCGTACGTGCAAGCTCTTCGCGGTGACGAGCGATGTCGCGCTCAATATCGTGAATGTCTCGTGCCATGCCTATCAGTATAGCGATGCACGCCCTGTTGCTTGGAACAACCGTTTTCCGCACCCGCGCGCCGAGCCGGATCACCCCGTCATCGAATTGTCTTGGGTTGTGGCTGCCGCATGAATGAGGATCCGCCGTGCCACGTGCACTTGCAGACGCTACCACGACCAACCCCACCCAGTTGCACAGGTGGGCATCGCCACAACGGATACGTTTCTCGCGCTTTCGGTCGGCTCATTCCCCATGGCGTTCATCGCTGGCACCCGGCTACTGGATACCTTCGATTCCTTCACCGATGGTCTCGTCTCCAGCGTTGGCGTGGCAGGTGTACTCATCGCCATGATTATCGGCCTGCCGCTGTTCTTTGAGGTCGGTCCCCTGTGGTCATGCTCATAGCGGAGCTGTGTACCCGCTCTCGCTAGCTTGTCGACGCTTCACTGCTTCGTTCCCCCACACCCCGGCCCCTTCATTGCCATCGACACGCTCTCCCGCAGGGCGCCGATTGCGTCCAAACTGAATGTCGCTGCCGACTAGGAGCCCGTTACTGAGTAGGAGCGCCCCAGCTTCGCCACACTTGTCCATCCTGGCTCTGCTCACGGCGGTGGTGTACGGAATGTTCGCGGGTTCCGTGGCGCCAACGCGCTCATTGTGAGTGCCGGTGGTGACTTCAAGCAAACACCCGTCGATTCTGGCATTGCGACGGTCCTTGGCGAGTGGCTCGGGTCAAGTCCCGTGTAGTGGTGTAGCCGTCTAGCTTTCGGCTCGGTATGAAGTTGGGGGTTTTGTTAGGCGGTTAGCTGGTGATGTTCACCGTGTTCACCTCCGGTTTGTTGCTGGATCCAATCGTCGTGCTGCTCGGCAAGAACCGCGCCGACAAGCCGGATGATGGATTCGCGGTTCGGGAAGATGCCCACAACATCGGTGCGCCGGCGGATCTCCCGGTTTAGCCGCTTGAGTGGGGTTATTGGGCCACACTTTTGTCCAGACTGGTTTCGGCGCTGCGGTAAACGCCAACACGTCATCGAGTGACTCTTCTAGATAGGCCGCAACCTGCGGGAACTTTGGTTCCAGTAGATCAACGACTTCGCGGGCTTGTCCCCAGGTGGATTGAGCGTCGGGTTGCTGGAAGATTGTCTGGAACATCGCAGAGACCATCGGCCACTGTGTCTTCGGGACCTTTTCGTAGAGGTTTTTCGCGAAATGGGTGCGACAGCGCTGCCACGACGCATCGGGCAGCACTTCAGAAATGGCGTGCTGGATGCCCTCATGAGCATCACTGGTGATAAGGAAGACACCGCGAAGCCCGCGGGCTTTTAAGTCCTGGAAGAAGCCTTTCCACGACGCGTTGGATTCCGCGGTGGCGACATGCATGCCGAGCATTTCGCGGTAGCCGTCGGCGTTGACCCCGGTGGCCAAAAGTACGCAGCATTTAACCACCCGGCCGCCTTCCCGCACCTTGATCGCGAGTGCTTCGCACGACAGGTAGGCATACCCACCGGGATCCAGGGGGCGGTTTTTGAAATCTGCGACCATCTCGTCGAGTTCTTCCGACATCCGCGAGACTTGCGATTTCGACATGTTGGAAATCCCAAGCGTTGCCACCAGATCGTTCATTCGGCGGGTGGAAACCCCTTTGAGATAGCAGGTTGCGATCACGGTCGATAGTGCGCGTTCGGCACGTGAGCGTCGCTCGAGCAGCCAGTCCGGGAAGAACGCGCCGTGTGGCGCAGCTTCGGCACTGCCACATCGATTGTGCCGACTCTGGTGTCGAGGTCGCGGTGGCGGTACCCGTTGCGGTGGTTGACCGTTCGGTGGAAGCAACACCGTATTCAGCCCCGCACACGGTATCAGCCTGGGCGGAGAGGATCTGGTTGATAAACCCTTGCAGCATCTGCCGCATCAGATCCGGCGACGCTTGGGTCAGCAAATCATCCAGATAGGTTGTCGGGTCGATAGAATGCGGAGCAGCGGTCATCGTCATGTGCCTTTCAGTGAGATGTGATAGTTGAGTCGAAAGGTTACTGACGATGGCCGCCCCACTATTTTCAAGGGCCCACCATCAGCAAGCATTACACCACACTAAGGGACGCAACCATCGCACCTTTGTTGGTGCGAGCTTGGGAGGGATCGACCGCACGACGGTCATACCCCAAAGCCGTGGCCAACGCTTCCGCATCAGCCTCCAACTCCTCGAGGGTGTCCCCGTTGAGCCTGCCCGCCATCTCGGCAGGGAGGCCAGCCTTCTTCAAAACGCCGGCGATCATGCGTTTGCGCTCTGCGTCGGCTTTTTCCTTTTCAAGTTCTGCAAGGCGAGTCTGCAGCTCGTCACGCTGCTTCTGTGCCTTCTCCAACTCGGTCATGTCCTTTTCAGCGATAGCGTCGAGTTGCTTCTTCAACTCGTCTCTCTCCGCTTCAGCCGCCTGTCGCTTATCACGCTCACGAGCGAGATCCCCAAGAACAGCCCGCTTCGAACCACGAGCGTCCGGATTCTCCTCTGATTCATCATCAGCTTCGGGGTCAGCGTTACCTTCAGCGCCTGATTCATTATCAGTCTCAGACTCACGGTCCGAGCTCGTCACTGAAGACCCCTGCGATGGTGTGACACTGGCACTACCTTGGGTCGCTGCTACGCCGCCAGTATCGGCTTCAGCAGTAAACATCCGCACCCACGGGGGCATACAAATCTTCACTTGTTATTTTCTCCTTAAAACAATGATCGCCCACCAAACATGCGGGCATGAAAAAACCCACCACACAAACGTGATGGGCAACCTTATGAAATTTGACTAATTTTTTAACTTTAGCAAAACCCACTTAAGACGGAGAACATCAGACTCAAAACTAATCTGCGAAAGGATTCGCTCAGCCACAACACGAACACCATCAGGCACCACAATGCCAGACGAAGCTAGATAATCAAGCACATCAATTGCTGCACTAACTTCTTCCCCGACTTCAGCTCCCTCAACGACATGTAGCCGCAAATTGTCCGGAAGTAATGCCCAAACAAGGTCAGCAAGTGCCAACACATCAGAGTCAATAGACGCTCGATCTTCAATTTCAATCATGCGCCTACCTCCTTTCTGCGAATCACCGACAAGTCCAAGCCAACTTCAACTTTACCCTCGCTTGCATTCTTCACAACCCCTTGGCCATTGCGCGGGTAAGTTGCGCCAAGAGTGCGTTTTCCGTTCATACTACCGTGCTCAATGTAATAACTAGCCTTCACGAGAACATCGTCCACAACTCTGTATAACACCCGAGTCGTTCCAGCCATCTCGGTAGCATGCGGTGACTGTAACGTCATCAGCACAGCTTGCTTGATGTCTTGATCTGACCACCAGGGCGGGAATTCCGTCTTCCTCGCACGCCCTGTCCCCGACCTGTGCCCACCACGGAGCTTCTGGCCTGGAACAGCTGGATCACCGTCAAGAATATGCACCCAGTCCTTATCGGTTACAGTCGGGCGTAGATCATCCGCTGGAACCTCCTGGGCAAACTCCGCCAAGTCCGGTGCATCATCTGGCCAGCCTTTCGAGAAATCAACCCTACTCACCGGGCCGTACGTTCGCTCCGGCTTCAAATACTGATACTGGAGCAACAACTCCCGCATCCGATCCTCATCACCACCAGCACGGCGCATAATCTCCGGCACCGACAACCTACGCCACCCTCTGCGCGGAGCACCATAGATCGTAAACGGCTTCACACCATCACCCACACCCGTCATACCCTGCAACGAGTTGACTACCTCCACATAGTCCGCGCCCTGGCGAATCGCCTCCGCACCAGCCTTCGTAAAATATACATCCTGCTGGTCCTTGCTCAACGAGTTGAAATAAGCATCCACATCGAAATGCGGACCAGCGAATTCGATATCCTTCCCCGCTTCTACCGGCACCTGCGTGCAATCACACCCAGGGTGCCGCTTAAAAGGCTTCGACCAAAACCCCTTCTTTCCCGCCAAAATCGCACACCTAGCACAACACGGAAGATTCGCCATCCGCACATACAACGTTCGAGGCCTCGCTAACCCCGCCACGGCCTTAGCCATACGCTGAGTATCAATCAAACCAGTCTGCACAACCGTGGCCAACAGTTTCCCACCGTTTTTCCACGCCTGGGCTGGGGCAACCCCCACAGCCAACTGCTCACGCACACGGTTAGCCACCACGCATCGCGCAATGCCAGTGGATCGACAAAAACAGGATTAGTATTTCGCGTGCGGTAAAAGACCACCATCGCGAAATAAGCGTCGGGGGTTGAAGGGGCACGAAAGAAGGGTGGTGAGTGTCCCCGGGTTTCTCATGCAGCGCCTAGTGATGCTATCCGCCGGGCTGGCTCCGCATGATTTTATTTTCCGTAGGAAATCGGGAAAACTGTGGGGGCATTTGGGGAGGAATGATTTCTTTGAGCAGGCGGTAGGAAGACTTGTTGCTCGTGGGGTTCTGGAGCAGAGGGTGACGATCCATGGGCTTAGGCATGTGGCGGCGGGTTTGTTGGTGCAGTCTGGTGCGTCGGTGAAGGTGGTGCAGCGTCAGTTGGGGCATAAATCGGCTGCGATGACGCTGGATACGTATGCGGAGCTTTTTGATGGTGAGTTGGATCAGGTGGGGGTTGCGATGGGGGAGGTTTTTTCTGGTGTCGTGAAATTGTCGTGGAGTGGGGTTCCGTTGCGGTGTGCGGGTGGCTAATTTTGGTGGTTTACCTGGTGGTTTACCGTTGGTTGTTGTGGTGCGCCCGGGGAGACTTGAACTCCCACGCCCTAAGGCACTAGAACCTAAATCTAGCGCGTCTGCCAATTCCGCCACGGGCGCAGTGCGTGTCAGCCCACACATAGTAACGCGAATAGGGGATAAAAACCTAATCGGATATAATCCGAAAGTATGACTGGGAAAAGGAAGTTCAAGGTGCGCTTCTCCCACATCCTTCTTCTCACCCTCGGCGTGGCATTCACGCTGGTTGCGGCGTATTGGCAGTGGCAGAGGTACACCTCGCCGGACGGCAGTGTGCAGAATTTGGGTTATGCCATTCAGTGGCCAATCTTTGGCGGCTTCCTCATTTTCTTCTACCTCAAGGTGCGCGACTATGAAAACGATCGCCTCAACGAAGATGAGTTCAGCCAGGAGCTGGAGCAGCTGGAGGAGGAGCACAGCGCGAAGAAGAATAAGAAGGTGACGACGGTGTCGTCGGAGTGGATGCCTTCACCAGTCAATACAGACATTGAAGCCTATAACGAGCAGTTTGCGCCTCGCAGACGAAAGGATCGACATGACGGAGACTACTAGGAAAATTCACCCGGAGAGGAAGAAGCGCGTGGCGAAGGCGCTACGCTTCTACTCCATCGCCGCGTGGGTGACGGGTGTGTGGCTGCTGATCCTCGTCACGCGCATGATCTGCGATTATGGCTTTGGGATGGAGATTCCCGCGTGGGCGTCGGTAATTGGGCCACTGCACGGCCTGTTTTACATGATTTACCTCGTGGCCACGGTGAATCTCACCACGCAGGCGCGGTGGGATCTCACCAAGGCGTTCCTCACCGCGCTCGCGGGGACGATTCCTTTCCTGTCCTTTGTGGCAGAGTACTACCGTCGCAAAGAGGTTACTGCGAAATTTGAGCTAAACGCGTAGCGATCTTCCGCATCGCTTGTCCCCTGTGGGACAGTCGGTCTTTTTCCTCCGCCGTTAATTCGGCAGAGGTTTTTCCGTTTCCGTCATGGGGGATGAAAATTGGGTCGTAGCCAAAGCCGTTCTCGCCACGGGGTTCGGTGGCTATGGTGCCCTCCCAGTGGCATTCCTCCACGTACTCGTCGCCGTCGGGGGTGACGAGCGCCACGCAGCACACGAACGCAGCCTCGCGGGGGAGGTCGTGGAGCTGGGCGAGAAGCAGTTTGTTGTTGGCTTCGTCGTCGCCGTGAGTGCCGGACCAGCGGGCCGAGAGGATTCCCGGCATGCCGTTGAGGGCGCGGACGGTGAGGCCGGAGTCGTCGGCAAGGGTGACAAGACCCGTGGCTTTCGCTCCTGCGCGGGCCTTGATGAGGGCGTTTTCCTCAAAGCTCAGGCCGTCCTCGACGGGCTCGGGGTAGTCGGGGGTAGTGACGTCCAAGCCGGTGAGCCGCTTCAGCTCCGCGACCTTGCCCTTGTTGTGGCTGGCGAGGAGGATCACGCGAGGGCCTCTTTTTGCTTTTCGACGAGCTCCCGGCAGCCCTTTTCGCCCAGGTCCAGGAGGGTTCCGAGCTGTTCGCGGCTGAAGTCGCCGTGCTCGCCGGTGCCCTGGATCTCAACGAAGGAGCCGTTTTCCTTCATGATGATGTTCATATCTACCTCGGCGCGCGAGTCCTCCTCGTACGGGAGGTCAAGGCACGGGTGGCCGTCGATAAGCCCAACGGAGATAGCGGCGACGGGTGGGAGGAGCGCATCAGTCTTGTTGATGGACGCAAGGGCATCGGAGAGGGCTACATAGGCACCGGTGATCGATGCCGTGCGGGTGCCACCGTCGGCCTGGAGGACATCGCAGTCGAGCGCGATGGTGTACTCCCCCAGCTTGGTCAGATCGATGGCCGCACGCAGCGAGCGGCCAACGAGCCGCGAAATCTCTTGGGTACGACCCTTGACCTTGCCCTTCACGGACTCGCGCGGGTTGCGCTCATTGGTGGCGGCAGGCAGCATGGCGTACTCGGCGGTGAGCCAACCCTCGCCCGAATCCTTCTTGAAGCGGGGGACCCCCTCCTGCACGCTCGCGGTACACATGACGCGGGTGCGACCGAACTCCACCAGCACAGACCCTGCCGGGTTGGTGGTGAAATTGCGGGTAATTGTTACGTCTCGAAGCTCATCAGTTGCGCGGCCATCCGCGCGGGTAAACGTTTCACTCATAGCTCCAAGCTTAACCCGGGATGCGCGACGAGCACTTCCCCGGGGAACTCCGCCTTGGCGGCACTCACCGCGCCCTCGCTGTCACCCCACGGCGGAATATGGGTGATAAGCAGCTTCTTCGCGCCCGCCCGGCGCGCAATATCGCCGGCTTCCCCACCGGACATGTGCATGTCCGCGGGCTGCCCGGAGCTGGATGCGCCCCACGTGGCCTCGCAGATGAAGAGATCCGCATCGCGGGCGCTCTCGACGAGGTCATCCGTAGCAGACGAATCGCCCGAGTAGGCGAGGACGGTGCCCGAGTGGCGGTGCGTGAGGCGCAGCGCGTAGGCATCGATGGGGTGGATGGCGTGGAACGGTTCGACGGTGAAGCCCTCGACGATCTCTTTCTTACCCACCTGCCACGGCCCGAAGGCGAACGTGTCCGTGATGTCATCGACACCATTGGGGTCGTCGGAAATAAGCCGACCCATGCGCTCCGGGGTCTCCGGCGGGCCAAACAAGAGGTGCCGCCCCTCGGCCTTCTGCGTGGGGTGGAACCTCCGCCACACCATGAGGCTGGGGAAATCGGCGCAGTGATCCGAGTGCAGGTGGCTAAACAGGACGTGCGCCTCCGCGGGGTTGATGCGACGCTCGATTTCCGCCATCACGCCGGAGCCCACGTCCATGACGATGGCCGGGCGCTCCCCATCTTGGAGAAGATAGCCAGAAGACGGACCAACCGCGCTACCCACGGAACCAGTACACCCAAGGATCGTCAGCTTCATGGCGCTTAGTCTACCCGTTACATCTCAAACCAGTTGATGCCAGTGTCCACGAACCGACTAGCTAATTGCGCGAAAAGGCGGGGATCACCTGTGGTTTCGTACCTGCGCTCGGGTTCCATATTTTCTGGCGCGAGTGTGTCTTCCTCCATGAGCAGGCGCACCACGGCCTTGGCAGTTTCCTCCGAGGAGCTAACAAGCGTGACGTGGTCGCCGATGGCCAGCTGGATGACACCCGACAGCAGGGGGTAGTGGGTGCAGCCGAGCACGCATGTATCCACCCCGGCGGCCTGCAAGGGCGACACGTATGCCTGGGCGACACCGAGGATCTGGCGGCCGGTGGTGATGCCGCGCTCGACGAAGTCCACGAACCGGGGAGCGGCGGCCGCGTAGCACGTGATGCCCTCGTGACTTTCCATCTGCCGTTGGTACTCCCCTGAGCGGATGGTGCCCACCGTGCCGAGGACCGCGACTTTACCGTTTTTGGTGACCTGGACGGCGCGCCGGACAGCGGGTTCGATGACGCCGAGGACAGGGACATCGTAGAGGTTGCGGGCTTCTTCAAGGAACACGCTCGTCGCCGTGTTGCAAGCGATGACGAGCAGCTTGATGTCCCGGGCTACGAGCTGGTCTGCTACCTTCTTGCTCAGCGCCCGCACCTCGTCGGCTGTTTTAGGGCCGTACGGCGCATGAGCGGTATCCCCCAGATAGTGGATGGATTCGTGGGGCAGCTGGTCAGAGATCGCCCGGGCGACGGTCAGCCCGCCGACGCCGGAATCAAAGACACCGATGGGACGGGGATCCATTAGATGAGCCTCCGCAGATGAGCGTTCAGCTGGTCGATGAGCCCATTCACCCAGGCTTCGACTGGCTCCGCGCCGGGAATCGGGATGTGGATGTGCGTGATCGGGCCGGCCGGCACCGTCTGCGCGGGCTGCGTCGGTGCCTCCTGCGATGGGGTGACGGGGCCGGAGCATGTCAGGGGCTCCGACGAGGCGAGCAGCGGACGAAGCTTCTCCGCGGCCCGGGTGGCGGCGTCGGAGGCGCGGTTGAAGTTGTTATCCGGGGTGCGCACGGCGACAGACGCTCCGACCCATCCGTCTCCCACCGGGAAGATGGCGCCCTGGCGCAGGGAGTATCCGTTCTCCGGCAGCCATCCGCCCTTGATTTTTGCGCCGGGGATGCTGCCGAAGGCCCAGCGTTGGTAGCCGACGACGTTGCCCATCATGGCCTCCACTTCGGGGCCCTTGTCCACGCAGGGGATGGCGGCGAAGAAGGCAGCCTGGTCAGCGACGGTCCACGAGGGCATCGCCCACCAGCCAGGGTTGACGGTGCTGGAGCCGGCGTCGCGAAGCACCTGGTTGACCTTGCCCGTTGCCTGCGAGCCGCCAAGGGCAGACCAGAGGCGGTCGGCTGCCGCGTTATCGGAGGCGGTGATGGCTGCGGTGGCGTCGCCCGCAAGGGCTGGAGACTGGCGCAGGGCGGCGATGGCCAGCGGCACCTTGCCGGTGGAGTAGGCGGGGAAATCGGTGATGGTGCCTGCGGACCGGGTGCCCGAGGCGTCGTGAAGCGCAATGCCGACGGGGACACCCGTCTCGGCGGTGACCTCCGCGGCGATGCGGTCGAGGTCAGACTGAGCAACGGAGGCTCCGGCGATGGAGGGCACGGAGGCGGCCACGCAGACGAGAGCTACCAGGAACTTTTTCATGCCCACCAGACTACGGGGTAAAGCTGAGAGCGCAGGTGCGACCCTCCGCCTGCTTCACATACGGACGCATCGCCTTCGCCGCCCGGGTGAGGGCATCCTCGGCATCTTCCCGGTAGGCCTCGGACTCCACGTTCGCGGCGAGGACGATGGTGATGTCTCCCCCATCCTTCGCCGGCACGATGCCCATCTGCCGGGCCTGGTAGGTGCCATCGTCATCGGGACCCCAGCCGCCCTTGAAGTCGGCGTCGCGGAATTCGCCCAGGCCCCAGCGCTGCTCGTCGATGACATCACCCATGTAGTCGAGGACGATATCGACGTTGTCCAGGCAGCGCAGATTGGACATGAACCGGGCCTGGTGGTGCAGGCTCCACTGGGTGGCGCCGTAGGGCTCGTCGGGGGCGATCTTCACCTTCGTCGAGGTATCGCCCGTGGCGGCGAGGATGTCTTCCACGGCCTCGGCGCGCGCCTCGGGGGTGGTACCCAGGGTCTTCCACAACGTCCACGCCGTGTCGTTATCGGACCACCGCAGCGTCGCCTCCACGAGGTCACTGTCCGCCAAATCGGGATTGGCATCCACCGCGGCAACGACGATTGGCACCTTGATAGTGGACCAGGCGTTGGTGGTGGTGAGGGTGCCCGCCTTGTACGTGCCCGTGCCATCGATGACGACGACGCCGAAATCGCCACTGAAGCCATCCTCCATGGCGGCCTCCGCCGCGACTTCTGCAACCGTAGGGTGGACCTCCGCAGCCGGTGCGGGTGCCACCGCGTTGCTCAGCGTGGTGGCGTTGTTGCAGGCTGCGAGCCCTGTAGCTAGGGCGATGGTGGCGCACAGCGAAAACAGCGCGCGCCCAGGTGCCTTCAGGATCATGCCCCGCGAACCCCCCGCGGGCGGATCGGATCGTCGGAGGTGAGGAAAATTCCGCACAGGATCCCCGCGAGCGCCCCGAAGAGGTGTCCCTGCCAGCTCACCGACGGATCGGTGGGCAGCACGCCCCAGATGAGACCGGAGTACGTGAAGGCGAGGGCCACGCCGAGCACGATTTGCCCCAGGGACTTGTTAAAGATGCCGCGCACGATGAGGTAGGCAAGCCAGCCGTAGATGATGCCCGAGGCACCGATGTGGTTGGTGCCGATGCCACCGAATACCCATGTGCCGAACCCGCCGACCACCGTACATATGAGAGTGACCTCCCAGAACACACGCCTGCCGGAGCAGCCGACGAGGAAGGCGAACACGGCACCCACCATCGTGTTGGAGATGATGTGCGACAGGTTCGCGTGCAGGAGAGGTGAGGTAAGAATAAACGGTAGCGACGACGGATCCAGCGGGTGGATGCCGAAGTTCGCCAGCCAGCCTCCCGTGAGGTACGTGACGATGAAGACGGCCCAAATAACGATGACGAAGCCAGCGGCGATGCGCAGGCCGACCTTGATCCCGCCACGTCGGCGCGGAGCCTGCGGTAGGGGCGCGGGTAGCTGGCCAAACTGGCCCGTGCCACTAAAACCCGGGGTGCGGTACCCAGGGCGCGGGTTCTGCGAGGGCGGAAAACTATTCACCTGTACACGCTGTCCTTTACCACGAGACATCCATCAAAACTGTCGCCTAAACGATAGCGCATTATGCACAAAACGAGGTACCACTATAGGGCGATATCGCGAAACGCCGTCCGCCCGTGCGTGCCCGACGCGTGAACAATCGCGCACTGGATGGCCTTCTGTGTGGCATCTGCGCTGGCTGCACACAGGGCGACCATGTCGAGATCCTGCTCACTGGGGGTGGCATCGTGGGGATCGGACAGTGCAAAGATCGTGTCGCCATCGAGAGGCGAGTGGCTTGGACGCACGGCGCGAGCCAAGCCGTCGTGGGCGACCATCGCCAAGCGCTTGAGCTGGCCTGGGGCCACGGGAGCGTTCGTCGTCACGCAGCCGATCGTGGTGTTGAGCTTCGGGCGCGGGGGTGTCAGCGTGGAGAACTTTTCGTAATCCACCTTCAGGTCCGTGTCCCACAGGCAGTGCGTCGTGGGATCCACCACATCGCCCATCGGGTTGGCGACGATATAGGCCGTCACCTCGTAGGGGCCAGCAGGGACCGTGGCGGTGCCGAAGCCACCGGAGATCCTGCCCGCGGTGGCTGCTGTGCCCGCGCCGACCGAGCCGACCTCGACGGATGCCGAATCACCTGCGGCGGTAAGTGCTGCGGACAGGGCTGACTGGCCGTCGACAAGCGTGGGGCGATGGGAGGGAGAACCCACAAAAAGATCGAAGATAACCGCAGCCGGAACGATGGGGACGACCGGCCCACCGTCGATGACGGGGAAACCGATGCCCCGCTCCTCCAGGCCGAGCATAACGCCGTCGGCGGCGGCGAGTCCGAAGGCGGAACCGCCGGAAAGAACAATGGCGTGCACCTTCTCGACGGTGTTGTGGGTCTCCAGAAGGTCCGTCTCGCGGGTGCCGGGGCCACCACCGCGAACATCGACGGCCGCCAGGGCACCCTCCGGGCAGGCGATGACCGTACAGCCCGTATCGCCCAGTGTGGCATGGCCAACGCGAATCACAACATCGCCTCCAACAGCGAATCCTGGTGGTAGGCCAGCCACTCCACGAGCCGCTGGCGGTCCTCCTCACTCGTGCCATTCATCGGCGCGGAGGAGGCAATATACAGCCGGATATCGTTGACGGCGGCCACCCACTGGTTGGCCTCCTCGGGCGTCAGCTGCACCGCAACGTTTCCGTCGGGGCCCAACTTCTGCCCAATCACCTGCAGGTTTTCCAGCTTCGCGCGGCAGATGTCGTTTTCTGTCAGGCTGCGCATGAGCGCGTTGTCGCCGTCGAATTCCTCGTCCTCGGCGCGCTGAAAATCAGGCAGCAAGCGGGCAAGACCTGGATCCTTCGGCGGCTCCTTGTGGCCGGAGGTCATCCCCGTGAGCTCCTCCAACGGATCCTTCGGGGCCGTCTGCGTGCGCTCGATAAGCCGCTCGGCGACGACGGAGGCGAGGTTGCCCAGCACCTCCCGCTCCATGGGGCCGAGCACAGTCTCGTAGTGCGCCGGCCGCATAAACGGCTTTTTCTTCTTCCACGGTTCCATTTAGCCCCCCTGCTGCATCGTGGCCCACAGGCCCGCCGTATGCATCTTCTTCACGTCGGCCTCAACCTTGTCGCGCTCCCCAGAGGAGACGACAGCCTTGCCCTCCGTGTGGACCTGCATCATCAGTTCCGTGGCTCGCTTGCGCGAGTAGCCCAGCATGGTCATGAACACGTGCGTAACGTAACTCATCAGGTTGACTGGGTCATCCCAGACGATACACATCCAGGGCAGGTTCTCCGAGGTTGCAACCTCAACGTCCACGTCAACGTCGGGTGTCGCTAGTGGCGCAGCGGGCATGCTCATGCGCAGCCACCTCCTAAACGAAAAGTCATGCACCCCAGTGTAGTGAGCTTTTCAGAATCCCGACGTTCACGGCACGTGATCGGACATCCGTCCACAAAGATGCCGATGCGCGCGCAGCACGCGTTCTACTATGAAGGTGCACAATTAGTTACCCCAAGGAATCACCCCATGACCAACGACAACACCCCCGGCCGGCGCCCGCACGACGACTCCACGCAGTGGATTCCGCGCACCGACAGCCCGGAAACCACCCAGTTTGAACCCGTCCAACACCCCGGCGAAAGCGCTTACGGCACCTCGCAGAATTCCGATTACGGGCATAATCCCTGGTCGAATCGGAATCAGTGGCAGCCCACGCAGCAATACGCTGCGCCAAGCCAGCCCCGGCCGGAACCGGTTCCACCGGAGGGGCTCTACGCTGCGCAACAGCCGCAGTACGCGCCGGCACCTGCGCCTGCCCCGCAGAAGCAGAAAGGCAACGGTGTAGTCATTGCCCTGCTCAGCCTCATCGTCCTCCTGCTCCTCGGCATCGCCGGGTGGCTGGCGTGGGACTCCGGCATCTTCGACCGCTCGTCTGACCAGAGCGAACGCCCCACCGTTGTGGAAACCGTCGTTGTGCCGCCCTCCCCGGCAGCACAGGATGATACCCAGCAGCGCGCCTCCACGTCCGACCTACTCAACGGTGCCTCCCAGGCGAGCCAGGACGGCCAGGGGAAATTCTCCAGCCAGGCCGCCGGCTCTAGCGTGACAAGCGAGGCGTTTACCCTCGCGGTGGGCGACGCTTTCCGTGTGGAATACAACAAGACGCATACCCCGCCGACCACGGTCCGGGCGTAATCCTCAGTTACCAAGCAGAATTATACGATGACCTGCAAGACATCGAATAGTATTGCGAAGTGCACCGGCGGCAACAACGCTGTTGTGTATGTGTGATAGCACCCGGCGCGTGCTAGCCGCAGCGCTCGCTGTATCGGGGGCCTGCGCAGGCTGCGCGGGGGCTCCACGGGAGGAGGAAGCACTGCCACCGATGACCCGTGACCGTGACACAGACATCGGCGAACCCGTCAAGTACGGCACCTGTGGTGGCGGATCTGCAGACCCCGGCGGATGCCGCTGTCACCGCGGGTCTCGCCGTAGGCGGGGGAAACGCCAGAGTGGGGCTGTCCCGCGGCGGGGAAACCGCTGCAAGTGGGATGACAGCGCCGGTTGCCAGCTGGTCGACGAGCAAGGTGCCGCTGGCCATTGCCGCGCTGCGCGCCCAACCGGACCTTGCCCCCACAGCCGCGGCAGCCATCACCATTTCTGACAACGCCGCCGCGCAGACCCTGTGGGATGCCCTCGGTGGCAGCGATGCGGCGGCCGCTGGGGTCCAATCCGTCATCTCCGAATCTGGGGAGCAGATCGCCGTGCCTGCCATTGTCACCCGGCCTGGTTTTTCCGCTCTCGGGCAAACACTGTGGTCTGTGGACAGCCAGGCACGCTTCGCCGAAGCGCTCCCCCGCATCCCCGGTGCACAGCTACGGCCTCGGCACCGTAGCCGGCTGCGCGTTCAAGGGCGGGTGGGGACCCGACGACAGTGGTCTCTACACCACGCGCCAACCGGGGATTTTTCCCGCACAGCTACGCCTGCTGCCCCGCGAAGGTGAACGCCGGTCTACCATGGCATTATGCAGAACAAGTCCAGTGCGCTTTTCACTGACATGTACGAATTGACGATGCTTCAGGCCTCACTGAGGGATGGAACCGCCAACCGTCAGTGCGCCTTTGAAGTTTTTACACGTCGCCTCACCAACCAGCGCCGCTACGGCGTGGTTGCCGGAACCACGCGTGTGCTGGAAGCGGTCAAGGATTTCGTTTTCAGCGAAGAACAGCTCGCAAGCCTCGACTTCCTGGATGAGGAAACCATCGAGTACCTGCGCAATTACCGTTTTTCCGGGGATATCGACGGCTACCAGGAAGGTGAGCTGTACTTCCCCAATTCCCCGCTTCTTACCGTGCGCGGCACGTTCGCCGAGTGCGTGGTGCTGGAGACGGTCGTCCTGTCTATCATGAACGCCGACTCCACTGTCGCCACCGCCGCCGCCCGCATGGTGGTAGCTGCCGATGGTCGCCCAATCATTGAGATGGGGTCGCGCCGCACGCACGAGTACAACGCCGTCACCGCCGCCCGCGCCGCCTACCTCGCCGGGTTTACCGCCACAAGCAACCTGGAGGCCTCCTACCGCTACGGCATCCCGGCCTCCGGCACGGCGGCACACGCCTGGACGCTCGTGCACGTCAACCCCGATGGCACCCCGAACGAAGAGGCGGCATTTCGCTCCCAGATCGAGACCATGGGCATCGATACGGTGCTGCTTGTGGACACGTACGACATCGACAAGGGCGTGCGCACAGCAATTGATGTGGCCGGCCCGAAGCTCGGTGGCATCCGCATCGACTCCGGCGATCTCGGCCCCATGACCCGGCGCGTGCGCAAGCTACTCGATGAGCTTGGCGCTGTGGACACCAAGATCGTTGTGTCCAGCGACCTGGACGAGTTCACCATGGCAGGTCTGCGCGGCGATCCGGTGGATTCCTTCGGCGTGGGCACCTCCGTGGTGACCGGTTCCGGGGCTCCGACTGCGGAGATGGTGTACAAGCTCGTGGAGGTCGACGGCATCCCCGTGGCCAAGCGCAGCGCCTCGAAGAAGACCCTCCCGGGCGCCAAGCGCGCCATTCGCACGAGCCGCGCATCCGGCACGTGCGTGGAGGAGATCGTCTTCCCGTTCTACAACGAGATTCCCGATGTGGGCAACTTCCACTACAAAGAGCTCACCCAGCCGCTCATGCGCGACGGTGAGGTCGTCGACGGCCAGCCGACACTCGAGGAGTCCCGCCAGCTGCTGGCCGACAACCTCGTGTCCCTGCCGTGGGAAGGCCTCGCACTGAGCAAGGATGAGCCGGCCATTGGAACCCGATTCGTAGGTTTCTAGGGCCTTGAAGGAGATCCAGGATCTTTTGACCCAGGCGGTCGAAGCCATTGGCGGATCGCCCCGGCCCGGCCAGCAACAGATGGCCGACGCCGTGGCGCACGCCTTTGACTCCGACCGCCATCTCGCCGTTCAGGCGGGAACCGGCACCGGGAAGTCACTCGCCTACCTCGTGCCATCGCTGCACTACGCCCACGAGAAGGACGCGTGCGTTATCGTCGCCACGGCGACCCTGGCGCTGCAGCGGCAGCTGGTGGAGCGCGACCTCCCGCGCCTGGTAGAGGCACTCGACGGGGATTACACCTACGCCATCTTGAAGGGCCGCTCCAACTACGTGTGCCTAAACAAGCTGGCGGGCGAAACCGCGCTCATCGGTGCCGAGGATTACCAGTGGATGGCTCCGTACCTGGAGCGCGTGTACAAGTGGGCCGACGAGACGGAAACCGGCGACCGCGATCACCTGGAGCCCGGCGTTCCGCAACAGGTGTGGGCGAAGGTGTCCACCACCGCGCAAGAGTGCCCGGGGGCCTCCGTGTGCCCGCACGGCGACGACTGCTTCGCGGAGAAGGCAAAGGCCAAGGCGCGGGGCGTGGACGTGGTGGTCACCAACCACGCGCTGCTGGCCATTGATGCCACCTCCCCCATCGATATTTTGCCTGCCCACGATGCGGTCGTCATCGACGAGGCGCACGAGCTCGTGGACAAGATCACGGATGTCTCCACTGCGACGATCAGTGTCATGGCGCTGAAGATGGCGGCGACGAGGGCCGAAAAAATCGTCGGCAAGCATGCAGACGGTGTGAAGCACCTCCGGGAGGTCACAGGAGACCTCGACACCATCCTCCCCGAGCTCCCCCTCGGGCGCTGGGAGGACGAAACCCCCGAGGCGGCCAAGGCGCCGTTGGCCGGTGTCGGCGAGGCCCTCGATGCCGTGTACCAAGAGCTCTCCCTCACCGAGGACGATGCCGAGGGCGACCCCGAAACCTACGCCGAAAAGCGCAGCCTCATGAGCCACATCCAGACGCTCATCGACGGCCTGGAGCGGATGCTCGAAGGCTCTGACGCCGATGTTGTCTGGCTGGAAACCGACCTCCGCGGCGAACGGCGCCTCATGGTCGCACCCCTATCCGTCGCCAGCGTCCTCGCCGACAACCTCTTCGGACACAACACCACCATCCTCACCAGCGCCACCCTCGCCCTCGGAGGCAAATTCGACGCCATGGCCCGCGCCTGGGGCCTCACCGGCCTCCCCTGGGACTCCCTCGACGTCGGCACCCCCTTCGACACCACCGGCTCCGCCATCATGTACCTCGCCCGCCACCTCCCACCACCCGGACGCGACGGCCTCACCGACGAGCTACTCGACGAACTGGAGCACCTCATCCTCGCCGCCGGTGGCCGCACCCTCGGACTCTTCTCCTCCAAACGCGCAGCCGTCGAAGCCACCGAAGCACTCCGCCCCCGCCTCCCCTTTGACATCTACTGCCAAGGCGACGACGCCATCGGCACCCTCATCGAACAATTCGCCAACAACGAAAACTCCTGCCTCTTCGGCACCCTGAGCCTCTGGCAAGGCGTCGATGTCCCCGGCCCCTCTCTCTCACTTGTCACCATCGACCGCATCCCCTTCCCCCGCCCAGACGACCCCTTAAGCCAAGCACGCAAAGAAGCAGCCGACGCCGCCGGCGGAAACGGCTTCATGCAAGTCACCGCCTCCCACGCCGCCCTCCTCATGGCACAGGGCACCGGCCGCCTCCTCCGCGCCACCACCGACCGCGGCGTCGTCGCCATCCTCGACTCCCGCATCGCCACCAAACGCTACGGATCATTCATCCTCCGCTCCATCCCACCCATGTGGACCACAACAGACCTAGACACCGTCACCGGCGCCCTCAAGCGACTCGTTAAAGCACGGCACAAGAAGTAGAAAGGACCCCATGCCCTACCCAGAAGAAACCCTGCCCGAACTGGTCTTTTGCCACCAGAATGAGCCGAACAACACGGCCATGATCGACACCAAGCGATCCATCACCTTCGCCGACCTCGCACGCGAAATCGAGCACGTCGCCGCTGGTCTTCGCGCCGTGGGCATTGCCCCCGGCGACGTCGTTGGCGTGTGCCTGGAGAACTCCATCGACTTCGCCGCTGCCTTCCACGGGTGCATCGTCGCTGGGGCTATCGTCATGCCGATTGGTGGGGAGGTGCCGGAGGATCCGCGTCCGGCGTATGTTATCGACTCCTCCACCTACCCAGCACTTTCCTCCTGTGACCAGCGGATTGAGATTGGTTCTGTGCCGGTTGACCTCGATGGGCCATGCTGTTATCCGATTTCTTCGGGGACAACGGGTGCGCCCAAGGTCGTGGTTCTGACACACCGCAACCTCGTGGCCAATACCGTGCAATTCGGGGCGAAGGTGCCGGTGCCGCGCGGGAGCGTGTGCCAATCAGTGCTGCCGTTTAGCCACATTTACGGACTGACAGCGCTGTTGAACGTGCCGCTGTACCTGGGGGCGACCGTCGTCGCCATGCCGTTTGAGGCAGAACGGTTCATTACTGCACACGAGAAGTACCACGTGCACACGACGTTCATTGCGCCTCCGCTGGCAACACTTCTGGCCCGGCACCCGCTCGTGGAAAAGACGGACTTTTCGGCGTTGAAGTATATGATCGTGGGGGCGGCTCCCCTCAACGTGGCCGACGGTGCGCTCGCTGCCGAGCGCACCGGCTCCCGGATGCTGCAGGGCTACGGGATGACGGAGGCATCGCCGGTGACGCACTTGACGACGGCGTCGACAACACCGCTGAGTTCCATCGGGCATCCCCTGCCTGACACGGAGCAGCGCATCGTGGATCCGGCGACGATTACCGATGTGCCGGATGGTGAGGTCGGCGAGCTGTGGGTTGCCGGCCCCCAGGTCATGGCGGGCTACTACCACAACACGACGGCGACCGATGCGACGCTCGTCGGCCACTGGCTGCGTACCGGAGACCTCGCGCGGGTGTTGCCGGGGGGCGAGGTGGAGATCGTCGACAGGCTAAAGGACGTGATCAAGTACCACGGCTACCAGGTCTCCCCCGTCAAGCTCGAGACGCTCATTACCGCCTGCCCCGGGGTGAGCGATGCCGCTGTCGTGCGGGAGCTGCACGATGGGGAGGAGATCCCCGCCGCCTACGTCGTCGGCACCGCCACGTCTGAACAGGTGATGGCGTTTGTGGCCGAGCGCGTCCCCGGCTACGAGAAAATCCGCGCTGTCCACCACATCGGCGCGATTCCGCGGTCGGCTGCCGGCAAGATTCTGCGCCGCGAACTGCGCGCATAAAAGTATAATGCCCGTGGCACCACACTGCCACGGGCATACGTGTAGGTTTTTACACGTCCATATCGTCCTCACCGCGGGACATGAAAAACCCTGCGGAGATGAGCATGATGGCCAGAGGGTAGGTGATAACTGCGCCGATGAAGAGGGCGAAGAAACCGATGACGGCGATGATGCTGGCGAGCACGACGAGTGTCGTTGCGCTCAGTGGCACGGCGCGGAACATCTTCAGCGGCTCCACCACCGCGGCCGTGAGCGATTTATCGGCTGCGGCAGCGGTGACACCGACGGAGAAGACGAGGGGGATGATCACGCCCACAAACGGGATGAACAGGGAGCTGAGGGACGACAGGGTCCACATGAGGATGCCGGCGACGGCCGGCTGCCAGTGACAGGGGAAGTAGAAGCTCACTTTCTTTTCACCGCGCCACACGTGTGTGGAGGCATCGGCGACGATGCCATGCCACAGCCCCATGAGGACGGAGATGACGGTAGCGAAGAGGATCCGGTCGCCATACTGGAGCTTTGCGCCCAAAATGATGGCTAGGCCGCAATACAGGGCGAACGGAAGCGACCAGCACCATAGGTCGCAGGCGTAACGGTCCCACGCCACTTTGAGGGCATCGATCGGGCTGAAGCGGGAATATGTCACCCGCTCCTTCGATACCACGGACATGCGTCTCCTCTCACAGATTGCACCGAGAACTTGCCGTTGAACACGGGTTAGGCAGTGTCTCGGGGTACGGCAACAACCGTCGCTGAGCCGGGTGCCACCTCGGTGAAGCCGGCATCGTGAACAATGACGGCATCGGGCCGGGAGGCCTGCGCCACAAACTCGTCGTGATCGACTTCCCGCACAGTGAGGGGGAAACCATCTGCGGCCCACAATTCGACTTCGTCGAAGGGGCGGGAAGCTGCGAAGAGCATCGTGGCGTGCCCAACTTGAGCTGCTGCTTTTCCAAGCGTCATTTTAAGGGACGCATCAATGAATACCCCACAAATTCCCTGGGAACTCCCTTGGTATTCATCGCGCGGAAGGTCGGTGCCGCCGATTTGGAGCTTGTCCACCCGCGGATCCGTGTCATGTACGGGCGCGGGGACGAACGCGCGGACGGAGGCGGTGCCGTACGTCACCGTGATGCCGGGGACGTCCTGGATGCGCTCCCAGGCGGTGTTTCGGGCGCGCCTGGTGATCTTGCGGATCCTTTTTCCGTACCACCGCCCAAACTCCGGGTTGTCGGCTGCCCGCGGGTGGAGGACCGTCGCCACGACGGCTTGGCCCGCTGCGACGAGGACGTCGTTACGGTGGGGTTTGTTATGCTTGGGGAGGTTCACCACGAGCGCCATGGCGTATTCTTCCTCGCCGTCAGAGTGGGTGCTGGCGTCCAGGCCGGCGACAAGTGCCTCGTAGGACCGTTTCACTTAGAGCACTCCGGCGATCGGCAGGAGCGCGTCCAGCCGGCCGTGGTTGAGGGAGGTATCCGCCACCTCTTTCAGGGCGGGCTTGGCCATGTAGGCAACGCCGAGGCCGGCCTGGGTGACCATCTCCGCATCGTTGGCACCGTCGCCAACCGCGATGACGCGCTCCATGGGGATCCGTTCCTTTTCCGCACACGCCTGAGCGAAGCGGGCCTTTTCATGCTTGTCAACGATCGTCCCCACGACCTTGCCGGACAGCTCACCATTGATCACTTCCAGGGTATTCGCCCGCGAATACGTGATGCCGGCACGCTCGACGAGGAGGTTGAGGACGGGCGTAAACCCGCCGGAGACGACGGCGGTCGGCCATCCCACCTCGTTGCACGCAGCAATAAGGTCCAGCGCGCCCGGGTTGAATTCGATGGAGTTCGCCACCTCGGCGAAGACCGTTTCGGGGATCCCCTCGAGGCAGGCGACACGCTCGCGCAGGGATTCAGCGAAGTCGAGCTCGCCGTGCATGGCGCGGTCGGTGATCGCAGCTACCTCGGCCTTGCGCCCGGCGTGGGCGGCAAGCTCGTCGATGACCTCGGCGTCGATGAGCGTGGAGTCGCAGTCCATGACGATGAGTTTCCGCGCAATCTGGTGGCGTCCGGCAGGCACGAGAGCGACGTCCACGCCCGTGCGGCCCGCAAGCTCCCGGATAGCGGTGAGCGTGTCAGTGTCGGGGTCCGTGCGGAGCGCAACCTGCGCGACGACGACGGTGAGGGGCTCGGTGGCGACGAGATCGATACGGGACGGAATCTCGGTGAGTCCCGCCAGGGCGTCGAGAAGCGAAAACAGGAGTGGACCCGTAAGCTCCGGGGCCTGCAGGACTAGCCGGTGCGTGGGGACCTCGTGCGGGGTGGCGAGGGTTGTTTCGGGGCGCTGACCGACGTTGAAAAGTGCGTCCTCAATCCCGTCCGTGTTCTCGAAGGAGCCTTCGGTGCTCATGAGGAGCTGGTCGCCGATGCGCCGGATGGTGAGGCTGGCAAGCGGTGCCGAGCCGAGGCCGGAAAGGAGCGTTTCCGTGGCCGAGTAGATGTTCGGCCCGACGGTGAGGATGTGGAAAGCAGTCATAAAACCCACTTTAACAAGCGAATCCCCGTAGGTAGGAACCTACGGGGATAGTGCTAGTTGTTTACAGGAGTGAAGCTCCTAGTGCCTTCCGACGTGCATCTCAGCGCGGGCCTGCTCAACGAGGTGCGGGTAGTGCAGCTCGAAGGCCGGACGCTCGGAGCGGATGCGCGGCAGGGAGGTGAAGTTGTGGCTCGGCGGCGGGCAGGAGGTTGCCCACTCGAGGGAGTTGCCGTAGCCCCACGGATCGTCGACGGTGACGACCTCGCCGTAGCGCCAGCTCTTGAACACGTTCCAGAAGAACGGGAGAACCGAGATGCCGAGGAGGAGGGAGCCAACCGTGGAGACCTGGTTAAGGAAGGTGAAGCCGTCGGTGTCGAGGTAGTCGGCGTAACGACGTGACATACCCATGTTGCCCAGCCAGTGCTGAACCAAGAAGGTCAAGTGGAAACCGATGAAGGTCAACCAGAAGTGAACCTTGCCCAGCGTCTCGTCCAGCATGCGACCCGTCATCTTGGGGAACCAGAAGTACACGCCGGCGGTAGCGGACAGGAAGATTGTACCGAACAGGGTGTAGTGGAAGTGTGCCACCAGGAAGTAGGATTCAGCGATGTGGAAGTCCAGCGGCGGGGAAGCCAGCATAATGCCGGTCATGCCACCAAAGAGGAACGTTGCCAGGAAGCCGACGGTCCAGAGCATCGGGGTCTCCATCGTGATGTGACCCTTCCACATGGTGCCAACCCAGTTGAAGAACTTCATGCCGGTAGGAACGGCGATGAGGAACGTCATGAAGGAGAAGAACGGAAGGAGCACAGCGCCCGTCGGGTACAGGTGGTGAGCCCACACAGCCATCGACAGACCACCGATGGACAGCGTTGCGAAGATCAGGCCGACGTAGCCGAACATCGGCTTGCGGCTGAAGACCGGAATAATCTCAGAAACAATACCGAAGAACGGCAGTGCCAGGACGTACACCTCAGGGTGTCCGAAGAACCAGAAGAGGTGCTGCCACAGCAGTGCGCCACCGTTACCGGCCGAGAAGATGTGGCCGCCCAGCTTGCGGTCGTACAGTACGCCAAGAGCGGCGGCGGTAAGAACCGGGAAGATAAGGAGAGCGATCACGGAAGCAACGAAGATGTTCCAGACGAAGATCGGCATACGGAACATCGTCATGCCCGGTGCGCGGAGGCAGAGGATGGTGGTGACCATGTTGATGGCGGAAGCAAGCGTACCAACACCGGTAGCGCCCACGCCCACGATCCAGAAGTCGGTGCCTACGCCAGGAGAGTGGATGGCATCGTTCAGCGGAGCGTAAATGGTCCAGCCGAAGTCACCGGCACCGCCTGGGGTAACGAAGCCGGCACAGAAGGCAACAATGCCGACCTGGGTAATCCAGAAACCGAATGCGTTCAGACGCGGGAAAGCCACGTCGGGGGCACCGATCTGGAGAGGAACAATGTAGTTAGCAAAGCCCCACACAATCGGCGTGCCGTATGCCAGCAGCATGATTGTGCCATGCATGGTGAACAGCTGGTTGTACTGCTCGTTGGACAAGAACTGCATTCCGGGGTGGAACAGCTCGGCACGAATGAGAAGGGCCATGATGCCACCGATCACGTACCATACGTAGCACATGACGATGTACATAATGCCCAGCAGCTTATGGTCCGTCGTGGTGAGCAATTCCCAGAAGATATTGCCCCTACGACCGGTACCGTGCGGTAGTGGCCGTTCGGGTGCGACCTCGCGGTCTACCCTTGGCGCAACAGCGGTCATTAGTTCCTCCTGACTTAGCGTCGAGGTGTGCAACTAGCTACACACCTCGACAGCTTTCGTTTCATACTTCTTTGAACTTTAATCCAATGTCCCCCACATTTTCCAGTGCCTAGAGCACCCCAAAAATTCACTTCAACCCCGTCTTTTTCACCCAACCGTAACGGATGTGACATGAATCCGCAGGTAGCTGCGCTCGCTTATTATCTTTTCCAATTTTGATCACTCATTCCTACGGAAAAACCTGACCAAAAAGGTTGCCCCAATACCGCTTTAGTTGTCCCCCGCTCTAAGTAAATCGAATGGTTGATACCCCGTGATTGTTCAACGGATACCATATATATAAAGACATCGACACGAAACGGCCGCGGTCGGAAACACTCCGACCGCGGCCGTTTTTCCTCTCTAGGCAATCAGCACTGGCTAGAAGTCCCAGTCCTCGTCCTCGGTGTTTTCCACGGAGCCGATGACGTAGGAGGAACCGGAGCCAGAGAAGAAGTCATGGTTCTCGTCGGCGTTGGGGCTCAGCGCCGAGAGGATGGCGGGCGAGACGCGGGTCTCATCCGACGGGTACAACGCCTCGTAGCCGAGGTTGTTGAGCGCCTTGTTGGCGTTGTAGCGGAGGAACCGCTTGACGTCCTCGGTCCAGCCGAGCTCGTCGTACATGTCCTCGGTGTACTGCTCCTCGTTGTCGTACAGGTCGAGCGTGAGGTCGTAGGTGTAGTCCTTGAGCTCATCCTTTTCGGCCTGGCTCAGGTTGTCCTGCATGCGCTGGTACTTGTAACCGATGTAGTAGCCATGGACGGCCTCATCGCGGATGATGAGGCGAATAATGTCCGCCGTGTTGGTGAGCTTGGCGTGGCTCGACCAGTACATGGGCAGATAGAAGCCGGAGTAAAAGAGGAAGCTCTCCAACAGCGTGGAGGCAATCTTGCGCTTGTACGGGTTCTTGCCGTCGTAGTCACGCAGGATGATCTTGCCCTTGCGCTGCAGGTTCTCGTTCTCCTCAGACCAGCGGAATGCATCGTTAATCATCGGGGTGGAGGCGAGCGTCATAAAGATATTGGAGTAGCTCTTGGCGTGCACGGACTCCATGAAGGCAATGTTCGTGTACACGGCCTCCTCGTGGTGCGTCACCGCATCGGGGATGAGGGAAACTGCACCCACGGTGCCCTGGATCGTATCCAGGAGGGTAAGGCCGGTGAACACGCGCATCGTGGCGATCTGCTCGGTCTCATTCAGGGTGTTCCAAGAAGAAATGTCGTTGGACACCGGAATCTTCTCCGGCAGCCAGAAATTACCGGTAAGGCGATCCCAGACCTCCTGGTCCTTCTCGTCCTCAATCTCGTTCCAGTTAATTCCGGACAGCGGTGCGCTGTAGTCATTCTTCGCAATGTGCTGCGCCGGCGACGGTGAGTGCTGGTATGCCACTGACAAATTCCTTTCGTACAACCGAAGTTTCCCTTCTATCGTACCCGGATTCCCCCGCCCGTCACCGTCGGCTCATCCTCCCTTTTTTGCTTGTCGACGCTCCCCTGCCGGACCATCACCCCTAAAAATGTCGCCGAACACACACAAAGGGGGTAACCCAAGGGTTGAATGTGTCACAAATGTGCTGGAAAATCATATGATCTTTGAGAATTTCAGACAAACACCAAATAAGATGATCATTAAGTACATAGCCACAGCAACCGACTCCCCACCACCCAAAGGAGACCCCATGGCCCTGTCACGTCACACCAATCAGGCCACCCCCAAGCTCGAATCCGTCCTGGATACCCTAGGGGCCGACATTGTCTCCGGAGTGATCGCCGCCAGCACGACGTTTACCCTCCAGGACCTGTCCGATAAGTACTCCATTTCCCGCACCGTCGCCCGCGAGGCCATGCGTGCGCTGGAGCAGCTCGGACTGGCGAAGTCCTCCCGTCGCGTAGGGATTACTGTTCTCCCCAAAGAGAACTGGTCGGTTTTCAACGATGACATCATCTCCTGGCGCCTTGCCTCCCCCGAAAAACGCGACGCGCAATTGCTCTCCCTCACCGAGCTCCGCGTCGGCATTGAGCCGATGGCCGCACGTCTCATGGCCTGCCGTGGCACGGAAGAGCAGTGCAAGGAGCTGCGGCTTCTGGGCGAGAAGATTTACCAGCTTGGTCAGCGCGCCATGGGCAACACCGACCAGTTCCTCGATGCGGACATCCGCTACCACACCCTCCTCCTCGAGGGCAGCGGCAACGAGATGTTTATGAGCCTCGCCCCCACCATCGCCGCCGTTCTCGTCGGGCGCACCCGCACCGGCCGCATGCCACACACCCCGCACCCCACGGCGATGCACATGCACCGCGAGCTGGCTAACGCGATCTCCATGAAGGACCCCGACCGCGCCGAGCTTGCCTCCCAGGCCATTCTTGCCGAGGTCCGCGAGACGCTCACTGCCAACGCGCAATAGCCCAAAATAAAAGTAAACCCCCACATCAGCGGTAAAAACCGCTCCGTGGGGGTGTTTTCGACGTTCTAGAGCATGCAGGAGACGCAGCCTTCGACCTCGGTGCCCTCGAGGGCGACCTGGCGAAGTCGGATGTAGTACAGCGTCTTGATGCCGTGCGTCCAGGCGTAGATCTGTGCCCGGTTGATGTCACGGGTGGTGGCCGTGTCCTTGAAGAACAAGGTGAGTGACAAGCCCTGGTCGACGTACTTGGTGGCTACCGCATACGTGTCGATGATGGCCTTGTAGCCGATCTCGTAGGCATCCTTGAAGTACTCCAGGTTGTCGTTATCCATGTGCGGTGCCGGGTAGTACACGCGACCAATCTTGCCTTCCTTGCGGATCTCGATACGGGAGGCGATCGGGTGGATGGACGAGGTGGAGTTGTTGATGTAGGAGATGGAGCCCGTCGGCGGGACGGCCTGCAGGTAGCGGTTGTAGAGGCCGTTTTCCATGACGTCTGCCTTGAGAGCTGCCCAGTCCTCCGCCGTGGGCACGTGCACCGACGAGTTTTCGAAGATGCCCTTCACCTTGTCCGTTGTCGGGACGAAGGTGGCGGGATCGTAGCGGTCGAAGAACGCACCGGAGGCGTAGTCGCTCGTCTCAAACTTGGAGAACGTCTCGCCGCGCTCCTTGGCAATCTTGTTGGAGGCGCGCAGGCACTGGTACATGACGGCTGCGAAGTAGGCGTTGGTGAAGTCGAGTGCTTCCTCGCTGCCGTAGTGGATGTGCTCGCGGCCGAGGTAGCCGTGCAGGTTCATCTGGCCCAGGCCGATAGCGTGGGCGTTATCGTTGCCCTTCTTGATGGAGGGCACCGAGTCGATGGAGGTCTGCTCACTGACCGCCGTGAGGCCACGGATAGCGGTCTCGATGGTGGTGGCGAAGTCATCAGAATCCATCGCCATGGCGATGTTCAGGGAGCCAAGGTTGCAGGAGATGTCCTCGCCGACCGTTGCGTAGCTCAGGTCCGCGTTGTACTCGGACGGCGTTGCCACCTGGAGGATCTCGGAGCACAGGTTGGACTGCGTGACGCGACCCTCGATGGGGTTGGCGCGGTTCACCGTGTCCTCGAACATGATGTACGGGTAGCCGGACTCGAACTGGATTTCCGCCAGCGTCTGGAAGAAGTGGCGGGCGTTCGTCTTCGTCTTGTGAATCCGCGGATCCTCGACCATCTCGTAGTAGTGCTCGGAGATCGGGACATCGGCGAAGGCCTTGCCGTACACGCGCTCTACGTCGTACGGGGAGAACAAGTACATATCGTCATTTTTCTTGGCCAGCTCGAAGGTGATGTCCGGGATGACAACACCAAGGGAGAGGGTCTTGATGCGGATCTTCTCGTCGGCGTTTTCGCGCTTGGTGTCCAGGAACTTCATGATGTCCGGGTGGTGCGCGTGCAGGTAGACGGCACCGGCACCCTGGCGGGCACCGAGCTGGTTGGCGTAGGAGAAGGAATCCTCAAGGAGCTTCATGACGGGGATGACGCCGGAGGACTGGTTCTCGATCTTCTTAATCGGGGCACCCTCTTCGCGGAGGTTGCTGAGCAGCAGGGCGACGCCGCCACCGCGCTTGGACAGCTGCAGGGCGGAGTTGATGGCGCGGCCGATGGACTCCATGTTGTCCTCGATGCGCAGCAGGAAGCAGCTCACCGGCTCGCCGCGCTGGCGCTTGCCGGAGTTCAAGAACGTCGGGGTGGCCGGCTGGAAGCGGCCGAGGATAATCTCGTCGACGAGGTGGCGGGCGAGGTCCTCGTCGCCGTCGGCAAGCGTGAGGGCGACCATGCAGACGCGGTCCTCGAAGCGCTCAAGGTAACGCTGACCGTCGAACGTCTTCAGCGTGTAGGAAGTGTAGTACTTGTACGCGCCGAGGAAGGTCTTAAACCGGAACTTGTGCGCGTAGGCCTGGTCAAACAGGCTCTTGACGAACTCGAAGTCGTACTTGTCCAGTACCTCACGCTCGTAGTAATCGTTATCCACCAGGTAGGTGAGCTTCTCCTGGAGGTTGTGGAAGAAGACGGTGTTTTGGTTGACGTGCTGAAGGAAGAACTGACGCGCGGCGGCGCGGTCCTTATCAAACTGAATCTTGCCGTCGTCGTCATAGAGATTCAAAAGAGCGTTAAGCGCGTGGTAGTCGATCTGCTCTCCGGACTTCACCGGCTCCGCTACTGTTTTTCCCAGATCACTCATGGTTTAAGTCCTAGCCTTTCAGCATTGTCTACAATTCCCCGTTTGACGTTTTCGACGTCTTCCGGAGTTCCTAACAATTCAAATCGATATAGGTACGGAACCTTGCACTTCCGGCTGATGACGGTTCCCGAGGTTCCGAAGTCCGGGCCGAAGTTCAGGTTCCCCGACGAGACTACGCCACGAATGAGGTCCCGGTTGTGCTTGTTATTGAGGAAGTGGATCACCTGCACGGGAACGGGCTTTGGTGGCTCGCCGCGCATGCTCACCCCTCCCCCGTACGTCGGGCAAATGAGCACGTACGGCTCGTCGACGATGAGATCCGGGTCCTTCCTCTTGAGCGGAATTCTCGCGCTCGGAAGTCCTAGCTTGTCGACGAATTTTTTGGTGTTCTCCGTAGTCGAGGAGAAGTACACCACGAGCATGTCTCGATCACACCTTTTCTACGCTTGTGTTACCCACTGAAAAGCCCGCCCGATAAGGACGAATAGGGTCGAAATTATCAAGCGGGCTACTGCATTTGGTGCTTCTGCTTGCACCACTGTCAGCCCTCGTATCGAGGAGCTGACCTCGTGATGTTCAGTTTTTGTGGCGTTAACGCCTGCTAGGCAGCCTTCTCCGCGATCTCACGGATGCGGTCGGGGCGGAACCCGGACCAGTGATCGTCGTCAACAGTGACAACCGGTGCTTGAAGGTAACCGAGGGCCATGACATAGTCGCGAGCCTCGTCATCCATGGAGATATCCACAACGGTGTAGTTCAGGCCGGCCTTATCTAGTGCCCTCTTGGTTGCTCGGCACTGCATGCACGCGGGCTTGGTGTACAGGGTGATAGACATCGCGCTTTTTACCTTCTACTCGATCCAGGGTTTGCTTCTGCGAACCTTCAACGGGAATTACATCGGCTATTTGTGCCGGGAACTCGCTGTCGTTCGTGACAGGTACTAACACTATCCGTTGGGGTGAGTTTTCGCAATATCTACTACATGTAGTAGTTACAAAAGTGAAATTCCCAGGTTGTTTTCCAAAACGACACTACATCTTGACGTGAGTTACAAGAATGGAATTACACACGGACGATTACATTCTGTGTAACCGCTGGTCGCCGGGATTTACTGTTACCAAATCGTTATAATCGGCACATGTGAGACCGCTCACGCCCCCACAGGAGTTAACTTACTTATCTGAAATAAACCTATTAACCAGACGTAACATTACGAAAGGGTAACCAACGCAAAAAAGCGCCGCCCCAACCGAATGGGACGGCACCTAAAACGTCGCTAACTTCTAGCCCTGGCGAGCCTTGAATCGCGGGTCACGCTTGTTAATGACGTAAACCTTACCGCGACGGCGCACAACCTGGGCGCCCGGCTTTTTCTTCAGCGACCGAAGGGAGTTACGGACCTTCATTGGGCGCTCCTTTCTCGTCTGCGCATCATTATTTACTGAACCACGGTGGCCCAGTACGAACACGAGGAACCATGATAGCGAGGTTTGGCAAAATCTCCAAACCCGCCCCTAATCCCGGTACCTCCGTCGGAACTCAGACCCTACCTCATCCAGCGTCTTTCCGGTAGTTTCCGGCACACATCCGCGCACGAAAAGGAACGCTATGGCCCCTAGTACAGCAAACGCGCCAAAGGTGAGCGACCCGCCGATCGCGTCCACGAGGGGCAGGAAGAACTGCGCCACGGCCCAGTTCGCAGCCCACAGACCAAGGCCCGCAATCCCCATGCCGAAGCCGCGCACCTGCAGAGGCACGATCTCCGAAATGAGCAGCCACGTGGCAAGCGACACCGAGGCCTGCTGGAAGGCGATAAACACGGCCATGAGAAACAGCGCCAGCATGGCCACCGCGAAGTTGCCGTGCGCGAACCGGAAGGTGATGGCAAGCAGGATCAGCGAGGTGACGTTACCGGCCAGACCCACCAACAGCAGCTTGCGCCTGCCCACCTTGTCCACGATTTTCAGCCCCACATAACAGGACACGGCGGAGACGACGCCAATGATGATGGAGGTGTAAACGGCGTTTTCTGTGGGAAGTCCCACCTGGTTCATGAGCGTCGGAGCGAAGTACACGATGGCGTTGACACCGGAGATCTGCTGGGTGACACCGATGAGCACGGCAATGACGACGGCAGCCCTGATCCACGGCACGCGCAGCGCCGACAGCTGTTCCGACACCGATGCCGATGTCGCCTCCGAGGAGTTGTACTCCCCCTCCTTCATACCCATCGACTGGGCGACCGCGCGCGCCTTATCCTTCTGTCCCTTGGCGGCAAACCACTCCGGGGTATCGGTGACGAAGAGCATGCCGATTGCCAGCATCGCACCGGGGATGAAGGCCAGGAGCAACATGAGGCGCCAGTTGCCGGTGTGTGCCAGCGCCGAGTTGACGCTGAACGCCACCAGCTGACCGATAACGATGGCCAGCGAGTTCATGGACACGAGCTTGCCGCGCACAGACGGCGGGGCCATCTCGGAGATGAACATCGGCGAGACAATCGACACCGCGCCCACGGCCACGCCGAGCAGCGTGCGGGCAGTGCCCAGCTGCATGACTCCCGGTGCGACGGCGCACCACACGGAGCCGACAATGAAGATCAGACCGCCGATGATGAGCGTCATGCGGCGCCCGATCCAGTCGGCGATGCGCCCACCGCACAGCGCGCCGACGGCCGCACCGACGAGGAGCATCGATGTGACCCAGCCCTCCTGGACGGGTGTCATGTCAAATTCGGGTGTGATGAACAGCAACGCGCCGCTCATGACACCGGTATCGTATCCAAACAGGAGCCCACCGAGAGCGGCAATGAGCGCCACCACGTGGGGACGTGTAAACAGCCCTGACCGCGGGCGATTAGTCTCAATCATAAGAAGTTATTGTGCCAAAGTGGAAAGGCATTGTCGTGACGGAAAACACACCCAACCTGCAGAAAAAGATTGTAAAAGCCCTGGGCACGCTCGCCTTAATCGATTCAGTAAAAGAGGTGGAATCCAGGGTCACTTTCCTCGCCGATTACCTGTCAGCCACAGGGCTTGATAGCTACGTCCTCGGTATCTCCGGCGGGCAGGACTCCACTCTGGCAGGAAAGCTGGCCCAGATGGCCGTCGAAAAGCTACGGGAGGATGGAGGAAACGGTGAGTTTTTTGCCGTGCGTCTCCCCTACGGCGTCCAATCCGATGCCCACGATGTTGATGTTGCCCTCGAGTTCATCGCCCCGGACCACACGCTGGAGATCAACATTAAGGAGGGCGTGGACGCGCTGTCCGCGGCGACTGCGACGGCGCTGGGGCTGGATTCCCTCGGCGACTTTAACAAGGGAAATGTGAAGGCCCGGGCGCGGATGATCGCCCAGTATGCGGTCGCCGGTGAGCACCGCGGGCTCGTCATCGGCACCGACCATGCGGCCGAGAACATCACCGGATTTTTCACCAAGTTCGGCGACGGCGCCTCCGACATCCTGCCCCTGTGGGGGCTGAACAAGTCCCAGGGTGCGGAGCTGCTGCGCCACCTCGGCGCGCCGGACAGCACATGGAAGAAGGTCCCCACCGCGGATCTGGAGGAGGATCGCCCCGCGCTTCCCGACGAGGAAGCCCTCGGCGTCACCTACCCCGAAATTGATGCCTACCTGCGCGGCGAGGAGATTAGCGACGCTGCCCAGCGCGTCATTGAGCGCCACTGGCGCATCAACGAGCACAAGCGCCACCTGCCCGTGACCCCACTGGACACGTGGTGGCGCTAGAGACGAGCAGCTAGCCGTAAACGGCTAGCCAAATAACGAGACGACGTCGCGGGCAGCCCGCACGAGGGCTGCGCCGTAGCTCGGCCCGTGGGTGGTGGCGTGGACGGCCAGCGGGTGCAGCTGGTGAAGCGGGATTTTTGCCTCCCACCCATGGTCAAGACCCGAAACCTCTTCGTAGGTGGTGAGGATGCGATCCAGGTGCGGCGCCCCAAACAACGCGAGCATCGCCAGATCCGTCTCCGGGTGTCCACCGTGGGCCGCCGGATCGATAAACCGTGGCCCCTCCGTGGTGAACAGGAGGTTCCCCGCCCACAGGTCACCGTGGATGCGGGCGGGCCCGGATGCGGGCTCCACCTGGGACGCGGGGGCTGCAGCGGCAGACTCGAGGGCGCGCTCCACCTCGCGGGCGCCGGCGCTGTCCAGGTTGCCGTTATCGACGGCGGAGCGGACAAAGGGGAGGACGCGCTGCTCGGCGTAAAACGGCAGCCACGTGTCGCTCGGAGTGCATTCCTGGGGCTGCGTGCCGATGTAATTGGGGCCCTCCCAGTCTTCCGGCGTGCAGCCGAACGCGGGTGCCCCGGCGCTGTGAATAGCAAAGAGCTGCCTGCCGGCTTCCTCTGTTGCTTCGACCGTTGCCGGACCCGGCGCGTACCTCCGCGTCACCAGCGTCGTTTCCGTCACGGAGATGACCTCTGCCACGCACGGGGAGGCTTGCGCAAGCCAACGTAACCCCGCGGCCTCCGCCTTGGCGGCGTAGGGCTCGCGGGGTGTTTTGGTAAAGGTGTCCACAGACACTAGTACCGTGCCGGCTCGGGGCCGAGATTGAATGCGCGTCCCTCGATGGACTCGATATCGATGCGCACCCAGTTGTATTTGAGGGTGGGAACCCACGGCTCGAGGCCGAGGCTTTCCGCGTGGTTTTCCTCCTCGGTGGAGGTAATCCGGGTGGCAGACCCCTTGACCAGGACGGACCAGGCCTTATCCACGCCGACGGAATCGGCCTGGAAGGCGACCTTCGGGTTGACAGCGATAAACGACAGCTTGGTGCCCTCCGCCGTGCGGAAGTAGATCTTCTTCCCCTCGATGACGTAATTGAGGGGGAGAATTTCTACATCGTCATCGTGGCGTACACCAATGCGGCCGTAATCGTTGTCCTGCAGTTTTTCGTATGCTTGGTCCTCTGTGAGGACCTCAATGGGGTTTTCGCTCATAGTCCTATTGTTACATTAATTGGGCCTACCTGCATAGATAAGGGCTTAAAGTTGAACAATCGTGCGCCCGTGGATACCCCCGGCGAACAGCGACTTGCCCGCCTCGGCCACCTCCTCTAGCGTCACCGTGGTGGTCAGCTCGTGGAGAGCTGCCAGGTCAAGGTGCTCAGCAAGCAAGCCGTAGGCCCGCTGGCGCAGCTTGTGTGGCGCATCAACGGAGTTGATACCCACGAGCTTCACGCCGCGGAGAATGAACGGCAAAACCGTCGTCTTCAGGTCCGCGCCCTGCGCCAGCCCGCAGGTGGTCACCGTGCCACCCCAGGTCACCTGCGCCAAAACATTGGCGAGCGTGGTGGAGCCGACGCAGTCTATTGCGCCCGCGTAGGTGGCCTTCTGCAGGGGCTTGCCCTTTTCCGACAGTTCAGCGCGGTCAATGACCCGCTCTGCGCCCAGCCCCGTGAGGTAGCCCTCCAGCTCAGCCTTCCTGCCGGTGGAGGCGACCGTGTGGTAGCCCAGCTTCTTCAGCAGCATGAGGGTCACAGACCCCACGCCACCGGTGGCACCCGTCACGAGGATCTCGCCGTCCTCTGGCTTCACCCCCTGGTCTTGCAGGCCCAGCACCGACAGCGCCGCCGTGTAGCCCGCCGTGCCGACAGCCGCGAGGTCCTCCGCGATCCACCCTTCCGGTGCTGCGATGAGCGAGGCGGAATCCACGCGCACCCGATCCTGGTAACCGCCGTGGCGGAACTCGCCGATGCCCGCGCCGTTAAGCACCACGAGGTCGCCCTCGGAGAAGCCGTCGGCGGTGGTGGACTCAATCGTCCCGATCGCGTCGATGCCCGGCACGAGGGGGAAGATGCGAGCCACGCCGCGGTCGCCTTCCAGCGCCATAGCGTCCTTGTAGTTGAGGGCGGAGTGGCTGACGGCGATGATGGTGTCGCCGTCGCCGAGGAACTCGTCCCCCACGGAGCGGATTTCTACCGTGACCGCGTCGTTTGTTCCAGTTTCGTCGGTTTTCTTGTCCACAATCAGTGCTCTCGTCATGCGGACAAGTCTACCGATTCAGCGATTGTGCTGCCGTAGCGCGCGCACTACTAGCCCGCTACTGTCTCCCTATCGCTGTCCTGGCCGGGCCTGCGTCCGCATTCCTGGCCGCTCATGCCGGACGATCCTGCAGTTCCTGGCATCGTCGCTTCCATTCCTCCCGGCGCGCCACCACCGCCACCCGACGGGGGCCCCATCTGCTGCCCGCCACTCGGCGGCTGTGGCATGTCGCCACCTGCCGGTTCCGCCTCGCTGATATCCGTGTCAGTTTCGGTTTCCTTTGCGGCGATGGCTGCGAGGCCGTCCTCCACCGTCGTGGCCTCGGACGCGTTGATGCCGTCATCAGTGGCGGTGAGCGTCGCCTCGCCTGCTGGTCACGGTCACCAGGCCACCCTCGAGGGCTTCCTCAGGCTTGTCGACGTTTACCTTTCCTCCGGTAATCGTCGCCGGCAGAGATGCGGACAGTGCCGTCGCTGACGCGGAGGGCGCCGTCGGAGTGAATGCCATCGTCGTCGGCGGAGACGGTGACCGAACCGGCGTCGACAAGCGCAAAGCCCCCGCATTGATGCCCTTATCCGCGGCGGTGAGCTCCAGCGAGCCCCCTCGACAAGAACGTCCGTGGTGTCCGCGAGAGCATCGTCGCCCGCCGCCGCGCGGAGCGTACCACCCGTGACGCGGATCCAGCCCTTCTGCTCATCGTCATCCTTCGAGGAAGTCACCGCATCACCGTTGGCCTCCAGGGTGAGATCGCCACCGGAAATCGCCACCGAATCCGTGCCAAGCAGAGCATCGTCGCCCGCCTTCACCGTGACGGAGAATACATCCGTCCTCACCAGCTCCGCGATGGCTCAACGGGCGTCCTCGTTGGTGGTGTAGACGTGGTCGAGCTTCAACTCCTGGGAGCGTTACTGACCGAAAACGAGGCTGCTGCTTGCAACGGCGAGGGGCACGATGATGGCCGCGACGACGGTGAATTCGAGGGGCTGAGGGCCGTCGACAAGCCATTGATGAGACCGCTGGCGAGGGCTGCGAAGTAGTAGGAGACCTCACATTGGGAGATTTCCGACGACCGTAAACGGGTGATCGACAGGACACCGAAGAGGCCGAGGCCGAGCCCCATTCCGACATCCGTTCCGGCCAGCATCACTGCGACACCGAAGATGCCCATGTTGACGGCGAAGAACGCGAAGACGAGGTCGGGGCGCTGGTGACGGGGGAAGTAGATGCCGAGCACCAGGATGGCGATTGCCACCACGTTGACTGCGAGCCTGACAAGTGTTACAGACATGGTGTCCTTCCATTGGTTGATTGTTCGCTCCACCCAACCTATGCCAGTGGTGCCACTGACATGCTCCACCGTGTGCCACTAATGTGCGGATACCCAAGAGAAAAAGTGATATACAATATATTGTTTACTACTAATAATCAGCCACCGTACCGAACAGATTCCGTACGCCCCGAACTGCGTTTTAGACGTCCTCTGTTCGAATCCGAGGAATCTGGCACGGAGTTTCAATAATCAACCCCTTTATTAATCTTATATACCCTAAAAAACAATTAACTCTCACAGAATTTAGGTTTCCTACAGAAAAATCAACTGCATTCCAGGTGCACACACCTCACCGCACCCCTCAGATCCGCCGTGCCGAACACAAAAATCCCCGGTCATTGCGATCGGGGATTCTTGTAAGACGTTACTTAGACGTTCATTTTGATACAAGGCCCTAGGCGGGTGCAGGTAGTGGCTAGGTGGGTGCA
>JALFAQ010000063.1 GCA_022772305.1 Corynebacterium glucuronolyticum
CCGTGGAGGGCGGGGCGGTGTATGCGGTGAGTAAGGGGGCGACGGCCGTGGTTGTGCTCACTGACCAGGAACAATCGGTGAAGGCGCAGCTTGTGGCCGAGGAGGTTATTGGGAATTTGGGGTTATAGATCGTAAATACGACTGCGATGGCCCACGCCAACGATCGTGATGACCGCTTTCCCCCGCGTTGATGCGCGGACTATGTAAGACTATGTAAGAGGCCTCTTCTGTTGGAACCCCGTGAGCTGGTTAAGTGAGCTTACAGGAAGATATGACTGCACGGGGTTCGACATCACTCGACCAAGCCATGTGCCCCATCGCAGCGTGTACGTGCTTCCCGTACGTCAATTGCTTACTTGTCCTCGATACCAGCGCGGCGCGACGATCCCTTTGGCTACGTGCTGGCTACGTGTCCACTCGCACGTTCATCTCCGCCCCAGGCATGTATCCGAATGAACTGGCTCTACTGCCCTGACTGCGTAATCGACACATCATTGTAGGGCATAAGCGCGGACACCCACGGAAAAACAACCTCCATGAGCAGGAAAAACACGGCGATGGCGAGGATCACGAGGATGAGTACCTTGAGCCAGGCGGGCCCGGGGAGAGCGCGCCACAAAAAACCGTACACTTTTAAGCCTCCTGCATTTCATGGGGAACGGTGGAATTGTCCTGGGAGCGGACATGAACCGCGTGGATGATCATCCGCTCGGCATTGGAAAACTGTGGGTGGCAGGTGGTCAACGTGATGACGGGGAGCATTTCCGGGGTCGGGTCCTCCTCGTCAGAACCTGGAAGCGCATGGACGACGTTGTAATCATCGGGGGTGGTGATGTGGCGCCCCTGGACGTGCTGGTAATCGCCATTAGCGACGCGCTGCTGGATATCTGGAGGAAGGCACGGGGCGGCCTCGTCTGCACGGACTGCAGGATCCAACGACATCGGGAGAATGCGGTAGATTTCCCAGGTCGTCGCCGTCTCCACAATGATTGCGTCGCAGGACTCGAGGTGACCGAGATCATTAAACGGCGCGCCCTTGCCCACACGGTGACCAGCGACAGCAAAATTCCCCGGCTCACCAGGCATTTCACTGTCCTCATAGTGGCCGGGACCAGCGAGCAGCTCCTGCTCGCCCGTGCCCTCGATAATAGCGAACTGATAATCCGGGCCGAAGGCGGGAATATAGAGGCGCGCCATGGCCTCACCAAGCACCGGGTTCAGCCGGTTGCGGGGATTCTCCCAGCGCTGCTCGAGCTCCTGCGCCGCCTCGGCCTGATTCCTCTGTGCTTCCAGATTCGTCCAGTAGGCTTCATAAAACGCAAACAACAAGCAGACGACCCCAAAGGTAATGAGCAGCTCCCCGAGGAACTGCAACCAAGAAAAACGTTTTGCCGAGGTGTTCACGTGCTCGATAGTATCGTACCTAGCCTACTGATAAAGGAGCCGCCACTGTGATGGACGCACTCGTCTACCTCGTATCCGCAGTGCTGAAACTGTGGCATACCTTCCTCCACAGCGGACTCGGCATCAACGAGAACCTCTCCTGGATGCTCTCCTTCGTCGGTCTCATCATCACCGTGCGCAGCCTCATCGCACCACTGTCCTGGAACATGTACGTCACCGGCCGCCGCTCCGCTATCATGCGCCCACATATGGCAGCGCTCCAAGAGGACTACCGCGGCAAGACGGACAAAGAAAGCCAAGAGGAGCTCTCCAAAAAATCCCAGGCACTCATGAAAGAGCACGAAGTCAGCCCCATGGCCGGATGCGCGCCCATGGTCATCCAATTCCCCGTCATCCTCGGTCTTTACCGAATGGTGCTGCGCATCGCCCGGCCCGACGGCGGACTCGGCAACGCGCCCTACGCACCCGTCGGCTTTTTGAGCTCCAACGACGTTGCGTCCTTCCTAGAAACCCGCGCCTTCGGACTCCCCATCGCCGCCTACGCCTCGATGCCGGAATCACAACTCGAGGCCCTCGGCACACATGGGGACCACCTCGTCCACACCATTACTCCCATCGTCATCGCCGCCACCTGCTTCATGACGCTCAACATGGTGCTCTCCACCATCCGCTCCTTCGAAACCATGGACTGGCGCAGCGGCTTCGCCGTCAACGCCAGCTTCTCTATGGTGTTCTTCGCTGTCTACACCCCCTTCATGATCCTCACCCTCGCCTTCAACGGCCCCATCCCCGTGGCGATTATTTTCTACTGGTTTGTCAACAACTTCTGGACTCTCTCGCAACTCATCGCCCTGTGGACCATGCTCACGGTGATATACCCGCTGCCGAAGACTTTCAAGGAATTCCGCGACGACACCCGGCGGAAACGCTTCGCTCCCACCGTGTTGTGGTGGAAGGCCGTCTGGGCACGACTGCGCGGGCAGGACGCCTCTGCCTACCTTGAGGAGCGGCGCTCCCTGCGGGATGCAGCGCGCATCCGCCGAAAGGACGACAAGGCCTTCAAGAAGGAGAAGAAGCGGCTGAAGAAAGAGGAAAAGAAGAAGGCTGGTTCGGAGGCCACGTAGGGACGGAGTGATCTGCGCACAGCAGGAATGCTACAACGTTGAACACAGGGATTATCAGTGACCAGGCACTGTTGGGAGCCTTTCATGCAGTTTTGTTAATTGCAGAATGATGCTCTCAGCTGTAGCGGTAGGCCACATACACCCATATTTCCCGGCGCGCTCCTTCTGATTCGCCATTCTTGCTACGGACTTTGTCCATCAAGACGCAAAGTGCTAGATGGAGTAGTCGGCGACGGGTTCGCCGAGCAATTGCTTAGCAAGGGTGCGCGCGAGATCGAGGGGCTCGCGGGACTTCATGTGCTGCGCGTTGGTGATGCCACCATCGACAAGAATCATGAGCTGACGGGCGATCGACTGAGACGGGTACCCATTGCGCTCAGTGAGGAGCTCCGTCAAAGTATTGAAAATCCAGTCGCGATGCTCAGCAACAGCAGCGACGATGTTCTGCTCACTCTCCGACTCAGGATTCGGATACTCACTCGCCGCATGAGTGAAATGCGAACCAGGGAAACCCTCCTTCTCCTGCTGCTCAATCACCTGATCAAACATGGCATCGATCTTCGCCTCCGGGTCGGTGAGGTGCTCCGTGCGGCGCTCGAACTCCTCGTTCCAATTGTGGGAGAGCTCGTTGATGTAGGCGATAACCAAATTGTCCTTGGAGCCAAACAACGAATACAGGGAGGCCTTGGCTACGTCGGCCTCGCGGAGGATGCGGTCAATGCCAATGACGCGGATGCCTTCCGTGGTGAACAGGTTGGTTGCACTGGTCAAAAGCCGCACACGCGGGCTCGGCCGATCCCGTCTCCTGCTCTTCGCTTTCTTCGTCGTAGCCATACCTCAACCTTAGCAAAAGTAGACAGCCCAGTCTTATTGGGCGGGGCACAAAAAAGCCACCCCCCAAGACGGGAGGTGGCAGTGGAGTCGGAGGAGTTACCTCTTCTTGGTGATGAGGCCCACGATCCAGAGCAGCAAGCACGCACCAATGAGGCAGGTGATAAAGCTCAGGATCCAGTTACCGGTGGAGCCACCCATGCCGAAGAGGCCGAGGACCCAGCCACCGAGGAAGCCGCCGATAACACCAACAACGATGTTCAGGAACAGGCCCATCTGCTCGTCGGTCTTCATAATCTTGGAACCAATCCAACCGGCGAGGCCGCCAACAATAATCCAACCAAAGAAACCCAGTGCAGGTGACATTAAATATTCTCCTTTGAAAAGTAATACGGAACGGATGTATTGGCCAGTATACGCATTAATAGGACAGGTGCCGTCCGCGGGAGAAAATTGTTATCTAATCCTTACAATCGGGACGGACAACCATCATCGGGCACGGAGACGACTGGAGCAGGGCACGAGAGGTGGATCCGAGGAGCATGCCCTTGAACCCTCCACGCCCGTGCGAACCGACGACGAGGAGCTGAGCACCCTCGGAGGCGTCGGTAAGCGCACGGACAGGACGATCGCGGGTGATGATCTTCTCGACCTCGACATCCGGGAACTCCTCGGCGTAGCCTGCCAAGCGCTCGGCGAGCAGCTGATGCTGCTCCTCCTCGACGGCCTCCCACTGCTGCTGAGCTGCGGCAAGACCGGCAAGCGACGCCTGCACCTGCATGTCCATCCACGTGTGGACGGCCTTCAGCTTGGCGCCACGGGCGTGAGCCTCCTCGAAGGCGAGGCGGGTGGCGTACTCGGAGACCTCGGAACCATCGACACCGACGACGACGGGGCCGTACTTGTTGTCCTGGGTGAGCTGATTGTCCTCGCGGACGACGACCACCGGGCAGGTGGCGTGGGAGACAACGGCGGCGGAGACAGAACCCATGACCATGCCCGAAAGCCCACCGAGACCACGGGAACCCATGACGATCATCGTCGCTTCCTCCGCCATCTCAAGGAGCATATCGATGGGGCTGCCCTCCGCAACGGTGTGCCCGATCTTGATGTCCGGGGCGATTCCGAGGGCAACCTTCTTGGCGGACTCAATCTTTTCCATGGTCTCGGCCTGAAGGTCGTCGAAAAGCTCCTGGGGCGGGATCATCCCCTCAGCGTAGAGGAACTGGGGCATGGAGTAGCTGGAAACCAGCTGGAGCGGGCAGTCGCGCTTGTTCGCCGTGTTGGCAGCCCACGCGACCGCGACCTCCGCGGCCTTGGAGCCATCGACGGCACAAACAATGAGTTCTTCCTTAGACATAGTAGACATGGTGTCAACCCTTCTCTCGCGGATATCTAACCTTTAGTTTACCGGCGAACCACCCCCACCCGGTAGGTTTTTTTACTTAATGGGGGGAAGAGCGTGGGGTGCGTCGGCGTTTGCCGGGAAGAGGACGTGGTAGAGTGCCCTGATCACGTCGGCAATGGCCTTGCCGATGCCTTCGGAAGAGTAAGTAACAAACGCGTCTGTGAGAAAATCTAGGTTCATGCGCCCTATCGTACAGCCACTGCCCCCGCGCAACGGGCTCACCGCCTCCCGCGTGCGCGCACCTGAAGAAATTGTCGCGCGGGACTTTTTGCGGTTGGTGATTGAAGGGCAGCGGCACAGGCACCCATTAGATAATGCTCGTGCGTTGGATCGGCGGTTTGCCGCGGGGGAGGTGCGGGACCGGCGGGGGCAGGCGATTGCGCCGGGGCAGGTGTTGGCCGCCGGGGAGGACGTGTACTTCTACCGCATGCCGGCGCCGGAGCCGCACGTGCCTTTTCCTATTGGGGCGGTATATGAGGATGCGCGCATTCTTGTGGTGAACAAGCCGCCGTTTTTGGCGACGGTCCCGAAGGGGGCGCATATTACCGAAACCGCTGTTGTGCGGCTGCGGCGCGCGACGGGCAACGAGGAGCTCTCCCCTGCTCACCGTTTGGATCGGCACACAAGCGGGCTGCTGCTGTTCACGAAGGAGCGGCGATATCGGGGCGCGTACCAGGAGATGTTTGCCCGGCGCGCGGTGCAAAAGACGTATCATGCTGTGTCTTCATGTGATTCATCTGTGCGGGCGGGGACGGTGTGGCGGTCGCGGATCTCGAAGGTGCCGGGCGATTTGCAGGCGCACACGGTTGATGGGGAGGTGAATGCTGAGACGCTTGTGGTTTCTGTTTCTGGGCGGGTGCACGTGTTGGCCCCGCATACAGGCAAAACGCACCAGCTCAGGCTGCATATGTGCGAGGCCGGCGTGCCCATCGTGAACGATCCGCTGTATCCCGACATTCGCAACGACCTCATGGACGACTTCACGCGACCTTTGGGGCTCACTGCGTACTCGCTGCGGTTCGAGGATCCGGTGGATGGGCGGGAGCGGGAGTTTTCGCTGTAGGTTTTCCTGGGGTTTTGGCGGGTTTTGGGCGGGGCTGCGACGGGTCTTCAGCGGGTCTTCAGCGGGGTGCGAGAAAAAGGTAGACGGATTCTGTGTAGCAGGTTTGACCAACTGGAACGCTGGGTGCGACCCGGAAATGGCCGTCTACTTTTTGTCAGGAGAGGTGGTTACGCTTGGTGAACACGCGGACAAACGGTACCGCGAATACCTGTGGGGTACCGCAAGCGATCACATGCCAAATGAAGAGCCGTTTACTCAGCTTTCGAGGTAGTACCGGAAAACACGCCTATCGTCTTGATCGCGGACTTTTCGAATGTGACTGTTCTTCTGCAGGATACGGTACACCTGGTTTGATGTGAGTCCCGTTGCTGCCGCTATTTCGTTCCTGGTGAGCGGGGTTGGAGATGACTGCAGAGCGTGGGTGACGGCGTTGCCGTTTGAAGCTGGCAAGACCGGTTGAGTGGGCGAGCTCAACAGGTACGTCGATCCCCTCCCTGTGCCGGTGTTCTCCGCTAGCCCAAATTGAACCAGCTGCTGCAGTTCATTCCGAGCCTGGACGGAGTCCATTGGGAACTGGGCTCGGTAGTCGGGATTTGTGATAGCGGTGCCGTTTTTCATTGCCACGAGGGCATGCTTTTGAGCAACGGTGAAGGTATCGGCACCGGGAAGGTCAGCTAGCCAGGACAGATCCTCTTCACCCAACATCATTGAGGTAGTGAGCACCGCCCGGAACTTAATCACTTCGTCCTTGAAGTAAGGCTCGGGAAGAAACGCCTCATGCAAAGCGCGCCGAACTGCGGGGATACCCGTTGCATGCCCCTCAATGATGCGGCGGCCGTTTTCCGTGGTGATGGATGAACACATGTTGTAAAGGATGGCGTTACGCGTCCGTGGGCTCGTGCGGCCAAGTTCCCGCTCCGTGAGCCCCCACAAACCTCCGGGGTTCTCGACGATCAGCTTCGTAGGGAGCTTGACGACCATGGGAAAGCTTCCGGAGCTTGCAACGGAAAGGTCACGGTGAACAAGTGCGTTTGCGACAATCTCGCGGATTGCAACCATCGGCAATTCCGCCCGGTTATAGCCGTGCCCGCCATCGAAGGTGACACCGTGCATGAGGTGTTTACTCACCCACTCGGTGACAGACTCCATGAGGTCCGGGACTGGTCCTGAAAATTCCTGTTTATCTTCCAAACGCGTGTGCTCTCCGCGCGCATGGCATTTCACCGCCAAATGCGGAAGGAATTGTTGCGGGTGAATTCCGAAAGCATAGACTGCCGCGACTGTAGGCAGACCAGTTTCGTGATCCACTACATTGGTGCGAACGAGGAACTCGTCTCGCTCCAGCGCAGACAAGCGCCGCGACTGGCGCTTTTGTTCCTGTAAATACTGCTCCAGGAGCTGTGGATCTAAGTCTTCTTCCACGCTTGCGCCGGGGACTGGTGCCCTATCGTGAACCGGCTGCGCTCGTTGCCCCACCAGGTACTGCTCCTCCAGCTCGCTTAGCTGGTAATCGCCATTCCCAGCGCGCGTATAGGCAGGTCCAGCATTGCCGACCCGGAACGGGCGATGATCCGACGGCTGTGGCGGAACAACACAGGCAATGACATTCCTTCCATCGATTTTTGCAACTTCCATTGCACCCAACTGGATCGGCGGGTGGATCTTCTCTCTCGCTTTCGAGGCGAGACCGGCCATGAGGTCACGAGGATTGCTTACACCCGTAACTATCATTTCACCGCCTATCTCACCCACCCCAAGCACAATGGTGCCCCCTCCTGGCATGTTGGCAAAAGCGCTCAGCGTTTCATCGAGGGTTTCGGGAAGCCTGTTACGTGCTTCTTTAGCCTCAATGTTCCAGGTATCAGTATGCGCATCGACGAGGAGTCCAACGATCTCAGGAATATTTATTGCAGCCACATCCAAAAGTATATTGCACTTTCATTGCAGAGTAACGGTTTTGCAATGTATTTATTCGAGGATGAAACGAATCTGGAATACATCGTTGCTGCAATGCAATGATTATTCATAAACACCCGTGTTACCCCGCCTATGTAATGTAGAGGTATGTCAGGCACAGCGCGCGCAGTGGATATTGTGAAAACGTATGGCAGTGGTGACACGCTCGTCACCGCACTCGACCATGTTTCCATTGAGTTCCAGGAGGGGGAGTTCACGGCCATCATGGGGCCGAGTGGCTCCGGAAAGTCGACGCTCATGCACACGATGGCGGGGCTCGACTCGATTAGCTCTGGCCAGGCGTTTATCGGGGATGTGGACGTGAGCACGCTGAGTGATCAGGAGCTGACGGATCTGCGTCGTGACGAGCTGGGGTTTGTGTTTCAG
>JALFAQ010000023.1 GCA_022772305.1 Corynebacterium glucuronolyticum
ATCACCGGCCCCACCTCCCCCGGGCTTTTCCGTACTGTGGGAAAACCACAACAGCCACTCCGAAGGAGCGACCTCTATGGTGTATCCCCTCATCGTCCTTATTCTTGCTGTACTCGTATCGGGCAGCGCGGCCTTTTCCGCATACAGAGAAAACTCCCAGCACCCGCTCGTTGATCAGTCGTCGCAGCGCGCTGCCTACGCGTTTACGATCGCGACGGCAGCCTACCTCGCCACCCTCGCTTTGTTTGTCACCGGGCTCACGGCGCTGGCCTACGCGCTCGGGTTCGTGGGACTCATCTGCTGCGCTGTGGGGTATGTCGCGGCGCGCGCATAGCCGCGCATAGCACTGCGCGCTGCTCATACGACACCTAAAGCCACGTGGTTTTCTGCCACGTGGCTTTTCTACTGGAAAATAATCTGTCTGGGACTGGATGCTACTCAGCTGGGGCGCTAGCCCATCTTTTTCTTGAGGCGACGGCGCTCGCGCTCGGAGAGGCCACCCCAGATACCGAAGCGCTCGTCGTGTGCGAGGGCATATTCGAGGCACTCGTCGCGGACAGAGCACGCCTTGCAGATACGCTTGGCTTCGCGGGTGGAGCCACCCTTTTCGGGGAAGAAAGCATCCGGATCAGTCTGTGCGCACAGGGCCTGATCTTGCCATTCCTGCTCTACTGCACTGAACAGGCTGTCAAAGCTGAGCCCTTCTACAAAGGCATCCCGCTGGCGATCGTCAACGTGCGACGAACCTTCTCCGCGAGGCAAGGAGGAGTCTTCCACGGGTTCTACCTTTCTAATCTCGGTGGGCTTCATACTGCTACTGGGTTCCCCGTATCACTTTCTTGGCGACAGGGAATCTCTCGGACTGCGATGAGTAAACCTAGTGGCCACCCTACCCGCTTAGGGAAAATCGTGTCGCGACGGCGGATTTTGCCGGTCACTTAACGACGTGAGGGGACACGTCCGTCTACATATCTCAGTCACACGCCTGTAATTATTCCGCGAATCACAAAATGTAGTCAACCCGTCGGACGGGTTTTTCCCACAAAAAAGCTAAAACCCCTGGAATTTAATCCCATTTGTCACACTAGTAACACCTTCAGCGATGCGGGGGTGAATATAGGGGGTAGCACATATTGTGGTGACGGGGTGGCGATAGCACATATCGGAAGAGTGTGGCGTGTCGCAGACCGCAAAACTCCACCACGCGTGTTATGCGGCCTCCTCACCTCCCGCGTGCTTCACATGCACGCGCTACGGATTCCCGCTATAGATATCTAGGCACCTGCCTAGGCATCAGAGGAAAAGCGAACTCCGTTATCCGGAATCTCCACGCCGGGCCACACGCGCATGCCTTGGCGAAGCTCACAGCGGGCACCGATGCGTACACCGTCACCGATGATGCAGCCACTGATCCGGGCATTGGCACCGATGTGGACACCCTCGCCGATGATGGAATCCTCAATGGTGGCACCGGCCTCGATCTGCGCGCCGTCAAAAACCGCAGTGGTATCTAGTCGGCAGCCTGCAGCGATCTCGACGCCACGGCCGACGACCGTGCCGCCGAGCAACAGCACGCCATCTTTGACCCCCGCCGTCGGATCGACAATGGCCTCTCCATGTTTTCCGTCGAGAAGCGGAGAGGGAGCGATACCACGAACCAAGTCGGACGAACCGCGAACAAAGTCCTGCGGAGTCCCCATGTCACGCCAGTAGGCGTGATCAACGTGGCCGTACACACGCTTGCCGGCCGAGAGCAGACCGGGGAACGTCTCGCGCTCCACCGAAACCGGACGACCCGCGGGGATCGCCTCGATGATCTCCCGCTTGAACACGTAACACCCGGCGTTGATCTGGTTCGTTGGCGGATCCTCCGTCTTCTCCAAAAACGCGGTCACCCGACCATCGGCATCCGTCGGCACGCAACCGAAGGCGCTGGGATCGGCGACGCGCACGAGGTGCAGCGTCACGTCCGCATCGTGCGTGAGGTGCGTATTGACGATACCCGTGAGATCCGACCCGCTCAGCACATCACCGTTGAAAACCATGACCGTGTCATTGCGGAGCTCCGAGTACACGTTGCGGATACCACCGCCGGTACCCAGCGGCTCCCCCTCCACCACATAATCGATCTCTAAGCCGAAGGACTCGCCGGAGCCGAAGTACTCCTCGAACACCTCCGCCTTAAACGAGGTTCCCAGGACCACATGCTCAATTCCCGCAGCCTTCACCCGGGCGAGCAGGTGGCTAAGAAATGGCACGCCCGCCGTTGGCAACATGGGCTTCGGGGTATTCACCGTCAGGGGGCGCAGGCGCGTGCCCTTACCACCGACGAGGATCACAGCATCGACGTTTCGCATCGAGTTGTTATCAGTCATGATCTATTCCTTTACGTCCTATTACTTCCGCTTCAGGCGCGAACACGTCACTGCCACTGCAGCCCGGGCCTTGAGCCCCAGCCACAGGGCAGCCCGCAGTGGCGCTGCCGCCACACCGGGGTGCCTATCAGCCTGAAAACGATAGGCGGAATCGTGGTGAGCAGGAAGCATCTTCTCCGGGTGCTTGCCCGCCGCATGCCCCACAGCGTGACTAATCGTCGCCTGCGGGCACAACACGTTCGTGTAGCCAGCGCGCGTGAACCGGTCCCCCAAGTCCACGTCCTCCATGTACATGAAGTAGCGCTCATCAAAACCACCAATCGCCGTAAACGCATCCCACCTGACAAGCAGGCAAGACCCGGACAGCCAACCCGCCGACCGTTCCGTCGACATGTCACTGGCATGGCGATAAGCGGCCGTCCACGGATTTCCTGGCCACACCGCGCTAAACAAGGCGTGGCCGATCCCGTTCGTGATCGTCGGTACAGCGCGGGCGGAGGGGTACGCGCTTCCGTCGGCCTCTAGAATCAGCGGGCCCACGCAGGCGGCATCAGGCCATCGATCGGCACACTCGATGAGCGTGTCGATAGCTCCCTCACCGAACTCGACATCGGGGTTGGAGATGATGAAGTACTCGTCGTTGACCTCGCCTTTTTCCCGCTTGTCTACCAAGTGCTTGACGGCGATGTTGATAGCGGTGCCGTAACCCACATTTCCACCCGTGGGCAGGAATTCCACGGCTGGATCGGCTGCCGCAGTTTCCTCGGGAACTCCGTCGGTGGAGCCGTTATCCACAAGGACGGTATATGTCCCGCGGGTGGTTGCGCGCGCCAGAGAATCAACAAATCTCCCCAGGTACTCACCCGGGGAGTAGGTAACGGTAATGACGGCAATTAGCTTCACGGTCACTGAATCCTACCTGCCACCGCGCGCTCAACCCCGCTTCGCCACTCCGGAAACGGCGTAAACCCAGCAAGTTCCCAGGATGCGGTATCCAACACACTCCACGGCGGACGCTTCGCCGCCTGCGGGTATTCCTCACTCGTGCACGGCGTTACCCGCTCCGGATCGGCCCCCGCCGCTTGGTAGGTGGCGCGGGCAACCTCACACCACGTGGCCTGCCCCGCACCCACGGTGTGGTACACCCCGGTTACCTCCGAATCGACGGCCTCCCACAATCCCCTGGCCAGGTCGAATGCAAAGGTAGGGCTGCCCATCTGGTCGTCGACAACACGCGCCGGCTTCCCCTCGCGAGCCAGGCGCAGCATGGTAGAGACGAAGTCCTTCTTGCTTGGTAGGCAGTCGCCACTGAACAGCCACGCCGTCCGCGCAATGAGGGTGTTTTCCCTGCCGGCAAGCTCCCTTTCTCCTGCCAGTTTGCTGACCCCGTAGACCGTGTCGGGTGCGGTGGGGTCCTCGGGTGTCAGGGGCCTTCTGGGCGCCCCCGATCCGAAGACATAGTCGGTGGAGACGTGGATGAGGCGCGCGGCGGTCAGCTCCCCCAGCCGTGCTACCCCACAGTGGTTGACAGCCTCCGCCCCCTCGCTGTCGCTTTCTTGCTTGTCGACATCTGTTCGCGCCGCACAGTTCACCACGCACCCAACGCCCAAGAGGGCGTCCTTCGCCCGTCGCGTCACATCGCGGTCGCCGGCGGCAAGCGCTGCCAGATCGATGTCTCCCCTACCAAGCAGACGAAGGAGGAAACCGGGGTTGGTGAGCCGCAGCGCGGTCCCTAACTGACCACCCTGGCCCAGGACTGCAATTTCCATGAGACCTTTCCCGTTGTAAAATTTAGGTCCTACTATTATTGCCCACTTTATTGGAGGTTCGCGAAGGCCGTGTCTAACCGCTCCCGACTGGTCCGCAATATCCAGCCCGCGCCACGGTCGACCCCCCGCACGCAGCAGAAAGGCTCCCGCCTGGTGAAGGGGGTCGTCGCCGGTGTCAGCGCACTAGCCCTCCTATTCTCCGGGCTCGGCTACGCCTCCGTGGGCAGGATCGGCGCGGAAGTCGCGGGCACAGGCAACCTCGAGCTCGGTGGCGGCGGGGGTATTAAGCACGGCATAGCTAAGGATGGCGCGACAGATATTCTCCTCGTCGGTTCCGACTCCCGCTCCGATGCCCAGGGCAACCAGCTCACGCCGGAAGAAATCGACATGCTTCACGCCGGCGACGAGGAAAACGACAATACGGACACCATCATGCTCATCCGTGTGCCCAACGACGGGTCCTCCGCCACCGCTATCTCCCTGCCCCGCGATACCTACATTCACGATGCCGAACACGGCAACATGAAGATCAACGGCGTGTACAAGACACACAAGGACGAGCGCGAGATGGAGCTGCGCGAGGAGGGGCGCACCGACGAGACGTACATCGAGACCGAGGCGAAGGATGCCGGTCGTCGTGGCCTCATCCAGGCGATCTCCAACCTCACGGGCATTACTGTCGATCACTACGCGGAAATCGGCCTGCTCGGCTTCGTCCTGTTCACCGACGCAGTCGGCGGCGTGGAGGTGTGCCTTAACGAGGCCACCTACGACGAGTACTCCGGTGCCGACTTCACCGCCGGCTACCAAACCCTGGGCGGCCCGCAGGCCCTGTCCTTCGTGCGCCAGCGCCACGGCCTGCCCCGCGGAGACCTGGACCGCATCGTTCGCCAGCAGGCGTTTATGGCCTCGCTCGTGCAAAAGGTGTTGTCCTCCGACACATTGACCAACCCGTCGAAGCTCACGGAGCTGGCGGAAGCCGCGCGGCGCTCGGTGATCATCGACAAGGACTGGGACATCATCAGCTTCGCCACGCAGCTGCAAAACCTCGCCGGTGGCAACGTGCGCTTCGACACCATCCCCGTTACCTCCGTCGACGGTGTCGGCGACTACGGCGAATCGATCATCACCGTCGATCCGGACGAGGTAAAACGCTTCTTCGAATCCCTACTGGGCACGAAGGACAACCCGAACCCGCACGCCGGCGAGACGAATACGCCCGCAGCCCCCGATGTGACGGTCACCGTCCTCAACGCCTCGCAGATTCCCGGCCTTGCCGGCTCCGTCGGTGGCTGGCTCCACGACGAAAGCTACCGCGTCACGACGGTCACCAACGCCCAGGAAGGCCTCTACTTCAGCTCCCAGGTGGTCGCGCACAGCACCGACGACCCGGCGGCCAAGGAGATCGCCGAAAAGCTCGGCAACCTCCCGATCACCACCTCCCCCACGCTCGATCCGGGCTCCGTCGTGGTGGTCACCGCCAGCGACTACACAGGCCCGCAATCCGACAGTTCCTTCGAGGAGCAGGACACCGACACCGGCACAGATGTCGTGGGACAGCCAGGCGCTGCACTGGAGGAGCCCCTCTCGCCCACGATCACGGCAGAGGGTAACCGCCCGCAGTGCGTAAACTAGCGCCAATGGAGTTGTTGTCACACCTCAGTCCCACCGAACCACGCGTCACCGTCTACAACGAGACGCGTGGTAGCCGAGTGGAGTTTTCCGCCGTCACGCTGTCCAACTGGGCTGCAAAAGTCGCCGGCATGCTTCGCGACGAATGCGACCTCCTCCCCGGCGATTCCATCACCCTCGATGTCCCCCACGATTGGCAGGAAATCGCCATCGCTCTGGGTGCCATTGCCGCCGGGATCACCTACGGTGAGCCCCGAGGAGACGAAGAGGTCGCACTCCTGGGCGTCGACAAGCAATCAACCGCACCCACCCAGATCATCGTCGGCGACGACCCCCTCGGTGCCCCACTTCCCGACGACCAGCTGCCACCCGGTGCGCTCGACTTTTCCACCACGGTCCGCATGTACCCCGACGCGTTCCCCGAGCCGACGCCGAGCCTGGAAAAACCCGGCTCCTCTACCAAGCGGATCGTCCGCGCCTCCGCCGACAGCTGCGCGCAGGCGCTCGAACAGCTCGCCACCGGTGGCGCGATCGTCATCGTTCGGGGCGAGGCCAGCGACGAAAGATTCGCCCACATTGCGGCCGTAGAGCACGCCGACGCTTGGTAGGGTAAACGTGTGGCTGACGTAGTTTTCAAAGACGTGTGCATCCGCTACCCCGGTGCCGACAAACCAACGGTGGAGGGCCTCAACCTCCACATTCACGACGGCGAGTTCCTCGTCCTTGTCGGGCCTTCCGGCTGCGGCAAATCCACCACCCTGCGGGCCTTGGCCGGCCTGGAGAAGGTCGCCTCCGGCACAATTACCATCGGGGGCCGTGATGTCACCGACAGTGAACCTGCCGACCGCGACGTGGCGATGGTGTTCCAAAACTATGCGTTGTACCCACACATGACCGTCGCCAAGAATATGGGTTTTGCGCTGTCACTGGCGAAGCTGCCGCAAAAGGAGATCGACCGCAAGGTGGCCGATGCAGCAGCGATGCTCGACCTCACCGAATTCCTCAACCGCAAGCCCAAAGACCTCTCCGGTGGCCAGCGCCAGCGCGTGGCCATGGGGCGCGCGATTGTCCGCGAACCGCACGTCTTCCTCATGGACGAGCCCCTCAGCAACCTCGACGCTAAACTCCGCGTCCAGACCCGCACGCAGCTCGCCAACCTCCAGCACCGCCTCGGCACCACCACCGTTTACGTCACCCACGACCAGGTCGAGGCTATGACCATGGGCGACCGCGTCGCCGTCCTCAAGGATGGGGAACTCCAGCAAGTCGCCTCCCCCCGCGAGCTTTACGACGCCCCCGCCAACGCCTTCGTCGCCAGCTTTATCGGCTCCCCCGCCATGAACCTCATCCCCGCCGATGTCGCAGGTCTCGGTGCTGTAACGTTTGGCATTCGGCCCGAGGATCTGCACTGCTCCACAGCTGACGCACCGGGAGCGGGTATTCCGGCAACCGTGTCCCTGGTAGAGGAACTGGGTTCAACTTCGTACGTCTACGCCCACCGCAACGACGACCCCTCCACGCCGCTTGTCGCTAGGCTGAGCGACGGCCCGTCCCCCTTCCGAGGGGATCGCGTCCTCCTCATCCCGGATATGTCCAAGGCACACTATTTTGACCGCGAGACGGGTAAGCGCGTTCGTTCCCCCCAAATGTAGGTTAATTTACTGTATTTACGTGGCCCCGTAGTTAATCTGGTTCTAACCAGTTGTTCATTTAAAAGGAAGGTTCACGTGACTACCAAGCGTTTGACCGTCATCGGTGCTGTGTGCACCGCCGCAGCCCTCGCCCTGACGGGCTGCTCTTCCGAAACGAGTGCACCAGAGGGTGCCTCCCAGTCGTCGACAAGCGAAGAAACCACAGGCACCGCCGACCGCGGACCGATCACCTTCGCCATGGGCAAAAACGACACCGACAAGCTGCAACCAATTATCGAGAAGTGGAACGCTGACCACCCCGATGAAGAGGTAACGCTCAAGGAACTCGCCGGCGAAGCCGATGCCCAGCGCGAAACCCTCGTCCAATCCCTCCAAGCCGGCTCCAGTGACTACGACGTCATGGCCCTCGATGTCATCTGGACCGCCGACTTCGCAGCCAACCAATACCTCGCACCCCTGGAAGGCGATCTCGCCGTCGACACCAGCGGACTCCTGCCCGCCACCGTCGAATCCGCCACCTACCAAGGGACCCTCTACGCCCTCCCGCAAAACACCAACGGGCAGCTCCTCTTCCGCAACACCGACCTCGTCACCGACGCGCCGGCCAACTGGAAAGAACTCGCCGAAAGCTGCAAGGCCATCTCCGAAGACTGCCTCACCCTCCAGCTCAAGCAGTACGAAGGCCTAACCGTCAACACCACCAACTTCATCAACGGCTGGGGCGGCAGCGTCCTCGACGACTCCGAACAACCCGCCGTCGAAACCGACCAAGCCAAGGAAGGCCTCCAGGCACTCGTCGACGGCTACGCCGACGGCACCATCGCCAAGGGCTCCACCTCCGCCACCGAAGAAGAAACCAACCTCGCATTCACCGAAGGCACCACCGCCTACGCCGTAAACTGGCCCTACATGTACACCAACGCCAAGGAAGCCGGCATCAACTTCGAAGTCACACCCCTCGTAGCCAAAGATGGCACCGGCGTATCCACCCTCGGCGGCTACAACAACGGCATCAACGTCAACTCCAAACACAAGGCAACCGCCCGCGACTTCATTGAATTCATCATCAACGAAGACAACCAGGCCTCCTTTGCCGACAACTCCTTCCCGCCGGTCCTCGCATCCATCTACGAAGACGCCACCCTCGTGGAGAAATACCCCTACCTCCCCGCACTGAAGGAATCCCTCGAAAACGCCAAACCACGACCCGTCAGCCCCTTCTACACCGCCATCTCCAAGGCCATCCAGGACAACACCTACGCCGCCATCACCGCAGGCAAGTCCATCGATGACGCCACCGCGGACATGGCTGCCGCTATTTCGCAAGCTGCGAAGTAACCCTTAAGAAAAATACCGCTGCCCTACCAAGCAGCGGTATTTTTTAGCTATTAAAGAAATCGAGCCACTCCGGCCACTCGCGGTCCACCTGTTCCCGGCCCGCTTGGTAGGACGCCATGATCTTTGCCCCGTCGCGCTCCTTGTTACTTACCAGTGGCCCCTCAGGATAAAACACCTTGGCTTTCCCCTCCCGCTCTAGCTTGTCGACGAGCTCGAGCGACGCGTTGTACCTCTCATGACGCGTCATCATCAAATCCACCACCGCCGGATACTTCCGCAGCACCGCGCGTAACACCTCCGGGTGGGTGAGGGCGGTGCGTCTGAAACCGCGCGGGCGGGTGAGGACGATCGCAAACTTCTCCCTACCAAGCGCCGGAGCAATGGGGATGCCACCAGTATCACCGACGGCACCGTCGACGTAGGGGTGACCATCGATGAACGGAATCTTCATGACACCTGGCATCGTTGCCGACGCGCGGGCCGCCAGCATCACCGACCGCTTGGTAGGCAGATCTGCGCGGTTCCACGTGACGGTCTCACCTGTGTCGGCACGAACGGCCTGGATGCAGACCTCGGCGGGATGGGCGAAGAAGGCCTCGAAGTCGAAGGGAAGGGCACCGTCGGGTTGTGCGATGTCCTGGTAGAGGTACTGGCCGTCGAAAAGCCCCCTACCAAGTAGAAGCGGGGCGAGACCGCCGATGCGACGGGAGGAGAGGAGCGTCGAAAAGCTAACGCGGGCGCGAAACTCGTCGTGGGAGAGATAGTTGAGAACCTGGGACGCACCAGCGGAAATACCGCCAGCCCAGCCGACCTCCACACCACTGGAAATCAAGCGTTCGAAGAAGCGAGCCGTGTAGCTCGCGCGCATGCCGCCACCCTCGACGACAAGAGCCACAGACTTACACATAACCACAACCGTAGTCCCCTAAACTAACAACCAAACCCCTACCAAGGAAAGGGAAACGCGTGCAACAAGCCAAACAAACCAGGACGGCATGGGCGCTGATCGCCCCCACACTCATCGTCCTCGGCATCGTCATCGGCTACCCCATCCTGCGGGCCATTTACTTATCCTTCCAACAGGATAAACACCTGGATCCCGAAACCGGATTATTTGTCCAAGGCGGCTTCGCCGGCGCCGACCACTACCTCTACTGGCTGCAACAACGATGCATGAGCCCCTCCGGCGTCGTCGGCACCTGCCCACCAGGCATCATCGCCACCGACTTCTGGCCCGCCGTACGCATCACCCTCTTCTTCGCCGTCGTCACCGTCGCACTCGAAACCGTCCTCGGCCTCTGGATGGCAACCGTCATGAACAAGGAATTCCGCGGACGCGGACTCCTCCGCGCCGCCGTCCTCGTCCCCTGGGCCATCCCCACCGCCGTCACCGCCAAACTCTGGCAATTCCTCTTCTCCGACCACGGACTCATCAACTCACTGCTTGGTAGGGATACGTCCTGGACCACCGATCCCTGGGCCGCCCGCACCGCCGTCATCATCGCCGATGTCTGGAAAACAGCCCCCTTCATGGCGCTGCTCATCCTCGCTGGCCTCCAAATGATCGACAAGGAAATCTACGAAGCAGCACGCGTTGACGGAGCCGGACGCTTCCAAATCTTCACGCACATCACGCTGCCCCTCGTCAAACCCGCACTCATGGTCGCCATCCTCTTCCGTACCCTCGACGCACTCCGCATGTACGACCTACCAGTCATCATGATCTCCTCCAGCTCCAACTCCCCCACCACCACCATCTCCCAACTCGTCGTTGAGGACCTCCGCCAAGGCCACTTCAACTCCGCCAGCGCCCTCTCCACCCTCATCTTCCTCCTCATCTTCGCCGTCGCCTTCATCATGATCCGGTTCTTGGGGGCGGATGTGGCGCCACGGAAGCAAAAGATGCCGCCTCCCCTACCAAGCGCCCCCGCAGCCCCCGTGGAGCCGATTCGCATTGATGGATCCACCATCACTACCAAGGAGAACCAGCGATGAAAACAGCACGCACATACTTCGGAGCCGCCATCATCGTCTTGTGGACCCTTGCTCCCTTCTACTGGATGGTGGTCACTGCCTTCCGCGATTCGAAGCACACCTTCGACACCACCCCGTTTTTCACGCATGTAACGCTCGAGAACTTCCAGGATGCCCTCGCCACTGATAAGGGAAATAACTTCCTCCGGGCAATCGGCAATTCGCTTGTTATTTCGCTTGCCACCACCGCTCTAGCTGTCTTGGTAGGGGTGCTGGCGGGGTATGCTCTCGCCCGCCTGAATTTCCGCGGAAAGGGCATCGTCACAGCAATCATTTTGGCGGCATCGATGTTTCCTGGGATTGCGTTGGTGACGCCGCTTTTCCAGCTGTTTACTAACCTCGGCTGGATTGGCACCTACCAAGCGCTGATTGTGCCGAACATTTCGTTTGCGCTGCCGTTGACGGTGTACACGTTGATTAGCTTCTTCAAGCAATTGCCGTGGGAGTTGGAGGAGGCTGCGCGCGTGGATGGGGCGAGCCGTTTTACGGCTTTCCGGAAGGTGTTGTTGCCTTTGGCGGCACCGGCGTTGTTTACCACCGCAATTTTGGCGTTCATTGCTACGTGGAATGAGTTCATGTTAGCGAAGCAGCTGTCGACAACTGCGACAGAGCCGGTCACCGTGGCGATTGCGCGCTTCTCGGGTCCGAGTGCATTCGAGTACCCGTACGCGTCGGTGATGGCGGCGGGCACGCTCGTGACCGTCCCCTTGGTAGTGATGGTGCTCGTCTTCCAGCGGCGCATCGTCGCGGGCCTGACGGCTGGTGGTGTGAAGGGGTGACGAAGGCACGTCGAATAGCCCATCAGGAAGGCTCCTGGTGGGCTATTCGGTCTAGTGCTCGCGGAAGACTCCGCGTTGTCGGATGTTGATCCCGCGACCGCAGCGGTCGCGGAGTTCGCTGCGGTTGAAGTGCAGCGTGTCGGACCCGGGTGGTTTGAATCCGGCTTCACCGGTCACGGGGTCGCGTTCGTGGCGGCCGTTTTTGGGTTTTCCGGGGTCATCGTCGTTGCGCCCGTTGTGGTATTTACACAGCGGGATGAGGGTGACCGCGTCGGTGAGTCCGCCGAGGTAGTGAGCCTTGCTGTGGTGCATTTGGCTGTAGACGGCTGGACGGTAGCAGCCGGGGTGAGCGCAGAATATCTGGTCGCAGGCGAGGGCGGAGCGAAGCTCGGGACTGGCGAATCGTTCGTTTTCTAGCTGGTAGTGGACACCGATGTTGCCGTTCTTGTCGTAGATCGAGACGAAGGCGAATGGCGCGAGCCGGGAGTTGGCGATGTCCTCTGCGTCGATGAGGTTGCCGTCGGTGGTGGCGAACTTGCCGTCTCCTTGATAGGTGAGATCGTCGGCGTTGATGATGAAGCAGGGGCTAAGGGTGCGATCCCAGATGCGGGTGAGGGTGACATCGTCAAAGGTTTTTTCTTTCCACAGGGCGACGAGTGTACGGAGGCCCTGTGCCCAACGGGCGGAGGTCGACATGGAGGAATCGTCGGGGGCTAGGTAGTTGCAGACGCTGATGAACTCGTCCATCTGCTGGGCTTTAAGCGCCAGGCGCGCGTGCTTGAGACCCGTGGCATCGGCACGCTGGCCAACGGTGAGTGACGGTTGGGTGGTGCGTGGTAGGTGGGCACGACCGCGTTCTGCGCACGCGTTCTTCATTTCCGGCACGGTTGGAAGCTTATCGACGGCGTAGCTGAGCATCTCCTCCCGGTAGGTTTCCCGCTCTTCCGGTTCCAGGTTGTTCATCCCCTTAGAGATGAGAACGAGGAACTCGGTGGGCAGCTCATTGGGGCGTGGGTCGGCCTCGAGGTCGTAGTCCACCCAATTGGTGGCGCCGTTACAGAGCCAGCGAGAGAAAGAGGGAGAAAGATGATAATCGTCGACAAGCCTCTCGACTCGTTGCGCGACAGAAGAGCCGAGGGCGAGGGCCTCAAAGAGGATGGCCGTGCCCGTCAGCGAAGTCGCGAGGGAGTCGAGTGCGTGTGTCATGCCTCGAACTCTAACTACCACGCGCACGGGATGCGCGTGGTAGGCGCAGGATCTGTGGATAACTCGGCTGCAGGTGAGCTACAGGCTGTGGAATTTGCGCCAAAGGATGCGCGCAGCCGAGTGCGAAATCGCAGCTAGCTCGCGTGTATAGATGAACAAGCGTCGGTTAGCGGGGGTCGACGCAGTGATGACGTTCACATCAAAGTGATGGTGCCAGGCCCACATGCGGACGCGAGGGGCGTGGAAGTCGCTCGTGACGACGTCGAAACGCGTAGCTCTACCAAGCGCCACAGAGGCGTTCTCGAGGTTTTCGTTGGTTGAGCGGGCGTGGGGTTCGACGATGATGCGGGCGGGGTCGACTCCGTGGGTGACGAGCCAGTCGCGCATCGCCTCAGCCTCGCCGTTGTGGCCAGTGACGACGACGGTGGAAGCGGGGGTGATGTGGCGGCGGGCGACTACCAGGCGACGTGTGAGGGTGGCGCCTGGTAGGCCGTCGATAAGCCTGGAGCCGAGGATGACGAGCGGGGTCACGTTAGGACAAGCGCTCGTGGAGGCGACGCTCCTTCTCCTCCACCTCGGTGGCCATATCCGCTTGGTAGGCGGACATCTTTTCGACGAGCGCTGGGTCGCCGATTCCGAGCATCCGCACGGCGAGGAGCCCTGCGTTCTTGGCGCCACCGATAGACACCGTCGCGGTGGGAACACCGGAGGGCATCTGGACGATGGACAGGAGGGAATCCAGACCATCGAGGTCCTTGAGTGCCCGTGGAATGCCGATGACCGGCAGCGGGGTGGCTGCGGCCGTCATGCCCGGCAGGTGGGCGGCACCGCCGGCACAGGCGATGATGACCTTGATGCCACGGGTGTGGGCGGTGCGGGCGTAGTTGAGCATTTTGTCAGGGGTGCGGTGCGCGGAGACGACGCCGACTTCGTAAGAGACGTTGAACTCGTCAAGAATGTCGGCGGCGGGTTTGACCGTGTCCCAATCGGAGTCGGACCCCATGATGATTCCTACCAAGCAGTTACTCATGGCTACCCACTATAATCCCGGCGGCGGCACGGGCGCGGGCGCGGACGGTGTCCGCATCGGTGCCGGAGACGTTGACGTGGCCGAGCTTGCGGCCGGCGCGGTAGGACTTGCCGTACCAGTGGATCTTGGCCTCGGGGTAGCTCTCCCACACCTGGGTCATGGCGGCGGGGATGTCCTGCTCCGAGTCGCCACCGAGGGTGTTGACCATGCAGGTGACGGGGGCGGTGCGGGCGGTGGAGCCGAGGGGGAGGTCGAGTACTGCGCGGAGGTGCTGCTCGAACTGGCTGGTGACCGATCCGTCCTGGGTCCAGTGGCCGGTGTTGTGGGGGCGCATGGCGAGCTCGTTGATGAGGATCTCACCGTCGGTAGTTTCGAAGAGCTCGACGGCGAGGACACCGGTGACGCCGAGCTTCTCAGCAACGGTGCGGCCGATGTGGCGGATGGTGTCGGCTTGGATGTCGGTAAGCCCGGGTGCGGGGGCGAGTGCCTCCACGCAGATACCGTCGGTTTGGATGGTCTCGGTGATGTCCCACTGCGCGATGCCGCCGGAGGGGCGACGGGCGGAGAGGATGGACAGCTCACGCTTGAGCTCCACCTTGTCCTCTGCCATGAGGTGAACACCCTTGTCCATGAGCTCGGCGGCGAGCGTTGGCGCGTCGTCGGTGAACCAGACACCGTGGCCGTCGTAGCCGCCGCGGATCGCCTTCAGGCAGATCGGTTTTCCGCTTGGTAGGCGGGAGGGGTCGGTGACATCCGTGAACCACGGCACCGGCAGCCCCAGTTCCTTCATCTTCTTGCGCATTTCCAGCTTATCCTGGGCGTAGACGAGGGCGTCGGGCTGAGGCTGGACGTTGATGCCTGCGTCGATGAGGGTGTGGAGGATCTCGTTGGGGACGTGCTCGTGGTCGAAGGTGACGGCGGAGGAGCCGCAGGCGACAGACTGTACGTCGGCAAGCGTGGTGTAGTCGCCGACGGTGATGTCGGGGGTGACCTGGGCTGCTGACGAGTCGATGGCGCCGGCCAAGAGGCGGATGGTTAGGCCGAGTTCGGTTGCTTCTGTCTGCATCATGCGGGCGAGCTGACCGTCGCCGATTACGGTGACAATCGGCATGCCAGGCGCATGGGGATCGTTAGTGCTCACCCTTGTAACCCTAGTAGCTCCCCTCGATGAGCCGAACGAGCTGCTTGGTTTTGGGCAAGTTGTCGATGATGACGGGGCGCCGAGAAGCGTAGGTGGACACGACAAGCGTGGACGAACGCCGATTGATGGCCTCGATTTCCTCGAAGAAGATGGTGAGGGGACGAACGAAAAGCCCCGGCTTGCGGTACGCGATCCGCTTGGTAGTGATTATGGTCCGGGCGGTGCGGGACATGAGCACGGGCCAGAGGAACCCGATGAGGACCCACACGGCCCAAATAGCGAGCACGAGTCCCCGCCACTCCGGGGGAAGCACGACACCGGCGAGCTCCGCATCTGCGGGCCTGTCGAAAACACCGAGGGCGATGGAGCACACGCCGGTGGACAATAGGAGCTGGACGACGGGCATGGCGAGATGGCGGTAGGTGGTGGTGACGTCGGCGAGGACGACCTCTCCTGGCTCGAGACGCACGGTTTACTCCAGGGGGCGTACGTGGTGCACTTCGCCGGCGGACAGCTCGTGGAGCTCGCCGGAGCGGTCGCGGACGACGAGGAAACCTTCGTCGGTGACATCTTCTCCCCTACCAAGCAGATCGTCGGTGCCGGGGCGCATGACGCGGATGTCTTTGCCGATGGTGGAGCACACTGCGCGGTAATCGTCCATGTGGACATCGCCAGTGACCCAGGCACCGAGGCGGTTGCGCATGGCGGTGAGGACGGAGACGGTGAGCTCGGTGCGGTCGACATCGATTCCCTCCAGCGCGAGGGAGGTGGCATTGTCGACGGGCAGTTCCTCGCGAGTAAGGGAATGGTTGAGCCCGCAGCCGAGGACAACTTCGGGGTGGTTGGTGGCCAGCGCCTGGGCCTCGCCGAGGATGCCACAGATCTTGTTGCCGTTGACGAGGACGTCGTTCGGCCACTTGAGGGCGACTTGGGAGCCGAGGAGGGGCTGGATGGCGTCGATAAGCGCGAGACCAGCCATGAGAGACAGGGAGCCGAAGTGATCGAGGGTGCGCGGACGCACGAGAACAGAGAAGGTGACCTGGGAGTATGCGGGAGTGACCCACGCGCGGCCCCGGCGGCCACGGCCGGAGTCTTGGAACTCGGCAATCTCCGCCGTGAAGGTGGGGGCACCGTCGGCGGCGGCTTGGAGGAGGTCGGCGTTGGTGGAGCCGGTCTGCTCGAGGACGGTGAGCTGCTGATACAGGTTCGTGTCTACCAGGCGGCGGTGAAGTTCCTCGCGGTTGAGTGGCTCGCGGTTAGTCATGGTGTGAATTCTAATCGCTTCCACCCTATCCACCCCCAATGGGTGTAGCACACGAACGCAAATCGGACATCATACATCGAAGCGGGCACCGGTCCGACTACCCCTTGTCGCTGCGGTTTTTACCCTCACCACGAGATTTGGTGTCACCAAAGGGGCGGGGTGTGAAGGAAACTGAGAAAAATCTGTAGTGGGAAATGTCACTTTCTGGATTCTCTTACACGCTAGACTGGCGATATGACAGCTTCAATTAAAACCACCGACGAGAAACCGGATCTGACGACGACCGCCGGGAAACTCGCGGACCTGCGCAACAGAATTGCGGAAACCCGCTTCCCGATGGGCGAGGCCCGCGTAGAAAAAGTACACGCCAAGGGGAAGAAGACGGCGCGTGAGCGCGTGGAATATCTTCTCGACGAAGGGTCGTTCGTGGAGATCGATGCCCTCGCCCGTCACCGTTCCACCAACTTCGGGCTCGATGCGAACCGCCCCGTCACCGACGGTGTGATCACCGGTTACGGCACCGTTGACGGCCGCAAGGTGTGCGTCTTCTCCCAGGACTCCACCGTTTTCGGTGGCGCACTCGGCGAGGTGTACGGCGAGAAGATCGTCAAGATCATGGACATGGCCATTAAGACCGGCTGCCCCATCATCGGCATCAACGAAGGTGCCGGTGCCCGCATCCAGGAGGGCGTGGTCTCCCTCGGCCTGTACTCCCAGATCTTCCTGCGCAACACGCAGGCCAGTGGCGTCATCCCGCAGATTTCCCTGATTATGGGTGCTTGCGCCGGTGGCCACGTGTACTCGCCGGCCCTGACGGACTTCATCGTCATGGTGGACAAGACATCCAAGATGTTTATCACCGGCCCCGCCGTTATCAAGACGGTGACCGGCGAGGAAGTAACCCAGGAGGAACTCGGCGGTGCGGAAACGCACATGACTATGTCTGGTACCTCCCACTACACGGCCTCCGACGACGCCGATGCCCTCGACTTCGTCCGCGACCTGTTGAGCTACCTGCCGTCCAACAACCGGGCAGAAACGCCACGCCTGCAGACCCCGATCATGGAGGGCTCCATCCAGGACAACCTCACCGAGGACGACCTCGCGCTGGACACCATCATTCCGGATTCCACCAACTCCCCGTACGACATGAAGGAGGTCATCTCCTCCGTCGTCGATGACGGCGAGTTCCTCGAGATCCAGGAGGCCTACGCAGAAAACCTTATTGTGGGCTTTGCCCGCATCGAAGGTCGCGCCGTGGGCATCGTGGCCAACCAGCCGATGCAGTTCGCCGGCTGCCTGGACATCAAGTCTGCGGAAAAGGGCGCGCGCTTCGTCCGCACCTGTGATTCCTTCAACGTCCCGATCGTGGAGTTCGTGGATGTGCCCGGCTTCCTGCCCGGCACCAACCAGGAGTACGAGGGCATCATTCGCCGCGGCGCGAAGCTCCTCTACGCCTACTGTGAGGCCACCGTGGGCAAGATCACCGTCATTACCCGCAAGGCATACGGCGGCGCATACTGTGTGATGGGCGGCAAGGAAATGGGTGCCGACCTCGTATACGCCTGGCCAACCGCCGAGATCGCCGTCATGGGTGCCTCCGGTGCCGTCGGCTTCATCTACCGCAAGGAGCTGAAGAAGGCCGCCGAGGATCCGAACCAGGACATGCAGAAGTTGATGAAGGAGTACGAGGCCGAATACGACCGCACCCTGGTGAACCCGTACGTCGCCGCCGAGCGTGGCTTCGTTGACGCGGTCATCCCGCCGAGCGAGACCCGCGGCCACCTCATTGAGGGCCTGCGTCTCCTCGACCGTAAGGTGGTTAACGTTCCTGCCAAGAAGCACGGAAACATTCCGCTGTAACAAAACTAACTGCGTGATCCGATAGGGGTACATATGAGTGAGAAACAAACGGAACTCACCGTCATCGACGGTGAGGGAACCGACGAGGTCGGTCGTACCAAGGACAAACCCCTCTTCCACGTAGTTGGTGGCAACCCGACGGAGGAGGAACTGGGTGCACTCACAGCGGTGCTGTCTACGCTGGAGGCGGAGGCCCAGAAGGCCACTACGGATGAGCGGTACAAGCCCGTCAACAACTGGGGCAACTTCGGCGATCGGCTCGACCGCCCGAAGACGTACAACCCCAACGCGTTCCGCAACAGCCGGTACTTCTAAGCCGGCATCGGAAAAAGACGCGTAACCCCCAGGCTGAAACTAGCCTGGGGGTTATGTATTGGGCGACGACGGGGCGTCGACAAGCATGAGCGGGGGTACCCCTAAACGGGCACATACAAAAAGGAAGGGCAGGCGACGGGGCAAACATCTGATATCCGAACCTACACAGCGTGTTGCCTAGATATAACGCATAGTGACACAATATTATGCACAGGACACGTGCAAGAAACATCTGACCGCTGCGTCCTTGTACAAATAAGGGTGCGCATAATCGCGAAATCCGACATAATCACATATTTCGAAAAGAGTTCCAACCTACCATGACTACCTCAACACCTGCCACGGGTGAGCGGACGGAGTCCAGCCCCATCAAGGAGCTAACAATCCGCGCCGTCATCATCGGTGGCCTCATTACTTTGGTATTCACGGCGGCGAACGTCTACCTTGGCCTGAAAGTAGGCCTGACCTTTGCCACCTCCATTCCTGCAGCTGTGATTTCCATGGCGATCCTGCGTCGCTTTGCCGATCACACCGTGCAGGAAAACAACATTGTTCAGACGATCGCATCGGCCGCGGGTACGCTCTCGGCCATCATCTTCGTCCTCCCCGGCCTCGTCATGATTGGCTGGTGGACAGGTTTTTCCTACTGGGAGACAGCCTGCGTCGTCGCAGTCGGTGGCATCCTCGGCGTGACGTATTCCATTCCGCTCCGTCGCGCCCTGGTAACCGGCTCCGACCTCCCCTACCCGGAGGGTGTCGCCGCCGCTGAGGTGCTGAAGGTTGGCGATACGCACGGCTCCGTGGAGGAGAATAAACGTGGCCTCAAGGTCATTATCGTCGGCGGCTTGGTCTCCGCCGGCCTGTCGCTGCTCACCGCGATGAAGGTCGCTGCCGGCTCGCTGAAGAGTGCTTTCCACGTCGGTGCGGGTGGCTCCATGTTTGGCTTTTCCATTTCCATGGCGCTGGTCGGTGTCGGCCACCTGGTAGGTGTCGGCGTGTCCATCGCCATGCTCGTCGGCGTGGCTATCTCCCACGGCATTTTGCTTCCGGTCATCTCCTCCGGCATGGAGCCTGAGGAAGGCGACACCTTCGCAGAATTCGTGCAGTCGACCTTCAACGGCGATGTGCGCATGGCTGGTGCAGGCGCCATGACCGTTGCGGCCCTGTGGACACTGCTGAAAATCATTGGCCCCATCGTCCGCGGCATTAAGGAATCGCTTGCGTCCTCGCGTCACCGCAAGGCTGGCGATGTCCTGCCCCTGACGGAGCGCGACATGCCGATGAGCGTTGTCGTCATCGTCACCCTGGCTTCCATGCTGCCCATCGGCCTGCTGCTGTGGCTGTTTGTGAAGGACACGGACATCTCCCACCACGTCAGCTCCCTGATCACCGTGTCGATCATTTTCACGCTGCTCATTGGCCTCGTTGTCGCTGGTATTTGCGGCTACATGGCCGGCCTCATCGGCGCCAGCAACTCGCCGATTTCCGGTGTCGGCGTCATCATCGTCATCACTGCCGCGCTGCTCATCAAGGTTGTCGCCACCGGCGATGCCAGCCAGACCGACGACCTGGTCGCTTACACCCTGTTCACGGCGTCGATTGTCTTCGGTATCGCGACGATTTCAAACGATAATCTGCAGGATCTGAAGACCGGTCAGCTCGTCGGTGCAACCCCGTGGCGCCAGCAGGTGGCCCTCATCATCGGCGTGATCTTCGGTGCTGCCGTCATCCCGCCGGTACTGCAGCTCATGCTGACCGGCTTCGGTTTCGCCGGCATGGAGGGCGCAGGCCCCGATGCCCTCGCCGCCCCGCAGGCCGCCCTCATGACCTCGCTGGCCACCGGCATTTTCGGTGGTTCCCTGGACTGGGGTCTCATCGGCACCGGCGCGCTCATCGGTTGCGCCATTGTTGCTGTCGACGAGATTCTCGGCCGCGCGACGAAGAACAAGTTCCACCTTCCGCCGCTGGCTGTCGGCATGGGCATGTACCTGCCGATCACCGTGACGTGCACGGTGCCGATTGGCGCGTTCATCGGCTACTTCTACGACAAATGGTCCGATAAGCACGGTGCCATCGCCGACCAGATGAAGCGCCTCGGCGTGCTTATGGCAACGGGCCTCATCGTCGGCGAGTCCCTGTTCGGTGTTCTCAACGCTGGCATCATTGCCGGCTCTGGCGTGGCAAGCCCGCTCCAGGTGGTTCCGGATTCCTTCGAGGGTGCCGCCAACTGGGTCGGTCTCGTCGTCTTCATTGCCCTGCTCTACGGCTCCTACAAGTGGGTCTACAACGTGGGCAAGGCCGCGAAGGCTACCGACGCGACAGCGAACAAAGAGGTAACCCAGTAAACCTCCTCATCCCCACCGCCTCCTGGTTCATCAACCGGGGGGCGGTTTTTCTGTGCCATAATGACGAGCATGCGCTTGGTTTTGGCTTCTGGTTCCGCGTCCCGTCTCATGTTGCTCCGCAACGCGGGAGTGGAGCCCATCGTTCACCCCGCAGATGTGGACGAGGAGGCAATCCTCACCTGCCTCCAGGAGGCACCGCCGCGGGAGCGCGTCGCCGCGCTGGCACAGGCAAAGTGTGAGGCGGTGACTTCCGGTTACCCCGCCGATGTGACGGTCGGATGTGATTCGATGTTGCTTATCGACGGCCAGTTGACTGGCAAGCCACACACCGAACCCGAGGCGATCCGCCGATGGGAGATGCAAAGCGGCAAGGTGGGCACTCTCCTCACCGCTCACTTCATCACCGGCCCCGCCGGTTCCTCGCCACGGACGTTTGCGGATGTCTCTGAGACCCGCGTGCACTTCGCCTCCCCCACCCGGCGCGACATCGAGGCCTATGCCGCGAGCGGGGAGCCGTTGCCGTGCGCCGGCGCGTTTACGCTTGAGGCGCTGGGCAGCTGGTTCATTGACCGCATCGAGGGTGATCCGAGCGGTGTCATTGGGTTGTCTGTTCCCACGCTGCGACGCGCGTTGTACTCCATGGGGATCAACGCATCGAGCCTGTGGAACCGCCAAAGTTAGGTAGTCTGGGGTGTCATGGAGAAGAAAGATTTGTTAGCACCCCCGCCCGTCACGCTTCCAGCGGAGCCGGATCTCACCGCCGCCACCCCGGAGGATGCGGCGATTGCACACCCGGCCTCCCCCACGGTGTGGGCGGAGCTTGCCGAACTCGCCCTTGAGCGCCACGATGCGCCGACCGTGGCGTACGCCTATGCGCGCACCGGCTACCACCGTGGCCTGGATTTGTTGCGCAAGAACGGATGGAAGGGCTGGGGCCCGGTCCCGTTTTCACATGAGCCGAACCGCGGTGTGCTGCGCGCCATTGCAGCGCTCGCCAAGGCTGCCCGCCTCATCGGCGAGGATGACGAGTACGACCGCCTGAAGACGATGCTGGAGGATGCCGACCCGTCTGCAGCCACGGACCTGCTGGCTTAGAAACAGACGAAAAATGCTCTCCCTTAAAGGAGAGCACTTTTATGCAGCCGGTCTCTGCCGTTTACTGCTGGATGAAATTCTGCAGGCCGATGGCTGCAGCGATAGCGGCAATGAGGCCCATGATGGCGCCACCGATGCAGATGAGGACGTCGGCAAGGTTGGAGCTACCCGTGGCGGTGTTGTCCGTATCGCCGGCATCGATGGTGACGGGGATGGTGACTTCCGTGCCCGCGTCGGTGGTGACGGTGATGTTCTGCTCACCGGCGAGGTCCTCGGGGACGGTCAGGGTGAGCTTGGCGGTACCGAAATTGTCCTGACCCACCTCGGGCTTGGTGGACTTGTCGATCTCTGCCTCCGCGGAGGCGTCGCCCAGCGTGGCCTTCACCGTGGTGTCGGTGCCACCGACGGTGTAGTCCAGGGAGCTGAGGTCGAGGGTAATCTCCTTACCTGGTTCCAGAGTGCCGTCGATCGTTGCGCCGACACCGATCTGAGCCGGGTTAGCGGTCGTAGCCTCGTCGGTCAGGCCGTAGATGAAGGCATCGAGGTCCATGAGGCCGAGGGTCTGCACCTCGCCTGCGGTAAAGCCCTTGAAGTTATCGCCACCGGCGAGCAGGAAGGTGTTACCGGCGATGGTGTAGGTCTGATCCATGTCGACGGGTGCGCCGTCGATGGTCATGGACGTGACCTTCTCACCACGGGGCTTGGCGGGATCGTAGGTGTAGCTGAAGTTCTTGGACCAACCAAGCATGAGCACGGGGCGGGAGGCACCGTCCTCCTGCCACTGCTGCTCCAGCACGTCCTTGATGTCCGCACCGGTGATCTCCACGTAGCCGATCTCGTTGCCGAAGGGCTGGACGAGGAAGGCATCGGCGTAGGTGACGTCGCCACCCTCAATGTCGGCGCGGATGCCACCGGCATTGATGACGCCGAGGTCCGGGGTCACACTGGAGTTGGCTGCGAGGTAGTTCTTGGAGGCCTCACCGATGAAGTTACCCAGCGTGGACTCGGTGCCACGGGAGGATCCGGCATCGGCTGCTGCGAGCTCGTTGGAAGCGCGACGCATCTCGGGAGCGTTCTGGGCGATGACTTCCTGGCCCAGCACATCTGCTTTGTCCTTGGCGTCCTCGACAAACTTCGTCAGCTCCGCATCGGGGTTGGTGACACAGTCGGTGTCCTCGCCCATCTCTTTCACCGTCTGGACATCGCCGGTGATGGCGGTCAGTTCGCCCTTGTCGGTGTCGAACTCGATATCGATGTCGCCGACGGCGGTGCCGTAGTTCTCGGCCTGAACGATGACGAGCGGGAGGGCACCCTCACGCTCAACGGTCTTCTCGGCGAGGAGGTGGGAGTGTCCACCGACGACGGCATCGACGTTGGTGGAGAAGGAGCCGAGCACGCTGTCGGGCTGCGTGGCGACGTCCTCGTGCATGAGGGCGATAACTACGTCTGCCTCGCCAGCCTCTACCAGGCGGTCAGCCTCGGCGTTGATGGCGGGGATCGGGGCGGTGACGGTGATGCCCTCGATGCCGGCGGGGCTGACGAGCGAGGGGAGGTTATCGGTGATGCCGCCGACGAAGCCGATCTTCACACCGCTGACCTCTTCGACGTAGGACGGTGCAAGCTCAGGGTTTTCGCCCTCGACGTTGGCGCCGATGTGCTTGTACTTTGCCAGCTTGTCGCCGTTGATGCCAACACGCTCGAAAAGATCGCTCCAGCCCTGGTCGAACTCGTGGTTGCCCACTGCGGACACCTTAAAGCCCATGGTGTTGAGTTCCTCAATGGTGGGCACGTCCTTGTCGACGGAGGAGATGAAGGTGGAGCCACCGATGTTGTCGCCGGCGGAGACGCGGATCTGCTCTGCGCCTTCGTCGGCAAGCTTTGGCAGGTGGCAGGCGAGGATCGGGGCGCCCGGCTCCTTGAGGCTGCCATCCTTGTCGGTCACGGTCTCGATGTGACCGTGGAAGTCAGTAATGGCTGCGACGTTGATTTTTGCGATAGCCGCTTCCTGTGCAATAGCAGGGGCGGAAAGCGTTGCTGCGCTGACGGCTGCTGCCGTCACGCAGGCGATAGTACGGGTGGTATTAGACACTATCTCTACTCCTGGGGTTATGTGGATTAGTGCACACCTTCGTTTCACATTCATAGGAGTGAATCCAAGAGGTGTGTATTATTTGTAACCCGGATCGGCACGGTTCGCAGTGCAAGTACCCCTGGGGTTGTCCGTGCCTGGGAAAACGTCGCCACAACTGTGATTAAATGCACTCACTTAGCCAAGGTATGGCTGAGACCTCTAGAATGATACGGAAGTACATAATCGGCATGTAGAAAGAGAACAGCTGTGGCTTTGGAGATCGACCCAGACACACACCACCAGGAGTTTGCCCACCCCGAACACCTCGTCAGCGCATCCTGGCTTGCCGCCCACGCTGGCATGCGCGGCCTCATGATTGTGGAAAGCGATGCCGATAACTATCAGTACGATCTCGGACATATCCCCACAGCCATTCGCATCCACCCACAGGCGGAACTGTCCGACCCGCTGCGCAGGGACATCCTGAGCCCCGCAGACTTCGCGCAGCTCATGGAGGATAAGGGCATCTCCCCCACAGACACCGTTGTCATCTACGGCGATTCCGCCAACGTCTGGGCCTGTTACACGGCATGGATCATGCGCCAGTACGGCCACGCCGATGTCCGCATCCTCGATGGTGGACGCGATGCGTGGGCCGGCGAGGAGCGCGAGCTTGTCTTCTCCTTCCCCATCCCCCCACAGACGGCGTATCCGGTACCCGAAGTGACATCGCTACCCTCTCGGACGCTCGTTTCCGACCTCCGGGAGCGTTTGGATTCTGTACAGCTTGTCGACGTCCGGTCCCCCGGTCTCTTCGACGGTTCGGAGGCCTCGGGAGCCGCCCGCGACGGCCACATCCCCGGTGCCCACAACATCCCGTGGCGCACCACCCTGCAGCCGTCGGGACGCTTCTCCGATGCCGCCACAACCCGGCAGGCCTACGCCAAGCTCGACCCCGAAGCTCCGACGGTGGTGTACTGCAACAGCGGCGCACAGGCCTCCCACACCGCGTTCATCTTGGAATCCCTCCTCGGCTTCACGGATGTGACGGTGTACGACGGCTCGTGGACCGAGTGGGGCAACATGATTGGTGTCCCCATCGAGCTTTCCTAGGTGCCACGCCCCCGCAGACGTAGGCAACTTCTGGCAACTCCACGCATTTCTGTGTTCGCTGTCAGCTCACAGCAAATGTGTACCCGGTCGGACATAATCTCACCTTCTCCCCCCAAATAGGAGCACTTTCCCCGGAACCACACGGGCGTAGGCCTGGTCAACGCTATAGTTTTGCACAAAAAACCATACTAACCTAGGGTATTCTCCACCCCCACACAAAGGACTTATGACATCACACCTATGCCTTAAAAAGGGGGTAGCTAACGGCACAAATACCCCATCTTTCGCCCCATTTTCCTCCGCGGAGGGTGAAAGCTGTGCCACAATTAAGACAAAATCACATCCTTTTACGTAGGCGAAATCCTTCGTGAGGGGTTAAGACATGATGCAAGAAGGAGCGCCATGACAGTAGAGCAACGCGAGATTGAAAAAGTCCTCGTAGCAAACCGCGGAGAGATCGCGGTGCGGATTATACGGGCTGCTAAGGATGCAGGTATCCCCAGCGTTGCGGTGTATGCGGAACCAGACGCAGACGCACCATATGTCTCGTTGGCGGATGAAGCTTTCGCATTGGGAGGACAGACCTCCGCAGAATCGTACCTTAATTTTGACAAGATCCTTGACGCCGCAAAGAAGTCCGGCGCCAACGCCATCCACCCCGGCTACGGCTTCCTTTCGGAAAACGGCGACTTCGCCGAAGCCGTTATTAACGCCGGCCTCATTTGGATCGGCCCGTCCCCGCAGTCCATCCGTGACCTGGGCGACAAGGTGACCGCTCGCCACATCGCTGAGCGCGCCAACGCCCCGATGGCTCCGGGCACCAAAGACCCGGTTAAGGATGCAGACGAGGTAGTCAAGTTCGCCGAGGAGCACGGTCTCCCCATCGCCATCAAGGCAGCCTTCGGTGGCGGCGGACGTGGTATGAAGGTGGCCTACACCATGGACGAGGTGAAGGACCAGTTCGAGTCCGCCACGCGCGAGGCAACCGCAGCCTTCGGTCGTGGTGAGTGCTTCGTCGAGCGCTACCTCGACCGTGCCCGCCACGTTGAGTGCCAGGTTCTCGGCGACCAGCACGGCAACGTTGTCGTCGTGGGCACCCGTGACTGCTCCCTTCAGCGTCGTTTCCAGAAGGTCGTCGAGGAAGCTCCGGCCCCCTTCCTCACCGATGAGCAACGCACTCGCCTCCACGAGTCCGCCAAGTCCATCTGTAGGGAAGCCGGCTACTACGGCGCAGGCACCGTCGAGTACCTCGTGGGCTCCGACGGCCTCATCTCCTTCCTCGAGGTCAACACCCGTCTCCAGGTGGAGCACCCCGTCACCGAGCAAACGACGGGCCTCGACCTCGTGCGCGAGCAGTTCCGTATTGCTGAGGGCAAGGAACTCCACATCAAGGAGGATCCGATCCCGCGCGGGCACGCCTTCGAGTTCCGTATTAACGGCGAGGATCCGGGCTCGGGCTTCATCCCCTCCCCCGGCACCGTCACCGCATACAAGGAGCCGACCGGCCCCGGTGTCCGCGTTGATTCCGGTATCACTGAGGGCTCCGTCATCGGTGGCCAGTTCGACTCCATGCTGGCCAAGCTCATCGTGTACGGGGAGACCCGCCAGGAGGCTCTGGAGCGCTCCCGCCGAGCCCTCGCCGAGTACACCATCGATGGTCTTCCCACCGTGCTGCCGTTCCACCGCCACATTGTGGAGAACCCAGCGTTTGTGGGCACCGAGGACGGCTTCGACGTCTACACGAAGTGGATCGAGGAAGAGTGGGAGAACCCGCTTGAGCCGTACACCGACGAGACCGATGTGGACGAGGACGAGCAGCCCTCCAAGAAGGTCGTCATTGAGGTCAACGGCCGTCGCGTCGAGGTTGCGCTCCCCGCAAGCCTCGCACTGACCGGTGGCGTCTCCGGCCCCAAGAAGCACCCGAAGCGTCGTCGTGGCAGCGGTGGCAAGTCCAACGTGTCCGGCGATGCCGTGACCGCCCCGATGCAGGGCACCATCATCAAAGTGAATGTGGAAGAGGGCCAGGAGGTTGCCGAAGGCGACACTGTCCTCGTACTCGAAGCCATGAAGATGGAAAACCCTGTGAAGGCTCACAAGGCGGGCGTGGTTACCGGACTTGCTGCAGAGGAGGCTAAGACCGTCAAGAAGGGCGATGTGCTGCTCGAACTAAAGGACGCAGAATAAAATTTGTGTTTTTTAAAAGTGTCGTGTTATACTAAAGATCCCTTTCGATAAAGGGTTTAGGGAATACGCAGTGCCCCGGCTTCGGCCGGGGCACTTGCGTATGTAGAGACATAAAAAGGAACCGGCTGGGAGATTTTTCTCGCAGCCGGTTTTCTCTTCTGCTGTTACTTGATGACGACGAGCAGGTCGCCGCCTTCCACCTTGGTGGGGCCAGGCACAACAACGCGGTCAATGACACCATCGATGGTGGCGGTGATGGATGCTTCCATCTTCATCGCCTCGATGGTGGCAACCGGGTCACCGGCCTTCACCTCATCGCACTCAGAGACGGACGCAGTGACGGCACCGGCGAACGGAGCGGCCACGTGGCCCTCGTTATTCGGGTCGGCCTTCTCTGCAGCCGGGGTGAGATTCTCGGCAGACTCGTCACGCACGGAGGTCGGGCGGATCTGGCCGTTGACGTTGAAGACAACCTTGCGCATGCCCTTCGGATCCGGTTCGCCGATGGCATCCAGGCGGACGAGCATCGGGGTCTTGGACTCCTCGAGCGGGATCGCGGTCTCTTCTCCCTCACGCAAGCCGTAGAAGAACTGACGGTCCGGGAGGTTGGCCGTGTGCCCGTAGAGGCGACGGGATTCCTTGTAATCGGCTGTCGGGCCGGGGAACAGGAGCCGGTTGAGCGTGTCACGGCGCACCTCAGCGTCCTCGGAGTGCAACAGCTCTGCATCCTTGGGCTCCACCTCGACGAAGGGCTTGTGGCCCTCGCCACGGCCTTCGAGGATCTTGGTGCGCAGCGGTTCTGGCCAGCCACCGGGCGGGGTGCCCAACTCTCCGCGGAGGAAGGAAATGACGGAATCCGGGATGTCGTACTTCTGCGGGTCGGCAGCAAAGTCGGCCGGATCCACGCCCGCACCCACGAGGTGCAGGGCGAGGTCGCCCACGACCTTGGAGGACGGGGTCACCTTCGTCGGACGGCCGAGCATCTCGGACACCGCGGCGTAGGTTTCCTCGATGATCTCGAAGCGGTCAGCCAGGCCGAGTGCAGTGGCCTGGGCGCGGAGGTTCGTGAGCTGGCCACCGGGGATCTCGTGGTGGTACACGCGGCCGGTCGGCGCGTTCACGCCCGACTGGAACGGCGTGTACATGCTGCGCACGGCCTCCCAATAGGGCTCCATCTCCATAATCGAGTCAAGGTCGAGACCCGTGTCGTGGGAGGTGTTCGCCACAGCAGCCACGAGGGCAGACAGCGACGGCTGGCTCGTCGTGCCAGACAAGGGCGCGGACGCGACATCCACACAGTCCGCACCGGCACTGGCAGCGGCCAGGTAGGTGGCGAGGCCACCACCGGCGGTGTCGTGGGTGTGGATGTGGATCGGCACGTCGAAACGCTCACGCAGCGCCGCGACGAGCGTGCGGGCAGCAGACGGACGCATGAGCCCTGCCATGTCTTTGATCGCTAGGACGTGGGCACCCGTGTTGACGATCTTCTCGGCGAGCTTGAGGTAGTAATCCAGGGTGTACAGCTTCTCCCCCGGATCCGACAGGTTGCCGGAGTAGGCCATCGCAACCTCGGCGACAGCGGTGCCGGTTTCGAGGACAGCGTCGATGGCCGGACGCATCTGGGAGACATCGTTCAGCGCATCGAAGATACGGAAGACGGAGACACCAGAGCGCTCGGCTTCCTTCACGAACGCCGTGCACACGCTGTCCGGGTACGGGGTGTATCCCACGGTGTTACGTCCGCGGAGCAGCATCTGGATGTTGATGTTCGGCATCGCCTCGCGGAGACGATCCAGGCGGCACCACGGATCCTCGTTGAGGAAGCGCAGAGCCACATCGTAGGTGGCTCCGCCCCAGGCCTCAGCAGACCACAGGTTCGGCGTGAGGACGGACGTGGCGCGTGCCGCGTCCTCCAACGGGTTGGAGCGGAAACGGGTGGCAAACAGCGACTGGTGCGCGTCGCGGAAGGACGTATCGGTGACGGCTAGTGCTTCGGATTCACGGAGCTTCCGGGCGAACTTCTCCGGGCCCAGTTCACGCAGCTCGTCGCGGGAACCCGGCTGCACCTCGCGCCCCTTGGTGCAGGGCAGCTTGGCCGCGGCGTCGATGGCGTTTTCCGGCATCGGCCCATTGGGCTGGTTCACCGTGATGTGGCCCAGGTAGCTGAGGAGACGACCCGGCTCATCGGAGGCAGGAGGTGCCTGCAGGAGGTGCGGGTGATCAGGAATGAAGCTCGTGGAAATGCGCTTGTTGGTGAAGTCCGGCTCGCGTAGCAGCGCACGCAGGAAGCCAATGTTCGTGGCCACGCCACTGACCTCGAACTCCGCGAGGGCGCGCTGGGCGCGGGCGACCGCACCGGAGAAGGAATTGCCACGGCATGTGAGCTTGACCAGCATGGAATCGAAGTGCGCGGTGATTTCCCCGCCGAGGGCGGCGGAACCATCGAGGCGCACGCCACCGCCACCCGGCGAGTGGTAGGCCGTAATGACACCGGTGTCCGGGCGGAAGCCGTTGGACGGATCCTCGGTGGTGATACGTGTCTGGAGGGCGAAACCGTACAGCTTGATGGAATCCTGGGTCAGGCCCAGCTCCTTCAGCGTCGCACCGGCGGCGATGCGCATCTGCGCCTTCACGATGTCTCTCTGGGTGACCTCCTCAGTCACCGTGTGCTCCACCTGAATGCGGGGGTTCATCTCGATGAACACGTGGTTGCCCTGCTCGTCGACAAGGAACTCCACGGTGCCAGCACCCTGGTAACCGATGTGCTTGCAGAAGGCAACAGCATCGGCACAGATCTGGTCGCGCAGCGCAGGATCCAGATTCGGGCTGGGGGCAATCTCTACCACCTTTTGGTGACGACGCTGCACAGAGCAGTCGCGCTCGAAGAGGTGAATGACATCGCCCGTGGCATCGGCGAGGATCTGCACCTCGATGTGCTGCGGGTTGATGACCGCCTGCTCAAGGTACACGGCAGGATCGCCGAATGCGGAGTTAGCCTCGCGGGAGGCCTCGGCGGCCAGCTCGCGCAGGTGCTCTGCGTCTGGGACGAAGCGCATACCACGTCCGCCACCACCAGCAACGGCCTTGACGAACAGCGGGAACTCGCGCCCCTCCGCGTAGGATTCCAGAACATCCAGGTCATCGGTTGCGTCCGAATCCTCCAGGATGGGCAGGCCTGCTTCCTTCGCGGCGTGAACGGCCGCTGCTTTGTCGCCAGTCAGGTCCAGAACCTCAGGGGTGGGGCCGATGAAGGTGAGTCCGTTTTCCTCACATTCGCGGGCGAGCTGAGAATTCTCGGACAGGAAGCCGTAGCCCGGGTACACGGCATCAGCGCCGGATTCCTTTGCCACCCGCATGATCTCGTCAATGTCGAGGTAGGCGCGGACAGGTGCGCCCTTCTCGCCGATGAGGTAGGCCTCCGAGGCCAGCGAGCGGTGGAACGAACTGCGGTCTTCAATGGGGAAGATCGCAACTGTCTCCGCACCTGTCTCATACGCGGCGCGGAAGGCGCGAACGGCGATTTCACCCCGGTTGGCCACGAGGATTTTCTTAAAGGAGGGAAGCAGGTGCCCGGAAGTCATGGTACCTTCTAGCTCCTGCGGATTTAGTAGCATGAAGCGACCTTTCAAAAAATATGTAGCACGTCACACGTAACCACTTCAGAATACTAGGTCACCCAAAACCACTCAAGAAATTGGTCTTATATTTCCTGTTAAGCTTTTCACGTCTTGAACAATCGCCCGGGGGACAATATTAGGCTCTCCGGTGTTCAGGGCAGAGCAAAGCCCCCGTGCGAGGGAGTGTAGGAAAGCATACTCGCGCGGGGGCTCCTCTTCTCACCTATCGGTGGGAGCTAATCAAGGTCGTCGTGCTTCACCAGCTGACGCGCAGCCTCCGTGATGGAGCCGGAAAGCGTCGGGTAGACGGCGAAACAATCGGCGACGTCCGCCACAGTCAGGCGGTTGGACACAGCAACGGCGACGGTGGTGATGAGTTCCGACGCGTTCGGCGCGACGATGACACCACCGATGATCTGGCCGGAGTTTCGCCGGCAGAACAGCTTGACAAAGCCGTAGCGGATGGAGCGCATCTTGGCGCGGGCGTTGGTGTTGAGGGGCAGCATGACAATGCGGGCCGTCACCTTGTGCTCCTCAATCTGCTTCTCGGTCACGCCAACAGCGGCAATCTCCGGGCGGGTGAAGACGGCGGTTGCCACCGTCTTCAAGCGGATGGGATCCACGCCCTCACCCAGTGCGTGGTACATGGCGATGCGTCCCTGCATGGCGGCGACAGAGGCCAGCGGGAACAGGTCTGTGCAGTCGCCGGCGGCGTAGATGCCGGAAATGTTCGTGCGGGACACACGGTCCACGTGGATGTGGCCGGACTTGGTTACCTCCACACCGGCTTCCTCCAGGCCGAGGCCGTCGGTGTTGGGGATCGACCCCACGGTGAGAAGTGCGTGCGAACCGTGAATTTCGCGACCGTCCTGCGTGGTGACCTTCACACCACCATCATCCGTGCGGGTGACAGAGGAGACGCGACAGTTCTTTTCCAGATGCACACCGCGCTCAGAGAGCACAGCCTCGAGCGTGTCCGCGGCATCGGCATCGTCGTGCGGAAGAATGCGGTCGCGGGAAGCGCACATCGTCACCTTCACGCCGAGCTCTGCGAAGGCGGAGACGAACTCGGCACCGGTCACGCCGGAACCCACGACGATGAGGTGCTCGGGGAGCTCTTGCAGATTGTAAACCTGGCGCCAGGATAGGATGCGCTCACCGTCCGGCTCTGCGCCGGGCAGCACACGCGGGTGCGCACCCGTGGCGATCAGGACGAGCTCGCACTCGATGACTTCTTCCGTGCCATCAGCGTGGTCGACGTGAACGGCGTGCACGTTCTTCTTCGTGGGGGATTCCTTGAAGTAGCCGCGGCCGGAGATGAGGCGGGCACCGTTGGACTCGAGCTGGGCGCGCACGTCAGCGGACTGGGCGCGGGCAAGGTCACGCACGCGGGCGTTGACGGAGCCGATCTCGAGGAACTTCCCCTTGCGCTCGTAGTCGAACCCCATGTCGTCGGCGCGGCGCAGGTCGGTGCGGATGCCCGTCGCTGCGATGAGCGATTTGGAGGGGACGCAATCATAAAGAACGGCGGATCCGCCCGGTCCCTGATCCTCGATGAGGGTGACCTCCGCGCCGTATTTTGTTCCGGCAAAAGCGGCCTCGTAACCTGCAGGTCCGCCACCAATAATGACAATTCGTTTAGACATGTAACGTCACAGTTCCTTGCGTATCCTTGAGTTTTTCACGTGTACACAAACTTCACTGTGTAGTTTAGTGTCCAGCGAGCCCAAGGGGCGCGGAAGAGCGCCCCCCACACTACCCCCGGTTGTAGAACAAGCGGAACAGCAGTTGTGCGATTACCGCCCTAAACCAGGGTGATTCTCCCCAAACCGGGAAGCGATAGACGCGAAGAGACGTACACCAACAGCGATGGCCCGATCGTCGACAAGCATGTCATCGCAGTGCAGATCCTTCTTGTCGCCTTCGCCCGACCAACAGCCCAGGCGCGCCATCGACCCCGGAACATGCTCGAGATACCAGGAGAAGTCCTCCCCGCCCGAGCTTTGCGGAGCCTGCACGGCCGAGGTGCCCGCGGCGGCGGCAAGAATCGCGGTGGCCACCTCATCATTGACCACCGGTGGCACGCCGCGGATGTAGTTAAACGAGTACGTGCAGCCCGTCGGCGCGAGAACCTGGCCGATCAGCTCCTCCATGAGCGGTTGGATGGTGCGCCACACCCGGATGTCCGCGGTGCGGATCGTCCCCATGAGCGTCCCCTCCTTGGGAATCGCATTGGCCGCATGCCCTGCATGGATAGAGCCGAAAACGAGGACTGTACCCGTGCGCGGGTCCACCCGCCGGCTCAACAGCGCCGGCAGCTCGGTGACCAGCTGACTCATCCCGAACACCACGTCGGCGGTCTGCTGCGGGCGTGACGTGTGACCACCGGGGCCCGTCACCCTGATTTCCACGACATCGCCCGCCGAGGTGATCGCCCCCGTGCGCACACCGATGGACCCCACCTTAAGCTTCGGCTCCGCATGGATGGCATAGATCGCCGCAACGTTTTCCAACACCCCCTGCGCAATCACCTCCGGGGCACCGCCGTCCATGACCTCCTCGGCCGGCTGGAAAACAATCCGCACGCCGGGGGTAAGCGCATCCGCACAAGTTGCCAGCGCACACGCCGTCGCCAGCGCGACCGTAATGTGCAGGTCATGCCCACAGGCATGGGAAACGCCGGGCACGACCGAGGAATACGGCAGCCCCGTCGCCTCCTCAATCGGAAGCGCATCCATATCCGCACGGATGGCGAGCCGGTGACCGTCGGCAGCCGGCTCGCCGATGTCGACGTACAAGCCGGTGGATGCGAGGCGCACCGGTGTCAGTCCCACCGCTTCTAGCTTTTCGACGATGAAGTCGGTGGTGGCGAACTCCTCATGGCTCAGCTCAGGATGCTCGTGGAGGTAGCGCCTCCACCCAATCGCCTCGGACTCATGCTCTTTCAGCCACGCTTCCACAGCTGCGGAAATGAGCTCACGAGCCATCAGATTGCTCCCCTTTCCTGCCAGTGCACCGACGGAGATGGTGCGGTGAATATCACTGCTGAAAGCCTACCGCTACTGCGCAGGACACCTAACATGGGGCTTATGACACTTACATTCGGCACTGCAGGTCTCCGTGCCCCCGTCGGCCCCGGCGATGGCCAGATGAACGTCAAACAAGTCACCCGCGTCACAGCAGGCCTGGCCAGCTGGTTTGCCGAGCGTTCGGCGGAACTCAACCGACACCATGAAGCACCCAGTTCCCTCGAGTCCGGAATCGGGCGCGCCCTGTACGGCGAGGAAGGCCCCATGCAGTTTGTCGTCGGGCACGATGCCCGCTACGGCTCCTCCATCTTCGCTACGACGGCAGCCGAGGTCCTCGCCGGCGCCGGATTCGATGTCATGCTGCTGCCGAGCCCCACCCCGACCCCGGTGGTGAGCTGGCTCATCCGGGAACGCAACCTCGACGGCGGCATCCAAATCACCGCCTCCCAAAACCCCGCCAGCGACAACGGCTACAAGGTGTATCTGGAGGACGGCGCGCAGCTCCCCGCCGACTTGGAAGAGGAAATCCTCGCCAAGATCGCCGCTGTGGGGTCGCCTTTCGACGTTCCCCGGGTCACCGTCCGCCCCACCTCCGACCAGTTGCGCCGCTATGTGGATCAGGTGGTCGCACTCGTCGACCCAGAAGAGGACGACCGGCTCCGCGTCAACAACGACCGCGCCGCCATCCGCGTGTGCTACACCGCCATGCACGGCGTGGGCGGCCGCGCCATTACCCAGGCGTTACAGGCCGCCGGCTTCGCGCAGACGTGGCCCGTCCCCGACCAGGAGCACCCGGACCCGACGTTCCCCACCGTGCGCTTCCCCAACCCCGAGGAGCCTGAGGCCGTCAAACGCGTCATCGAAACCGCCCGCGAGGTGAAAGCCGACATTGTCATTGCCCTCGACCCAGACGCGGACCGCTGCGCCATCGGCGTGGCCACCGGCGACGGCGAATACCGCATGCTCCGCGGCGACGAACTCGGCCCATTGCTCGCCACCCGACTGCTGGGCGACGACAGCGACACGCGACCCGTCGTCGCCACCTCCGTTGTGTCCTCGCGCCTGCTCAAGCGGATCGCTGAGGACCGCGGCTGGGAGTACCGCGAAACGCCCACCGGATTCAAAAACCTGACACGCGCGGCCGGCTCACCTAGCGAGCTCTCCTTCGCCTACGAGGAAGCGATCGGCACGTGCCCGTACCCGCAGCTCGTCGCCGACAAGGACGGCATCGCCACAGCGCTCATCGCCTGCTGCTGGGCCGCCGAACTGAAGGGCACAGGAACAACGCTTATCGACGAACTCCACCGCCTCCACCGCACATACGGCTACGTCACGGGGACGCAGGTCTCCCTCCGCTCCTCCGACCCGCAAGAAATTGTCAGCATGATCGCCACCCACGCACCGAGCGAAGTAGCGGGCATCCCCTTTGCCACCACTCCCCTCCCTAGCGCCCACGGCGTACTCATGACCGGCCAATCCGATGTGGCCAGCATCCGCATCGTCGCCCGCTCCTCGGGGACGGAAAACAAGACAAAGGTCTACATCGAGGTCTCCGACACCGACACCCCCGAGCACGCCGATGCCCTTTGCGCAGCCGTGGCCGAAGAAACCCGGGCTTGGATGCGGAAACTCTAGGTGACGCTTAGCCCTCCTCGTCGGGTGACTCGAGGTCACGGAGGACGTCGAGAAGCTTTTTCTCCGCAGCACTCAGCGACCCGACGGCATCCTTCAAGCTCGTCCACTCCTCGTCGTTCAACCCCCGCGGACGGACGAGCAGCACATCATAGGACGGCTCAGCCACCTCATCTGCACCCGGCGCGCCACTGGTCAGGTGCGTTACCGAATAGCGGGAAACATCCTGCGCGGCCTGCGGCCACGAAAGCGACACGGACAGCTTCGGATACGCATCCTGCTTACAGTACTGCTGCACTTGCCGGTCCGCACTCGGCAACAACACCGCCGGCGGAACGTGCAGGGCATACGCCAGCCTGTACACCATCTTCAACTCCGGATTGGCAGGATGCTGCGGGCGATTCTGATTCCGTTCCAGGTTCGACACCTGGTTACGCGTGTATCCCGACAGCTCCCCCAAGCGTTCCTGCGTCAGCCCCCGCATCAACCGCAAAATACGCAGACGTTTACCCAACTCCAGGCCGTAGCTCGGCCAGTAAATAACGTCTGAGTGGGGATCCATACGTCAAGCATGCACACCAAATTTTGCACTGTCTGCCAAACACGTTGTGCATTGCTAACAAGACCGTGCTTATCTGTTACGAGTGTATGTTGCTGCGGTTTTTCTCTGATTTGTTATGGAAGCATAAAGAATCCCCGCTTGAAACAAGCGGGGATAGGCAAATGTTGACCGTTACAGGTCAATATTGCGCGGACCGTACAGACGGTCACCGGCATCACCAAGGCCGGGCACAATGTAGGCATCCTCGTTGAGCGAGGGATCAATGGCAGCAGTGACCAACCGCACCGGGTAACCAGATTCCTTCAGCGCAGAAACGCCCTGCTCGGCGCTCACCATGCACACAGCGGTAATGTCCTTCGCACCACGCTCCACAAGCAGCTTGATGGCGTGCAGGAGGGAGCCACCAGTGGCAAGCATCGGATCCACCAGGAACACCGTCTCCTCGCTCATGTCATGCGGCAGCGCCTCCAGGTACGGCACCGGCTCGTGCGTCTCCTCGTCGCGGGCAAGCCCGATGAAACCGACCTGCGCATCCGGAATCATCGACAAAGCGGGATCGATCATGCCGAGGCCAGCGCGGATGATGGGGACAATAATCGGTGGCTTCCTCAGCTGCTTGCCCGTCGTCGTGGAAACCGGAGTCTCCATGGGGAACTCTTCAATCTCCAGGTCGCGGGTTGCTTCATAGATGAGCATGGCGCCAAGATCGGCAAGAGCTGCGCGGAACCCAGAATTGTTGGTTCGCTTATCACGCATGATGGACAGGCGGGACTGCGCAAGAGGGTGGTCAATGATGGTGATCTGCATACCCTCATGGTAAAACACCCCGCCACATTAACGGGAACCAATCCGGCATGTAAATGCGTCTAACAAGTATGCAGCCATTACAGTTCGATCCACATGCCGCCCGTGACCTGGTAAATAAGCTCGTCGCCGGCGCGCAAGCAAGCACCCCACCAGCAGTAAACATCACCTCCCACATCGCCTCCACCCCCGGTGTCGGCGGATTCGGTGTCGCACTTATCGCCGCTGCCGAAAAAACCGGCAAAGAACTAGCCACCGTGTGCAACATCGCCCTCGACGTTGCCGCCTCCTCGCAACGGAGCCTCGAGGATATGGAACGCCACGACGAAGACCTCGCCCGCTCATTGGAGGTCTCGCTATGATCGCCGAAACCGCAGAACGTGTCATGAGCCTCGCCCCACCCCAAGACGTGCTGGCGAGCGCGGGAACACCGCCCGACTTCTCCGTCGCACCCCGACTTGCTGCCATCTTCGGCGCGGATGCCGCACCACTTGTCAAGCTGGGCACCATCGTGGCGAAAGACATCGGCACCATTGCCAAAGCCGTACAGATGGCCACCCCCATCCTCGCCGCCGCTCTGAAAGACATCATCGCCCTGGTGCAGCGATTTATTGCCGAGGCAACCCGTCTCATCGGTCAAGTGCTCATCCCCAATCCAGCGACGAGTGCTGCCGCCGTAGCGCAGTTGCTGGCACTGCCCGGCAAATACATCTCGCTCGCCCTCGCCCGCGCAGCGAAGTTGGAAGAAGAGCTCGCGCCCGCAACCGCCCTGTTGCGCAGCGTTGGCACCACGCCCCTGGAATTCCACGGCACACCCGTGACCGACGGCGAAGACACCGCGCACACGCCAGCCATCGAGCCCGTGTCCATGGAACTGTCCTCGTCTTCCGCCTCGCCCCAAGCGCTGCAGGCAGTAGAAAAAGCCAAAACGCAGCTGGGTACCCCGTACATGTGGGGCGGCCAGACACCCGGGCGCGGATTCGACTGCTCCGGCCTCGTCCAGTGGGCGTACCGCGAATCCGGCGTGGAGCTTCCCCGTACGGCCGCAGCCATGGCCGTCGGGTCCAGTGTGTCGCAAGACGCGCTGCAGCCGGGGGATCTCGCCGTGTGGTCTGGCCACGTGGCGATGTATATCGGGGACGGGCAGCTGATCGAAGCCGGCAACCCGGTTCAAATCAGTCCCCTTCGCACCAGCAACTCGGGGATGGCGTTTAAGGGGTTCTTTAGGCCAACGGCTTAGGTGGTGTGCGTTATCATCTGTAGTCATGGCAGCTACAAATAATTCCGCTATTGTCCCCATCAAACTCCGGCTGACCGAGGGTGACTTCTACACCCTTTACGCCCCGGCGTGGAAGCAGCACGGCGCGCAGTGGGAAGCCTTCGCCGGCGACGATTCCCACATCTTTGTGTTTACCTCGCCTGCTGAGGTCCTCGCCTGGTTGGAGGCAAACCCGGAAAACGAGCTGACTGAGCACCCGGGGTGGACGCGCTTTGCTGCTCGCGGCGACGAGCGCGTCGTCCCCGATGACCGCCACGTCTACAGTCTCATCGAGGTGCCCGCCTACCTAGCAGACCGCCCCTCGTACGAAAACGTCACCGCAACCCAGCGCTGCATGGACGTAGCCAAGGCTCTGGGCAACGTCGGTTCGCTGGCACCAGTGAATACGTTCTTTGCATCCCACTCCATCCTGGGTAACCTGCGCCGTGGCCACGAGCACTACGCCTCCGACGAGACCACCGGCGAGTGGACTGGCATAGGCGCCGTTGTACTGGATAACTGGGGCAAGGTTCTCGACGCTATCGACGAAGCCGTTGTCGTTCCCCCGAGTGATGCCACCGCCGTTGCCGACGCGCAGAAACGCGTGGATGCCGCCGTTGCCGCCGCAGCTGCTGCCACCGATGCAAAGGAAGAAGAGGCAGCCGCTGCTGAAAAGGAAGCGGAAAATATCGACCCCTACGATGCCTCCGTGTGGGCACACGCCGGCATCGACCCCATCCAGATCACTGTAGATGGCAAGACAGTGTACACGCTCCGCAGCTTTGTGGATAACCAGCCCGTCTTCCTCGGTAGCTTTGGCAAGATCTACACGTTTAACAACCGCAAGGCACTGGCTCGCTGGCTCATGGATCACGACGACCACGACATCGCCAAGCTGTCCACGTGGCACGAGATCAAGGACGAGGCCTCCGTGGGCAATCTTGATGTGGTCGTCCACGAGGACAACACCTACGTGCTGTCCGGCATCAAGGAGGACATTGCCAAGGGCCCAGATGCCGTGGATATCAAGCAGATGGGTCGCGCAGTTGAGCTGTTCGCCGACACCGCCGACTGGGCACGCGACGATTCGATGAACGCCACGCTGCTGGCTAACCCCAACTTCGACCGGTACATCAAGTACATGCTCGGCAACGAGAGTGGCTACGTCCCCTCTGCCCCCCACACCGAAGAGGTCAACGGCTGGAAGCTGCTGGAAAACACGCTCACTGAGCGCTTCAGCAAGTTCTAATCCCGTCGATGCCCGCCCGTTCCGTCCGCATCGCCGCGTCTGCAGTGGTGTGCACGCTCCTTTTGACGAGTACCCCCGCGGTCGCCGAGACGACGACCACGACGGAGGTGCCGACGACGCCGAATACGGATAGCTGCCCGTACGCCGTCGCCCCCCCGCCTGCGGTGGATCACTCGGAGGAGCCCAAGCCGGGCGAGGCAACGCCCTCTCCCCTGCCCGCTCCCGCGGTTGCTCCCGGTGGCCCTGCGATGGCTCGGTGTAGCATTTCGGTTCCGGAGGGTTTTGAGCTTCCCGACGGCCTGCTGGCTCACTCTTTCCTCGTCTTCGACCTCGATACGGGAGACATCTACGCTGCCAAGGATCCACACGGTCGCTACCGCCCGGCATCGATCATCAAGGTGCTGTTAGCGGGGGTCGCCATCGACAAGCTGGCGTTGAGCGACACGGTCGAAGTGACCGCGGACTCTGCCAACCAAGAAGGCTCCTCGGCCGGTGTCGGCCCAGAAGGCACCTACACTGTCAACGATCTCCTCCACGGTCTCCTCATGGCCAGTGGCAACGATACGGCCCACGCACTGGCGCAGAAGCTCGGTGGTGACGACGTAGCTCTCCTACTCGTCAACGAACGCGCCCACGAGCTGGGCTCCACCGACACCCGGGTAGCAACATATTCCGGACTTGATGCCGCCGGAATGCAGACAAGCGCCTACGACATGGCCCTCTTTTTCACCGATGCGTGGAAGAAGCCCACGTTCCGGGAGATCCTCGGCACGGAGAAGTACGATTTTCCTGGATTCAAAGACAATCCCGGCTTCGAAATGTGGAACGATAACCGGATGCTGTTTGCCAACGAGAATGCGCTCGGCGGCAAGACGGGCTTCACCGACGATGCCCGCCACACCTACGTCGGTGCCATGAACCATAAGGGCCACCGCCTTGCCGCTGTCATCCTCGGTGCGGAGGCGACGCAGAAGCGCGCCTGGGAAATGGCCGAGGCCCTCATCGAAGCCACTGATCCGGAGACGATGGAACCCGTCGGCACCCTCGTAGAGGACACCCCTACCGAGACGCCATCGCCCACCCCCACGCCGACTCCTGTTGCAGACCCGCCTCAGCCGACGAGCACGACGTATCTGGCCGCGTGGGGCATCGTCGTTCCCATCGCTGTCCTGCTGCTCGCCGTCGTTGTGGCTAGCCTCATGTCGCTCATCGGGGGCCGTAAAAACAAACGCGCACGCCGATAGACCCGACGGTGTCGGGTCATTGTGCGGGCTGACTTGTCAGCCTGGTGGTGAGGGGTCGATGGGGATGCCGAGTTGCATCCTTGCAAGACGCACGGCACCACCCTGGGCGCACGGGTTCATGTTCAACTTCAGTGGCCCGCCGAAGGCAGGCTGCCAATACTCCAACCCGTTAATCCGCACCATATGACCATGCCTGGGCCTATCCAGATCATCATCATTAATGCCGTTGTGGTAATCACACAACACCATCAAATTCTCAGACACCGTCTTCCCACCATGCTTCACCGGCTTAATATGATGAATCTGCGACTT
>JALFAQ010000029.1 GCA_022772305.1 Corynebacterium glucuronolyticum
GGGATGATGTTGGACTTCTGGCCGGCCTGGACGGAGCCGACGGTCACGACCGCGACGTCGCTCGGGCCGATTTCGCGGGAGACGATCGTCTGCAAGCGCATGACGATACTGGAGGCAAGGACAACCGGATCCACGCCCAGCTGCGGCATGGAGCCGTGGGAGCCCTTACCAAACACCTTCACACGGATCGACGCCGCTGCAGTGAACATCACACCCGCCCGCGACCCGATCGTGCCGCCGGGGATGGAACTCAACACGTGCTGGCCGAGGTACACGTCCAACTTCGGGAGCGTGTCCGCGATGCCGTGCGCCACCATGTCGCGCGCGCCCTGGGCGGTTTCCTCGGCCGGCTGGAAGACACCGACGTACGTGCCCGACCATGCATCCATTAATGCGGACCCCAATCGGCCTAGTTACCTTCAATTTGGCGCTAATTGAGCCCGCCGTTTTAGGTCCCGAATCCAAACACACAAAATGGCCTATACTTCCCACGCGCCATAATCCCATAATCATTGTCTTTTTAGAGCGACGCGAAAGCACCCTCCCGCAAGTGCGAGAGGGTGCTTTCCATTGGTGCGCCCGAAGGGATTCGAACCCCCAACCTTCTGATCCGTAGTCAGATGCTCTATCCGTTGAGCCACGGGCGCAGCGCTGCCCCAAAACCACTAAAGGGCAGCTGCGGAGACGAGAGGATTTGAACCTCCGGCCCTCGATAAAGAGGGCAACTCATTAGCAGTGAGCCCCATTCGGCCGCTCTGGCACGTCTCCTTGGTCACTCATCGTACCTGTAACCATCCTCTCCACCAAAATTGCAGGTGAGAGTAAGCTGTTCACATGCTAAGAGAAGATCTTATCAATATCCCCAGTTATGTTCCGGGAAAGCGTATCACCGGAGCGATCAAGCTATCTTCTAACGAGCTCGCCCACGGTGCGCTCCCCTCTGTCAAGGAGGCTCTGGAGAAAATAGAAGTTAACCGGTACCCCGACATGTTTGCCCTCACCTTGCGCGAGGCACTCGCTACGTTCTTTGGTCTAACCGCTGAACAAGTCGCCATCGGTTGTGGTTCTTCGGCGCTATGCCAACAACTCGTCCAAATAACCTGCATTAACTTTAATGACGAGGTGATATATCCATGGCGCTCCTTCGAAGCGTACCCTATTTTCGTCGATGTGTGTGGCGCAAAGAAAGTCCCAATTCCACTACACAATGAGGCCGTTGACTTAGACCGAATTGCCGATGCGGTAACGGAAAACACAAAGTTGATTTTCCTATGTAACCCGAACAATCCCTCTGGTACTGCATTTACTGGCGAGGAGTTCGACGCTTTCATGGCGCGCATCCCCCACGACGTTGTGGTCGCCCTTGACGAGGCCTATATTGAGTTTGCTGACGTAGAATCAGGAATTGGCAAACTCTCCCGATACCCAAATCTTGTAATTCTCCGCACATTCTCAAAAGCGTACGGTCTCGCGGGCCTCCGCGTCGGCTATGCTCTCGGTTCGCCCACCCTCATCGACGCCCTCCTAAAAGTTGCTATTCCCTTTTCCGTCAGTGCGCCAGCCCAAGCGGCTGCGCTGGCCAGTTTGAAAGCTCAGGATGAGCTTGCTGCGCGCGTAGATGAGGTAAGGATTCAAAGACAGCGAATCATTGAGCAGCTGGGCGCTATACCAAGTCAGGCTAATTTCGTCTGGTTACCGAACCAACAATGGGAGAAAGAGGGCGTGATTGTCCGCCATTTCCCTGAGGGAACACGTATTACAGTTACAACGGAGGAAGAGACGAACAAGCTCCTGAGCTAGCAAAACCAATACGGACGATAAGGGTAGCACCCACAACATCGGCGGCAAGCCAATCAATAGCTGTATACCTTTCAACAATCCGTGCGAGACTACCTACACTGGCAATCGCACGGATCTCTACCACATTGGAAGACAATCTTTCAACGGTCATTCTTTTCAGATCAGCCCGTGGCAGTTCTTTGTATACACCCGACTGCAAGGAAAGAACAAAGGCCTGCTTGTCGGCAGCCTGGTCCAATGAATGAACAGTTGGACGCACAGAAAAATTAACAACAGTCCCATGTTTTTCAGTAACGACCCGACACTCTGTGATGGCCCAGGCTTTCGCGGCTATCACAGAGAAGAGATGAAACAGCTCTGTGCGGTTGGTCACCTTGGTTATGATTCGGACAACCCCGTTTTCCTCGTCCTTTTCTATTTTCATCCCCTCCGCGCCAGCAGCATCTGGGCGCTGGGGCTCCAAACTAGCAACATCCTTAAGACATTGCGGGACAAGTAGCCGTAGTCCATAGTCTAGTTGCGGGCACCACACTCCCGGTCCAGTCGCTTTCGCGTCTGCTTCGGTGAGTGCGGCTAATGCAGAAATCACCGCATAATCAAAACCACTGGCTTTGAGGACTTGTGTGCGTGCCTTGTCACTTTCAGGATCACAACTCATAATCACCCGTGCCAACGTAATATGCTGTTCCACAATCGTCTTCACACGTTGTTGATCCGCAGCGTCAAGTCGCAGTCGCCGAGCCATATCCACCACCAACTCTGCACCAACTTCAGCGTGCGGTCGCCCGTATCCCTTTCCTAAGTCATGAAAGAGCGCAGCCAATAATAAAAGGTCAGGCCTTGGCACTCTTGTCATTAGACGAGCACACCCAGCCACAGTTTCAATACTGTGCTTATCCACGGTATGGATATGAGAAGGTTCCCTTGGTATCCTGCCTCGAGCATGGGGCCAGGAGGGAATGACTTTTTCCCAAAGCCCCCATCTATCCAACTCTTCAATCACAGAGGGCGTTGTCTCAGGAAACGCAAGAACTGCATAGAAGTCTTCCACCACTGCCGGAGGAAATATGTCAGGCAACCGAGGAACATGCGTGAGCATCGCCCATGTTTTCTCAGTTACAGGCAGCCCGGTACGTGCAGCCGAAGCAGCCACCCGCAGTGTTAGTCCAGGATCATCCATACGTGTGTTTTTAGCCAGCGCGATTTCCCCATCAGCTTCCACTACATCCACATCCAAAGGCGTTCGCCGCCCACGAAACCGTCGTGGTGGAGCCACTCCACGCGCAATCCGCAACGCACCCGTAAGCGCCTCATCGACTTTCCGAGCTGTTTCTACGACGCACTGCTCCACCTCGAAACGGTCAGATAACCCCAATGGGGCAGCGATATCAGCTGCATATTCAGGATCGAGGATGTCACGTTTCCTGCCTACAGCTTCATGCAACAGTCGCCGAACATTAATGAGAAAGTCGCGCTGCGCACGAAGGTCTGGTTCATCAGCTACATTGCCGAGTGCAAGAGCATGGATGAGGTCGAGATCACGCAATCCGCCCCTTCCCAATTTAATGTCAGGTCGGGTCATCGACACGATACTTCCTGCGTGTCTCCACCTGTGAATGGCTGTATTCACGATTTTCGACAGATGACGGGCCGCAATTCCCTGCCATTTGCGCAAGACAGTGCGTCGTGCACTTAAAGCAAGTTCTGCATCACCAGCAACATATGTCATCTCTATCATCGCCAAGGCCGCTGTCATATCAATCCCAAGGATGTCTACACATTCACCGACAGTGCGCACGGCATAATCCAGATGAAAAGGTGAATTCCAGGCGACTGACCAGATCCGCTCAATCTCTATTTCCGGTATAAGGTGTGCATCGGGAAGTATGAGGAGAAGATCTAGGTCAGAAAACCTCGTCATTTCATTACGAGCGAATGACCCAGTAGCAACCAAAGCTGCCCCTTGTGGCACAGGAAGCTGGGCTATAAGCGCCACTGCGTCTTCATACACAGGATTAGACCGCGCTATCGTCGGTTTCGCCGGTACGAACACGGAGAACGTGTTCTACATGAGTGACCCAGATTTTTCCATCACCCATTTTTCCTGTATAGGCGGCACGGGAAATCGCCTCAATCACATCGTCGACTGATTCGTTAGAAACCACAACTTCGAGCTTTAGCTTAGGCACAAAATCGGTGGCATATTCAGCTCCGCGGTAGACCTCCGTGTGTCCACTCTGGCGTCCAAAACCCTGTGTTTCCGTCACCGTCATCCCATGTACGCCAGCATTTTGTAGATTGGTTTTGATATCGGCGAGAGTGAAGGGCTTCACCACTGCTGTTACCAGTTTCATATTTCTCTCCTAATTATTGAAAAAACTCTTAGACCGCAATTCAGGTCCAGCAACGTCGTATGCAACCTCTGCATGCTGTGCAACGTCGATACCGCCATACTCTTCCTCGCGGTCGATTCTCCAGCCCATCGACCACTTCAGCAAGTAAGCAATAAGAGCTGTCAGCGTCGCAGTGAAGATCATCGCAATGATGGCGACAACGGCCTGCACAATGAACAGCTTTGCCCCATTCCAGCCACCGCCGGTAAAAAGACCTTTTTTGTGTGCAAAAAAGGCTAAGCCGACGGTACCCCAAAATGCTGCGACGAGGTGCACACCAACCACATCGAGGGAATCGTCGTAACCAAAGCGAAATTTCATTCCCACACCCAAACAAGCAAGAATGCCACCGATAAACCCAAGAGCAATGGAGGAAACCGGCATAAGTACACCGGCACCCGGCGTAATGGTGACCAATCCAGCAACCAAACCCGATGCCGCCCCGAGAGAAGTCGCATGCTTATCACGAATTCGCTCGACTGCAAGCCAACCGAGCATCGCTGCTGCTGCCGCGACTGTAGTGTTTACCCATGCCAGACCTGCCAAACCATCTGCAGCAAAGGCAGATCCACCGTTAAATCCACACCATCCAAACCACAACAACGCCGCACCGAGCATCACCATCGGTAAGTTATGAGGCTTGCCCGTTGAGTGTGGGAATCCCATCCGCTTACCTGTAATCATAGCTAGAACGAGCGCTGCGGTACCCGCCGAAATATGCACTACGGTACCACCTGCCAAATCGATCGGGGCAATAGTCGCTTCCCCATCAGTTACCCCAAAGAATGCAGCGGCCACACCATGTTCCGAGTGTGAAAGAAGCCCGCCGCCCCATACCATATGCGCCAATGGAAAGTAAACAATTGTGGACCACACCGCAGCAAAGATGAGCCAGGTAGCAAACTTCACACGTCCTGCCAATGCACCGGAAATAATCGCCACAGAGAGCACCGCAAAGGTCAATTGGAAACCAATATCAATGATGTTTGGATACCCCGAAGCTCCCTCAACATAATTCCCACTGTCATCCACCACGGATCCATACAAACCGAAGTGCTGAAAAGGGTTAGCCATAATACCCATTAAAGACTGTGTGCCATAGGACATCGACCACCCCCAGAGCACATACACGACAGAGACAACCCCCATTGCACTGAAGGACATCATCATCATGTTAAGTACGTTGCGCCTGGTAGACATGCCGCCATAGAAGATCGCTACAGCCGGAGTCATGAGCAATACCAATGATGCGGAGATCAGAATCCACGCACTGTCGCCCGATACAACCAAAGTTGCTTCGTCAGTCATCTTCTTATCTCCTCTCTAGGTGCTTTATCCGACTTAAGCGGATGAACTTAGAATAAAACAAACAGTACGTCCGTACTATTAAAAAACGCATTTTATGACTAAAATCACATACTTTGTAGTTGCAATAGTAAAACCCCTGGTAGAAGGCTACCAGGGGTTTTTAAATAAGCGGAGACAGAGGGATTTGAACCCCCGGTCCGGTTAGGGACGCTCGCTTTCAAGGCGAGTGCATTCGGCCGCTCTGCCATGTCTCCAATAGAAAAAATACTATAGCCTGGTATGCATGAAAGCAATTTCCCAAGAGCTGGAAACAATTGAAGTACCGACCCCCGAACCTGGTGACGGGGAGAAACTCATGAAGGTGGCTGCTGCTGGTGTAAACCGTGGCGATATCCTGCAGAACCAGGGCCATTACCCACCGCCGAAAGGAGTCACCAGCATCCTCGGTTTGGAGGCTGCCGGATATGTCGATGGCAAGCCTGCTATTGCACTGTTGGCCGGTGGTGGCTACGCCGAATACGTCGCCGTCCCCGAAGGCCAGCTCATGCCGGTGCCAAAAGGCCTCTCCATGCCTGAGGCTGCAACCATCGCCGAGGTGACGTGCACCGTCTGGTCCAACGTCTTCATGCTTGCCGGTCTGCAAAGAGGCCAGCGCATCCTCATCCACGGTGGCGCGGGTGGCATCGGCACGTGTGCCATCCAGCTGGCCAAGCACTTTGGTGCGGAGGTCGCTGTGACCGCCGGTTCGCAGCGCAAGCTAGATCACTGCAAGGAGCTGGGCGCGGATATTCTCATCAACTACAAGCAGCAGGATTTCGCCGAGGAGCTCAAGAACTCCTGCGATGTCATCCTCGATATCATCGGTGCCAAGTACTTAGACCAAAACGTCCGGGCGCTAGCCTACGACGGCCACCAGGTGACCATTGGCATGCAGGGCGGCGTCAAGGGTGAGCTGAATATTGGCAGGCTGCTGTCCAAGCGTGGCTCCATTTCTGCTACGGCGCTGCGGGCCCGCGACACCGAGGACAAGGCGCGGATTGTCGCCTCCACCGTGGAGCACGTCTGGCCGATGATCGAGGCCGGCGAGTTCACCACGCAGGTCTCCACGGTGCTCCCCTTGGAGGAGGCTGCCGAGGCCCACCGACTGATCAAGGACGGCGAGATTACCGGCAAGATCGCGCTGGAAGTGTGACGCAACGGTCTTCAAAAGGGAAGTGGTCGTGTTCTAGCACGGCCACTTTCTGCTTGTTTTTGGCGCACCTTTACTCGAAGAGCTAAGAAATCGTAGACGACTAGGGATAGCCTCCACTTTTACCAATCTCCACAGAAAAAAGGGCTACTCTCCACAGTTCCTCTTCGACTATTTCCACAAAAGGGGATACCCTCTGCGAATATCTCAAGTGGCCTCCAAATTACCTGACATTGAATTAAAAGGGGAGTTTTCAAATCCTGCTCACTACCGAATCCAAGTCCGGAATGATTTTGAAGAGATTTGTAGTGGACACAAGACGTTGGGACATACAACAGAAGTCATAGAATTTTTACAAGGAATTGCCTACCGCTATCCCCGCAAGGAATTCTGTATTGACTTAGACCGAAATGAGTCACGAACTTTCGACACTGACGGAAAGGAGTTCCCTTGCTACCACTTTTGGGGAGAACAGCGCGTTACCGATTTAACAGAAGGGACCTCAGAATTGCGGAAGCTCAACGAAAAGGAGGGGACCACCTGCGATAATTGCTGGGCTAGGAATCTTTGCCGTGCTTGTCCAGCGCTTGCTTTGAAAGCGATAAGGACTATGCCTCCGCAGTCAAGTCGTTGCCAAAAGTCAGCAAACTTCGACATCGTACTAGAAGAGTTTGGCCGCCAACTCGATTTAGGTCAGGCGAAAACAATAGTGAAAAATTTTGCTAAGAACTTTGGGAATATTGGATTACGGATCGGTTTTAGATATGAATAGAATTCCCTTTAATAGTAGTGGGACATACAGAGCGTGTAGATTTGCTTTGCGGTTTGCACACCGCACAGCGTCTAAAACGCTCATCCTGCTGCTCGTCATCCAAATTATCCTCGCAGCGTTTCCTGCTGTGCAGGCGTGGCTAATCTCCCTTCTGGGCACATCGCTGCAGGAAGATCCTGGCAACAAGACTGTTTTTCTGATTCTTCTGGTCGCTCTACTACTCGCAGGCTTCGTTTCTTTGCAAGATGTGTGTGGACGGTTGGGGGATATTCTTCGTCTCACAATTGCGTGGCAAGGCCGATTGGCAGTAGACCAAAAGGTTTCACGAATTGACCCTAAACAGCTTCGGGAGCCAGAGGTAAACAAAAGGACACGGCAAGCCTTGGAGGTGGTCTCCAACGGGAATCTTTCAGTACAAGCCACCGCAGTGACAAGCGTTATATTCGCCGTATTTGTATGTGTTTTTCTTTTCCTCTCCCTTTTCAGGTTCAGCACCTTTGGTGCCGTGCTTCTTTTGCTTTCGCTTATACCGAGCCTCCTCACTAATTTTTACTGCTCAAAGAAACTGGCCGAACAATGGGAACGGAATAACGACTACCACCGCCATGCCAACTACTTCTTCGAGCAGATGATGTACCAGTCACCGGGAACAGAACTGGCACTGTTGGACGGCAGGGAATGGTTTCGCAGTCAAGCCGGACGCTATCGCAATAAGGCTGCAGCGTTAGATCGAAGCGTTCACGCGATGTATATCAAGGCGGAAATTATCAATGGCCTTGTCACGGTGGTGATTTTTGCCTTCTGCCTACTTGCGTTCCTGTTGCACGGCAATGCCAGTCCTGTCGAAGCCACCGCAGCTCTCGTCGGTATTTCGAGTGGGTTGTTTGCCATTCACAATGTCGGTTGGTCTGTCGGAATGCTCATGCAGGAAACGAAACCATTGCTCATGCTTGAAGTATTTCTTGGCTTGCCTGAGATGACACCACCGCTGCCCGTCGTTCATCAAGTTGCTGCTTTGAACGCGAATGACATTGATGTGACGATCGGGGAACGAACAATTGTGTCCCATGCTTGTCTTCATGCACACTGTGGCGAGGTAGTTGCGTTGGTCGGGGCAAACGGTGCCGGAAAAACATCACTGCTTTCAGCTCTCGTTGGACTATACGACGTGTCCAACGGATCAATTCTCGTATCCACGGATTCAGGAGACCACCGTGAGCTTAGTAATCAAGACTTTGCGGAACGCCATCGCTATTTCGGGATGCTGGCGCAGGATTACTCGCGTTTCGAGCTGACCGTTCGCGAAAACCTCTGCTTGGGGCTTGACCCGTCCTGTTGGCCCGCGGATGAGAAGCTATGGGAGGCGCTGCGAATGGTAGGCGCGCAAACGTTTGTCACGAATCTGGATATGCAACTGGGAGAGCAATGGAAAGGCACAGGGCTTTCAGGCGGACAATGGCAACGCCTAGCACTGGCAAGGTTGTATATCCGTGATGCAGGAATTTGGATCCTAGATGAGCCAACAAGTTCGATCGATGCACGTGGGGAGGCTGAGATTTTTTCTTGCTTGAGGGCTTTGAGCAGCAAGAAAGTAGTCATTGTCGTTACTCACCGAGCGTCTACGCTGCAGAATTTGGATCGGATCTACTACATGGAGGGCGGCCGTGTAGAGGAGTCAGGAACCTTCACCGAACTTGTGTCTAGGGATTCAGGTTTTCGACGTTTGTTCGCTTCCCAACTTCAAGACACAGATACTGACGAGGCCATCTAAGCATCACATGTTTGGCGAAGTTTTCCGCGCATCAGCCTCCCAGACAGTTTCGCCACTTCCCCTCTTCCCACATAGTTCCAGGTAGCGCATATTCAGAAGCCGATTATTCGGATCCGAACCACGCTCCTGGAACATCAGCTGGTGGGATGCATCCTTCCCTTTATTCTGAGTTTTTTGCTTCAACTAATCCCACCACGGGGTGCGTAGCCCTTGCCCGAAGAACTCGCGCTCCCAGTAGGAGGCGTAAAGGAAGAGCTTCGTCGCCTCCTCACGGTCGGCGGGGACTGCATCCTCAACCGCGCGCTCCACGCGCTCGATGGCAGCGCGGGTGGTCTCGAGGAAATCCTCGTCCGCATAGGCCTCCAACCAGGGGTGGAAGGGGTGATCGGGGCGGTCGTGCTGGTTCAGGCGCAACGCGATGTCGGCGTAAAGCCAATAGCACGGGAGCACCGCCGCTGCGGCCACGGCGTAGCCCTTCGTCGTCGCTGCGGTGAGCAGGCTCGTGTAGCCGAGGGTGACATACGAGGGGTCGCATTGGGTGGCTCCGCCGAGGACCGCGTCGTGAAGTTTTGCCTTTTCCGCCATCGTGCCTTGCGCATCGCGCGCCCAGGCGATCATGTCGTCAGGGGTGGGCGCAAGCGCCGCGACACCGGCGAGAGCCTTGCCATATTCACCGAGGTAGTAGGCATCCTGGAGGAGGTAGGTTTCGAACACACGGTGCGGGAGGGAGCCGTCGGCAAGCATAATGAGGAAACCATCGCTTAAGGTGGCGGTGACCAGCGGAGACACCAGATCCCAAAGGGCGTGCGTGTGGGGGCCGGCAGGTGCGACGAGCGGATCGACTGCGGGGCCTGTAGGAGCCTCCCACGGTGTCGTGTCCGCAGCCTGGTGGTACATGCGGTTCCAGGCGACGTGGTCCACCGGGCCGTGGCCGTGGCCGACGTTCAGGTCGTCGGCGGCGCGGATGGCGGCGGTGAGCCACAAGGTCGCCCACTGCGTCGCATCGTCGATGCTCTGACCGATAGCCAGGCGGGTGGCGAGACTCGAGGAGAGCGAACAGCCCGTGCCGTGCGTGTTCTTCGTCTCGATGCGGGCGTTGGGGATGGCGAACGTGTCGCCGGAGGGGTGAACGACGACGTTGTCGGCGCGCCCACCCGTAAGGTGACCGCCCTTGACCAGCACCGCAGCGCCAAGATCGTGCGCGAGAGCGCGCCCTTGTGCGATTGCCTCCCTGGGCGTGGTCGCGGGCTGCGTGGAGGCGAGAACCGCAAGTTCATCGATGTTGGGGGTGATGATGGTGGCGCGGGTGCACAGATCCCGAAGGGCACTCTCAGCGACCGTGTCGAGGAGCCGATCCCCACTAGTAGCAACCATGACTGGATCGACGACGAGGTGCGTGACCGGGTGCTCGTCGAGGTACTCGGTGACAGCGCGTGTGATCTCCGCCGAGCCGAGCATACCGATCTTGACCGCATCGACCTGGACGTCGTCGAAAACGGCGTCGAGCTGCGCGCGGAGGAACTCCACTGGTGGGGTGTGAACCTCGCGGACGCCGCACGTGTTCTGCGCGACGAGAGCCGTCGTCACCGACAGTGGGAAACCGCCGGCCTCGTTAATGGACTTGATATCGGCCTGGAGGCCGGCGCCACCTGTCGGATCGGTGCCGGCAATGGTCAAAACGCGCGGTAACACTTATTTCCTCCCCTGCTCGAAGGCGCTGCGGAGGTAGCGCGCTGCTTCCTCCGGGTCCGCTGCTTTCATGATGGCGGAGACCACGCAGATCCCCGCGCCGTCTGTTCTACCGAGTTCACTCGCGTTGGTGAGATTGACACCGCCGATCGCCACGGCCGGCACGCCGAGGCCTTTGGCGCGCGTGGCGATCTCAGCAAACGCCTGCACACCGATCCCCGCCGGCGCATCCTTCTTGGTGGTGGTGTCCGCGACAGGCCCCACGCCGATAACGTCGGGGCGAAGCGCCGGATCCATCCTCTCCACCTCGTCCAGCTCCCGGTGGTTGCCCACCGAGAGGCCAAGCATGAGGTTCCCCGGCAGTTTTTTGCGGGCCTCGAGGTAGTCCACGTCATTCTGCCCGATGTGCAGGTTAAGGCCCAGCTCACAGGCAACATCAAGGCGATCATCCACAAACAGCGGCACGCCCGTGGGCTCCATGAGCTCCTTCAACTGCCTGGCCCGCGCGAGGAACTCCTCCTCGGTTGCGCCCTTGTCGCGCAGCTGCACAACGCTCACCCCTCCCTTTATTGCCTTGTCGACGATCGGTGCTACGTTTTCCGGTCCCCCTCCCTGTTGCGGGTCGGTGACGAGGTAAAGACTCCAGTTGGTAGCCATTACAGGGATTCCTCCTCAAAGGTTGTGTATTGTTCCAGCTCATCTCCGGTGAGGGTGTTGAGCGCGTCGAGCCACGCCACCTTGAAGCTGCCCGGCGCGCTCGCGGTCTTGGCCGCCTTGGCACCGGCTGCCGAGTGGTGGGCGTGGGCTGCGACCACTGCAACGTGCGGGTCGGCGCCCACCGAGAGGTAGGCAGCCACCACCGCGCCGAGGGAGCACCCGGTGCCGATCACCTTCTGCATGAGCGGATCCCCGCCGGTGATACGCGTAATGCGGCCCTCCGAGACGACGATATCGGTGGCGCCGGAAATCCCCACCACCCCACCGGTGCGCTCGGCCAATACGCGGGCCACGGGGATCGCCGCATCCGCGGTATCGGCCGAATCAACGCCGCGGCCTCCGGCGGCGTTCTCATCGAGATTGGCAAGCGCGATAATTTCCGAGGCGTTACCCCTAATAGCACCCGGCTTCTCCAACGCGATGGAGCGCTGAAACCGCGTGCGCTCGGTCAGCCCGCCGCAGGCCACCGGGTCAAGCACCCACGGGGTACCGGCTACTGTTGCGCCGGCAACGGCCGCCCGCATCCCTGCGTACTGCTCGTAGGACGGCGTGCCCGCGTTGACGAGGACGCCGGAGGCCACGGCCGCGAACTCTGCGGACTCGGTGGGTGTATCGCACATGGCGGGCGACGCCCCGATGGCGAGGAGAACGTTGGCGGTGATGTCCATGACGACACCGTTGGTAAGGCACTGGATAAGCGGTTCCTGGTCGCGGACCGCATGCATGATTTCTGAGTAGGCAGACGTAGCCATACTGACAATTCCCTTCGCTAGAACGACCTAGATCAGGTTCGACGGGTGTTTTCTCAGCGCCCCTTGTGGCGGGACGCACCCCGTTGCCTGGTTATACCCACATTAGCAAAACGTTTCGCACGCAGTGAGCACACTCCCGAAAACATGCTCCGAGTATTTTCCATGCTTGGCACATGGTCGTTGCACGAAAAACGGTTAAAGACGAGTGCTTGAGAACTCACATGACTAAATCCACTTGAATAGAGCACAAGCCTCTTACAAGTGGAGTCGAGATGAGCAAGCCACCTGTTTAACCGATAACTCCCCGGGTTGGGCAGATTTCACTCCCCGCCGGCGACTTGTTTGGCAGCTGCATTCGCTTTCCGCATTGCGACAACAAAACCACCGATGGCGATAGCGTAGGCGATGAGCCGGATCGTCAAAGCAACAGATGAGTTGAGGTCGGGCGCGAGGAATCCGATCGCTACAAGTATCAGCGCGAGAACAATGTCCACGTACCCGAAGACTCTTAGACTTGGGGCGGCTGCGTCGTGTCCTGCGATCCACGCTGCGTCGCTTTTTTGAGTGGCTTCGGTGCGGATGCCAAAATTTCCGTGGCGCGTGGTTGTGCCCTTGGCAATGGAACGCCACAGCAACAACGAGGTCACCCCAAACAGAGCCAGGGCGATAGAACAGATGGCAAGTGCAGTACCCAAGGTGTTCACCTTGGAAAAAGTCGAGTGCTTAAAGAAGCAGTCTTTTTCTTATGCGTCTTTACTGTGTTTACCATGCCGTTTCTTCCACAGATGCTTTCGGATGAGGAAAATCGGGTTCACACAAATGAAGTAAAATGCGAGGAATCCGCCAACGTAACTGACTATCCCGTCGGAGGTGACTTCACTCCAGGGGACACCCTCTACAGGCGCGGATGCGACCCCACGGTACCCGTCAACTTGTGACGTGTAAAAAGCGGCAACAGTCAAAAGTGGCGTGACGATATAGTTTAGCCACCATGGGGGAACCCACGGTGCACCGTCTTTATCTTTCTTAGCTAGCGCCCCACCAAAGCCCATCTAGACCATCTCCTAATCTAGCTGTTCACTTAATGCGCATGATCCCGCATAAAGGGCAAGTTTTGCCACCCATGCCACAGGCCCTCCAACAGCGCTAATGCCGTAGTCCAGCAGAGATGTTGCACCATTTAGCGCTGCCGTCGCAACGATTTTATCAGCCGCCGCCTTCCACTGTTTATCCTTCAGAAGTCGTCCGATGGCAATTGCATCATCAGGAGAGATGGGAAACTGGGCAATGTTATATACAACACACTTAGCGAAAGTCCCTAGATCGTATGTCGTAACAGCGGTCTCGCTCTGGTCTGATAAAGGTGACTCCATGAGCTTCGCCAATGCCTGAGCGTCCTCCACGGAAACACCTTCACGCTCAGCAGCATCATAATTAACCTTCCAGACTCCTGGCGATTGTTCGTATACAACCTCTGTGAACAGTGTTTCGAACGCCTGAGACAGTTCCTGAGAGAGCGCTTCCTCCCTCGAACTACCCGTTGGGTGATCTGATGAGACCGCCTCTCGGGATTGCAGTTCGAGGGCTTGCGCAGAAGCAAGTGGAGCCAGGCTCAAAGATACAGACACTACGGCTACGAAGCTTACGACGAAACGAGCTGTCACTGTGAGGTTCATGACAGAAAACCTTTCGTGCGAGGATTGGTCTATTAACATCATCATATGCTGACGGAACACCACATGCCAGCAGATCATCCCGACCAATAGCAAAGTACCGTGTTTGCAGTGATTTAGATGATCCTTTTTGAACTGAAGTCACCTATACAAACCGGGGATTCGTTCACCTATGCCCTACTATCTCCAGCACCACGCATGTAGTACATACCATAAAGATAAGGACCATGAGAACGCCTCTCCTGAAATTTGCAGCCTTCATCTCCATCACCTGCCTCGCAGTCGGCTGCGGAAACACAACCAACTCGCTCAGCTCTGACAACACCGCACCCGTCACCGTTTACTCCACGGTGACGCAAGCCCGCAGCACAAGAATCCACACCCACAAGCGACGATCCCACACCCGGGAAACAAGCAGCCCCTCAAACCACCCGACACCACATCAACAAGGGGCAAATAGGCGGTGAGTGTGGTACCACCGCCGACGGCATGAAAACCAGCGCCGGCGAACATACCTCCTGCGAATTCACCGCCGTCATCTACGACGAGGCCCTGACAAAGCAATACCGGAGGGGACCAGTAGTCGATCCCACAGTTGATAATCTTCCGAAAGCCACGTTCAATGCGGTCAGCCCAAAAACAGGGAAATCGTACGAGATCACCTACTACCCCGGTTCCGACCAATTAACACTGATCTGCTACAGCGACACCGACAAAGACTTAAGCACTAACTACGCAATCCCCAACCACGATGTTCCCGACTGGGGAGACCGCCTCGATATCATCTACTAAAAAGAACGGTGGTCGCGTGCGACGGTAGAACCTATTACTGCCTCCCCGCTCCAGGGTCTACACCTCCCAGGTTTCTAGCCCCTGCTCCGGTCAGGTCTGACTACGCAGACACGCCTGCAATGCACCAGGCAATGTCTTGCAGCCCGTGCGCAGCCCTCTCCTTCCTGCGCACGGGTGTAGCACGGGGGCGCAATCGGAGCCTTAGTACAGTAGGCTACGGCACTACTACGCCGATGAGCAGTGTTAATGGACAAGTGCAACCTTCCGAACTTCTACGAGTCTTGTCAGTTGCATTCCTTGTCATCCTCACTCCCAGTGCGCTTAATAGCGGCGCCGATACCTAGGGTCACTTCCCCTGTCTCCGTACAGTGTTTTTAGTTTCTGTCTAATCTCCTCCGCTTCTTTTTGCCGATCATCCTTGCTCAGCAGGTCGGCCAAAAGGTCACCGAACTCGATTACGCTATCGTCAGCACGGGCGTCAGACCTCAGGAGTCTCTCAACAAAGTCTTGAAGAAGAGGAATTAACTTATGCGAATACCCCTTGGAACCAAGTGCTCTAGATAATCTACGGAATACTTCACCCTCCGGCATCAAATCCGGTCCACTGACCTCACTCAGCGCCTTTTCGTATCGGACCGCATAATCAAAACCTTCATCAACGAAATCATTCCTGATCAGTAGCTCACTCACTTTGAGCACCGCATCGAGCACGTACCAATTGGTGAGCAATAGCTCCTTCATCATTTGATCTGCTAATTCGCGGCGCGTGCTTGTCACGCAGCTGCACGACGCTCACGCCGCCTTTCACTGCCTTGTCGACGATCTCGGGTACCCTTTCCGGTCCTCCTCCGAGTTCTGGGTCGGTTACGAGGTAGAGAGTCCAATCGGTAGCCATCGTCTAGGCCTCCTCGATCTGTGCGTAGCGGCCAAGTTCCTCAGCCGTCAGCGTGTAGAGGGCATCCACCCACGCGAGCTTGTAGGAACCCGGCGCGCTCGCGGTTTCTGCTGCCTTGGCACCGGCGGCGGAGTGGTGGGCGTGAGCTGCCACGACTGCATCGTGCGGGTCTGCACCCACGGAAAGGTAGGCAGCGACAACGCCACCGAGGGAGCAGCCCGTGCCGATGACCTTCTGCATGAGCGGGTGGCCGGAGGTAATCTTCGTGATTCGGTTTTGGGACACGATGATGTCTGTGGCTCCGGAGATACCCACGACACCGCCGGTCTTTTTGGCCAGCGCCTGGGCTGCAGGGATGGCAGCCTCTGCCGCATCGGTGGAGTCCACGCCACGGCCGCCACCGGCGTTTTCGTCGAGGTTCGCAAGCGCGATGATCTCCGAGGCATTACCGCGGATCGCGTGCGGCTTGTCTGCGATGAGAGACCTCTGGAAGCGGGTGCGCTCCTTCAGCCCGCCGCAGGCCACCGGGTCGAGCACCCAGGGGGTTCCCGCCTCGTTGGCACCGGCCACGGCTGCGCGCATCCCCGCGTACTGCTCGTTCGACGGGGTCCCCGCGTTGAAGAGGACGCCGGAGGCGACCTGCGCGAAGTCGCCTGCTTCCGTAGGGGTGTCACACATTGCTGGTGAGGCCCCGATGGCGAGGATGACGTTGGCGGTGATGTCCATGACGACACCGTTGGTAAGACATTGGATAAGCGGTTCCTGGTCGCGGACCGCATGCATGATTTCTGGGTAGGCGTATTCAGCCACTGCAATTCCCTTCGCTAGAACGACCTAGATCAGGTTCGACGGGTGTTTTCTCAGCGCCCCTTGTGGCGGGACGCACCCCGTTGCCTGGTTAAATCCACATTAGCAGCCCCGCTCAGCAGCCGTTCCCGGGGGTCGCTCCCCTCCGCCCAGCTCGCGGATGACCGGCAGTGCCGGGAATATGCGTTTGGCACCCTAGGAACCATGACATACCTGCCACGCGCTCTCGACCTGCAGCTTGACGAGCTACTCCCCTATGTCGGTGCGATTGCTATCGATGGGCCCAAGGGCGTCGGAAAAACAAACACGGCAGAATAGCGTGCGACAACGACACTGCACTTAGACCGTGAGCAGGATCGCATTATCCTTCGCGCTAATCCCACTTTCAACCACTCTCCTGATGGCTCGATCCTCATCGATGAGTGGCAACGGGTACCAGAAGTGTGGGACAATGTGCGTCGGGCGGTGGACGACGGGTGCGATCCAGGCCGCTTCCTACTTACTGGCTCAGCTGCCCCCATTGCAGGCACCACGACACACAGTGGCACTGGACGCGTGTCGTCTTTGCGTATGCGCCCGATGGCCATCTTTGAGCGTGACTCGCGGGAAGATCTTATCTCTCTCAAAGACATTCTTGCCGGTTTCGCCACCATCACCGGGCAGACCGATCAAACTTCCGCCGACTACGCGCATAGCATTGCGACGACAGGACTGCCCGGACTGCAGAATCTTCCCCCGCTCGTACAAGAGCAGCACATCGCTTCGTACATCGACCGGATCCTTGACCACGATTTACCCGACCAGGGTTACACCACGCGCAATAAAGCAGCACTCCTCACCTGGATGCGCGCCTATGCCGCAGCAACAGCAACACAGACAAGCTATTCAGAAATCCTAGATTCTGCGACACCTGGCGAGTCCAACAAGCCAACAAAAAAGTCATCTGCGACATACCGAGACAAACTAAGCGAAATTTGGATTCTCGCCCCATTACCTGCCCGGAATTTTGCCTCCGCCCCATTCCCACGTGTTTCCCAACAAGCGACACATTTCCTTGCCGATCCCGGTCTTGCGCTGCACCTTCTTGGATTGACCGAAAGATCCCTTCAAGCTCCTCGGAACGCCGATATCTTTGGCTGCCTATTTGAGGCTCGTGCAGTGCTCTGCATCCGCGTTGCTGCCGAAGCGAACTTCGCCACCGTCGGCCATTTCCGCACACGAAATGGGGACCATGAAATCGATGCTGTTATTGAAAGCGCGGATGGGGGCATTGTCCCCGTGGAAGTGAAACTGACGCACACGCCCTCCCCCGAGGACGGAAAGCATCTCCTATGTCTGCAGAACGAGCTTCCCGAAGAAGTCATCGACATGATCATCATCACAACCGGGGATCGGGCTTACCGCCGAGAAGATGGCATCGCCTGCATTCCACTCTCCCTGTTCGGGGTATAGCACGCACGACCAGAAAACGCCGTTGCGATGTGCCTATGCAGCGACGGACTCCGCTACCCGAGCGAGGCCAGCACGCGGGTGAGGTGGTCGATGTCGGCGTAGGTGTTGAACGGGGCAAGACCGATGGAGAGCGCACCACCAGCCTCAAAAACACCCATGTTTACCAACAGGGGGTCCTGGGGTGCGAGGGAGGTGACCAGGGAGTTCGAGAAGAGGCGCTGCTGCACCGTCGCGGCGTCGATGCCACGGACGACGAAGGTAAGACGCGGGATGCGGTCGATGGCGGCCATACCGTAGCCTGCGGCCTCGCCGGTGATGCCCACGAGGTGGACGGCGCTGAGGCCGCGCAGGGACTCGATGGCGTGGCGCAGGAGGCCGGAGAGGTAGACGTCGAGGCTGGCCATGGACTCGCGGAGGCGGTGGGAGCGCTGGCCCTCTACATCCTCGACAAGGCCTGCGTAGTGGTCGACGAGGGGTGCGACACCACCGAGGAGACCGCTGGATAGGGGGCCGACCTCGAGGGGGTGGTCGAAGCGGGGGAACATCGACGTGTCGCGGAAGACGAGGGCCGACAGCTGGGGGCCGCCGAGGGAAGCGAGGTCGACGAGGACGATGTCCACACCGTACGAGTCGATGTCGATGAGCCTGTACGGAGCGAGCGACGTTGCGTCGAGAAGCACCCAGGCGCGGGAGGCGGAGTGGGTGATGTCGGCAATTTCCTCGACCGGAGTGGCGGTGCCGACGTAGGGGTGGGCGCCAGGGACGATGACGAGGCGCGTCGAGCCGTCGATAAGGCTGCGGTACTGCCAGGAAGGAATTTCCCCCGTGCCGAGGTCGGGCTCCGCAATGGTCAGGTTAAAGCGAGAAAACGCCGAGTTGAGGGCGTGATCGCGGGCGCCGACGACCCCCGAGCGGGACAGGCGATCGGACATGGAGTGCGCGAGCGCGCGAGCAAGAACAAAGGAGCTTGGGCCGAGGACGACGTGGTCACTGCGGACGGAAAACAGATCGGCGACGGCGCGGGTGGCCGAGGCCATGTGGGTGGATCCGAAGTGGGTACTGGAGGAGTGCCTGGACCCCGGTTCAGGGGCGACGACAAGGGGTGCCGTGCGGAATGAGGTTGCGACGCCGGATGCTACCTTCTCCGGAATTTGCGGGCACTGGCCTGCGTTCAGGTAGATCCAGCCTTCACCGAGAGAGGTGTAGAGACCTCTCACCCGGGCGGCATCGTACATACTGCGTATCCCCTTTCTTTGAACCTGCTCTCCAACATCCTACTTCACACCGTTTAAGCTAGACTGCGTGCACACTGACAATACTGGTAAGGATCTAGCGCGGATCATCGCCACCGAGCTTCGAGACACGCCCGCGAGTACATCGCGGACGTTTAAGGCCGCGTGGGCAGACCTCGTCCGCGGACTCACGCAGTACGAGCTGTGGCTGCAGCTGGGCTGGCAGGACATCAAGCAGCGGTACCGCCGCAGCGTGTTGGGACCCCTGTGGATCACCATCGCCACGGGCGTTATGGCCCTGGCCCTCGGCCTGCTGTACTCCCTGCTGTTCAAGATTCCGCTAGAGACCTTCCTGCCGCACGTGACGGTGGGCCTCATCATGTGGAACTTCATCTCGGGCTGCATCAAGGAAGGCTCGGATATCTTCATCGATAACGAAGGCCTCATCAAACAGCTGCCGAGTGCGCTTTCGGTCCACGTGTACCGCCTCGTGTGGAAGCAGCTCCTGTTTTTGGGCCACAACCTCGTCATCTGGCTTATCCTCATGCTCATCTTCCCCAGGCCACTGGGGTGGGATATCCTCCTCATCTTCCCGGCGATGGCGCTGCTCATCGTCAACGGCGCATGGGTGGCGATGTTCTTTGGGATTATCGCCACCCGCTACCGAGACGTGTCCCCGCTGTTGGAGGCCATGACGCAGCTGCTGTTCTACGTGACGCCGATTGTGTGGATGACCGATACGCTGACCGAACAGGGTCCGGAGGTCGCCGGGCGCGCCAAACTGGCGCTTTTGAACCCGCTGTACCACTACATGGAGGTCGTCCGCGCGCCGCTTATCGGTGCGCCTATCCACGCGTACAACTGGTGGGTGGTGCTGGCCTGTACAGTCGTCGGCGTCGGGCTGGCGCTCATGGCGATGAAGAAGTGGCGCTTCCGCGTCAGCTACTGGGTGTAAGGAGTTTTCCCATGGTTTCCATCGATACGTACAACGCGTGCGTCGATTTCCCTATTTTTGATGCCAAGTCCCGCTCGATGAAGAAGGCGTTCCTCGGCGCAGCCGGTGGCGTCATCGGCAAGACAGCCGACGACGTCATCGTCGTAGAGGCTTTGAAGGACATCAACCTCCACCTGCGCGAGGGTGATCGCGTGGGGCTCGTCGGCCACAACGGCGCCGGCAAGTCCACCCTGTTGCGCCTGCTCAGTGGAATTTACGAGCCGACCCGCGGGTCCGCCGATGTGAACGGTCGCGTCGCCCCCGTCTTCGACCTGGGCGTGGGCATGGATCCGGAGATTTCTGGCTACGAAAACATCATCATCCGTGGCCTCTTCCTCGGGCAGTCACGCAAGCAGATGAAGAAGAAAATGGATGAGATCGCCGAGTTCACCGAGCTAGGCGACTACCTCAACATGCCGCTGCGCACCTACTCCTCCGGCATGCGCATCCGCCTAGCCCTCGGTGTGGTCACCTCGATTGAGCCGGAGATTTTGCTTCTCGACGAGGGCATCGGTGCCGTCGACGCAGCCTTTATGGCCAAGGCCCGCGCCCGCCTGTCGGAGCTAGTCAAGCGCTCCGGCATCCTTGTTTTCGCCTCCCACTCCAACGACTTTTTGGCGCAGCTGTGCACCACCGCCCTGTGGGTGGACCACGGCCAGATCCGCGAGGCCGGCACCGTCCCGGACATCGTCGAATCCTACGAGGGTAAGGACGCGGCCGACCACGTCCGCCGTCTCCTCGACCGCATGGACGACTAGATGTTCCACGTTCTTGCCCGCCTCGACGAGGAGGTCGCCGCTTTCTGCTGGCGATACGGTTCTTGTGCTTTTCGACGACTCGTCCTCTCCGCAGGAGGGCAACGAACGGTTTGCCCACTTCGCCCACCGGATGGAGGCACTCGGCATCACCGACTACTGCCAGGCGGGCTTTCCCTACCGCAACGATCCGTAAGGTCGTGAACGACAAGCAGCCGGCGGGCACGACACGGGCACTGTCGCCTCACCCGTATGTGCAGGCGACCCTGAATAAAATGGGGTCCATGGATATCGCTGCCGTCATCGTCACCCACAACCGCGTTGAACTCCTCCGCAACTCGCTCGAGGTGGTGTGCAACCAGAGTTACCCCGTGCGGTGGGTGGTCGTTGTGGACAACGGCGACCTGGAGGACGTCGAAAAGCTAGTTAAAGAAGTAGCTGGGGCGAGGGCCGTGTACTGCCCGAGCAAGACGAACCTCGGCGGCGGCGGCGGGTTCGCGTACGGGTTCCTCACGGCGCTGGCTTTGGGCGCGGATGCCGTGTGGTGCGCCGACGATGATGGGCGGCCTGAGGATTCTGAGGTGTTGCAGACGCTGGTGTCTTGCATGGAGGAGCGGAATCTTGACGAAGTCTCACCGGTTGTGCTGAACCTCAACGAGCCTTCGAAGCTCGCGTTTCCGCTGCGCAGGGGCCTCGAGTGGCGGCGGAAGCGCTCCGAGCTGGGAAGCGGATTCCTGCCCGGCATTGCCAGCCTGTTCAACGGCGCTTTGATCACTGCTCACGCGATGGAATCCATCGGCGTGCCCGACTACCGCCTGTTTATCCGCGGTGACGAGGTGGAATACCACCGTAGGCTCACGCGAAGCGGCCTGAAATTTGGCACCTGCCTCGACACTGCCTACCTGCACCCCGACGGCTCCGACGAGTTCAAACCGATCCTCGGCGGGCGCATGCACACGCAATACCCCGACAGTGACTTCAAGCGCTTCTTCACCTACCGCAACAGGGGTTACCTCATGAACCAGCCGGGGATGAGGAAGCTGCTGCCCCAGGAATACGCCCGTTTTGCCTGGTTCTTCCTCGTGCAAGAAAAAGACCCCGCCGGTTTCCGCGAATGGCTGCGGCTGCACCGGCTGGGGCGCAAGGAAAGGTTTGAACGGCCCTAGGAGTTGCCGTTGCGGTTCTTGTTAAAGATGAACCAGCGCTGGACGAAGAAGTTGATGACCGTGGCCACACCCTGCGCGACGACGAAGGCCGCGGTGGCTGCCACGTATTGGTTGACGAAGTTATCGAGGAAGTGGAACCCGTAGTCGTAGATGAGGGTGTTGAGGAAGTAGCTCATCCCGTACAGGAGCCAGACCTGCACAAAGCGCTTGGTGGAGGCCCCCATGCCGAACGTCCAACGGCGGTTGATCATGTAGGCGACGAGTGTGCCCACGATGAAGCCGACGGTACGCGCGTAGAACGGTGCCCACCCGAAGCCGAACTGGAACAGGTAGGTCAAGCCGATATCGAAAACTGCAGAAATGCATCCAGAGACGATAAACCGGTAGCCCTGCTTGCCTAGAGAATCCACGCAGGGCAGTATAGCCACATTTATTTATACAGTGGTAGCGGTCTCGGTACGTCGCCGTGTTGCTCGCGGCCCTTTTTCGTGCGGACCCGGCGCGACTCCTTCTCCTCCCAGAAGGCCGCGATGTCCTGCACGACCTTGGCGTAACACCAGCACGTCTTCCCCACCGGGTCGCCTGTGTAGACCTCGGCAAACTCCTCCGGATCCTTCGCCTGCGTGCCGACGTTTTTCGCCAGCTCGTCGGCACGCCAATCGCGGGTATCCATGAGGAAGGACCCCGTCTTCACATGGTCTGGTGGATCCACCCACGCGGAGACGAGCTGCGCGCCATCGAGCTGCCATACCACTTCGTGCTCACCGGTCGTGTCGACGATGCAAATGGTCATGCAACAAGCCCCACGATGATGCCCGCCACCGCGCCGATGACCGTATGCGGGCGTTTGACCGGCAGCTTGCTGGCCAGCCAGTGGCGACTGACGTGATCAAACCAGGCGGAGGCGGCCATACCGGCCACAGCGAGGGGAAGGACGTAATCAGGAAGATCCTTCACCGGGGCTTGTTCCGGCACAGGCTCGGGCTCGTCGTGGGCGATGTAGACGGCGCACGCCGTGCCCAGTGCCGCGTCAATCGCCAGCCGGGCGGGCAGGCTTTCCACGTAGTCGGGAAGTGCGTAGACAGCGAACACGGTGGCGCCGAGTGCGACCTTTTCGTCTGTTTTCATGGGTTCAGTATAGGCTTAGGGGCACTATGACGTGGTTGAGTAGATTGTTTAAGCGAGGGGCTCCAGGAGAGTCCGCCAGTAATGAGCACATTGCGGCGTCACGCACCAACGTGCCGCTTGATGATCACATGACGCTCCTTTTTGCCCAGGAACTTCCGTTCCATCCGGCAGAGGAACGGGCCATGATAGAAAAGATTCTGAAGGAATACGAAGGTCCCACAATCACGAGCCAAGATATGCTGCCTCAGCAAATTCGGGACCTCATGGACTTGTGAAGCGAGTAATCTAAGAACGAAATGACTACTGAGACGGGCGCAACTTCTTCCGCAGCTTCGGGCGGAAGAGGAGCCTACACCACAGAAGCACGCACTCTCACCGGCTGGGGCCGTACCGCTCCGACCACGGCAAACGTCCTGTTCGCGCACGACGTAGACGAGATCGTCGCCGCCGTGAAGGATGCCGCCGACCACTCTGCCGCCGGCGACCACCGTGGCATCATTGCCCGCGGCATGGGCCGTTCCTACGGTGACCCGGCGCAAAACGCTGGTGGCATCGTCGTCGACATGACGGGCCTCAACACCATCCACTCCATCGACACCGCAACCGGCATTGTCGACGTGGATGGTGGTGTCACCCTCGACCAGCTGATGAAGGCTGCTTTGCCCTATGGCCTGTGGGTTCCGGTTCTCCCCGGCACGCGCCAGGTGACCATCGGTGGCGCTATTGGCCCCGACATTCACGGCAAGAACCACCACTCCGCTGGCTCCTTCGGTAACCACGTCGTGAGCATGGAACTGCTCACAGCTGACGGTGAGATCCGTCACCTCGAGCCGGACTCTGACGTGTTCTGGGCCACCGTCGGCGGCATGGGACTTACCGGCATCATTCTCCGCGCCCGCATCCAGATGACGCGCACGGAGACCGCCTACTTCCTGTCCGACACGGTTCGCACCAACAACCTGGACGAGACCATCGCCGAGCACTCCAACGGTGCCGAGGCGAACTACACGTACTCCTCCGCCTGGTTCGACTGTATCAACCCCGAGCCGAAGCTCGGCCGCGCCACCATTTCCCGTGGTAGCCTCGCCACCCTCGCCCAGCTCGAGGAGTTCGCCCCCAAGCTGGCGAAGGACCCGCTGAAGTTCAACGCACCGCAGCTCATGACCGTGCCGGACATCTTCCCGTCCTGGACGATGAACAAGCTCACCCTCAACACCATCGGCGAGCTTTACTACGCCATGGGCAAGGACTCCAAGAACGACATCAAGAACCTGACGCAGTTCTATCAGCCGCTGGACCTCATCGGCGAGTGGAACCGTGGCTACGGCAAGGCCGGCTTCCTGCAGTACCAGTTCGTCGTGCCCACCGAGGCCGTCGAGCCGTTCAAGGAGATCATCAAGGACATCCAGGCCTCCGGCCACTACTCGGCACTCAACGTGTTCAAGCTGTTCGGCGAAGGCAACAAGGCACCGCTGTCCTACCCGATGAAGGGCTGGAACGTGTGCGTCGACTTCCCGATCCGCAAGGGACTCGGCCCCTTCCTCGACGAACTCGATGCCCGCGTCATGGAGTTCGGTGGCCGCCTCTACCTGGCCAAGGAATCCCGCACCAGCGCAGAAAACTTCCACAAGATGTACCCGGGCCTCGAAGGTTGGCTGAAGCTCCGCAACGAGCTCGACCCGCACGGCGTTTTCGCCTCCGACATGTCCCGCCGCCTCGAACTGAAATAAGGAGAATCACCCATGCTCAACGCAGTAGGAGAAGCACAAAACATCCTCCTTTTGGGAGGCACCAGCGAGATCGGGCTGGCTATCGTCAAGGAGTTCCTGCCCGCCCACGTCACCCTCGCCATCCGCCCCGGCTCCAGCCACACCGAGCAGGCCAAGGCCGAGATCGAGTCCGCCGGCGCACGCAGCGTCCGGGTTATCGACTTCGATGCGCTCGACTTCGCCTCCCACCCGGCTGTTATCGACGAGGCCTTTGAGGGTCATGATTTCGATGTTGCGGTTGTTGCCTTCGGCATCCTCGGCGACAACGAGGAACAGTGGCAGAACCAGGCCAAGGCCGTCGAAGCCGTGCAGACCAACTACACCGCCGCCGTTTCCGTCGGCGTCCTCCTCGGCCAGAAGTTCAAGCAGCAGGGCCACGGCACCATCGTCGCCATGAGTTCCGTTGCCGGCATGAAGGTCCGCCGCTCCAACTTCGTCTACGGCTCCGCCAAGGCGGGCCTCGACGGCTTCTACGAGCAGCTCGGTGAGGCACTGCGCGAGGACGGCATCCACGTCCTCCTCGTCCGCCCCGGCCAGGTCCGCACCCGCATGTCCGCGGGAGTCAAGGAAGCGCCCCTCACCGTCAACCGTGAGGATGTAGCAAAAGCGGTCCACGAGGCCGTCGTCAAGCATGAAGACAGCGTGTGGGTACACCCGGCGTTTAAGTACGTCTCCCTCGTGCTGAACCACATACCGAAGCCCATCTTCCGGAAGCTCCCCTTCTAACGATGGACAACGAGTACGCACCAGACCGCCTCCCAATCGCCCGCACACTCGCAGCCATGGCTGCAGCGGGCGTGGGGGGCGGCCTTGCGACGTTTATCGTCTGGTTCGCCCTCCGTCGCACCTCTTTCCCCGCCTTCACAAGCTCCAACCTCACCACCGCTGTCGCCACCGCAGGTACCGTCATCATCTGCCTCGCCGCAGCCGCCACCGTCTGGTGCTGGTTCCACGGGCCCAGGATACTTCGGCCACTTGTGTACCTTGTGACATATTTAGCCCCAGCCGGGCTGGTATGTACCACGACCGCCGTCCCCCTCTCCTCCACCAAACTGTGGCTCGACGGCATGACCGGCGACCAGGAATTCCGCACACAATTCCTCACCCGCCTCACCGACAGCTGGCACGTCTCGGACATGAACTACATCGACATGCCAAGCTACTACCCCGCCGGCTGGTTCTGGCTCGGTGGCCGCTTAGCAAACGTCTTAGGACTAGCCGGCTGGGAAGTGTTCCAACCCTGGGCACTCGTATCCATCGCCGGGGCCGTCAGCCTCCTCACCCCCGTCTGGCAACGCCTCACCGGCTCCCTCCCCGTGGCCACCGCCATCTCCATGGTCACCACGTGTGTCGTACTCGTCATCTCCGCCGCCGAACCCTACGCCACCATCATCGCCGCCGGCAGCTCCGCCGCCATGGTTCTCGCCGGCCGCGCACTCCGCGGCGACCGCTGGGCACTCGCCGGCATCACTCTCTACCTCGGCATCTCCGCGACGATGTACACCCTGTACACCGGCGTCCTCGCCGGCACCCTCGTCCTCGGTTCCGCCCTCGTCGCAGCCCTCATCGAGCGCTCCATCAAACCCATCCTGCGGATGATCAGCATCGGCATCGGCGCCTGCCTCATCGCCCTCACCGCCTGGGGACCCTACCTTTGGGCCGTCCTCACCGGCGAACCCCGCTCCGGCGCCACCAGCCAGCACTACCTCCCCTACGCCGGCTCCCAAGTGCCCCTGCCCATGTTCAGCCTCTCCCTCATCGGCATCCTCTGCATGATCGGGCTCATCTACATGGTGCTCAACATCTTCGAACCCGACGTCATGTCACTCGGCATCACCGTCATCGTCACCTACGGCTGGATCATCGCCTCCATGGTCGCCTCCCTCGTCGGCACCACGCTCCTCGGCTTCCGCCTCGACTCCGTCATCTCCGTCTGCCTGTGCACCCTCGGCATCCTCGGACTCGCCCAGGTGCACTTGACGTATCTACCTGCGAAGCCCCGCCTCACCGCGGCTGTTGCTATTGTGATTGCACTTGCTGGTGTGTACTACGCACAGGGTATCCCCGCACGCAACACCAACGCCATCGACCGCGCCTACACCGACACCGACGGCGACGGCAGACGCGCCGACAGGTTCGCGCCCGGGTCCGTCACGTTCTACGAGGCCATCGACGCGGAGTTGCGGACGCATACCACCTCCCCCGCTGATACTGTTGTGCTTACCGACGAGCGATCCTTCCTCGCCTTCTACCCCTACCGAGGATTCCAAGCCATGACGAGCCACTACGCCAATCCGCTTGGCCAGTTCGACCTCCGCAACACCTTCATCGAACACTGGGCCAACTCCTCCTGGGAGGAGCTCGACAACCCCGACACCTTCAAGGCCGCCCTCGAGGCCTCCCCGTGGGCCCCACCACAGGCCTTCATCTTCCGCGGCGACGCCGACGACATGGAAACCGGGTGGAAATATGACCTCGCAGAGGACATCTACCCCAACAACCCTAACGTCCGCTTCCGCGGTATTTTCTTCAACCCCGCCGTATTTTCCGCCCCATACTGGGACGTGGCCCAAGTTGGCCCGTTCGTAGTAGTGACCCTAAACTGATGTGCCGTGCAGACCCTTGACAAGATCAAAAAGCTGGCAATCGCCTCTGGCATCGTCGGCTTCCTTCTGTTTCTCCTGACGCCGTTCCTCCCCGTCAACCAGACGCAGTCCACTGTGCACTGGCCGCAGGGGGACCTCCAGTCCATTACCGCGCCGCTCATGAGCTACGCGCCGGAGAAGCTCGAAGCAACCATCCCCGTTGATGCGTTTGATGAACTTCACGACGGCCAAAACCTCCTCCTTGGCACCCTCCCCCAGGACTCCAAGGACGCCACGCAGCGCGGCCTGTTCATCCGGCTGGGTGACAACGGGCTCGACGCAGTTGTCAAGGACAAGGTTGTCTTCTCGCTGGCCAAAGAGGACGTCGATAAGCTACAGCCCACAGACGAGCTGAAGCTGACCAGCAACGCCGAGAAGACGACCATCGCCCTCGGCGGCCACGAGGGCACGACCGAGGGCGACACCAGACCGCAAGTCACAGGACTTTACACAGAACTCAACCGGGACGCGAGGGTACCTGGACTGAGTGCTGACATCACCATCAACTCGCGGTTCACGTCGTCGCCAAGCGTGATCAAATACATCGCCATGTGGGGCGGCATCGCCTGCCTACTACTGTCTTTGTTCAGCCTGTGGCGCTTTGACAAGCTCGCCGGCAACCACGAATCCGAATACGCCCCCCGGTGGAAAACTGTCACGCTTCTCGACGGTGTCGTCGGCGCCATCCTCCTGTTCTGGTACTTCATCGGTGCCAACACCTCCGACGACGGATTCATCCTCACCATGGCGCGTGCCTCCCACGCCGCCGACTACATGGCCAATTACTACCGCTGGTACGGCGTCCCCGAATCCCCTTTCGGCGCGCCCTACTACGACCTGCTGGGGCTCATGACGCAGGTGTCGGCGTCGTCGATTTGGGTCCGCCTCCCCCAGCTGATAGCGGCGGTGCTGACGTGGCTGTTGTTGTCGCGTGAAGTCCTCCCCCGGTTGGGGCAGAAGGTAGCAGATAGACGAGTGGCGCACTGGACCGCCGCGTTCGTCTTCCTCGCCTTCTGGCTGCCATACAACAACGGCATCCGTCCGGAGCCGATCATCGCGGCTCTGGCGCTTCTTACGTGGGTGCTCGTCGAGAAGTGCTTTGCGACGAACAGGCTGCTCTACGGTGCCGTCGCTGTGATTGTTGCGACGATTGCGCTCGGCGCCGGGCCGACGGGGCTCATGGCTGTCGGCGCGCTGCTGGCGGGCATTCCCGCGTTTATTCGGATGTTGCACAGGCGCCGGGACCTGGGCGTTATTGCACAGCTCATTCCTTTCCTGCCCGCAGGCTTCGCCATCCTCATGGCCGTCTTTGGCGACCAGACGCTGCGGACCGTAACCGAGGCCGTGCACGTGCGCTCCGAGAAAGGGCCGTCGCTACCGTGGTACCAAGAGTGGGTTCGCTACGAAACGCTCTTGGGCAACAACGTCGACGGGTCGTTCACGCGGCGGTTTGCGGTGCTGCTCATGTTCGCGGCTGTTGCTCTTGTGATTGCCTCGACGCTGCGCCACGGCGGTGTCGTGGGCGCTGCGAAGGCACCCACCTTCCGGCTCGTCATGATGTTCGCGCTCACCATGTTCGCGTTCTGCTTCACGCCCACCAAGTGGTCCCACCACTTCGGCGTGTTCGCCGGGATCGGCGCGGCGCTGGCTGCGCTGGCGGCGATCGTGTGCTCGCAAATCGCGCTGCGTTCCGTGCGAAACCGGCTCCTGGTCATCGGGGCGTTCCTGTTCCTGCTCGCGTTCTGCCTCGCCGGGCAAAACGCCTGGTGGTACATCTCCTCGTTTGGTGTGCCGTGGTTCGACAAGTCCATCCAATTCCGGGGCATCGAAGCCTCGACCGTGATGCTCGTCATCGCCCTGCTTGTGCTCTTGGCAGGCGTCATCATTGGATTCCTCGACGAAGTGCGTGAGGTGCGAGGAGACCAGACGAGAAAGGGGCGTCGACTAGCAAAATTCGACGGCCTCTTCGCTGCCCCGATCGCCGTCGTGTCCGCCCTCGTCGTCGTCTTTAGCTGCCTCAGCCTGGGCAAAGGGTTCGTGTCGCAGTACCCGGCGTACAGCGTCGGGCTCGGCAACCTGCGCGCACTGACCGGCAAGACGTGCAACCTCGCGCAGGACGCGCTGCTCGAAACCAACACCAACGACGCGTTCCTCGCCCCCATCGAGGGCACGCTCGCCGAATCGCTCGACGACAAGACCGGTGTCGGCTTCGGGCCGAACAACATCCCCGAAACCATCGTCGGCGGCGGTGTGGACACCTCAGCACGCTCAGCCGGAACCGTGGCTGGTGCCAGTGATGCAGAAGCAGACACCGCCAGCGGCGACTCCGCCGGCAGCTCGACCAGCACGCAAGGCGCGCGCGAGGAACAGGGCGCCAACGGATCCAACATCCGGCTGCCCTTCGGCATCGACTACACCAAGGTCCCCGTCGTCGGCTCGCACCGGTACGGGCCGCAATTTGGGTCCAAGGTTGAAACCGAGTGGTACGAGTTGCCGGAGACGGATAACCCGCTGCTCGTCATCTCCGCGGCTGGTAAAGTTGCGCACCATGATATCAATGGGGTGAAACAGCCGGGGCAGAAACTCCTGGTGGAATACGGAAAGCGCAACGGGGGGAGCGTCGAAAAGCTAGGGAGCGTGGAACCGATGGATATCGGGCCCGCCCCCCAGTGGAGAAACCTGAGGATTCCGCTGGATGCGCTGCCGGCTGAGGCCGACGTTGTGCGAATCACAGCAGAGGACACAAACCTCAGCGGGGAGGAGTGGGTGGCGTTCACCCCGCCGCGCGTTCCGGACCTCGCGCCCCTCAACGAAGTCATCGGCTCCGACACGCCCGGCCTGCTGGACTGGGCCGTCGCGCTGCAGTTCCCGTGCCAGCGGTCGTTCGACCACTACGCGGGTGTGGCGGAAGTGCCGGAATACCGCATCTCGCCGGATCATCCGGGCAAGGTGACGCTGTCGCCGTTCCAGGATTACAACGGCGGCGGTGTGATGGGTATCGCGGAGGCTGTGAATAAGGGTCGTGAAGTGCCCGGGTACCTGAAGGATGATTGGCAGCGCGACTGGGGGTCCATTGAGGAGTACGAATTGCGCACCAATTCGCGCGGTGAGGCGCCGAAGCCCGCCGCGGTTGATACGGAAGTGATTACCCGCTCGGGTCTGTGGTATCCGGGTCCGATGGCGACCGAGTAGCCCGCATTCGTAGGACCTTTCGGACGAGGTTGTAGCCGCACCACTTGTTTTCCGGCTGGTTGTTATAGACAAGCGGGCCACCTCCGGGTGGCCGCCAGCCGACTCGCCCCTCAACGTCGCGCTCTAAGTGCCCGTTGAGGGGCTTTTCTGGAAAATCGTCGTTTTGCGCGTTGTGGGAGCCACAGCAGCCGCTGAGCACCTCCGAATTGGTCTTCCCGCCGAGGGCAAAGGTGTGCGTGTGGTGGGCAACGCCGTCGCGGACGAGCTCGTGGCAGCCGGGCCAAGGGCAAATGATCTGCATGATCTCGTTGGCGGCGCGCTGGTTGTCGTTGGCGAAGCGACGGCGCTCGATCTCGTAGTTGCCGATGACGTGAGCTTCCCCGTCGACGATGGTCAGCCAACCAGTGTCGGCAAGCGCGAGCTCGGCGAGCTCGTCCAGGTCATAGGTTTCGCCGGTTGTTGTCTGGACCTTTGCTTCCTCGCCGGCGTAGAACATGTCGTCGAGGACGAGGATGAGGGCCGGCTTATACTCGGTGGGCTTGAACTTGCCGCCCTCGGAGAACGCGAGGTCGGCGAAGGCTTTGCCCTTGCCACGGCAGAGGTCCATCGTCGTGGGGGCGAGCTCAGCCAGGCGGGCGTTGATGCGGTTGATGATGTCGGCGCGGTCGCGGAGGATGAGCTGTTTGTTGCCCTGGGCGTCGGCTTTCTTGGACACAAACACCCCCCGGTTGGTGCTGAAGGTGTCCTTGTTGAGTTCCTGGACGAGGGCCGTTGCGAAACTCTGCAGCTCGTCGCACGTCATGCTTGTCGACGCTTCGATCAACTGTCCCCGGACAGTGTCACGCTCCTCAGTGTTGCTCGCGTTGATCGAATTGCAGGCGCGGGAGATGATGCTCAGCCGGGTCAAAGAAAAATCCGCCGCCTTGCGACGCTGCTCCACGGGGGCCTTAGCCCACGCGTTGGCACAGGTGACATAGGGGCGGATGTCTTTGGGGAGGCAGTCCGTGGCGAGCGCGAGTTCCTCGATTTCGTGCTTGCGCAACCCACCAAACCCCTCGAGGATCGCGATCCCCGAGGAGCGGTGGGCAAGGAACTCATGTGGCGTCATACTCTATTAGACGCGCCACACACGCCACTTGGTTCCCTACCGGGACGAATTATCTAGCAGAATGAGAAGATCGCCGAGGGAGTACTGGCCATTTGCGGCCATCGTCTTCAAGTCCTCAACCGGGAGCTTGTTCTGAGCGGAAAGCTCAACGATGGCACGAGCCAAGCTGAAGGCCTTGGGAATGTCGATACCGGCCTTCGTGGCGGCGTCGACAAGCTCAGCAGAGGCAAGGACGTTGCCCTCCGCAATGCCCAGGATGGCGTGCGCGAGGGGCTGGGAAGTGGTGCCGAAGTCCGGACCACCGAAGTTGTCCGTGGGCTGCAGGAGGTTCCCGATGCCGAGCGCATGGCCGGCGGCGAAGGCCTCGAGCTGGTCGCGCGTCCCGTTGAAAAGATTGAGATCAACCTCGCTGACGATGCCGGAGACCCGACCGTGAGCCGAGCGCTGCCAGAACGTCATGTAACTCCAGCCACCAGGAACCTCAGCCGGGGGAGTGTTTTGCCACGCCGCCAACCAGAGCGGGTACTGGGAAAACTCAGTCGTGTTCCCCATCTGCTCGATCCAGAAGTAACGGTAGGTGTAAATCATCGGGGTCTTGCCTGTCAAGCGCTGGGTCTCCGTCAGGAAGTCGCGGGTCCAGTTCTGCAGGGCGGTGACGCCGAGGCCGTCGGTCTCCTCGAGGTCGAGAACAGGCGGGAGGGAGGTGTCGGCCTTGTTGATCGTCTCGGCGAAGTAGGCGGCCTGGGCCTTCGCATCGGTGCCAGGGCGGGCGTAGTGGTACGCACCAACGTGCAAACCAGCCCCACGGGCATCATTGACATCTACCGGGAAGTGAGTGTTGGTAAAGCCCACTCCCTCGGTTGCCTTAATAAAGGCAAAGTCCTGGGAGGAGTTGGCGACCTGGTGCCAGTCGATGGGTGAGCCGGCCGGGTGCTGGTGGCCGGCGATGTCGATGCCGGAGGAGAGGTTGGGAACGGCCCCCGCGGTTGGTACGGCTGTGGCTAAAACGGTGAGCAGTGCAATAACGCGCTTCATGGGGCGAATGATACCACACTAGTCACATTAGTCACACGCGTAACAGGAGGGTGGGCGTGTCGTAGAGGGAGGTGTCGGCACGCGCGGCGCGGAGGGCGTGGATCACGACGGCGATGAAGGTGGAGTACATGACGATGGCGCAGGCGATGATGGAGGCGATTTGGACGGGCTCGGAGGAGGGTTGGAGGTTCCACCAGAAGTGAAAGAGCGTCGACAAGCCCCAACCAAGAGCGGCGACGCGCCAGGTGTGGGAGGTGAAGAGCCAGAGGCCGAGGCCGTAGGCGAGGATGCCGGTGAAGACCATGTGGAGGCCAGGGCCGGCGACCGTGCGCAGGCCCCACATTTGGAGCATGCCGAGCAGGTCCGAGGAGGGGTGGTACATGGCGCCGACAGTGCCGTACCCGAAGTTTTCCACCGCTTCGAATCCGAGGCCGACAAGGATGCCGACGGTGAGCGCGTGGTAGGGGCGGGTGATGCGCGGGCAGAGATAGATGATGAAGAAGGCGCCAAGGCCCTTGGCGACCTCCTCGGGAAGCGCGCCGGCAAAAGAAGCCATGGTGAGCTCACTGCCCGCCAGCCGCGTGGCCTCCATGTAGCCGCCACTGCCGGCCATCACCAGCAACAGGGACGTGCCTGCGCCCCAGGCGAGAGCTGCAGCCACCCAGCGTTTCCCCAGCCCCACCGGCCACAGCCGGGAGGTGGCGAGCAACCACGTGAACAGCGCCGCCCACCCGATGCCGAACAGGAGCGAGACCAGGCCCGCGCCCGGCGCGAGGATGAGGTTGGCAAGGCTGATGAGCAGGCCTGCGCCGGAGAGGAACAAACCGAGGTAGAAGAACCATTTCATTTACGCGTTCACCGCCTGAAGAGCGTCGAAAGTGGGGTCGATGAGGATGCCGGAGGCGACGGCGATGGTGTAGGTCTTGCCGTCGTCGCTGGTGGGGGCGAGGAGGACGGCGAAGTCGCCGTCGCGAAGCATAGTTACATTGCCGTCGGTGACGGGCTTTTGGTCCGTCGGGGCGAAAAACTCCGCCTCCCACATGCGGCGGGCGGCGAGGCCGGGGTCGGTCACGCCGTCGATTTCCGACGAGCGGACGAAGTCGGGGCCGCACTTGTACCCGGTGAGGAGGCCCATGCCGAAGTCGAGTTCGCACGAGGGACTGCCGGGGAGGGCGATGTCATCGCCGATGGTGACAGGTTCGCGGTAGGGAGCGTCGAAAAGCCTCGGGAGCAACGCGGGGGCGAAGAGAAAGACCAACACCGCCACGACGCCGAGGACACCTACGGTAGGTTGTAACTTGTATTGCACGCCACCCGATTGTAGGAGAAATACACGTGAAGGACTTGTTTGAGATAGTCAATGGTGACTGGTACCGCGAGACGGAGATCCCCGCCGAGTACGCCTCGTGGGGGACGTTTCAGGAACTGCGGCTCGACTCGCTGAAGCAGTGCAAGGAGCTGGCGGAAAGCGACGAGGGGCTGGTGGGCACCGCCTACCGCTCGTTTATGGAGCACCGTGGTTCGGTGGATGACCTCGAGTTTGACGTTTTGGACAAGCCGCTACCGGAGGCCCTCGGCGAGCTGGACAAGGTGGGGATCACCGCGCCGGCGTCGTTTTTCGTGGAAAAGTCCGCCTCTAGTGACGCGGCTGTCGCCTATATCGTCCAGGCGGGGCTCGGGCTTCCCGACGAGGCGTACTACCGCGCGCCCGAACACGCTGCGACTTTGCAGAAATATGAAGAGCACGTGGGACGGATCCTTACGTTGGCGGGGCGCGATGAGTCCGCCGCTGATGTTCTTGAGGTTGAGCACTACCTCGCGCGCGGGCACTGGGATAATGTCGCCTGCCGCGACGCGGTGAAGACGTTCAACCCGGTCTCGCTTTCCTCGCTGGGTGAGCGCGTGCAAAAGATGTTGCGCACCATGGGGCTCGACGATCAGACCGTCATCGCCTGCCAGCCCAGCTACCTCACGCACTTGGAAACGGCTTTTTCTGAGCTTCCCGAGTCGAAGTGGCACGCCTGGGGCGTGTGGCACATCATCGCCGCGCGGGCTGGCTTGCTTTCCGACGAGATCTCCGCCGCCAACTTTGACTTCTACGGCCGCGTCCTCGCCGGCTCCGAAAAGCAGCGCGACCGCTGGCAGCGCGCACTTGGGTTCGTAGAATCGGGGCTCGGCTTCGAGCTCGGCAAGCTGTACGCCGCCCGGTACTTCCCCGAGTCCAGCAAAAAGGAGATGCTCGAACTCGTCGACTACCTCTTGGCCGCCTACCGGGAGCGCATCTCCCACCTGCCGTGGATGACGGAGGCGACGCGCGAGAAGGCGCTGACGAAACTGGAGCAGTTCAACTCTAAGATCGGCTACCCCGACACGTGGCGCAAATACGACGTGGAGCTTTCCGAGGACGACCTCGTGGGCAACGCCCGCGCGCTCGCCCTCAACTCACACAACTACCACCTGGGGCAGCTGGGCAAGCCGTACGACCGTAGCGAATGGGTCATGACGCCCCAGACCGTCAACGCCTGCTACAACCCGACCGTCAATGACATCACGTTCCCCGGCGCGATTTTGCAGGCGCCGTTCTACTCCCCTTCTCACACCCCGGCTGAGAATTTTGGGGGAATTGGTGCGGTCATCGGTCACGAGATCGGTCACGGTTTCGACGACCAGGGCTCGCGTTACGACGGCCACGGCAACCTCGAGGTCTGGTGGGCCGACGAGGACCGCGCCGCGTTCGAGGAGCTGACGGCGAAGCTCATCGGCCAGTTCCAGGGGCTCACCCCGATCGCGTTGGAGGGCACCGAAACCCCGGGTGTCAACGGTGAGCTCACCCTCGGCGAGAACATCGGTGACCTCGGCGGCCTCGGCATCGCGCTCGTCGCGTACAAGAAGTGGGCAGCCGACAACAACGAGGAGGTCGACCTGCAGTCGTTCTTCCGCTCGTGGGCAATGTCCTGGCGGCAGAAGACGCGTCCGCAGATGGCAGCCCAGCTGCTCGCCATCGACCCCCACTCCCCCTCCGAGTTCCGCTGCAGCGTCATCCCCAAGAACATCGACGAGTTCTATGAGGCCTTCGATGTGGAGGACGGCTTCGCGCCGGAGGATCGCGTAACGATCTGGTAGCAGACAGAAAAACGGGCCTCACCGGGTGTGAGGCCCATCATTTTTTAGACCGGCAGGCCCCAGGCGCGCAGCTGTGCGCGGATCGGCTCGATGAACTGGGCAACGAGCGCGCCGAGGCCGGCGAGGAGAGCGACCAGCGGCACGATGATCACGGCGGCGAGCTCGCCGGGGGCGAGATCGCGGGAGCCGGGCTTGTTGAGGGTGACTTCGTCGACGACGGAGTTATCGTCAACGTTGCGGGTGATGACCTTGAGGGAGGTAGGGGTCACCTGCACGTCGGTGTAGTCTGGGGTGTAGTCCTGGTTCCAGTAGGCGGTGCCGTGGCCGAGCATATTCTTCTCGACGGACTCCTTGAAGGTGAGGTCGGGGTGACGCTCATCGATGGAGGTGGCGAAGTCGTAGAACTTCGAGCCCGTGGAGGAGTTGGCGGTGATGTAGAGAACCTCGCCGTCGGCAGGCGTGAAGACGTCGCCGGGGGCGGCCTGCTTCTCCTGCTCAACGGGGGTGTTGGCCTTCATGAGGTGGGAGCGGCCGTAGATGTGCTCGTGGCCGGAGAGAACAAGGTCGACGCCGGACTCGGAGAGGACGGGGGTGAGTTCGTCGCGAAGCCACGTGGTCTTGTCCTCGTAGGCGTGGTAGCTCTGAGCGTACGGGGGCTGGTGGAAACTGACGATGGTCCAGTCCGCCTCGGGGTGGGCGGCGGTGGCGGCGGCGATGAAGTCCTTGTGCAGCTGCGTGTCCTCGATGTTCGTGTCCAGGACGATGACCAGAGCGTTGTTGTACGTGAAGTAGTAGTTCTGGTCGATGCTGTTCGGCAGGTTGTAGTGCGTGTGGAACGCCTGGAGGGAACGCTTATCGTGGTTGCCGTCCTGCACGGCAGTGCGCACCTGGCGCAGCTCGTCGGGGGCGAAGAAGGCGTCATACTCGGCTTCCTTCTGCTCCTCGGTGGCGGAGCGGTCGGCGTTGATCTGGTCGCCGGCGGTCAGGAGGAAGTCGGTGCCGGGGTTGCCCTTCACCGTCTTTTCGACGGTGGTCTTCCACAGCGCGGCATCATCCTTCTTGCCCTTGGAGGCACCGATCTGCGAGTCGCCGTAGAAGAGGAAGTTCCACTCGGAGGCCGTAGCCTCGGGGGTAAAGGTGTACCAGTCGGACCAGCCGGCGGCATCGGAGCCGACGCGGTAGGTGTACTCCTTGCCCGGGGTGAGGCCGGTGAGCACGGCGTCAACGCCGTACATGCCGTTGAAGTCGGAGATGTCGATGGTGGCGGGGACGGACTCGCCGCCCTTTATCTCCACCACCTGGTCGGTGGCGGGGGTGGTGGAGGTCCAGGACAGGTTAGCGGAGGTGTTGGTTGCGCCAATGCCGAGGAAGACATCGTCGATGCCCTCCTCTGCGGCGGAGGCGGGGCTGGCGACAAGCGCCGTCGTGGTTGCTACTGCCGTAGCGAGTGCGAGGAAACGCATGGTGGTTCGTCCTTTTTTGGGATGGAAACAATGGACGAACCTAGCGTATTCTTCCAAGCTTTCTTACAGGTGAATTCTACAAGCCAAGCAGGTGAATTATCTGCTCCCGCTGCGTCCACAGCGCACTGCCCAGCATGGCAAGGAGCGAGATAATCGGGGTGACGATGGCTGCCACCTGCAGCGGCGTCTGCTCCGAGGAGCTCGGGGTGACAGTCTCCGTCTCGACGACGGTGCCGGGGTCCGGAAGTTCGGTCACCGAGCCCGGATTGTCCGGAAGGGGCGGGAGAACGATCTTGTTCAGGCTGACGGTGTCGACGATGGAGCCGTCGTCAACGTTGTAGGTGGTCAGCGTCAGCTTCGTGGGCGTAACCTCAACGTTGGTGTAATCCGGGGTGTAGTCCTGGTTCCAGTAGGCGACCTCGGGGCGGACGAGCCCGTCTGCGACGGACTGCTCGAAGGTCATGCCCTTGTGGCGCTTGGTTCCGGAGGAGGCGAAATCGTAGAACTTGGAACCCGAGGCGCTGTTCGCGGTGTAGTAAAGGACCTCGGAGCCCCGCGGGGTGAGGTCGGTGTCATCGGTGGGGCGCGCCGTCGTACCGGTCATGAGGTGGGAGCGGGTGTGCATGTGCTCGTGGCCGTTGAGGACGAGGTCCACGCCGAGATCGCTGAGCACCGGGCCGAGGCGGGTGGCCAGCGCCTTGGGCTTTGACTCAAAGGCGTGCCAGCTGTGGGCGTACGGCGGGTGGTGGAAGGTGACGATGATCCAGTCCTTGCCGCTGCCGGCCTGTGCCACGGCCTTACGCAGGAATGCCGCCATCCCGTTGTAGTCGATACTGTTGGAGTCCAGCGCGATGATGAGCGCGTTGTTGTACTCGTAGTAGTAGTTGTAGCCCTGGGCATTGGGCAGGTTGTAGTGGCGGGCGAAGGCAATAGGATCGTTATCGTGGTTGCCGTTTTGCACTGCCAGCCGGTAGTTGCGCAGCTTCTCCGGAGCGAAGAAGTCGGCGTACTCGTCCTGGTTGAGGGCGGAGTTCACCTGGTCGCCGGCGCTGACGAGGAAGGCGGAATCGGGGTGCGCGGCGGTGGACACATCCAGGGCTTTCTTCCAACCCTCGGCATCCGAGGCGAGGCTACCGGAGCCGATTTGCGGATCGCCGTAGAAGAGGAAGTTCCAGCTGTCGGTTTGCGACTGCGTATTCAGCTCGTACCAGTCGGTCCAGCCCGCGGTGTCGGAGCCGACGCGGTAGGCTTCCCCGCCGGTGAGGCCTGTGAGGTTCGCCTTGGCGGCGTATTCGGCTTTCGTGGAGGTTAGCTTGACCTCGAGGGGGTCGATGGTGGTGATGGTGCCGGAGGCATCCTTCACCTGCACCTGCTGGTTTTGCCTCGAGGGCATGTACCAGTTGAGGTTGGCGCTCGACGCGTCGGGGCCGACACCGAGGAACAGGTCGTAGCTGTTGTCGGTCTGCGCGTTGGCAGGCGCAATAGTAATGAGGGACGCGGTCAGCCCGGCCGCGATGAGCGTACGAAGTTTCATGGTTTACCTTCCTAGAAGCTGGTTCAACTGCGGGCCGAAGGCGTCGTAAAGCAAGACACCGAGCGCACCGAGGATGCCGAGGACACTGACGACGATGGCGGCTGTCGCTGCCCCCTCGGAGGAGCCCGTGGCCAGGGGTTCTTCGGTCACGGTCGTGGTGCTTGTCGACGTGTTGGTAGTCGCTGACTTCTGCGACTTCGGGACCTTGTTGTTGGCAATCGTCACCTTGTCGATGACGTACGGCGTGTCCGCGTCGTAGGTGGTAAAGGTCAGCTCCTGGGGACTGACCTCGACCTTCGTGTAGTCCGGGTCGTAATCCTGGCGCCAGAAGGCCGTCCACTCGTAGGCCGGGTGGCCGAAGTCGTCGACGTGCTCCATGCGGGCGTTCGGCACCTTTGCGCCGTCTTTATCGTGGAAGTCGTAGTACTTGCCCGCGCCGGTGGAGGTAGCCGTCAGGTACAGCACCTGGCCGTTGGCTGGCTCCAGGCGATCCCCGCGTGCTGCCGGGACGATCACGGGCTTGTCGCCCTCCATGAGGTGGGAGCGGGTGTAGATGTGATCGTGACCGGACAAGACGGCATCGATGCCCAGCTCGGAGAAAATCGGGGCGAGCACGGTACGCACGCCGGTGACATCGTAATCGTGCACGTGCGAGCCCTGGGAGAACGGCGCCTGGTGCAGCATGACAACGATCCAGTCGTTGGCATCACCGTGCTCCTGGACAGTGGCGCGGAGGAATTCCTCGTGTCGCGGCCAGTTCGTGTTATTCGTATCCAGACCGATGAACAGGACGTTGTTCTTTTCGTAGTAGTAGTCCTGGATGTCTTCTTCCTGGTTGGGGTGGGTGAAGAAGGACTTGTAGTACTCCATCGCGCCGGAGTACGTCTCGTGGTTACCGGGGATGGTGGACAACGGCAGGCTCGTGACCTGCGGGGCCTCGAGGAGCGCGCGGTGCTGATCGAGCGGGGAGCCCCAGCCTTCGACCTGGTCGCCGACGGAGACAAGCATGGCGGCATCGGGGACGTCGGCGAGCGCCGTATCGACGGTCTGCATCCACATCTTCTTCTGCTCGTCGATCTTGAGGTCAACGCCGATCTGCGGGTCGCCGAAGAGGAGGAAGTTCCAGTTGCCGTCGCCGTCATCGGTGGTAAACGAGTACTCGGCGCTCCAGCCCGTCTCGTCGGAGCCGACCTGGTAGGTGTACTCGGTGCCGGGCTTCAGCCCGGTTACCGTGGCGGTGCGAGACTGGGTGAGGATTTGCGTACTGGCCGGGACCGAAGCGTCGACAAGCTGAGAGGTGGGGCCAGTGACCTTGACCTTTTCGGGGGCGGAGCCGACCGTCTGCCAGTTGATGATCACTTCGGAACCGTTCGCGCCAGGCTGGAGGACAACAGAGTTCTGCGGGCCCGTTGCCGCCTGCCGCACGGTTGGCGCGGTGACGGCTCGCTCGGGCTGAGCGACCACAAAAGTGCCGGTCAGCGCCAGGGACACAGCGCCGACCGATGCAATAATCAGACGAGAAGGAGACAAGACACACCTTTACCAGTAAGTTTCACAGTTCCCGTACAGCCTAGGGGCAGAGAGTTACCTGACAGTGGCCTTCGATTTACGACCTGGTGAACTTTGCGTGCCCCTACCCCCGTTAAACAGTGTCTAAAAGAGCAGGGGCTACCCCCACCAGGTAAAGCCCAGGTGAATTCTTGGAGAACCGCCGGGGATTGGCGATATAAGGGTCCTAGGGTCAGAGGTTATGCTGAGCCATAACACACTGTCACGACGCCAATTTATGGCCTACTCCGCGCTCATCACCGCGGGAACCGCCGTTGCCTCCACCGCCGTCGCGCAACAAAGCCCATCCGAACAGTCCATCGCGCCCCTGGACCTGTACAACCAGGCCTCCCGCGCCGGCCTCCCGTTCCTCCACTCCGTCGCCAGCGGTGACCCGCTGCCCGACTCCATCATCCTGTGGACGCGCATCACCCCCGACCGCGACAGCCTCCCCGGCTCCGGACTCGGCCCCGATGTCACCGTACGCTGGGACATTGCCACCGACACCGGCTTCGGCGATATCGTCGGAACCGGCACCGCTGTGGCCACCGCCGAACACGACCACACCGTCCACATCGATGTCAAAGGCCTGAGTCCCGACAGCATCTACTACTACCGCTTCATTGTCCTCGACGGCGTACACCGCGGGGCGACCTCCCCCATCGGGCGCACCAAAACCGCCCCCGCCTACAACTCCTCACCGGAGTCGATTACTTTCGCCACCGCGTCCTGCGCCAACTGGGAATGCGGGTTCTTCTCCGCCTACCGCGACATGGCGCAGCGCGGCTACAGCGGCGAGCTCGACCTCGTCGTCTTCCTCGGCGACTACATCTACGAATACGCAACCGGCGAATACGCCGGCAAATCCGGCATCAGTCGCGTCCACCACCCGCAATGGGAAATCACCACGCTGGAGGACTACCGGATCCGCTATGGCACCTACCGCACCGACCCATTCCTGCAGGCCGCACACGCCTCCACCCCGTGGGTTGTCACCTGGGACGACCACGAAACCGCCAACAACTCGTGGTCCGACGGTGCCGAAAACCACACCGACAACCCCGCCGAAGGCATCTGGGGCACCCGGCGCAACAACGCGCAGCGCGCCTACTTCGAGTGGCTGCCCGTCCGCATCACCATGGACAGCCCCGAAAAGCACATCTACCGCAGCTTCCAATACGGCGACCTCATGGAACTGACCATGATGGACCTGCGCAGCTACCGCGACGCCGAGACCGACATCGCCAACTTCGCCAACCCCGAGCGCACCATGCTCGGCAGCGAGCAGTTCCGCTGGCTGAAGAACGTGCTCGAGACCTCTAGCGCTGAATGGAACGTGCTGGGCAACTCCGTCATGCTCAGCCCCATGAAGATCTTCACCATCGAAGGCAACCCGGAGGCCAACGCCGCGCTCAACTTCGTCGACCAGCGCACCACCGGCATGGCCGTCAACTCCGACCAGTGGGACGGCTACGCCGCCGACCGCGACCGCCTGCTGGACCTGTTGTCCAAGACGACCTCCAAGACCTTTGTTGTCACCGGCGACATCCACTCCGAGTGGGCCAACTCCGTCATCTGGGACGACAAGGAAATCGGCGCGGAGATGGTGTGCACCTCGATTTCTGCCCCCAACGTGGATGAGATTCTCACCACGTACCTCGGCAGCTACCACGCCGAGAATAACTCCACGAGCCTGCTCGTGGAGGACACCATCACCGGCGCGAACCCGTGGGTGAAGCACCTCGACTTCGACGCACACGGGTACTGCATCGCCCGCCTCACGCGCGACCAGGTCGTCATGGACTACGTGCGCGTTGCCGATGTGGAGACGAACAACGCCGCCACGAACATCGCGGTGTCCAAGACGTGGCGGCCAGGGGAAGGGTTTGTGCAGTAAGTTTTTACTGCTTATCGCCGCCGAAGACGTCGTCGGACTCGTGCATCGTCTCCTCTTCGATGTCCGCGTAGGGCACCTGCGCGACGCAGACGGTGAGACCCGTCGGGGTGGCGACCACGGCCGTGGGGCCGAGGAAGGACTCCTGGGTTTCCTGAACAATGAGACTCTCGTCAACCTTGGCGAGGGTCTCTTCCAGGTTTTCGACGCCGAAGTAGACGACCCAGTTGTTCTTCGGTTCAGAGGGGATCTCCCAGAACCAGCCGATGGCCCCGCCCTCCTTGTACGCGATGCGGATGGCCTCTGAGGGGCCGTCGATAACCCAGCCGAACAGGGCGGAGTAGAAATCGACCTCGGGCTTGGGGCCTGCGTATTCGAACCAGACGGGGGTGCCCGGCTCGCCGACGGCGAAAAAGTGCTCGCCAGTGATGACGGAGAAGGGGGCGCCGGCGGGGTCCAGGCATTGGGAATCGGAAAGGACGGTGCCTCCCTCGCGGGTTATCTGGTCGTGGGCATCGGCAAGGTCGGTGACGTTGAAGCCGACGGACCAGGCATCGAAATCGGCGGGGGCGAGCGTGGCGATGGGGATCGACTCGAGAGTGAGGAAGGTGCCCTCCTCGCGCTCGTCGAGGCCATAGCCCATGACCTGGGAGAAGAACTGGGCGGTGGCGTCCTTATCGGTGGTGTACAGCGTCAGGCCGCTGGGGACGCCTTCGGGCATACTCAATACAGGCATCACAGGTTCTCCCACTTCGACGGGTCAAAACCGGTATCGACATCGTCTGCGACGTTAGTGACCAGCACGGCTTCGCCGGCGGGTGCCGTCACAACATCCCCCTCGCGCAGGACCTTCCCCCGGCGCGTGTCCACCTCGCCGTTGACGCGGATCTGGCCCTCGGCAATGAGGCTTTTCGCCTCGCCACCGGTTTCGGCAAGGTTTGCCAGCTTGAG
>JALFAQ010000039.1 GCA_022772305.1 Corynebacterium glucuronolyticum
AAGTTCACACAGCTTGGTTGGCCAGCAAACTGGTTGGGGTGGCCAACCGAGCCGGAAGCACAAAACCCTGACGGGGTGGGCTACCGCCAGCGGTTTACAGCTGGTTTTATCTACTGGCATCCACAAACCGGGGCCCATGCTATACCAAATGTGACAATGCACACCTGGGAGAGAAACGGCTTCGAAGCTGGGTGGCTTGGATACCCGACCTCCGATGAGAAGGTCATCGACGGTACTGTCGGCATCGGTGTCGTGGAGTCCAAAGGTGGGGTGCAGGATTTCCACGGTGGCCAGATTTACCGCCGCCCAGTGCTACGGCGAAGATGTCGGTGCCGGGCAGTACGTGGCTGCTGTTAACCTCGCAAGTCCAACAAAACGAGTGGGTCCGTGGAAGATTCCGCCGGAGCTTATGCACGGGACAGGTTTCTACTCGTACCAAACGGTAGATTCGCTCTTTTCTACCGACAAAGCGACTCTGGAAAAACTAGGCGGGTCGCGACAGTGACGTGAGCGCGATGGTGGCAAGGCGGGTGGTGACCTCGTCGCGGGGGGCGAGTTTCAGTAGGGCGAGTCCGAGCGGGGCATCGGGGGAGGCAGGAACCCTGCCCACAGCGCACAGTACGACGGTGGCCACGTGGTAAAGAGCCTCTTCCAACGCGTCTAACGGGAGATCGCTGAACTGGCCACGGGTGACGGCGGCGATCATCTCCAGGTTGATGATCTCTGCGTCGGCGTCCAGCCCGGAGGCCACCGCGGCGTTGCGCAACAGTGTGGAAAGCTTGTCGCCGTCGGAAAGTGAGGAGTACTCAGGGGTGAACCGGGTGATGGAGTCGGACCAGCGGTCGTCGAGGGCGAGTGCCCGTTTGGTGAGTCCGGTGAGGTGCTCGGTGAGGGTGGAGGACAGGAGCTCGTCGAGACTGCTGAAGTTGGAGTAGAAGGCTCCCCGGGACAGGCCTGCTTCTGTGGTGATGCGGTCGATCCGGCAACCGCCGATCCCCTTGCGGATGATTATCCGGCGGGTGGCCTCACGCAGTCGCTTAATAGTCTCCGTTCGGGTGCTCATTCTAGTATTGTGCCATGCGTGAATTTTTAGACCCGCTTGCCAGTCCAATAACCGACGAACCCATCGCCGTTTTGCCTACCCATCTACCCCTGGAGGCGCCGACGGTGCGTTGCGTCGTTGGCTACCCCCTCGGTGCCTCGCAGACGCTGGTGAAGGCCGCCGAGGCGCGCCTTGCGGTGGCGATGGGGGCGACAGAGATTGAGTATGTTCCCCGCCGCGACTACCTCACCGACGAGTCGGCGCTGCTCAGCGAGTTCATCGCCATCAAGGAGGCCGTGAGTGAGGAAATCCCCCTGGGCATCCGTGTTGCCCAGCGGGAGGAAGCGGTGGCACGTACGTTGCCCGCCGCGTGGGTTACTGTTGCGTAGCAAAACTGGGGTTGTCTTGGCTCACCGTGAGGTCTATCAGTCCATCTCGCACGTCTAGCTTGTCGACGCTCATCTGACCGGCCGCATCCTGTGCAGCCGAGGCAAGGGACTCGGAGATCGCATCGACAACCTCCTGCGGCACGTCGAAACCGAGCAGTTCCGCAGCGTTGGCCGTGAACGTGAGCTGCCCGTCCGTGGCCCGTGGCTCCAGAGCGAGGGTGGCGATGCCGTCGGCGAACTCGATGTCCACCGTCTGCGTGTCGGCGTGGCTTGTCACGTCGCTGATGCGCAGGAACTGCTGGATGAGAGCGTCGCCGAGCGCACTGCCTGTCGACGGCGGGTTGTCCGCCATCTGCCGTTGAATGGTGGCGAGCAGGAATTCGTCGGGAAGCTCGACGTGGGCGACCATGTGGCCTGCCCGCATGACCTCCGGGTTGGAGATATCCAGATCGGTGAGCGCGACATCGGCGGCCGGCGCACCGCTAATCACCGGGGCATCGCCACCGTCACTGATATTTAGTGTGGAGGGGACAGAAAGATCCACCTCCGGGATCGTCTTGGTCACCAGACTAAACAACAGTGGGGTAGCGCCAAAAGCAATCGACGGCTCCTCCTCCACGGGAACAGTGCTCTGCGCCCGCACGGAGGTCTCCAGCTGATTGCCGATGTACCAGCGCAGCCCAAACTCCGCCGCGGCCGCCAGCACAGCGACCACGACAAGAATCCCGATGAGGGCCTTGCCCAGTTTCCCCATTAGAGGTTTTCAGAGATCCACTGCCCGAGGAGTTCAGCCTCGTGCTGCGTGAGCTGCTCCAGTGCCTCGGTCACCTTCGGCTCGATAGCAGCACCCATGAACGGAATCTTCACGTCTACGGTGTTGGAGTAGGTAAGCGTCGTGGACTCACCCTCGCCGGACACGGCGATATCCGCGCCGAAGTCGACCGGGGTGCCCTTCACATCGCTGTGGTAGTTGGCGGTGTTCTCGTCCTCGAGGTGGAAGGTGCGCTTGATCTTCAGGTCCTGGCTGATCATGCCCTGAACCGCCTCCGGGAGAAGCGACATCGGCATAACCTCGTACAGGGTGACGTCAACCTTGCCGTCGGCCTCGGTGAACTCGTACACCTCGCCGGGCTCGGTGGACAGGTTCTTGGTGTCAAACTCCCAGAACTCCTGGGTGCGCCATGCCTGGAGCACCTTTTCTGTGGAATGGGGGACAGTTACGGTTACTTCATTTCGTGCAGTCATAGGCTTAAGACTACCGTTAAAGGTGTGTTTGATTCCACGCAGACTGCCGGCACCGAGCAAATCGACGTCACCTTCGCGGAGCTCACCACCCTCCACGTAGGTGGTTCCCCGCGCGCAGCCTACCGCTGCACCACCCAAAAAGCCGTGGTGGAAGCAGTACAAGCGCACCCTGATGCCCTCATCGTCGGAGGCGGAAGCAATCTCCTTGTTGCCGACGGCCCCCTCGACCTAACCGCCGTCATCATGGGCATGGACCGTGTAGATATCTCCGGCACCACCGTCCGCGCAGAAGCCGGCGCCCACTGGGATGATGTCGTCCGCACCACAGTTGAGGCAGGCCTCGGTGGCATCGAATGTCTCAGTGGAATCCCCGGCTCCGCAGGGGCTACCCCCGTGCAAAACGTCGGCGCCTATGGAGCAGAAATAGCCGATGTTCTGCGCCGGGTGAAGATTTTTAACCGCCACACCGGCGAGGTGGAGTGGGTCGATGCGGAATCCCTCGACCTTGCCTACCGCTACTCCAACCTGAAATTCACCGGCCGCGCCGTCGTCTTGGAAATCGAACTGGAGCTGTTTGCCGACGGCCTGTCCCACCCCCTCCGCTTCGGCCAACTAGCCAATCAACTCGGCGCCTCCCATGGTGGCGAGCGTCGCCCCGCAGCCGAGGTCCGCGAGGCCGTCCTCGAACTGCGACGCGGGAAAGGCATGGTCTACGACCTCGCCGACCACGACACGTGGAGCGCCGGTAGCTTCTTCACCAATCCCATTGTCACCAGCGCGGTTGCCGATCGTCTCCCCGCCGATGCCCCCCGCTATCCCGCCGACGACGGCCAGGTGAAGCTCTCCGCCGCCTGGCTGATCGACAAGGTCGCCGGCTTTAACAAGGGCTACCCCGGCGAGGGTGCTGCCGCTCGGCTATCCACCAAACACACGCTGGCACTGACCAACCGGGGTAGCGCCACCGCCGCGGACATCGTCGAGCTTGCCCGCACCATCCGCGACGGCGTGTTCTCCAAGACGGGCATCGAGCTTCACCCCGAGCCCGTCTGGGTCGGTCTTAGTATGTGACCTTCGCGTCGGCGATGGTGTGCTGAATATCCGCAGCCGTCGCCTCCAGCGCCTTCTGTTCCCACTCGTTGAGGGACACAGCGAACCGTTTTTCGACACCATTGGCCCCGATCACCGACGGGATCGAGAACGCCACGTTGCCGTCATACCCATATTCCCCACGCAACGTGGAGGAAACAGGCCAGACCGACTTCTCGTCGAAAAGCACCGCACGGGCGAGGAGCACAGCAGACCTGGCCACAGCCGCATTGGTCCATCCCTTGGCGTTGAACACGTCGTAGGCCGCCGACACGACCGACTGGCGGACCTCCTCCGGGTCGAGCTCCACACCGAAGTGCTCCTTGAACTCGTTAGCGCGGATGCCACAGGCGGTCAGGCGCGACAAAACCGGGAACGCCGTCGAACCGTGCTCACCCATCATGTAGCCCGATACCGTCTCCGGGGAAATCCCCAACCGATCAGCAACGATGCGACGCAGTCGCGAGGAATCGAGCATCGTGCCCGTGCCAAACGCGCGCGGGTAGCCGAACTCGTTTTCCGCCAAGAAAACCATGGTATCCAGCGGGTTGGTGATAAAAATGAGCGCCGGATCCCGCGTCACAGCGGTCAGATCCGTCATCACCTGGCGGATCTCCTTCGCATTCACCTCCGTCAGCGTCGACCGGTCGGGCTGTGATCCGGTTCCATCCGGAATCATAGAGGGGCCAGCCGCACAGATGATGACATCTGCGTCCTTGCAGTCCTCGTAATCGCCGCTGCGGAGCTTCACGCCGGGGTTGCCGGGCAGCGCCGATGCCTGGTGATGATCGAGCGCTTCGCCGTATGCCGTCCCATCCTTCTTGTCGATGGTGACGATCTCCGCAAAAATTCCTGCCCGCACAGCCTCCGTCAGCACTTGTGAGCCGACGTGGCCGAGGCCGATAATTACCAATCGTGGTCCATGCTTCAAAGTTGTCATACCTAACCTTTACGCCCTTGTTTCAGTTCGCGGGTTGAATGTGAAAAAGCCCATAACCTGCTACAAATGAGACAAAAACATCACATAGCGAGACAGGGGCCTTCTTTTGCAGCCCATCGTTCGACAAAATCCAAGTAGCGCCACCGCCCGGGCCGTATTCGGGATCGCCTCCTCGCGTTTGCGGCCCTCATCCATACGATTTCCCTAATCCGGCATCTCCTCGAGCCGTGTTAGGAACCGGTCAAACGCACTGCGGTCCAAGCGCTTCTCAAGCTTGGCTGCGCGGAACCGGAAGGGCCGCGTTCCGAATCGGTGGCTCTAGAAAGGTGGCCCGTCCTCTCCTGAGGCTCAAGTACCTCGAACTGGACGGGCCGCGTTGAAGCAGAGCATCCCGTTTGCGGCCCAGCCCCTGTGGAAGCCTGAGTCCCGGGCTCCGGATGGGCCACGTTTGAGTGCTGGATACCGTTTGCGGCCCAAGCTCAGCTGAAGGCCACATGCTCGGATCCGGATGGGCCGCTTTGCAGACCCTTCGGTCCAGAAGGCGGCCCAGACCCTCCAGAAGCCCGAGTCCCTGGATCCCGACGGGCTGCAAAGCAGACAATGCAACTAACGAAAAGAAAGCGGCCCACCGACTGAAAAGTCAGTGAGCCGCTCAAACCGCGAAATCCGTGAAAACTGCTCAAGTCCACAGGCCGCAAAAGGCAACCTGCGCTAGCGGGGGGGACCGGGAACCTATTCGGCGGGCTTGAGGTCGTGACGCTCGATGATTTGGTCGCGTACTTCGCGGCGGCGGATCTTGCCCATCATGTCGCGGGGCATGTCCTCGAAGTGGTAGAACTTGCGCGGCACCTTGTAGCGGGTGAGCTGGGTGCGGCAGTATTCCTTGAGGCCTTCGGGGTCGAGGGCAGCGCCTTCGTTGAGAGTGATGGCGGCGGTGACAATTTCGGAGCCGTCGCGCCGGGGGAGGCCGACGACGGCGACGTCGGCGATGTCGGGGTGGCTGCGGAGGACTTCCTCCACCTCCACGGGGTAGACGTTGAAGCCGCCGGTGATGATGACTTCTTTGAGACGGGAGACGATCTTGATGTAGCCCTCGTCGTCCATGGCACCGATGTCGCCGGTTCGGTACCAGCCGTCGACAAAGCTGGATTCGGTGGCCTCATCCTTGTTGAGGTAGCCCTTGAATACCTGTGGGCCCTTGGCCTGGATTTCTCCCTCTTCGCCGTCGGGGACAACGCGGGAGGGATCCTCGGTGTCGCAGATGCGGATGAGGGTGTCCGGGAAGGGGACGCCGATCCAGCCGGGGCGGCGGTTGCCGTCCATGGTGTTGCCGGTAAGGATGGGGGAGCACTCGGTGAGGCCGTAGCCTTCGACGAGTCGGCCACCGGTGGCCTGCTCCCAGCGCTCAACGAGCGAGATCGGGAGGGTGGAGGCTCCGGAGAAGGCGTTGGCCACGCCGGAGATGTCGGTGCCGGTTTGTTCAGCCACCTCGAGGATCTTCTCGTAGAGGGTGGGGACGCCGGGGACGAAGGTGGGCTTGTGCTTCTTCATGACCTGCATGATGAGCTTGAGGTCCGGGGTGGGCAGGAGCACGATTTCGGAGCCGTCGTAGAAGGGGAGGGTGGCGGCGAAGGTCATGCCGTAGGCGTGGAAGAGGGGGAGAGCGGCGAGGATGCGCTCATCCTTGTGCGGGAAGCCGGGCACCCAGGCGGCACCCATCTTCACGTTGGAGTACAGGTTGGCGTGGGTGAGCTGCGCGCCCTTCGGGACACCGGTGGTGCCGGAGGTGTACAGGATGACGGCGGTGTCGTCGGTTTTTACCTCGGGAAATGTCATGTCGGAGCCGTCGCCGCCGATGGCGGAGGAGCACAGGGTCTCCCAGGGGACTGTGTTGGGGGCGGAGCCAGTAAGACGCTCACGAGTCTTGCTCAGCGGCGGCAGCGGAACGCGGAGGGCGAGCTGCATGTAGCGCGGCATGGCGTTGATCATGTTGACGGAGATGATCGTCTCGAGCGGCGTGGTGTCGCGGAGTTTCTCCAGGGTGGAACTGGTCTTGTCAAAGCAGATGGCGATGCGGGCGCCGTGGTCCTTGAAGGGATCCTCCAGCTCATGGGCGGTGTATAGCGGGTTGTGCTCAACCACAGCAGCGCCGAGCTGCAGGACGGCGTGGAAGGCGATGATGTGCTGTGGGCAGTTCGGCATGCACAGTGCGACGCGGTCGCCGGGGCGCACTCCGAAAGCGCGGAGACCGGCGGCTGCGCGGCGGACCTGCTTGTCCATCTCGGCGAATGTCATGGTGCGACCGAAGAAGTAGGTGGCTGGCTTGTCCGCATTGCGTTCGAGGTTGTCCTGGTAGAGCGACGCGATGGTGGTATCGCCGTAGTCGAGCTCGTGTGGGGTCCAAGGGGCGTAATGCTTGAGCCATGCTTTTGTTTCGTATGCCTGAGACACGGGGTGCTTCCTTCCGCTGGCTATAAGTTTGGTTACGTTTTAGTAGACTACACCTACTGATAGGTACTTTTTAGGGCGAAATTATACCATCCGTACAATGGTGGCATGCGTATCGCCATGATTTCCATGCACACCTCACCCCTTATGCAGCCAGGCACGGGTGATGCCGGCGGTCTCAATGTTTACGTGATCTCCACGGCCAAAAAGCTCGCTGCGCAGGGCGTCATGGTGGATATTTTCACCCGCGCGACGAGCCCGAGCCAGGGGGAGATCGTGAATGTGCAGGAGAATCTGCGGGTGGTCAATATCATTGCTGGCCCCTATGAAGGGTTGGAGAAGGAGGAGTTGCCGACGCAGCTGGCGGCCTTTGCAGGCGGGATTCTGAGTTTCGTCCGCTGCAACAACCTCACTTATGACCTCTTCCACGCACATTACTGGCTGTCGGGACAGGTTGGCTGGTTGCTGCGCGACCTGTGGAATGTGCCTCTTGTGTTCACAGCCCACACGCTGGCTGCAGTGAAGAACGCACACCGCACGTTGAACGATACGAAGGAGTCGGAGGCACGCCGCATCTGTGAGCAGCAGATTATCGATAACGCTGACGTTATTACGGCGAATACGGTGGAGGAGCGGGCCGATCTGGTCGCGCACTACGACGCAGACATGAGCAAGGTTGTGGTAGTCAATCCGGGCGCTGATACAGAACTGTTTACGCCGGGTACGGGCCGGGCGACGGAGCAGGCCCGCCGCGAGTTGGGGCTGCCTCTGCAGGCGAAGGTGGTCGCGTTTGTTGGCCGGTTGCAGAGATTTAAGGGCCCGGATGTTCTGATTCGGGCATTGGCGGAGATCATTAAGCGTGATCCTGATTACACGCTGCGCGCCGTTTTCTGCGGTGGCCCCTCCGGCCAGAATACGACCCCGCACGAGTACGAGTCTCTCGTCGCTGACCTTGGCATTTCTCGTTACGTCCGGTTCACGCCCCCGCGCCCGCCGGAGGATCTCGTCCGCATCTATCAGGCCGCCGATATCGTTGCGGTCCCAAGTTACAACGAGTCTTTCGGTCTCGTCGCCCTCGAGGCGCAGGCCACCGGCACCCCCGTCGTCGCAGCTCACGTGGGCGGTTTGCCTATCGCTGTCGCCGACGGCACGTCGGGGGTTCTGGTCTGCTCGCACGACCCTGCTGAGTGGGCCTCTGCCATCGATTCGTTGCTTGTCGACGATGAGACCCGGATTAACATGGGGCGAAACGCTGTCGCCCATGCATCTCAATACTCCTGGTCAAAGACCGCTGAGCGGCTCTACGGCCTATACCAGGAATACGTTGGTCGGGAGGTTGAGCGGTGCGGAGGCCGAGACGCGACCGGGGAACCGAGCGTCGACAAGCAGTAAAAGTCATGGCAAACTGAGGGTATGACTCAAGGAAAATTGATCTTGCTCCGCCACGGGCAGAGCGAATGGAACGCATCCAACCAGTTCACCGGCTGGGTCGACGTGGCCCTGACCGAAAAGGGTCGCGCCGAGGCTAAGCGCGGTGGCGAGCTCCTCAAGGAAAAGGGCATCCTTCCCGACATTCTCTACACCTCCCTCCTGCGTCGCGCCATCCAGACGGCGAACATCGCCCTCGACGAGGCCGACCGCCTGTGGATCCCCGTTACCCGCGACTGGCGCCTCAACGAGCGCCACTACGGTGCCCTTCAGGGCCTAAACAAGGCCGATACCAAGGAGAAGTACGGCGAGGAGAAGTTCATGACG
>JALFAQ010000080.1 GCA_022772305.1 Corynebacterium glucuronolyticum
TAGAATTAGGCGCAGCGGCCATCGTGGCTCATCCTTTCAAGGAAATCTAGCAGTTGATTTGACAGGTCCCACGATGGTCGCCCTACCTATAAACAGGGCCACCACCGCAGTAACTCATACACCACGCTACTGGACACAACCAAACGTGTGTCTAAATAGGGTTGTTTTTACTCTGTGGACTGGTGAAATATTGATGGTACGCTCTTGGCGTGAGGGTGTCTGGGGCTGATCCTTCGGGTTCCACCACTTCCCGGTTCAAATGTGCTAAGGGCAGTTTTCGGAGCGTGTCGAGTTGTTTGTGTGTGGGGTTTGGTTACATGTATTTGTCGAAGCGGTCTGGGTGGGTGAGTGCCATTTGGTTGATTGCTTGCTTCCAGTTACTGACTCGGGCTCCTTCCACGAGCCGTCCTGCAGATGCCGAGGCTGTCTTTCCTTCCTTGGCGCGGCGTAGTGCTCGTTTATCTTCAATGTTGCAGATCATCAGCCACAGTGTTTTCAAAGCGGACTCATCATTGGTAAATTGCACCCGGTTACGGGACGCTTTCCGCGGACACGTAACTGAATCCGTTGCCGTTGTAGCCAATGGTGCATTTGCTACCACTGTTGGATCCGGGCGGCAGGAGGATGGCCTTGTCTCCCTGGGTGACGGATTAGTACGGCTGTGCGATGACGGGTGTTGCGCCCGCGATGAGTCCCACTGCGATCGCAGCGGCGACGAGAGTTTGCTTAAAAATCACTTAGACGACATTAACGTGCCAAAACTACAAATGGGGTAGCAAAAGCCCTGCATGTAGGTGGTAATGAAAGTTTGTCGGTTGAATAAAGTCGAACGGTGTATAAGCTAGATAAATAAAAAACCTAGAAAAGTGGACGTGGGTAGCCACCACCCACCGTGGCCAGATTCGGGCATGCGCGTGCCCCGAGAAGAAGCCACCTGCCTGGTGGCGTTAGTAGTTTTTAGAAGGCCGGAAGGCCGTGGAAAGGTCGGAGTGTACGAGGTGGAGGAGTACACAAGGTGGGGTGGGATGCACAAGGACGGGGCGTGCCTTTTGATGCACTGGCGTGCCCAAACTACAGGTCCACTGTTGCAGCTGCTGCAGCCTGCTTGGCATACGGACCGACACCGGTGATGGTTGCAGCCCCCGGGCCGACCCAATCGCCGTACCCGACGAGGTGCACGTGCGGATTGTCGAGGTGGGGACGAAGTGGCCCCAGTGCCGGTCGAAAACCTGTGCACCAGATGAGGTCATCGTGGGGAAGGTCATCGAGGGTGGAAAAGATGGGGGTGGCAGTCAAGATGCCGGTATCGCGGGCTTCTTTTACCTGGGGGAGGACGACAATATCCCCCAAATCAGAATCGGGGCCGGGGTCTTCCTCGCCCCGCTGAATCGCCAGCATGCGCTGTCGGTTCCGGCGAAACAGTGCCACGCCATCGACATCGTCGGGCATGAAACGAGGGGGTCTGCGTGCAAACCACGTGACAGTCGCGACAGCGGACAGCTCTGCGGCGATCTGCGCGGCAGAATTGCCTCCGCCCACGACGGCGACGGAGTGTCCATGAAAAGGCGCCGGCCCGGGGTAGTGCGCCGAATGCCACTGCCTACCCTGGAAAACGCCGGGGTAGGAGGGGATGAATGGAGACGACCATGTCCCCGTCGCGCCGATGATCTCCCTAGCTTTCCACGTGTTATTCACCAGGAAATACTCGCCGTCATACGCAATATCCGTCACGGTGACGGGCCTACGTACCGGGAGGTGATAGCGCTCCTCGTAGGTGGTGAGGTACCTGATGACGTGGTCCTTCGTGGGATAACCGGGTGTGGACGGCATGGTTAGCCCCGGCAGGTTGGAGAAGCTGGACGCGGAGAACAAAGTCATGGAGTCCCACACGTGAAGCCACGCGCCACCAGGTTTTTCCTGGTTATCCAGGATGAGGAAGTTATCCGTTTTCTTCCGCACGTAATAGGCCGTGGCGAGTCCAGACTGGCCACCGCCGATGATGAGAACTCCGTAAGGAGCTTCGTGTTCCTCCTGGTTGACGGAAAGATCAGGGTCAGTCACGAGTCGTCCTTTCAGTATTCTCTTTGGCCCTCTTGGTAGCGTACTGCGAGGCGCTACAACACCGATTCAACGTGCCTACGCCCACTCACCACCGGCTACCGGCGATCAGCTGTCAGCTGTCAGCTGCTGGCTATCCTTCTCGCCATTGTAAGGAGGAAAACTCGGCCTGTTCTGGTTGCCGCGTATGTGTGTGGTTAAGTTACGGGTATGGATGTCATCTTGATCTCAGCTGCCGAACATGAAGGGCTACCACTCGATTGTGGCCTGCGCTTCATCAACGCTCACACGACCTCTGCTGACTTCGCCGAGAGTCGGTTGGCGTTGTTGACCGGCCAGTATCAGCAGCGCAAACCCAAAACTCGGATTGAAGAGATCATTCCACTGAATTCAACGGAATACCTGGGTGAAGGTGGCCTACAGCTCATCGAATGCCGGCGCTTCGATACCGACGTGGCCGATCTCAACCCGGAGGCCGTGATTGTCGCCGTCAGCCCGAATCCTGTTGGTGATGATTACTCCACCCAGCTCGTCATCCGCTGGCCAGGGGTGACCACTCCGGGAAGCACCTGCACCGAGCTTGTCTCCACGCTCGACATTGTGCCGACCATCGCTGCCATCACAGGTGTTGATACCCGCCCCAACGCGCCCCTGTCTGTCGATGGCATGAACCTAACGCCCGTGATCCGCTACGGTGCGGCCGGGCACCGCGCGCTTTTCTACGACAACCAGGAAGTCATCACCGTCGACGCACACCTGAAAGACGGTGAGCTGAACGCCTCTGCAGATTCGCCGGACACCGTCCACCAGCTTCTCGATCAGTGGAATCTGTGGCAGAACATCATGTCAATGGGGCCACTGCAATAGCGCAATTATGACAGCATAAGAGCGCCGTTTAATTCGCCCTCCCCGCTGTGATGGATGGTGCTTCTTGACGGAATACATGTGAAGGTGGGTTCGGAGGAACCCGCCTGAAGCTGTCGAGGTCGAATTTGGTCGACCTGCGTTAGCGGACGCTCAGCCCGCGGTGCCTGCTCAGCGCGAAAGCAACCTCGAGGGCGCGAGGCTGCACGAGCGCGCCGGGGTGGGATGAGCCGTGGATAAGGTCAGCAGTGTGGTCTGCAGATTCAGACGCGAGCTCTGCGAGGGTGGTGTGTCCATCAAGGTGATCTTCCACCCATCCAAGCGCGCGGGCAATACCCGCTGTTTGTGAACCGGAAACGATCTGCTCCACCGCGGAAATATCCACGGAATCCTTGCCGTGGCGAATCTCGCCTTTGCCCTTGGCCTGCGGGTACTTCTTCCGCTTGCCGTGGGTGACACGCAGATCTGTGACGACGCGCGCCCGCGGAGAGGTGAAATCCGCTTGCTCGTCGACATCCTCGGCAAGCGCGCGTGCCTTCTCAGTCACGTCGTGAGGCTGGTAGTCCTCCATCGCAATGACCGTGTCGGCGACATCGATAAAAGCAGAGGAACCGCCGGCGACAATAACGGTGGACACCCCGTGATCGCGCCAAAGAGCGCGAACGCGATCGACAAGTGGGGTAATAGGCTCAACCGTGACGAGCTTCTTCATCCTCGCGTCGCGAATCATGAAGTTGGTGGCAGAGGTGTCCTCGTCGATAAGCAATACCTCAGCCCCGGCCTCGAGAGCCTCCATGACGGAGGCTGCCTGGGAGGTCGAGCCGGAGGCGTTAGCCGTGGTGAAGCGGGTGGTATCCGCACCGGTTGGAAGCGAGGAGATGAACTCCGAAATATCCACCCCGGCAACCGCACGACCATCTTCCGCCCGCACGTGTACAGCGGTGGGGTTCGTAATGGCGTACTCCCGGCCGTCGGCAAGTGTGTGGTTGTACACCCCAAGTGAGAGCGCATTGAGCAGCGTGGACTTGCCGTGAAAACCCCCACCGACGATGACGGTGACACCGCGGGGAATGCCCATTCCCGATACCCCGGCAAGATCCGTGCGCAGGGAGGCAGGGGAGCAAAAGGGAATGGCGGAAACAAGTGGCAGGGGCGATGTTCCCGTGGCGCGGGGAAGGATTGCCCCGTCGGCGACGAAGGCAACGAGATCGCCTAGCTGTGCACGCATCTCTTCCTGCTGGTTGTACAACTCCACCGCCGGCCGCGGGGCGAAGCCAGCGAGGGCTTTCTCTATCGCCTTCGGCAGGTCATCACAGACGAGATGGGCTGCTGCGCGGCCAAGAATCCGGCGCCCGCGCGCCGGGAGGTGGACGAAAAACCGGATGTGTAGCGTCCCATCACGGTCGACGCAGGCCGCCGTGGGGAGTACCTCCTGTCCCGGCGCGTCGATACTGAGATCGCGGTGCCCACGAAAAGCCTCCGCTACACGACGTGCGAGGTGGTCACACACCGGTACCGGGTTCAGCTCGGGCGTGGGGTTTGGCACCTCCACATGGAACTTCGACGGTGGGGCGTACGGGTCGGACTGCACGCGATCGATGACGAGCGTCATGGATCCCATGTCGTACCGGCCGGTGAGCGACTTGTACGCGCCGTAGCCCTTCCCATCGAGGCCGGACAGCCGAGAAAACAGCGAGGCCATGCTAGTCGCGCTTCCTTCCCACCGTCAGGATGACCGCGAGAAGGACGAGCACACCTACACCGGCAAGCGCGGCGATGCCGATGAGGGAGGTGACGGAGGATCCGGAACCATTGTCGGGAGACTCATCCTGTGCAGCATCGCTCCCGGCGGCGGTGTCCTCGCCGGCAGTCGGGGAGGCGTTTTCCCCGGGTGCGTTCGGGTCGGTGAGAGTAACGATGGCGATAGCCGTTTCGCCATCACGCACCACCTGGATGATGAACGGGTTATCTGGGGTCTCGCCGTCCGGGTACGTCAGGGTCAGGGTACGACTGGCTTTGTCAATGTTCCGCTTCACGCCCTCGATGATCTGACCGTTGGCGTCCACATAACGGATCTTGAGTCCTTCCTGGTCGACACCAGAAAACTCGTTGTACAGCCGTGCTGCCTCCAGCATGCCGAGTTGTGCAGTGAGTGTGTTCCCGGAGATTTCAGCCGTGAGGTCGATGCGGCGTGCTTCCGCGTCTGATACAGGTGATGCCTGCTGGCGTTCGGGGTGTGTAGCTGGAGCCGTACTACCGTCCGCGCCGGAACCACCGGCGTTGCCGGCATCGCCAGAGCCAGCGGAGGTGTCGCCGTCGTTCGTATCGGGTGCGGGGGCAGGTGCCGGTGCTGGCACTTCGGCGATGGGGTCACTGACGAGCGTGATTGTTGCGGAATATCCCGCGGCCTGGGCGGGAACGGAAATGGTTGACCCGCCCTGGGCTGGTGCAGTGACGGTCACCTGCGTGCCGGAGGTGCTCACCTGCCAGCCCTCACCGGAGTAGCCGGCCTGCACCGGCACACCGAGATCTACTGTGATCGTCTCACCGGCAGGAACCGAAATCGGCTGCGCGATAGCTGCCTGCACGTCCTGCACACTCACGCCACCGGGGAGCTGCTGTGCACCGCCTGTGGCAGGAATACTGAGAGCTGCAAGGACAGCAAGTGCTGTCAGGGAGTGTCGCACGATCGGCGCACCGTTCCTTTCATTTCCATGTCCGCGGGGTTGAATCCGCCTTTGCCGTGCCCATTGTTGCACACCACAGACTACTGTTGAGACCGAAACCTTCACCACCGTACAAGGAGAATGACTATGGGATCTGCTGAGACAAACGCACACACCGGCCACGCGCCGGCAGGTGAGAAGACTGCTCTCATCATCGTCGATGTACAGAACGATTTCTGCCCCGGTGGCTCGTTGGCAACAGCGCGTGGCGCCGACGTTGCCCACGCAATCGCCAGCTTTGTCGGTGGCCATCGCGGCTACTACGGCCACATCGTCGCCACCAAGGATTGGCACATCGATCCGGGCTCGCACTTCTCCGAGACCCCCGATTTCGTCGATTCCTGGCCCGTCCACTGTGTGAAAGACACCGAGGGCGCTGCCTTCCACCCGCACCTCGCACCCGTCGAACAGTACATTGACGCGGTGTTTACCAAGGGCGAATACTCTGCCGCCTACTCCGGATTTGAGGGAGCCTGCGATGGCGAGGGGCTCGGCGCATGGTTGCGGGAGCGGGGCATCACCCACCTGCATGTGTGTGGCATAGCCACGGACTTCTGCGTTCGCGCCACCGCGCTGGATGGCCTGAAGGAGGGCTTTGATGTCAGCGTTTTGAAGAGTCTTGTCGCAGCCGTCGACGAGGAAGCCGGCGAGAAGGCCCTCGCAGAGATCGCTGAACACAGCGGTCACGTTCGCTAAGATCCGCTATCCAGAGCGCGCGTCCGCTCGTCATCGTGGTAGCGGAGGTTACGACGTGGTACGTGCGCTTACTGTGCGCTCCATCTCAAGGAGCGCCTTCTTCATCTCGGCACCTCCCGCGTAGCTACCCGTGCCTCCCGTCGCGGGCACGACGCGGTGGCAAGGAACAAGGAGGGGGAGGGGATTGATGGCGCAAGCCGTGCCTACGGCGCGCGCAGCCCCCGGCCTGCCAATATGCACGGCCAGCTCGCCGTACGTGAGCGTCTGCCCATACGGAATCTCACTCAAAGCGCGCCACACCGCCGTGCGGAACGGTGTTGCCTCCGGCATTGCAAACTCCACGCCCCAGTGCGTACGCGTGCCGGCGAGGAATTGAGAAATCTCCTCGGCAGCGCGTCTGCTGTCCACGCTCGGGGAGCCCGCGGGAACGGTCGCTCCGGGGAGGTGCACCCGCACGATCAGTCCGCCGCTTGTCGCTACTACAACCTCGCCGAAAGGCGTTGCCAGTGTACTGATATTCACTACTGCGGGCACGTTGCAGAGAAGTCGATGGAGGAATCGCCACCGCCGTCGCCGTCGAGGTAGGCGTCGCCGGAGAAGCGATAGGTAGAACCGTCCTTGGTTACCTCAATGTCGCCGTTGCCCACGGAGGAATCGTAGGAGATGGAGCCACTGTTCGTTGTCGCGCCAAGGCTTTCTACCTTGGGGGAGTCACCCTCGGTTACCTGGGCGGAAAAGCCGGTCCTGCCGTTGTTGCGGGAGATGAACACGTAGCCGTTCTCGTTGTAACAGGTCACACCCGTGCCGTTCCCCTCTTGTTTGTTTTCTCCCGAGCGAGCACCGTCAGCAGCGCCCGCCGCATCACCGTCTGGGGCGCTGAAATCGTCATCGGTGATAGCGGGGGCAATCTGCCCACCGTCGCGCCTGGTGCTGTCAGGCTTGTCTGCAGAACGCTCTGGCTGCTGTTGTCCTGTTCGCCTCGCGGTGGGCTCGTTGTCATCAGAGTCACCAGAGTTGCGCTCAGTCACGACGACGGTGGCCCCATCCTTGACCACCGTGCGCGTCGATTTCTGGGCTGAGGATTCTGATTTTGCCTTCTTCTTTCCACTCGTCTCCGTGGGGGAGGCGGATTCGGAGCTCTCCGGGTAAGCTGTGACCTGAGTGGTTCTGGTGGAAATAGCCGTCTCCGCGACATCCGTGGCGTCCTCGCTCTTGTTCGGTGATGCGCAGCCGCTGAAAGTGATGGCGGAAATGGTTAGAATTGCGCAGAGCGTCTTTTTCATGGCGTGGGCGTAGCTCCTCAAACTAGTGACATATTTCTTGTAACTGTAGCTTCGGCGGGAGCGGTTGTCTTGATCTAAAAGTTGGCAAAACTACTCAAAGTAGTCACATTCAAAGGGGTATGTGAGTAACTTCACATTTAGTAAACGGTGTTTAAGATTGGTCTGACGAACTGGGGTTTTGCATCATTCGGGCATTGTTGAGCAATGGTTTGTGGTGAAGTGAGCGAAAAGCGTCATACGTCACACCAAACTGATATGCAGGATTCTCGTCACTCGCCTAGGTTTATATGTATGAGTTCTAACGCCACAAGGAAAATCGGTGTCACAGAATTGGCAATGCGCGATGCGCACCAGTCTCTCATGGCAACGCGAATGGCCATGGAAGACATGGTGGGTATCTGTGAGGAAATGGACCAGGCGGGATACTGGTCCGTCGAGTGCTGGGGCGGGGCAACCTACGACTCCTGCATCCGCTTCCTCAATGAGGATCCCTGGGAGAGGCTGCGGACCTTCCGCAAGTTGATGCCTAACTCCCGCCTCCAGATGCTGCTCCGCGGACAGAACCTCCTGGGCTACCGCCACTACGAAGACATGGTGGTGGACAAGTTCGTGGAGAAGTCCCGCGAGAACGGCATGGACGTATTCCGTGTCTTTGATGCCCTCAACGATCCCCGCAACCTCGAACACGCAATGAACGCCGTGAAGAAGGTGGGTGGCCACGCACAGGGCACCATCTGCTACACGGTCTCCCCGTTGCACGACGTCCAGGGCTACATTGACCTGGCCGGCCGACTGCTGGACATGGGCGCTGATTCCATCGCCCTGAAGGACATGGCTGCTCTCCTCAAGCCGCAGCCCGCCTACGACATTGTCAAGGGCATCAAGGAAAAGTACGGCGAGGATACCCAGATCAACGTCCACTGCCACTCCACCACGGGTGTCACGATGGTCACCCTCATGAAGGCCATCGAGGCAGGCGCCGACGTTGTCGATACCGCCATCTCCTCCATGTCCCTTGGACCTGGCCACAACCCGACCGAGTCCCTCGTCGAAATGCTTGAGGGCACCGGTTACGAGACCGACCTCGACATGGACAAGCTCCTCAAGATCCGCGATCACTTCAAGGCAGTCCGCCCGAAGTACGCCGAGTTCGAGTCCAAGACCCTGGTCAACACCAACATCTTCCAGTCCCAGATCCCTGGCGGCATGCTCTCCAACATGGAAAGCCAGCTGAAGGCCCAGGGCGCCGGCGACCGCATCGAAGAAGTGATGAAGGAAGTTCCGGTGGTCCGCAAGGATGCCGGGTACCCGCCGCTGGTTACCCCGTCCTCCCAGATCGTTGGTACGCAGGCCGTGTTCAACGTCCTCATGGGCCGCTACAAGGTGCTCACCGCTGAGTTCGCCGACCTCATGCTCGGCTACTACGGTGAGTGCCCTGGCGAGCGTAACCCTGAGCTGGTCAAGCAGGCTCAGGAACAGACCAAGAAGGAGCCGATCACCTGCCGTCCGGCAGACCTGCTCGAGCCCGAGTGGGACAACCTTGTCGAGGAGACCAAGAAGCTCGAGGGCTTCGATGGCACCGACGAGGACGTTCTCACCAACGCCATGTTCCCCGGTGTCGCACCGAAGTTCTTCCAGGAGCGCCCGGACGGCCCGAAGAACGTGGGCAAGACCGAAGAGCAGCTCAAGCGCGAGGCAGACGCTGCCTCTGGTGCCGCCAACGCGATCCGCGAGCCCATTACCTACCGCGTGTCGGTCGGTGGCCGCGAAGAGTCCGTCAAGGTCGAGCCCGCGTAAAGGAGGGGAAGTAAAGAAATGGCTGAAGAACGCTCAATGCAAGAGCGACTCGAACAACTCAATAAAGAGAAAGAGCGCGTTCGCCTCGGTGGCGGACAGAAGCGCATCGATAAGCAGCACGACCGTGGCAAGCTGACCGCCCGCGAGCGGATCGAGAAGTTTGTCGACGAGGGCACCTTCGCGGAAGTTGGCATGTTTGCCAAGCACCGCACCACCCACTTCGGTATGGACAAGGCTGATGCCCCTGCCGATGGCGTGGTCACCGGCTCCGCGGCCGTCCTCGGTCGCCCGGTTCACATCGCCTCCCAGGACTTCACCGTCATGGGTGGATCCGCTGGCGAGATGCAGTCCAACAAGGTGGCCAACACGATGAAGAGCTCGGCCACCACGGGCACGCCGTTCATCTTCTTCAACGACTCCGGCGGAGCTCGCGTGCAGGAGGGCATTGACTCCCTGTCCGGCTACGGCAAGGTGTTCTACCAGAACGTCATGCTCAGTGGTCTGGTACCGCAGATCTCCATCATTGCCGGCCCGTGCGCCGGTGGTGCTGCATACTCCCCGGCACTGACCGACTTCATTATCCAGACCCGCAAGTCCCACATGTTCATTACGGGCCCGGGTGTGATCAAGCAGGTCACCGGCGAGGAAGTCACCCAGGACGAACTGGGTGGCGCAGATGCCCACATGACTAAGTCCGGCAACATCCACTTCGTTGCCGACGACGACGAGCAGGCTATCTTCATTGCGCAGAAGCTCCTGAGCTTCCTCCCGCAGAACAACACTGAGGAGCCCCCGATCGTCGATCCGGACTTCAACGTTGAGCCCGATGAAGAGCTCCGCGATATCGTTCCGGTGGAAGGCAAGAAGGGCTACGACGTCCGCGACATCATCCGCAAGATCGCCGACTGGGGCGACTTCCTTGAGGTCAAGGCTGGCTTCGCCCGCAACCTCGTGGTTGGCTTCGGCCGCATCACAGGTCGCACCGTCGGCTTCGTTGCGAACAACCCGTCGGTCATGTCCGGTGTTCTGGACATCGACTCCTCCGACAAGGGTGCGGAGTTTGTCCGCTTCTGCAACGCCTTCAACATCCCGATCGTGACGCTTGTCGATGTCCCCGGCTTCCTGCCCGGTGTCGCACAGGAGCACGGTGGCATCATCCGCCACGGTGCGAAGATGCTGTACGCCTACTCCCACGCCACTGTTCCGCTGGTGACGATCGAGCTGCGTAAGTCCTATGGTGGTTCCCACCTGGCTATGTGCTCGAAGGACCTGGGTGCCGACCGCGTGTTCGCGTGGCCGACCGCAGAGGTCGCCGTCATGGGTGCAGAAGGTGCTGTCAATGTGGTGTTCCGCAAAGAAATCGCCGCAGCAGAGGATCCCGCGGCTCGCCGTGAGGAACTGACGCAGATGTACAAGGACACCTTCTCCACGCCGTTCATGGCTGCTTCCCGTGGCCTCGTGGACGACATCATTGATCCTGCCGATACGCGCGCTGAAATCGCAATGGCCCTCGAGGTTCTTGCGAACAAGCGTGAAACCAGGCCGTTTAAGAAGCACGGCCTTACCCCGATGTAAGAAGGCTGTGAAGATACATGAATGAGCCCACACAAGCTGAACTATTTGAGATGGTGCGTGACCTCCAGCACCGCCTCGGTCAGTCAGAGCGTCGCCTCGCAGAGGTAGAAAAGCGCCTGAATGACGATATCCCGGAGGACACGCTCATGGCGATTTCCGCTGCTGTGTCTGCCTACATAGGCAACAGGGGCACAGTCAGGGCGGTTCGCTTCGCGCGCACCGATTCCTGGGCTTCCCAGGGGCGCAAGTTCCAACAACGACACGCACTCAACGTCTAAGCATCGTAGAAGGTAGAGAAGAAACCCATGAAACTGAAGGTAACAGTCAACGGCATCGCCTACGATGTCGACGTCGAAGTCGAGGAGGAGCGCCGCACTCTCGGATCCATCACCATTGGTGGTTCCACCACTGCAGCTGCTGGCGCATCCGGTGCCGGCTCCGCACCGGCAGCCTCCGGCGACGGTGTCACCGCACCGCTGGCAGGCTCCGTGTTCAAGATCCTCGTGGCTGAGGGTGATGAAGTGAAGGCCGGTCAGGTCGTCATCGTCCTTGAGGCCATGAAGATGGAGACCGAGATCACCTCGCCCGCAGATGGCACCGTGGGCAAGATCCACGTTGCCCAAGGCGACGCTGTCCAGGGCGGCCAGGTGCTGCTCGACCTCGCTTAATCCACAAGCGATAAATCAACTCCCCGCGGAACCCCGCGGGGAGTTTTTCGTGCCGAAAACGGACGTGAGGTGTTACAAAACGACAACATGTTGATAACAATTGGATTCCGGGCAAACGCGACCAGGTGTTATCTCATGAGGTTCATGTGAAAGCTGTTATGTTGAAAGAATGCGCCTTGTTTCCACTCTGGCGCGAGTTAGCCTCGCCGCCGTTTCCCTGATTGCAACATCGGCTTTTGCCGTCGTCCCCACCGCTTCCGCGGAGCCTAAGCAGGAAGAACAACTGCTCAACTACGAGTGGAAATACGATATTGGCTCCCAGATTATGGCCCTGAAGCAGGGAGGCGTACTACGCCGTGCAGCCAGTTCCTACTTCAATGCGCCCGATATCCCTCAGGAGGCACGGGACGCAGAAGCCCGTGGGAAGGCGCTCTTTGGGCCTGGCACACCGATCTTCGTGCATGGCTTTGATGGCACGCCACTGAACCTGTGCACCCTCGGCATTGTCGGCTACGACGCCAAGGGGCGTGGCATCGGTATTACCGCCGCGCACTGTGGTGAATTCGGGCAGAAGGTGTCTTCCGCTGACGCCCAGTCCATCGCGCCGACCGGCACGATTGTCGGTGGTAACAAATCCCGCGACTACTCGGTCATCGTCTTCGACACGAAGAAGGCCGAGCTGTCCCGCACCTATGACGGAGTGACCGTCAACAGCCTATCCGGCAAGGCAAACGATGGCGAGCAAATCTGTAAGAAGGGCGTGGGCACGGGCATGACCTGTGGCCTCAACATCATCACCTCAGAATCGGTGAGCTTCTCCCACGTGTGCGCCACCAGTGGCGATTCGGGTGCCCCCATCCTACGCGGGGATCAGCTCGTTGGCTTCATGTCCGGTGGCATGGACATCGCGCCAGGGTTCGATACCTCCTGTCGCACCCCGCTCCAGGGCTTCATCCACTCGCCGGCGATCGTGACCACGAGTGAGCAGGTCATGGCTGACCTCAACGAGCACGAGGAGTACCCGGGATACGGCCTTCGCCTGCCGTAGAAAAGCAACAAGAAAGGGATCGTGGCTGGATACCAGCCACGATCCCTTTTTCGTTTCTAGCGGAATGTGTCGAGCACTGCCTGGTGGAGCAATCCGTTGGTGGCCACGGCGCTGCCACCGTACGGACCCGGCTCACCCTCCAGCGAGGTGAACGTGCCTCCGGCCTCGCGGACCAGGATGTCGAGGGCCGCGAGGTCCCACAGGTTCACCTCCGGCTCGGTGGCGATGTCGATGGCACCTTCGGCAACGAGGCAGTAGGACCAGAAGTCGCCGTAGCCGCGCAGGCGCCAAGTGGCATCTGTCAGGGCAATGAACTGTTTCCGGATACCCCGTTCGGCCCACCCACTGAGGGAAGAAAAGCCAAGGGACGCGTCGGCAAGCTGAGAGACTTCAGAGACATGGATAGGGGAGCCATTGAGGAACGCACCGTGTCCTGCTGCCGCCCACCAACGGCGGGACAGTGCGGGCGCGGAGACCATGCCCATCACCGGTGTGTGCCCGTCACACAGGGCGATGAGAGTCGCCCAGATGGGAACCCCGCGGACGAAGTTCTTCGTGCCGTCAATCGGATCGATGACCCACTGGCGACCGGTCTCTGCGGGCGTGCCGCCGAATTCTTCACCGAGGATCTCGTCGTCTGGGCGCTCCCGGGTGATGATTTCCCGCAGGGTATTCTCCACGGACAGGTCGGCATCTGAAACAGGTGTCAGATCTGGCTTGGAGTTGACCTTCAGATCGCGGGCCTTGAAACGCGCGAGAGTGATCTCATCGGCTGCATCGGCGAGGCGTGTAGCCAGCTCTAGGTCGTCCTCTAGCATGTCAAAGCCTCCTTCATCTGAGCGACCGCGGTCTTCGGGCCGGCGATCTTCCACACAACACCACCGGCGGGTACCTCGGCCGTGACACCACCTGCTGCTTCTACCAGAGCCTTGCCGGGCAGCCAGTCCCAGTCCTTCACAGAGTGCTGCATCCAACAGCCGAGAGAGCCATCGGCGACGCTGGACAGGTCAACTGACCCCGCACCGAACATGCGGATTGTGGCGAACTGGCGGGCGACGCGACGCCAGCAGTTGAGAAGCTCGTCGTCGCCGATCCACGAGGGGTGCACGTAGGTACCGAGGCAAATCTGGGACGCTTCGGCATCGACGATTCCTGCGACCTGCTTGCCGTAGCAGGTGGTGGGGATGCCGGGGCCACCGAACCACGTGTAGCCCATTGCAGGGCGGTGGACGGCTCCGAGGTGCACAGTCTCTGGTGCAGACGGGTCGCCGGTGACAAGTGCGAGAGCTGAGCACCAGTAATCCGAGCCGGACGCGAAGTTGTACGTTCCGTCGACGGGGTCGATCACCCAAGTTTTTCCGCTTGTCGACGCCTGCGAGGTGCCCTCCTCTCCCAGGATGCCGTCGTCGGGTCGAAGGGTGTGCAGCACGAGGGAGACGAAGAACTCCGCTGCCTCGTCGGCCTCGGTAACAACGTCGGAGACCGACGTCTTCTGCCTGGTAGACACCCCCGTCTCGCGCATCCGCCAGGCGAGGCGTCCGGCATTAAAGACGAGCGACTGGGCGATACGCGCGTCGTCATCCCCTTGGTGTTGTACGCAGAACGTCTTGGCGATGCTCTGCAACATGTCCTTCGTGATCTTCTCGTTAGAGGTGCTCATACCACCCTATTGTGCCCTACATGGGTAGGCTTATCCATTGTGCAACCCGATGTAGCTTCTGATATTGAGTCCCTGTCCGACACGTTAACCACCATTGAGAAGGTGCTTGACCTCGACGCATTGTCTGATCGCGCACGCGAGCTAGAACTCAAGGCTGCTGACCCGTCGCTGTGGGATGACCCAGCGAACGCCCAGAAAGTTACCTCCGACCTGAGCCATACCCAGTCCACGCTGAGGAAGGTTCGCGCCCTGCGCCAGCGCGTGGAGGACCTTCCCGTTATGTACGAGCTCGCCGAAGAGGAAAACGAGGGCACGGAGCTTGCCGACGATGAGCGTGCGGACCTCCGCCAGGCCATCGAGTCCATGGAGGTGCAGACGATGCTCTCAGGCGAGTACGACGAGCGCGACGCTGTGGTCACCATTCGCTCCGGTGCCGGTGGCGTCGATGCAGCGGACTGGGCGGAGATGCTCATGCGCATGTACATCCGCTGGGCGGAAAAAGAGGGCCACAAGGTGCAGGTCTTTGATACGTCCTACGCCGAGGAAGCGGGCATCAAGTCCGCGACGTTCCAGGTTTCTGATCCATACATGTACGGCACGCTGTCGGTGGAGCAGGGGACACACCGCCTTGTACGTATCAGTCCCTTTGATAACCAGGGGCGTCGCCAGACTTCTTTCGCTGAGGTTGAGGTGCTTCCGGTGGTGGAAAAGACGGATCACATCGACATCCCGGATACAGACATCCGCGTGGATGTGTACCGTTCTTCCGGCCCCGGTGGTCAGTCAGTGAATACGACGGATTCCGCCGTCCGTATCACACATATTCCTACAGGCATAGTAGTGACCTGCCAGAACGAGAAATCGCAGATCCAGAACAGGGCCTCTGCTATGGCCGTCCTTCAATCCCGGCTGCTGGAGCGAAAGCGCCAGGAGGAGCAGGCAGCGATGGATGCGCTGGGCGCTGGAGGGGAAGCCAGCTGGGGCAACCAGATGCGCTCCTATGTTCTCCACCCGTACCAGATGGTGAAGGATCTACGTACCAACTACGAGGTCGGTGATCCTGACAAGGTGCTCGACGGTGACATCGATGGCTTCCTCGAGGCGGGCATCCGTTGGCGAATGGCTCAAACCGACGAGTAGCTCCATGACATCGATCGCTGAAGAGTGGAACAATCGCTACAGTCAATTGGACCGCATGTGGAGTGGAAATCCAAACGCCGCACTCATTCATGCGGTGACACAGTTAGGTCTCGCCGGTGGCTCAGCTATCGATATCGGCTGCGGTGAGGGTGCCGATGCGTTGTGGCTTGCCGGTAAAGGGTGGGATGTCACCGCTTGTGATCCTTCCTCGGTGGCCATTGACCGCGCCCGCGCAGCCGATGGGATGCACTGTGTCACGTGGTACATCGCCAGCTTGGAAGAACTCAAGCTAGGCACCTTTGACCTCGTTACCGCTATGTATCCGGTTCTCGACCCCACCGTGGATTCCGTCGAGAGATTGCACCAGCTAGTTGCACCAGGGGGAGTACTCATTTTTACCCACCACGAGGGGCGCGAGGACTGCCTCTCTCCGGCAATGGTCGCAGAGTTATTCCCGGGGAAGGTTCTTCTCCATGAAAGTCACCACCGTGACGTTGTTCACGGTGCGGGCTCCCGCCACCACACCGACCTCATCGTGGCCGTCAGGCGTCCCAGCCAGTAGGCAGGGCACAGCTGTCGGCGCAACTCCGATAGTAGGTTATAGGGGCGTTTTGTCTCCTCCGTGTCAATCCTATAGCGCCACCTTATACACACGGTGGCACCCACCTGTGCAGTCAAAAAGACCGGCAGGGATACTGCCGGTCTTTCCTGCTTAGCGATTAGAAGGTGATGATCCCCGCCTGCTGAGCCATGTTGGCGAGAACACCGACGATGGCGAGGATAGCGACTGCGAGACCGATGCCCGCAGCAGCCTTTTGTCCATCGGTTGCAGTGTCAGAGGACAAAATATCCGAGTTAGAGCTGATGTTGTTGAAATCGGTACTAGTCTCATTTGGCTGCTGGCCAGAGGTATTGGGATCTATCTTGGGTTCCTGGGGCTTCGGGGTGGGGTTGCTCGGTGTGCCCGAAATAATGCCGGTGGGCTTTTCGCCGTTTTTGGCAGCGCGATACAGATTAACCGTTTGCTTTCCTGCAGGGAGGGTATCCTCCTCGATTGGGACATGGGACCCAATACTGGCGCCTATGTACCTATTGCCGTTGAGTTCCTTTACATACCCGAAACCGTAGTAGCGGTGAGCCGGGTTAATCAGGTTCATCACATGGCCTGTGTTATTTTGGAACCTTCCGTTGGCTGCCTTGAGGGCGCTCTCTTCGCCCTTTCCCCAACCCTCATAAATCATGTCTCTAATTCCGACGTCAGTAAAATCGAAGATTAGATTTTCCGACCAGCCCTTTTTGCCATTATATGTCGCTGAGAACGCGTCTTTACACTTGTCAAATTCCCCTAGTTGGCATGTAGAGTTTGTCGGGCGATCGTGGGTAAGTCCATTTGTGTAGGCGTTCTCTGTGGCGCGTTGAATCGCGATGCGGGTAAGCCCACCGTCGGACTGAACCGCGTTCACGTAATCTTGCTTCGTGTTCAGACCTTCTTTGGCAGCCTGCTGTCGTATCGGCGCGCCGTCGAAAGGCAGGTTGAGATCCCATGCACGGGCGCGGTATTTCTTGAGAGCGGGGATGCCTTCGGCGCGGGAATCGGAGAAGTCGAACGTGACCGGGGTGGCAACGAATTGCGAGGTAGGCACGTTGAGCTCAACGCCGGTGGTCGGGTCGGGATCTGCGAGCGCAGGGGCGGCAGTTACCAGGCCTGTTACGAGGACAGATGCGGTGATTGCGGAAGCGAAACGGAAACGAGTCACGATAATCCTTTCGGGGGAGTGTATTGATGTAGAAAAATACTACCAGGAAAGTGTCATCCAGCTGTAAAACGCCTGTGAGTGGTAAATAGGTCAAATTTTTAGTTAGTCCACCCTATGTTAGGGTTGACTTACTTTTTGCGAACAGGTTATGATGTAGGCAATTTCGCAACAGAAATGTTGTGTAAATACATGCGACAACATCATGTGCTTCTACACAACGCGACATGATGTCGAAGTATTAAGAAAACGTGGATTTCCACAAGGGGAAACCACACGTTGCCGCGAGATGCGGCGTAGAAAGGTGACTTCATGGCTCACAAGAAAATTGCCGGCCTCATTGCTGGCTTCATTGCGACCGGACTAGTCCTGACCGGTTGCTCGGACACCACGACCTCTGAAACCAGCACGCAGGCTGCAGAGGCATCGACCGTTACTGTCGACACGGATAACGGCCCCGTTGAGGTTCCGGTCAACCCCGAGTCCGTAGTGAGCCTGGACAACCGTACCTTCGAGACGCTGTACGACTGGGGAGTAAAGCTCAAGGCAGCCCCGCGTGAGCTGATGCCAGACACCATCGCCTACAAGAACGACGAGTCCATCGTCGATGTCGGAAACCACCGTGAGCCGAACCTCGAGGCCATCGTGGCAGCCAACCCGGATGTCATCATTCAGGGCCAGCGCTTTACCAAGTATGCCGATGATCTGAAGGAGCTCTCCGGCGACGCACCGTTCGTTGACCTAAACGTCCGTGAAGGCCAGCCGATTGACTCGGAGCTCAAGCGCCAGACCACTGAGCTTGGCAAGATCTTCGATAAGAACAAGGAAGCCGAGGCTCTGAACAAGGAGCTTGACGATGCCGTCGCAAACGCAAAGAAAGCTTACAATCCCGACGAGAAGGTCCTCGCAGTAAACGTCTCCGGCGGCAAGATCGGGTTTATCGCTCCTGAGAAGGGCCGTGCCATTGGCCCGCTGTACCCGATTCTCGGCCTGACCCCGGCACTGGAGATTGAGAATTCCTCCGATAACCACAAGGGTGACGAGATTTCCGTTGAGGCAATTGTTGCCGCTAACCCGCAGTGGATCCTCGTCCTCGACCGCGACGCAGCCGTCGATGACAACGCCACCCCGGCGAAGGAAGTTCTGGAGAACAACGACGCTCTGAAGAACGTTGATGCAGTTAAGAACGGCCACGTTGTGTACATGCCCGCTGATACGTACACTAACGAGTCGATCCAGACTTACATCGAATTCCTGAATGAGCTCGCTAGCAAGTTCTAAAAACCTGTAACGAATGCCCCTCCCGAATTCGATGCGATGTCGATGGGAGGGGCACAAACAAGCAACGAGGAGGGCGACTCGATGAGCGCACCTGTGGACACCAGGCAACCGAAAAAAGAAAAGGCCTGGCCACTAGCTGCAGCAATCATCGTCGTCGCTGCGCTCCTCGTAGCTTCGCTTTTTACGGGGGTCTACGACCTGTCGAACGAGGACGGGCTCGACATGTTCTTCACCACGCGCGTCCCGCGCACCGTCGCGCTCATTTTGTCCGGGGCGGTGATGGCGATGAGTGGCCTCGTGATGCAGCTCATCACCCAGAACCGCTTCGTCGAACCGACGACAACAGGGACGACGGAGTGGGCTGGTCTCGGCCTCATCGGCATCATGATCGTCTGGCCGACGGCACCGATCCTCGTGCGAATGGTCGCGGCGGTTTTCGCCGCCACGGTCGGTACGACGATCTTCTTCCTGTTTCTGCGTCGCGTTTCCCTCCGTAGCTCGCTCGTGGTACCCATCGTGGGCATCATGCTCGGTGCGGTTGTCGGAGCCTTGTCGACGTTCGTTGCACTGCAATTCGATATGCTGCAGGCCCTCGGTGTCTGGTTTGCAGGCTCCTTCACCTCAGTTATTAAAGGACAGTACGAGGTTCTCTGGATCGTCACTTTTGTTCTCGTCGTGGTGTGGTTCATCGCCGACCGGCTGACAGCTGCGGGACTCGGCGAGGATGTAGCCACAAACCTGGGCATCAACTACAAGAATGTCATGCTCGTGGGCACGCTCCTCATCGCCGTGGCTACCGGCGTGGTCACCGTCGTGGTGGGTAACCTCCCGTTCCTGGGGCTTATTGTTCCCAATGTCGTTTCTCTTATCCGTGGCGATAACCTGCGCAAGAACCTACCGTGGGTGGCGCTTTTGGGCGTTGGTACCGTCACGGCATGTGACCTCATCGGTCGCACGATCATCATGCCGTTTGAAATCCCTGTCTCGGTGGTGCTTGGTGTCGTCGGTGCTGCCGTGTTCATTGCACTACTTTTCCGTACAACAAAGAAGGCGGGGTAGGAAAAGGTGACGCAAGACGTGAGAATCAAGCCGTTTAATGCACCGATGAGCATTGAACCCGCAGTTCCTCCTTCAGATCCCGCGGTTCCTGAACGTGAACCCGTGGGAGAACGCTCTGCACGACGCAAGCGTGGGGCATTTGGCACGGAACGTGGCAAGCGTATTTACGGAATCACATTCCTCGGCGTAGCAGTGTGCTGTGTGCTTTTTACCGCCGGACTCTTGATGTACAAGAATCCGATGGAGTTCGGGACGGCGGGGTTCTGGCTCATCGCCAAGCGCCGTGCTATTTCCCTCGTCGCCATGGCGATCGTCGCTGTGTGCCAGTCGCTCGCCACCGTCTGTTTCCACACCGTGACATCGAACCGCATTCTCACCCCCTCCATCATGGGGTTTGAGTCACTGTACCGACTAATTGCGACGGCGACCGTGTTCTTCCTCGGATCCTCAGCGCTCGTGCACTTTGAGGGCGTGGGGCTGTTCCTCTTCCAAGTCGCTTTGATGATCGGCCTTTCCCTGGCGCTATACGGGTGGCTGTTTGTTGGTGGGGTGAAAAACCTTCACCTCATGCTGCTGGTCGGCATCGTCATCGGCGGTGGCCTTGGTTCCGTTTCCACCTTCATGCAGCGCATGCTGTACCCGTCCGAGTTCGACGTGCTGGCAGCGCGCCTGTTCGGTTCCGTTAATAACGCCGACGCTGATCTGTTCCCCGTTGCCATCCCGCTCGTCGTGCTCGCAGCGGCCGGGCTGTTTGCTCTGTCCGGCAAGCTGAACCTTGTCAGCCTGGGCGAGGACATCGCCATCAACCTCGGCGTGAATCACAAACGCGTGGTTATCGCGGTACTGGCGTTGGTATCCGTGCTCATGGCGGTATCGACATCGCTCGTCGGCCCGATGACATTCCTCGGATTCCTTGTCGCTACGCTCACCTACCAGGCCTGCGACACCTACGATCACCGTCGAATCCTGCCCCTGTCTGTATTCATGTGCTACGCCGTCCTCACCGGTTCATACTTCTTCATGAATCACGTGTTCCATGCGCAGGGCGTGGTCTCGGTCGTTATTGAGCTTGTCGGCGGGCTCGCATTCCTCTGGGTCATTATGAAGAAAGGACGCCTATGATCACCCTCGAAAAAGTACACAAGGTCTACGGCTCTGACACCAATGTGGGACCCGTAACGCTTGATATCCCTTCCCACGGTGTGACGGCACTCGTCGGGCCAAACGGTGCGGGGAAGTCGACCCTGCTGACCATGATTGGGCGCCTGCTGAAAATGGACGAGGGTGTCATCACCGTCGGTGGGATGGATGTCTCCACCGCCAAGTCTGCAGATCTGGCTAAAGTGCTCAGCATCCTGCGGCAGGAAAACCACTTCATCACGCGTCTGACCGTTCGCCAGCTTGTAGGCTTTGGTCGCTTCCCGTACAACAAGGGGCGCCCGACGATTGAGGATGAGGACATAATCGACCGCTACATCCGCTTCTTTGAGCTCGAGGACTTGCAAGACCGCTACCTCGACGAGCTTTCCGGTGGCCAGCGACAGCGCGCCTACGTAGCGATGGTGCTGACCCAGGAAACGGAATACGTCCTCTTGGATGAGCCACTAAATAACTTGGATATCGCCCACTCCGTGCAGATGATGCGGATGCTTCGACGTGCCGCCGACGAGTTCGGGCGCACGATCGTCGTGGTACTCCATGACTTGAACTTTGCAGCGCAGTACGCGGACTGCATTTGCGCGGTGAAAAATGGCCAGGTGTTCGCCCAGGGGTCTGTCGACGATGTCATGGTGGACACGACACTGACGGAGCTTTTCGGCACGCCGATCACCGTGATCAATGGTCCGAAGTGTAAGCTCGCCTGCTTCTAGTGTGGCCACGATACGCCGGATTCCCATCAAACTCACAGCAACAGATGGGGTAGATGTGACGATTATGGGCTAAAGTTGCCTGTGTGATCACATTTGACGCTGTTACAAAAACGTACAAGACGTCGACTCGGCCTGCGCTGGACAACGTGAGCGTGGAAATCGATAAGGGAGAGTTTGTCTTCCTTATCGGCCCGTCGGGTTCCGGCAAATCTACCTTCCTCGAGCTCATGCTGAAGGAAGTCGACCCCACATCTGGTGATGTCTACGTGGGGGACTACCACGTAAACAAGCTGCGAGGGAAGGCTGTGAACCAGCTGCGCCAGCATCTCGGCTACGTATTCCAGGACTTCCGGCTTCTCCCGGGCAAGACCGTGTTTGAAAATGTCGCCTTCGCCCTTGAGGTGATCGGCAAGCGCAAATCCGCCATCCCTGACAAAGTGGAAGAGACTCTCGAACTTGTTGGCCTTGCCGGCAAAGACAACCGTTACCCGCAGGAGCTCTCCGGTGGCGAGCAGCAGCGCGTGGCCGTTGCCCGAGCCTTCGTCAACCGTCCGCTGGTGCTCCTCGCCGACGAGCCCACCGGTAACCTCGACCCGGACACGGCAAACGACATCATGGTCGTTCTCAACCGCATTAACCAGCTGGGTACGACGGTGGTCATGAGTACACACAATGCCCAGGCCGTGGACTCCATGCGCCGACGCGTTATCGAGCTGCACAACGGCGTCCTCGTGCGCGACGATGCACACGGTGTTTACGGACAGGGGCATTAAACATGGGATACGTATTTAAAGAAGGCTTTAAAGGCCTGGGTCGCAACATTACGATGACCCTCGCCCTCATCATCACGACAGCGATCTCACTGGCGCTGTTGGCAACTGGTTTCCTCGTCACCAATGTGACAAGCGATACCAAGGACATCTATCTCGAGCGCGTCGAGGTCATGGTGCTTCTCGACGAGGAAATCTCCGCGGGAGATGAAAACTGTTCCTCGCCCGCATGCCGTGAGGTCCTCACCGCACTGGATAGCAAAGATGGCGTGGACTCCGTGACGTACCGCAACCGCGCCCAGAGTTTCGAGCGCTTCAAGGAAATGTTTGAGAAGACAGACCCGGTGCTCGTGGAGGAGACCTCGCCTGATGCCCTCCCCGCGACCATCTATGTTCGCCTGACTGATCCGCTCGACCCGTCGCCACTGGATGCCGTCCGTGAGATGCCACAGATCACCGATGTCGTTGACCAGGCCGACGACCTGCAGGCCGCGACGAAGAACCTCGATGCGGTGCGCAACGCCACCTTCGTCGTTGCCTTCGTGCAGGCGCTGGCTGCCCTGTTCCTCATCGGCAATATGGTGCAAATCGCCGCCTTCCACCGTCGTGAAGAAGTCTCCATCATGCGCATGGTCGGTGCGTCCCGCTGGTACACGCAGGCACCGTTTGTTCTGGAAGCAGTGCTTTCCACGCTCATTGGTGGCATTGTCGCCATTGGCGGACTCTTCCTGGGCAAGAACCTCGTGGTGGATCCGGCGCTACAACCCCTGTATGACTCGCGACTTGTCGCACCGATCACCGCATCCGACTTGTGGACTGTGTGGCCACTTGTCACCTTCGTGGGACTCATTGCCTCGGGCGTGACTGCCTACGTGGCGCTCCGGCTCTACGTACGGAAGTAGACTGCCTGCGCGTAGGATGAGTAACCATTATGGGCAAGAAGAAGAAAAAGAACGCTGGCGGTAACGTCGTAGCCACCAACCGTCGTGCCCGCCACGATTACAACATCCTGGAGACCTACGAGTGCGGAATCTCGCTCGTAGGTACGGAGATCAAGGCGATTCGCGAGGGGCACGTCAACCTCGCCGACGCTTTCGCCATCATTGAGCATGGCGAAGTATGGCTCCGTAACCTCAACATTCCGGAGTACAGCCTGGGGACGTGGACGAACCACCGGCCAATGCGGCACCGCAAGCTGCTCCTTCACCGCAAGGAAATTGACTCCCTTGAAGGCAAGGTTCGCGACGGCAACAAGACCCTCGTGCCCCTCAAGCTGTATTTCAAGGACGGCCTGCTCAAGGCGGAGCTCGCCCTGGCGCAAGGCAAACAAGACTACGACAAGCGTGAAGACATTAAGCGCCGTACGGAGGAGCGCGAAGTTGTTCGTGAGCTCGGTCGCCGCGTAAAAGGAATCAAGGCGTAATAAATGATCACCTGCGTCAAAATTCATGACCTGTGTAAGGATCCAGAACTAGCCCGTGGAACCACTGTGCTCGTGGATCGTCTGTGGCCGCGTGGTGTGAAGAAGGATGCCGTTCACCTGGACTACTGGCTGAAAAACGTTGCCCCGAGCCCGGTGTTGCGGAAGTGGTTCAACCACGACGAGGAAAAGTTTGAGGAGTTCTCCACCCGCTACCGTAAGGAGCTAAACGCGTCGGAGGAAGAGGACGTCGAAAAGTTACAAGAGATCATCTCCGACGGCGATGCCACGCTCGTGTTTGCAGCAACGGATCGGGAGATTAACCACGCCGTCGTGTTGAAAAAGTGGCTTGAGGAATAAGCTGTCAAAGGGTATCGTTGTACTTCTTGCAGAAGATGCACAATCCCGCTGCAAGTTAAACGGGGCAGACTTTTGGTTTCGACTTCGTTTGTTAAGCCAGGGGAAGCGTGCCGGTGCAGGCAACGACCACCGTGAGCGTCGTAGCAACTTATTAAGCGCCGAGAATACTCAGCGCGACTACGCACTCGCTGCATAAAGCGACTGCCTAGTCTGTCGGCCCAGGTTTGCCTCTGACCTGGTTACCGGCATCGACTAAGAGGCTTGGGTTTCTCCCGCGTCGGCGGGGGAGGAGCCGACATTTTACCGTCGACTGGGCTCATCATCCGGACGTGTTTGCCCGAGCCGGAGAGCCGAGTAAAGATGCCAGTGCGAACTGCGCACGGAGAAGCCCTGGCTAAATGGCGAAGGACCCGGGTTCGATTCCCGGCTGCTCCACGAGTAGGGAAACCCCAGACCGGTAACGGCCTGGGGTTTTCTTTCGTTTACCAGCGGGTTTAGTGAATTGCGAACCGCTTTTAAAGGTCGCCAGGGGTCGCTGAAAGTCACCTGATTGGCCACGAATTGGCCACGCGTGGCCTACAATGAGGCCTAGAAATTCCCCCTCCTCGCCAACAAGAGAGGTTCCCGTGGCCACAAAGAAACAGAACACGTTCGGAAGTGTGGCAAAGCTCCCCTCGGGCCGGGTCCGCGCCCGCTACACGGGCCCAGACGGGCGACGCCACACCGCCGGCCACAGCTTCGCCGACGCCACCGATGCCTACGCGTGGCTTGCTATGGAGCGCCGACTAATCGACCGGGGTGACTGGGTCCCACCGAACGAGCGAACTCTCGCAGCGGAGGACAAGACGAGAACGGTCGGCCAGTGGTTAAACCAGTGGCTGGACCTCCGCACGCGGGGCACGAACCCTCTCAAGGAGTCCACACTCGCGGATTACCGTCGAACGCTAAACCGCCGCGTCCTGAAGGTGGGGGGACGTGCCGCACGTTTGCGGGGGATCACACTGGCATCTCTTACCCGTCGTGATATTGCCGACTGGTGGGATGCGATCAATCTTCAGTTCGACTCCGCCCCCTACAATCGCAATGCCTTTCA
>JALFAQ010000087.1 GCA_022772305.1 Corynebacterium glucuronolyticum
GCAATTCCTGCACCTGGGTGCCAGCGCCGGAACTTACCGGGGGAGTTGCGGTAGTAGTCGAAAAGGAAGTCCCACACGGGGTGTTTTTCTCCCCGTGCGTGGCGGTCAAGGTGTGCTTTCGTGAGCTTGTCGACGCTCTCCTCGTGGGCACGTGCGAGCGATTCCCACTCACTTCTGCTGAGCACGGTGTGGGGGCTACTCATGCGTCCAGTCACGAACCGTTCCCACGTACTCTTCGATGAGATCCTCCATGGCAACAACTCCGAGGATCTTGCCGTTTTCCGTAATGAGCCCCATGTGGGCGCGATCGCGGCGGAGAATCCGCAGCGCATCATCCATCGGGGTTGCAGCATCCATGACCTTGAGAGAGCGGATATCCGAGCGCTCGATGATCTCGTCCTCTGCGCCAGGATCGTCGGAAACCATCTTCTCCAGGACATCCTTCACGTGGATGTAGCCCACAAACCCCGTGGTGGAGCGGACAGGGAAGCGGGAGAATCCGGTTTCTGCAACCGCTGCCTCCAACTGGGTGACTGTGGGGTTAAGCGGGAGGGAGATGACCTTGTCCAGCGGGATGCACAGCTCCTTGACGCTCCGTCGAGCCACAGCGAGCGCCTTTTTTAAGCGGACGTGCTCCTCGGCGTCGATAAGCCCCTCGGAGCGAGACTCCGCAATCATGGCGGCAAGGGAGGAAGAATCTACCGTCGAGTCCAGCTCATCCTTTTGCTCAATGCCGAAAGCCTTGAGCGTCATCCGGGCGATCCAGTTGAGCAAGTGGATGAACGGGCGGGTGATCTTCTCAAACGCGATAAGTGGCGGAACGAGGATGAGCGCCGTGGACTCAGGGCCAGCGATGGCCAGGTTCTTGGGCACCATCTCGCCCAACAGAATATGCAGGAAGGTGATGATGAACAGCGCAATGGCAAAGGATAGCGGGTGCAGGAGATCCGGCGGAATGTCCAGGGACGCGAACGGGCGCTCCAACAGGTGAGCTACCGCCGGCTCGCCGAGCTTACCGAGAATCAGCGAGGCAATGGTGATGCCCAGCTGAGCAGCGGCGAGCATGAGCGAGAGGTGCTCCATCGCATCGAGTACCGTCCGGGCCCGCTGGTTGCCCTGGCTGACCAGTGTTTCCAGGCGGTCCTTACGAGAGGAAATGAGGGCAAATTCGCCACCCACGAAAAAGGCGTTCACCAAAAGGAGAACGATGATGAGAAGTGTGGCAGTCCAGAAAGTCACTTGTTCATCTCCTCTGCTTCTTCGTTCGTAATGGGTGTGAGAACGGCACGATCAATGCGGCGCCCGTCCATCGAGGACACGTGCGCTATCCAACGTCCGGGAATGCCTGATTCGAACTCATCGAGGTAGTCCCTATCTGTCTCCGGTAGGAGCACAGTTTCCCCACCCACGGGGATCGCCCCCAACGTGGCCATGATGAGGCCGCCGAGGGACTCGTACGGTCCCTCCGGCGCGTAATAGCCAATCCGCTCCGGTAACTCGTCGACACGTGCCAAACCGGAAACTTCCCAGCTATTGGTGCCGAGCTTGCGGTATTCCTGCTCCTGGAAAGCATCGTCATGCTCGTCGTAGACCTCGCCGAGGATTTCCTCCACCACGTCTTCCATGGTGACAAAACCGGCGGTGCCACCGTATTCATCGGCGATGAGCACCACCTGGGAGCCGGCGGAGCGAACGGCCTTAAGAACAGCATCGCCGTCGAGGGATTCGGGGACGACGGGGACTTTTCGTGCCAACTCGATGACGGGCGTTGTGGACCTCTTTTCCCGTGGCACACCAAAAGCGGATTTAACATGGACGACGCCAAGGGTCTCGTCCAAATCACCGTTAACTACCGGGAAGCGGGAGAATCCCGTATCGATGGCCACGCGGAGCAGATCGTCGACCGTATCGTCAGACTGCAAAGAGACGATGGTCGACCGGGGAGTCATGAATTCGTCGGCATCCGACTCGCCAAATTTCAGCGAGCGGTCGAGCATTTGTGCTTCCGACTGGTCGAATTTGCCGTGATTAGCGGAGTTGCGCACGAGAGCACCGAGCTCCTGCGGGGTGCGCGCCGAGGCGAGCTCGTCGGCCGGCTCCACGCCCAGCTTGCGCACGAGGTGGTTCGCCGCCCAGTTGAGGGTCTTAATGAACCACGAGAAAATCTTGTTGAAAATCTGCACCGGAGGGACCACGAAGCGCGCCGTCGCCAGCGGGTTCGTAATCGCCATGTTCTTTGGCACAAGTTCGCCGTACACCATGGACAGGAGCGTGGCGACGATGAGTGCCAAGACAAGTGCAACAGAGGATGCCAGCTCCGCGCTTAAACCTAAGAAGTGGAGCAGCGGTGTGAAGTATGTGGAGAGCACCGGCTCGGCTAGGTAGCCTGTTGCCAGGGTGGTGAGGGTGATGCCGAGCTGTGCGCCGGAAAGCTCAAAGGACAAGTTGTTATGGGCGTCCTTGATTGCCTGCGCGCGACGGTCGCCGACCTGTTTGAGATGACTGTCGATGGTCGCTCGTTCCAACCCGGTGATGGCAAACTCAATGGCCACGAAGAAGCCAGTAAGTCCCGTCAGGGCGACGAAGCCGACGAGGGATAAAATGCTTAAAAATATGTCCATCAGAAATCACACTTAGCATAACAGTGAAAAGCAAAGCGCCCGCGTTTTGACAGGCAAAACGCGGGCGTTGGTGTACGTAATTAGTACTGGACCTCGGAGCGATCCTCTGACCACAAGGTGTGGAAGGTGCCTTCCTTATCCACGCGCTTGTAGGTGTGAGCACCGAAGAAGTCGCGCTGACCCTGAATAAGGGCTGCGGGCAGTCGCTTGGAGCGCAGACCGTCGTAGTAGCTCAGCGAGGAGGCGAAGACCGGCACAGGGACACCGCGCTTGGTAGCCTCCACGACGACGCGACGCCAGGAGTCAACGAGGCCTTCCAGCTCGCCGTTGAAGTACGGGTCGAGAAGCAAGGAAGAAAGCTCGGGGTTGTTCTCAAAAGCATCGGTGATGCGGTTGAGGAAGGTGGCGCGAATAATGCAGCCTCCGCGCCAGATCTTGGCGAGCTCACCGGGCTTGATCGACCAGCCGTATTCCTTGGCACCGGCGAGGATCTCGTCGAAGCCCTGGGCGTAGGCCACGAGCTTGGAGGCGTAGAGCGCACGGCGCACATCCTCGATGAACTGATCCTTTTCTACGGAGTCGGTGGACAGCTCGCCAGACGGCAGCTTGTCCTGGGCTGCTGCGCGCTGCTCCAGGCTGGAAGACAGGGCGCGGGCGAACACGGCCTCGCCGATGCCGGTGACGGGAATGCCGAGGTCTAGGGCTTCCTTCGCGGTCCAGCGACCGGTGCCCTTCTGGCCGGCGGCATCAACGATGACATCGACAAGCGGCTTGCCCGTCTCTGCATCCTTGTGAGCGAGCACCTCGGCGGTGATCTCCACGAGGTAGGAGTTGAGGTCGCCCTTGTTCCACTCGCTGAAGATCTGCGAGATTTCGTCGGTGTCCAGGCCACCGACGCGGCGGAGAAGATCGTATGCCTCGCCGATAACCTGCATGTCGGCGTACTCGATGCCGTTGTGCACCATCTTCACAAAGTGGCCGGCACCGTCAGAGCCAATGTGCGTGCAGCAGGGTTCGCCATCAACCTGTGCAGAGATGGACTCCAGAAGCGGTCCGAGGGACTCGTAGGCCTTCTCGGTACCACCGGGCATAATCGACGGCCCGTGCAGCGCGCCTTCCTCGCCACCGGACACGCCGGTACCCACGTAGTGGAGACCCCGGGCGCGGATGGCCTTCTCGCGACGGATGGTGTCAGTGAACAGGGCGTTACCACCATCGATGATGATGTCGTCTTCCTCCATTGCGTCGGCCAGCTGCTCGATGACGGCATCGGTTGCCGCACCTGCCTTGACCATGATCATTGCGCGACGCGGCTTTTCCAAGCTGGCCACGAAGTCCTCGATGGTTTCGGACGGGAGGAATGCGCCCTCGGAACCGTGGTTATCCATAAGCGCCTGCGTCTTGGCGTAGGTGCGGTTGTACACGGCGACGGTGTAGCCCTTGGAAGCGAAGTTACGGGCGAGGTTGGAACCCATGACGGCTAGTCCAACGACGCCGATCTGAGCCTTGGTATCAGGAGTTGCTTCTGTCATACCTAGCATCGTACCCAGTCCCCCCACCGCACAGCAGATCTGGCGGAGAAGTTGCCATTAATTTCCTTCATACGAGCGGAACCCCACATCCGCGGTAGCCTAAAGCCATGAAGCTTCGTGATTTATGCGCCCGCGCCCAGTCCCGACCGCTCAAAGAGGACGAGCTTAAGGAATTTAACGAGCAGGTTGGAGGCCTCGATGCGGCGCTTGGTGCACGTTACACCGCGATTGAAAACGGCACGGTGGAAATGGAATTGGACATCTCCGACCGTGTGACGCAGCCGTTCGGAATCGTCCATGGGGGCGTGTATTCCGCCCTCGCAGAATCGGCGGCCTCCGTCGGCGGTCTCGTAGCGACTGCCGGCGCGCGTGGTGTTGCAGGGATTTCCAATTCCACTCAGTTCGTGTCGTCCATGTCGCACGGCACGATTACGGCGACTGCCCGTGCCGTGCACTGCGGGCGCACCCTGCAGTTGTGGGACGTCACCTGTCGCAGCGGTGACAGAGTACTGACTACAAGCTCCGTCCGTCTCATTGTGCTCAGTACGCGGATGGACTAATAAACGTCGAAAAGCAAAAATCCCCCTTCGAAGACGACGGGGGAGGGCGAAGCAGACCTCTTAGGAGAAGAGGTGAACCAAGCCGAGGAAGATACCGCTGATGGCGATGAGGCCAGTGACAATAACGAAGATGTTGGATGCGTGCTTGCGGTACGGCTTGAACACATCCACCGTGTAGACGGCGATCATCGGCATGAGGTACAGAATGGACGCGATGACCGGGCCGGACAGCGACTCGATGATGGAGAGGATCGAGGGGTTCATGATCGCGGCGATCCACGTGGTGACGAACATGAAGACGGCGACACCGGTGTTCACAGCCTTCATTCCTACCTTCTCCACGAACTGCGGGGCCGATGCGCGAACCAGGCCAGTAGCGCCCTCAGCAGCGCCGAGGTAGTGGCCGAAGAAGCTGGAGACGATAGCCGCGAAGGCGACAAGCGGTCCGACGTAGGAAATCAGCGGGTTGCCGTGGACGTTTGCTAGGTAAGACAGAACCGGGAGGTTCTGCTCCTTGGCCTCTGCCATGCCGTCGGGGCCGAGAGCGAGGACGCAGGACCAGACGAAGAACATGGTGAAGATCACGAGGAGGATCATCGTCCAGAACAGAACGCGGGATGCGTGCTCCGTGGAGCGCGAGCCGTGGGCGCGCTGCATTGCCACGGAGAACTGAGAAATGGCCGGGGAGTGGTTGAATGCGAACACCATGACGGGGATGATGATGAATACCGAGTAGATGATGGAGCTCGGGGAGTTATCGCCGATTTCCATGAGTCCACGGAAGTCCCACGACGGGATGAGGTATATGGATACGCCGAAGAGGCAGGCGATGAGCGGGTACACCATCCAGCCGGTGACGATGAGCATGAGGCGCTCGCCCCACAGCAGAACGGCCATCATGGCGGCGATGAGGATCGCGGAGAGGATCGCGCGTGGTACCTCCGGCCAACCCATCTGGTTGACGAAGAAGGAGTTCACGGTGTTGGTAATGGACACACCGTAAATAAGCACGATGGGGTAGATGGCCAGGAAGTAAAGGATCGTGATGATCCAGCCGGGGATTTTGCCAAAGTATTGGGCAGCGACAACGGTGATGTCGTCGGCATAGCCGGGGGAGAGGCAGACGAAGCGGGACAGCGCGCGGTGCGAAAAGTAGGTCATCCCCGGAATGAGAAGAGTGACGATAAGTAGCGGCCAGAAGCCGCCGATACCTGCGTTGAGGGGGAGGAACAGGATTCCCGCGCCGACAGCAGTGCCAAACAGGCTGAAAACCCAGCTGCGGTCATATGCTTTGAGGTCGGTCGGGATTTCGTCGCGACGGTTTACTGTTTCGTCGGTGAAGCTATTGGCTTGTATATCTTTGGATGAAGCCACGTTGGTCCTTTTCTGTAGGGTCTTGGACTAACCATGTTGAACAAATCACAATTGTTCAACCGTTCTATATTCACCACCCTAAAGGGCGTGATCATGTGCCAACAAACCAAAATGCGTATGTCGGGTACCCCCAATTGGTTCGACTAAGGTGTTTTTTATGCCAACGTGGAAACAGATAACGCAGAACAATCCGCAGCACTCAGCTAACTATGCCCAGCGTTGGGACCGGATTGAGGCTGAAGGAAACGATATCTACGGTGAGGCTCGGCTTGTCGACGCCCTCGTGGACAGGAAGTCTCGTATTCTAGACGCAGGCTGTGGACAGGGGAGAATCGGCGGGTACCTCGCCGACCGTGGCCACGCCGTCACGGGTGTGGACGTTGATCCGTACCTCATCGACGTCGCCCGCGCCAGGCACCCCGATGCCACGTGGGAGGTAGCAGACCTCGTGGACGGCGCCCTGCCCGCAGGGCCGTTTGACGCCATCATCAGCACCGGCAACGTCTTCACCTTCCTTGCCCCCGGCACGCAGAAGGCGGCATTGGAGCGTCTCGCGCCACTCCTCGCGCCTGGTGGCCGGATGGCCATCGGCTTCGGGTTGGACCGCGGATACAGCTTCCAGCAGTTCCAAGCCGACTGGGAAGCGAGCGGACTGCGCAGCTCACTGCTGTTGGAGAGCTGGGATCTGCGCCCGTTCATCCCAGGTCGGTCGCGGTTTATTGTTGCGGTTTTGGAGCGCGACGAAGGGCCGGAGAAGCCGACTGTCGACCTCGGCATGCTGCGCAAACTATAAAAAAGAAGGACTGGGAGCAAGCCCAGTCCTTCTGCGGTTTGTTTTTAGAACGTGTTGAGTCCGTAGGAGCGGAACACATCACGGGCTGCTTCCACCGCCTCGTTTGACGGTGGTTTTACGCCCTCGAGCTTGTATTCCATGTCCAGGTTCTTCCACTTATCCGCACCCATGTTGTGGAAGGGGAGAACCTCGACGCGCTCGACGGATGTCTTCCAGCGGGAGACAATCTGTGCGACGCGTTCAATATTTTCGGGGGAGTCGGTCCAGCCCGGAACGAGGACAAAACGGATCCAGATCTTCTTGCCGAGCTTGGTAAGACGCTCGCCGAAGTCCAGCGTCGGCTGGAGGTCATGGCTCGTGACCCGCTTGTAGGTTTCGGGGAAACCGGACTTCACGTCGAGGAGGAAGAGATCGATGTTGTCAATATCCTCGTCGGTAAGCCGAGCCCCGAGGAACCCCGAGGTGTCGATGGCCGTGTGAATGCCAGCGGCGTGGACAGACTCGAGAATCCTGCGCGTGAAAGCGATCTGGAAGAGTGGCTCGCCACCAGAGATCGTGAGGCCGCCGCCGGAGGCATTGAAGACCGGGCGGTACCGCTTGATCTTCTTGATGATCGCCTCGACATCCTCGAGCGTGCCTTCCTTCATGTCCATCGTATCAGGGTTGTGGCAGTACACACACCGCAGCGGGCAGCCCGACAGGAATAGCGTCATCCGTGTGCCGGGGCCGTCAACGGCGGTCACCAGCTCCCATGAGTGGACAAGTCCTACAGAGCCGGTACGACGTGCGGCAAAAAGCTCGCTGCGCTCTGCATCGGCAAGGTCAGAGTGGCCTCCGATGCCGCCGGCCATGCCGCGGACGCGTTCACCGTCGGAGGGAGCGATAGTAACTGTTGAGTTCAATCCATCCGCCATAGTTTTCCTCCTCGTGAATAATCGTTGTACAACCGCGTCCAGCGATATCACCTGTAGGAAGCGGCTATCTACACAACGTCTACTGTTAGTTAGATATTACCAAATGCTATGCGTGGGGGAGTCACGGCTCCCCGTGCATATGAAAGCGCCCGCTACGCTAGAACGCAGCGGGCGCAATGGGCTAGAAGTTGAGCCTTAGGCCCATAGCCTCATTACTTATGCGCTGTGGTGGAACGTACGGGAGAGAACGTCCAGCTGCTGCTCGCGGGTGAGCTTGACAAAGTTCACAGCGTAGCCGGAAACGCGAACGGTGAGGTTCGGGTACTTCTCGGGGTGCTCCATTGCATCCTCGAGGGTGGACTGATCCAGAACGTTGATGTTTGCGTGGTAGAGGCCGGACTCGGAGTTGTTCTTCTCGCGGTTAGCCTTCATGGACTCCATGCGGGATTCGAAAGTCTGAGCAGACATGTTGTTATCTCTCTTTCTGTGTTTACGGGGCCCCGGGCCGAGGGCCCAGGAAGTCTTGTGTTTGGTCTTGGATGCCTTGTTAGGCGGGGCAGTTGTCGCCGTCGATGATGAAGCCAGCGTCGAGGATACCGACCAGGTTGTTAACCTGCTCATCCTTGTTGCGGCCCAGGCCGGACGGGGTGATGGTGTTGGTCAGCGAAATGCCGTCCAGAGCATCGTTGTAGTCCAGCTTGCCGACGGAGAGCATGGAAGCAACCATACCGTGGCTGTCCGCGCCGTTCTCGGGGTTAGCGCCCGGTGCGAACGGGGTTCCAGCTTCGTGGCCGGACGGGAAGGCACCAGTTGCCTTGCCGTAGACCACGTTGGAGGTAATGGTCAGCACGGACTGCGTCGGGATGGCATCCCGGTACATCGGGTTTTCCTTGATCTTGGACATGATGGTGTGAACCACCGTTGCCGCGATGTCGTCGGCGCGGTCGTCGTCGTTGCCGTAGCGGGGGAAGTCACCCTCCGTCTTGTAGTCAACGATGAGGCCCGTTTCGTCGCGAATCGGGTACACCTTGGCGTACTTGATAGCGGACAGGGAGTCAGCCACGATAGACAGACCGGCGATGCCGCAGCCCATGGTGCGGACGATGTCGGAATCGTGCAGAGCCATCTCGACTGCCTCGTATGCGTAACGGTCGTGGCAGTAGTGGATGATGTTGAGAGCCTCAACGTAGGTGCCGATGACCCAGTCGAGCATCTCCTCGTACTTTGCCCAGACATCGTCGAAGTTGAGCGGGCCGTCGCCCTGGATGCCCTGGCGCTCGTCGGTGACCTGCTTGCCGCTGACCTCGTCGCGACCACCGTTCATGGCGTAGAGGAGGGCCTTTGCGGAGTTTACGCGGGCACCGAAGAACTGCATCTGCTTGCCGACGCGCATCGGGGACACACAGCAAGCAATTGCCGCGTCGTCGCCCCACTGCTTACGAATCTGCTTGTCGGACTCGTACTGAATCGAGGAAGTCTCGATGGAGATGGCTGCACAGAATTCCTTGTAGCCAGCCGGCAGAGCGGGATCCCAGAAGATCGTGATGTTCGGCTCCGGAGCGGGGCCAAGGTTACGCAGCGTCTGGAGCAGACGGAAGGAGGTCTTGGTGACAAGCGGACGACCGTCGTTGGAGAAGCCAGCGTCAGACCAGGTTGCCCAGTAGGGGTCGCCGGAGAAGATCTGATCGTAGTCCTCGGTGCGGAGGAAGCGGACGATGCGCAGCTTAATCACGAGTGCATCGATGATCTCCTGAGCGTCTTCCTCAGTGATGGTGCCGTTGGCCAGATCGCGCTCGAAGTAGCAATCGAAGAATGCGGAGAGGCGACCGAAGGACATTGCAGCGCCGTCCTGGCTCTTCACAGATGCGAGGTAGCCGAAGTAGGTCCACTGAACAGCTTCCTGGGCGGTCTTTGCCGGGCCGGAGATGTCGAAACCGTACATCTCAGCCATGTGCTTCAGCTTCTTGAGAGCCTTGATCTGCTCGGAGTGCTCCTCGCGGTAGCGAGCCCAGTGCTCGGAGAAGCTCTCGCCAGCGACCTTGTCCTTGGATGCGGTCTTCTCTTCGATGAGGCGATCAACGCCGTAGAGAGCAACGCGACGGTAGTCACCGATGATGCGGCCACGGCCGTATGCATCCGGAAGGCCGGTGATGATGTGAGAGGAACGTGCGGCACGGATGCGCGGGGTGTAGATATCGAACACCGCGTCGTTGTGCGTCTTGCGGTAGCGGGTGAAGATCTCCTCGACGTCAGGGTTGACCTCCTTGCCAGCTTCCTTGATGGCCTGCTTGACCATGCGCCAGCCACCATTCGGCATCATGGCGCGCTTCAGCGGGACATCGGTCTGGAGGCCGACGATGACGTTGTCGTCGTCGGAGATGTAGCCGGCCGGGAAAGCATCGATGTCTGCCGGAATCTCGGTGTCTACATCGTAGATGCGCTTCTTGCGTTCGATGGAGAGGTAGTTCTCCTCGAGGTGATTCCAGACTCGCTTGGTTTTTTCGGTCGGGCCGGAAAGGAACTCAGCGTCGCCCTCGTAGGGGGTGTAGTTCTTCTGAATGAAGTCGCGGACGTCGATTTCTTCCTGCCAGTTGCCGGGCTCGAAGCCCTCCCACTCTGCAGCGACCTTCTTGTTGTCTACTTGTGCAGTCACAGTTCCCGCCTTTCGGGTTAGGTCCGTTATAAACTTAGCGTGTTAGCCGGAAGCCGCTTACTAAGTCCAGGTATTGGGTCCCGTGGAAGTCGCCCTGTGCGGGCTGTCGCGACTATCGGCCTTTCGATTTGCCACTGTACACACAAAATGGTCAACAATTGTGCGGGCTCCATTCGACATTTTTTGACGTTAATCAGCGTTATGTCGTTGACCTGCCCGGTTGTGGAAACTCGGGCAGAATTCAGACAGAGATATGTGACAAATCGACCCTCAAAGTGTGACCAGTGACATAGCTAAAGTGGGGACCCGGCAGACATTTTTGACCGCACTTGTGAGATGTCTAGCCCCGGTGGTCTATAAATGCCGTGGTTAATGTGACTGACATCAGACAACTGCGTGTAACGCAGGGCACATTGAAGTTTTTAGAGTACGTTCTGTTTACCCCCGTATGGTGGTAGTTTTCCATACGTTGTTTGGGGGGATTCGGATTTTGGGTTAGGACATCAGACAACTGGACATGAATGGGATTACGTTTCACACGTATAAATCCAGGTCATGTTAAAGAAATAGGCACACTTCGTACTTAGAAACAAGGCGGACTGGTGGGTTAATGGTCGATCATTGTGCCGGATGTTCTGCACATTCGGTACGTCACGGAAAGGCTCTATATATAAGGTATGAAAAAATTTCATGGACGGTCACAGCGTAGCACGGGGGGACTATCTGCTCGTACGGTATTATTTGCCTCACCTAATCTATCAGGGGTCTGATGTTTGGGGTGGAACATATGCACGCGACAATCCCACATTATTCTTTTGTTTGTGGGTGACCCCAGATCCCCACCTGGAAATCGCAAAGGTGTGTCATGAACATGGCCTACGCGGATTTTTGCAAAGATGGTAGGTGATGAACACTCCAGAGCACCTTTCGCATGTAGACCCAGATCTGTGGCCAGCGGTAGCTACAGTTCCAACCGGTGGTTTGTTTAGTCGTTCCCACGCACGTAGAGAGGAAGCCCGCTTTGCTGACGCGTGTAGCGAAGCAGGTGTCAGTCTGGGGACTGGTGCTGATTTCACTGTCGAATCCGATGCACTGTTTTATCGCCTAGCCGAATCCGGATGGCTCGGACTAGGGGAGTCCTACATGGCCGGGGAGTGGCATGCCACGGATCTTCCCACAGTTATTCGTCGGCTTATCAGCGTGGCCTACCTTCCGAAAAGGAAGTTGCGCACATCTGCCGATGACGGAGATGCTCTTGGAATTCCTCCGGATCTGCGTCGCTTAGCGGCAGGGGAGCATGCATCACTGCAGACGGGGATCTTCAACACGGGAATTCCCACAGTGACGCAACCCGAGCCGGGCGTATCGACGCGGACCTATTCGGCACCCGGCAACGTTGTCCCTGCAGATATTGTTGAAGCACAACAGCGAGCTTTCGCAATACTGTGTGCCGACATCGACATCCGTAGTGGCGACTTCGTCGGAGAATTCGGCTACAACGGCGCGGCGCTGAGCGAAGTAGCTGCCGAGATGGGCGCGCGTGTTGAGTATTCGAGCGCCGATGCTCTCAATGTGGAAAAGGTGCGTGCCGCGCATCTTCCTGGTGTCTCCGTGGCGCGAACTCCCTTTCCGATTCCCGGTGAGCGAGTCCGCCAGCGCAGGTATACGGCTGTTGTTAGTAACGATTACGCAAACGTCGTGCCGGAGGCGGAATTCTCCGCATTTTTGCGGTGGGGAGGTGGCAACCTATCGCCCGCCGGAGCCATGGGTATCGGAGCACTCGTACGCACGGGCGATCACGCCATCATTGACCATGTACTCCAGGCCACGCGGCGGTACCTGGCACCCACTCTGCGGTTACCGGAGGCCACTCGGCTGGGTGCACTCGTGACACGGAACAGTGGGCTCCCTGTTCGCTCCACGACCGTTATCGATACCCACGTTGCTCCTAGTTTCCGCATCTTCTACGGGAATTTTGACAGCGCCGAGTCCGAAGCAGGTGCCTTAGGGTTCGACTCGTGTTACCGCAATCTTTTCCGCTTCACGCTGGCTGGAATTACGGCTCTCGCCTCGTGCGAGATGATCGGTGCGCGACAAATCGTGGCGGGCCGCTAAATATTCCTCTACATTGGGGTGCATGGCTGAAGTAACTTTTCAAGGAAATGAAGTAACCACCTCCGGCGAGCTTCCCGTAGTCGGGGACAAGCTTCCAAACTTTACCGTTGTTGCAGGCGATCTGTCGGATATCAGTCCTGCAGACTTTGCCGGTAAGAACCTGGTTATCAATATCTTCCCGTCCGTGGATACGGGCGTGTGCGCGCAGTCTGTGCGCACCTTCAATGAGAAGGCATCGTCCCTGGACAACACCACTGTGCTGTGTGTGTCTCGCGATCTGCCCTTTGCTCTCGAGCGTTTCTGTGCTGCCGAGGGGTTGGACAACGTCGTCACGGCTTCTGATTTTCGCCACGGCTTCGGTGAGAAGCTAGGCGTTGAGCAGGTGAGCGGTCCGCTCGCAGGCCTTCTGGCGCGCGCAGTTGTCGTCGCTGACGCAGAAGGAAAGGTCATCTACACCCAGCTCGTCCCGGAGATCGGTGAGGAACCGAACTATGAGGAGGCTCTCGCTAGCCTGGCCTAAGTAGTAGGCGGTAAAATTGGCGGTCGCGGAATCTCCGCGGCCGTTTTTTTATGTAGAAAGTGTCCTCGCCCATGCTTTTTGTCATGCTCGTCGGCTCGCTCATTGCTGGGCTTATCGACGCCCTCATCGGTGGCGGAGGGCTCATTCTTCTGCCTCTCATCCTTATCTGTAACCCGCAGTTCTCCAACGCAGAGGCTCTCGGTGTCAACAAGGTCGCAGCAATTGTGGGGACGGGGAGCGCGGCCGTCACCCTCGGTCGTAAGGTTGAATCCGCGCGGCGGTCAATTCGCTATGCGCCAGTGGCACTTATTGGCGCGGGGCTCGGCGCTCTCGTGGCCAGCAACGTGGATAAGCAGGTGATGCGGCCGATTATCGCCGTTTTGTTGGTCTTAGTGGGGACATACGTTCTGCTAAAGCCTTCCTTTGGCCAATCAAGTAAGCGCAACAGTGTCACCATGTCGCGGATCGTGGCTGTATGCGCGGTCATGCTCGCGATCGGCATTTATGACGGAGCTATGGGACCCGGCACGGGCGTGTTCTTCATCATGGCGTTTACGAGTATCCGTGGTGGCGATTTTTTGGAAAACGCCGCCTGGGCAAAGATCGCCAATACGTTCACAAATCTCGGAGCGCTTGTCGTGTTCTTACTCCACGGGGATATCCACTGGGGATTAGGTTTGGCACTCGCCGTCGCGAATGTGATTGGAGCCCAGATCGGGGCGCGGATAGTACTCGCCAAGGGGGCGGGGATGCTCCGCATCCTCATTCTTGTCTTGGTCGTTGTTATGTCGGTGAAGCTGGGGTACGACCAGTTCACTGCGTAGCCCGGGCAGGATGGCCCTTAATGACATAATGTACATTATCGGACAATTATGCACGGTGGAGTTTTATCTCTATTGAGGTGCGATATTTTCACGAATGCGGATGTCGTGTGTTGGTTCATTAATTCAGACGCGAGCCCAACTCGCCCTCGAGCCCGGCTACCCGTCAAAGATAGCCGGGTGCGCCGTGAGGCTTGCCCTACGGGCTCGGTCGCAGTTTTGAATCCGTTCGCCCACTTCGAATGAAAACTCCCTTTGTCAGTGAAAAATCCCCTATTTCACCGTGCAGCCACACGGATTTATTACGTCACTGTGACGAATTGCGGTACGTATACGCCAGTTGGAAGATAGTCCACCCCGTCAGTGTTACGGCGATGAGCGTGATGAGCCACATCGATTTCGTAGCGACGAAGATGGTAAAGCCGATGAGGACAACGAGGCGCAGCCAGATGAATGGCAGCATCCGCTGTGCGAGCATGGCTACTCCTTCTCGAATGTTAGTCGGATGTTTACTTCGCCTTCTTCGTTAATGAGCGCCGCGACAAACTCCGGCGGCTTCACTCCGTAGTCAAGGCGGTTAATGTCCAGAGTCGAGGCGATGGTGATCTGCTCACCGTTGCGGATGACGTCGAAGACGGGCTCCACGTGGTTGGTGTGGCCGTGAACGGAGAGCTCACCGGGAATGGTGACCTGTCCCACAGAACCATCGGCGGGAAGTCCACTGAGGTCAACGGATTCGTTTGTGGTGAACGTAGCCTCCGGGAACTCGTCGGTATGGAGCAGTTTGAGGCGGATGCTGACGTCGCGATCCTGAACATCCGTGCGCAACTTGGTCAGGTCTGCGGTGATGTCGCCGGAAACGAGCTTGTCGTCTTGGACTTCGACAGTTCCTTCTACGTCACGAGTAGAGCCCGACGTGTATTTCTTTTCGTTGGGAAGCAATTCATAGAAGGTGAATCCCACGGACGAATGGTTCTTGTCTGGGCCGGGAACGATTGTCCACGTGCCGTTGAGATCTGTCGATGCACTGGTTACGCCGGTGTTGTTGATGCCCTCGGTCTTGACTCCGCGGGAGCTAAACGCCTTATACACCATCGGGCCCACACCGACGATGGTGACGACGATAATGAGGACGATGGCGATGGGAACGATAATTGGTAATTTCCTGCGACGCATAATGTCGATTAGTTTACCGTAGTTTCTCAGTAACTCGAGTTAGGGTAACCAGTTCATCGACAAGCTCAGAAAGCTCGTCTGCGCTGGCACCATCCTTTACGGCTTCGCGGATGTCTTCGGCCGCGCAGCGTACCTCAAAGAGATGGTCTTTGAGCTGGTCTGCTTGCTCCGGGGTGAGCATGACCGCGTTGACGGGAATATTTGTGTTGGCCAGGTTGTTTCTCTGTTCGTAAGCGCGCTGACGGCAGGCCTGGCTACAGTACTTGCGGCGACGCCCGCGGGTGCCGGCCTCAATGGGTGTGTCGCACCAGGCGCATGTCGGTTGTTTTTTGGCTTTGTGGGTCGCGTTCACGCTTAACACCATAGGCCATAAAAGCATCCGTACGTTATAATAGTTTGTTACGTCACTACCCCACTTCGTGTGGAGTAGAGAATTCGGACACGTTACGAAGGGAAGTTGCAGCTACATGGCAGATCGGGTACTGCGCGGCAGCCGAATGGGCGCCGTCAGCTACGAAACTGACCGCGATCATGATCTCGCGCCGCGTCAGATGGTGAAGTACCGCACGGAGGATAACGAGATCTTCGATGTCCCCTTCGCCGACGACGCAGAAATCCCGCAGGAATGGCTGTGCAAGAACGGTAAGATCGGCACCCTTGTTGAGGGTGAAGGCATGGAATCGAAGCCGACGAAGCCCCCGCGGACCCACTGGGACATGCTCTGCGAGCGCCGTTCCATGGAGGAGCTCCAGGAGCTTCTGGACGAGCGCATTGACGCACTGCGCAAACGTCGCCGTCACGCAGCTAAGCTGCTCAAGCAGCAAAAGGAAGAGGAAGCAAAGAAGAATTCCTAGAGATGAGAGAGTTCAGCGATGAGCTCTCTGGTTTCTTATGCCTCCTCGAGCATGTACCCCGTCATGGACAGGGAGCCGAGAGTGCGAGCGCGATTAAAGATGGAGACATCCTTGCCTTCTGCAGCGCCCGCGAAATATGCCAGCGGCAGGAAGTGATCCGGCGTGGGGACGGCCCGAGCAAAGTCGGGGTCGCCGTACAGCTGGGTCATGTTGGTGGGTTCGTCGCTAATGAGCTCTGCTGCCTTCTCGTCAAAGCGATCTGCCCAGCCGAAGCCCGCCTCGTTGTGCCAATCCACGGCGGAAAGGTTGTGCACTACCTTGCCCGATCCGACAAGCAACGTGCCGGGAATGTTGGCCAGCTTTTTGCCCAGTTCAATGTGGTAATCAACGGGTTCGTCGGCGTTGACGGAGACCTGGATAACGGGGATATCGGCGTGGGGGAACATGTGTCTCAAGACGCTCCACGTGCCGTGGTCGAGACCCCACTGTGTGTCTTTTTCTACGCAGATGGGTTTCGCTGCCTCCACGACCTCCCCTGCTACCTCCGGCGAGCCCGGGGCTGGGTATTGAACTTCGCTGAGCGCTGGTGGGAAGCCCCAAAAATCGTGAATGGTTTTCGGGTCTTCCATTGCCGTCACGTAGGTACCGTGCGTGTACCAGTGTGCGGACACGGTGATAATCGCCTTAGGTGCGCCGACGCGCTCGCCGATCTTTCTCCACGTTTCTGTGAAGTTATTCTTCTGTATGGCGTTCATGGGAGAACCGTGTCCCACAAACAGGGTGCGTGCTTTCGATTCCAAATTAGTTGACATGTCACCTAGCGTACATGTCAACAACTCTCATGGCGAATAAACTACTCCCTGATGCGGGAACTGGCAGAGCTCAGTGCGTCAGCAGCCTTGGCAGCCAGCCGGGATGCGGCATCCAGTGCCTGCTTACCCCGGTGCTTGAGCCCCCATGCGGTGACGACCTTCAGCGAGTCACCGACGAAGGAGCCATCGAGCTTGGATTCACCCAGTTCGCGCTCGATGAAGGTGATGGGCACTTCGCGGACATCAAAGCCCATGCGGAGGCACCTGCGAGCAATATCCGTCTGGAAGATGTAGCCGGCGCGGGAAAGCTCATCGAAGTCAAGAGCCTCGAGCACTTCTCTCTTAAATGCGCGGAAGCCTGCGGTCATATCCGTCAATCCGCCACCGAGCATGAGGCCGATGTAGAGGTTCCCGCCCTTGGAGAGGATGTAGCGCTTCTTGGGCCAGTTGACCACTTTACCGCCGGGCACATAGCGGGAGCCGATGACGAGGTCCGCGCCATTTTCTAACTCGCGGAGGAGCTTTGGGAGATCTTCAGGGGCATGCGAGCCGTCTGCGTCCATTTGGCAGATTACTGCGTATCCACGCTTGAGACCCCAGGTGAAGCCCTCAACGTAAGCTGCGAGAAGACCTTCCTTCGCCGTCCTGTGCACAGCGTGGATGCGGGGGTTCTCGGCGGCTAGCGCATCTGCGACTTCGCCGGTTCCATCAGGGCTGTTGTCGTCCACAACAAGGAGGTCAGTCTCAGGAACAGCCGTCATGAGCCGCTCGGAAACAAGCGGCAGGTTCTCACGTTCATTGAACGTGGGGATGATAACCAAAGTGGTGTTGTCAGCCATAGGGACTAGCGTACTCTTGCTGGCACTGTCGTCAGCGAGTAGGCATACCTCTCCTCCTTGCGCCGCGTGAGCATGGCGCAGATGAGGACAAACACCCCGAGGATGCTCATGCTCCATTCCATCGGCCGACCCCAGTTCACCGCCGGGGTGAGCCCCTCCTTCAGGGGCACTGTATCCACAAGCTGATCCTGGGTGAATATTCCAGTCTCTTGTCGCACGGTGCCGTCCGGTGCGACGATGGCGGAGACACCACTGGTCGCGGCGACGACGACAGCTCGGTCGAGCTCCATCGCCCGGAACCTGCTCATCGCCAGCTGTTGGTAGGTCATATCGGTAAATCCGAAGGTGGCGTTGTTTGTCGGGGTGGTCAGCACCTGGGCACCGTCCCGGACAGCGTCGCGATAGGCCGCATCAAACGCGACTTCGTAGCACGTGGCGACCCCCACAGCGATGGGGTGCCCCAGCTGCGCCGCCATCATGTGCACCAACCCGTTGCCCTCACCGGGTTTGAAGTTTCCGGCTTGGTCCACGTAAGGGGAAAAGAGCCGGAAGAATGAGCGGAAGGGAATCCACTCGCCAAACGGCTGCAGGTACTTCTTGTGGTGGTACTCCCCTGTTCCCAGTTCCGGTTCGAACACTATCATCGTGTTGCGTGGCCCGATCTCGTCACGGGTGATGGTTCCCACAAGTATGGGGGCGTTGACGGCTTCGACGGCCTCCTCGATGAGGCTGCGCGCCTGCTTGTCTGCGAAGGGGTTCACATCCGATGAGTTCTCCGGCCACACGACAATGTCCACCGGCTCGTTTACCTTCTTCGTGGATTCCACGTGGTTGGCGAGAACCGCACGCTGTTGGGCGTTGAAGTCCAGCCCCATGCGGGGCACGTTTCCTTGGATCGCCGCGACGGTGATGTCGCCGGTGTGGGTGTCCCTCGGGTTTGTTAACGGGAGGGTACCGAGGGTGATGGCTGCGACCGCAACGATAGCAACTGCGCCGGCCACCAGGCGTCGACAAGCAAAAAGATAGAGCCCGAGCGCCAACGCCACCGTGAACGTCGTGACGAGGGCCGGCCCACCAAGGGGAGCGAGCAGCGCCAGCGGGCCGTCGACCTGGCCCCAAGCGAGCCTCACCCAGGCAAACCCGCCAAACGGCCAGGAACTGCGGAAGAACTCGACCGCCACGTAGAGCGGCGGGAAGAAGAGACCCCACAGGCGCGAGCGGAGGAGAACCGCGCCTCCGGCACCCATGAGCATGCCGTACAGCGCCTCAAACACCGACAGCGCGACAAACGGCATCGCACCGACGAACTCCCCCACCCACGGTAGGAGGAAAAGATAGCAGGTGACGAAGTGGGCGAAACCGATGAGCGCCCCCCACCCCGCGCCCACGCGCCGGCCGTTCCACGGGGCGAGGGAACCGATGAACAGGGCGACACCGACGACGGCTACGCCCCACATCCCGTGTGGCTCGTAGCCAAGGTAGACGAGCCACCCGCCGAAGGCGGCGAGAAGCAGGCGGACAACGGTTTCAAATGCTGTTTTCATTGTCCCTTATCTTAACGGTGGTAGTTAGGCGCGTGCGGTGGCCTACTTCCAGCCGTTTTCCTCTTCCCACTTCTCAATGTCAGCGGAATCGATAACCGACTCATCACTGCCGAAGCTGCCGAAACGGTCCTTCTTCTTCGCCCCAGTCGTGGGATCGGCGTGCATGCCGAACGGCGAAAAACTTCCCTGCTGCGTGCGCGCTTGCGAAAATACCTGGTAGGCCATGTCGTCCATGCGCTCTTGCAGTTTGCGGGCCAGACTGCGGCGGACGAGAGACCGCGTCGGGCCAAAAATGAAGAGCAGGCCAGCGAGGGTGGACAAGTAGCCGGGAAGCGCGAGAAGCGTGGAGCCGACCATGATGAGCCCGTTGTCGCCAAGCACGGCACCGGCGTTTTCCTTCCCCTCGAGTGCGCGTGCCGTGACCGAGCGCATCTCCACCATGGAGAGGATGATGCCGAGGATAAACAGCACGCCGAGACCGATGAGCGCCCAGCCAGCGCCGAACAGGGAGGCGATTCCCCAGAAGGTGAGACCTTCCAGGAGGATGTAGATAAGAAACAGTACTGCGAGATTCATCCCCACCCATCATACTGATGCTGCGGGCGGTATCCTTTCGGCATGGCCACAAACGCGAGCGACATCTGCCAAACCATCCTTGACCTGCTTCCAGGCAGAGGTCCGGGAAAACAATCGGCCCGTCTGAGGTTGCTCGCGCGTGCGGTGGCGAGGACTGGCGGAGATCTCATGGATGAGGTGCGAGACCTCGCTGCGACGTTGACCCGCGAGGGGACGATTCGGGTCCCCCAGAAGGGCGAAACCGTCGATATCGCCACCGCCCGCGGGCCGGTACGGTTCGCCCGGGGTTAGTCGTCCTCTTCGTCTTCACCCTCGGCTTCAGCTTCCATGTCCAGGAAGGTCTGCTTGAGGGTGTCGATATCTTCGGGGCGGGGGTTTTCCCACAGGCCGCGGTCGGCTGCTTCGAGGAGTCGTTCGGAGATATCGCGGAGCGCCCAGGGGTTGGACTCCTCAAAGAAGTCGCGGTTGTCGCGGACGTAGCTGTCGGTAAGCTGCTCGTACATCCAGTCGTCCATGAGGCCGGTGGTGGCGTCGTAACCGAAGAGGTAGTCCACAGTGGCGCTCATTTCGAAGGCGCCCTTGTAGCCGTGCTTCTTCATGGCGTCGATCCAGCGCGGGTTAACCACGCGGGCGCGGAACACGCGGCGCGATTCCTCGTGCAGGGTGCGCGTCTTGACGTTTTCCGTGCGGGTGGAATCGCCGATAAAGGCATCGGGGTCCTCGCCGGTCAAGTGCCGGACGGTGGCGACCATGCCACCGTGGAACTGGAAGTAATCGTCCGAGTCGGCGATGTCGTGCTCGGCGGTGTCGATGTTCTTGGCGGCCACGGAGATGCGCTTGTAGGCAGCCTCCATGTCTGCGACGGCCTTCTCACCGTTGATGCCACGGCCGTAGGCATAGCCACCCCACTCGGTGTAGACGGCGGCGAGGTCTTCATCGCCGTGCCACTGGCCGGAGTCCATGAGCTGGAGAAGGCCTGCGCCGTACGTGCCCGGCTTGGAGCCGAAGATGCGCCTGACATGGCCATCGGTGACCTCACGGGAATTGGCCTTGACGTAGTTGTCACTGTCCTCTTCGTCGAGGCCAGCGACGAGTTGCACGGCATCGTCGATAAGCGAAAGGACGTGTGGGAACGCATCGCGGAAGAAGCCAGAGATACGGACCGTCACGTCGATGCGCGGGCGTCCCAGCTCCTCCAGCGGGATGACCTCCAGGCTGGTGACGCGGCGGGAGCCCTCATCCCAGACGGGGAGGACACCGAGGAGGGCGAAGACCTCGGCGATATCGTCGCCGGAGGTACGCATCGCGGACGTGCCCCACACGGACAGGCCGACCGATTGCGGGTAGGCCCCATCGTGGTCCTTTTGGTAGCGCTCGATGAGGGAATCGGCAAGCAGCTGGCCGGTCTCCCACGCCAGACGCGAAGGAATCGCCTTCGGGTCCACGGAGTAGAAGTTCCTACCGGTGGGAAGGACGTTGATGAGTCCGCGCATGGGGGATCCGGACGGTCCCGCGGGGATGAACTCGCTGTCCAGGGCGCGGATGATCTGGTCGATCTCCCCCGCCGTCTCGTTCAGGCGTGGGACGATCTCCTCGCACGTGAAGGTGAGGAGCGCAGATAGGGCCTCAGGGTCGCTGCCCTCGGGAAGCTCCTCGCTGGCGAGGATGTCGGCGACGGCCTCCGGGGCAAAGTCGCGTTCATCAAGCCCGGTGAGGAGCTTTTCGACGATCAGTTGTGTCCGGTCGGTCTCTTCTCGCTCCTCACCGTCATCCTCAATATCAAGGCCCAAAGCTTGACGGATGCCGGGAAGGGTTTGTGTGCCACCCCACAGCTGGCGGGAACGGAGCATGGCGGCGAGCAGTTCGATGCGGGTGCGACCCGTGGGTGCCTCGCCGAGGATGTGCAGTCCGCCGCGGATGGCGACATCCTTGATTTCGCACAGCCAACCGTCGACGTGCATGAGCATGTCGTCGAAGACTTCCTCGTCGGGGCGCTTCTCCCAGCCCAGGTCCTTGTCCATCTTGGCGGCGGTAAGCAGCGTCCAGATCTCCTGGCGGATGGCCGGCAGCTTGGAGGGGTCGAGGGCGGACAGGTTCTGGTGCTCGTCGAGAAGCTGCTCCAGGCGGGTGATGTCACCGTACGTTTCGGCGCGGGCCATCGGGGGAATCATGTGGTCAATGAGCGTTGCGTGAGCGCGGCGCTTGGCCTGGGTGCCCTCGCCCGGGTCGTTGACGAGGAACGGGTAGATCATGGGCAGGTCTGCGATCGCCTGGTCGGGGAAGCACTCGGCGGACATGCCGAGCGTCTTGCCCGGCAGCCATTCGAGGTTGCCGTGCTTGCCCATGTGCACGATGGCATCGGCACCGAAGTCCTCGCGCAGCCACAGGTAGGTGGCGAGATAGTGGTGCGTGGCCGGGAGATCCGGGTCGTGGTAGATGCCGACGGGGTTGTCGCCGAAGCCACGCGGCGGCTGCACCATGACCACGACATTGCCAAAGCGAAGCCCGGCCGCGTAGATGTCCTTCGTCTCCGGGTGGACGTAGAGCTCGCCGGGGGCCTCACCCCAAGCCTCCTCCATCTTTTCGCGCATGGATTCTGGCAGGGTGGCGAAGTAACGCTTGTACGTCTCGGCCGATACACGGAGCTCGTTCTTTTCCATGACCTCCGGAGTGAGCCACTCGGGATCGTGGCCACCGGCGGCGATCATGGCGTGCATGAGGGCATCGCCGTCCAGGTCAGCGTAACCGGGGATGGCGGAGGTATCACCGAGGTCGTAGCCTGCCTCTTCCATAGCGTGCAGGACGCGCAGCGTGGAAGCAGGAGTGTCCAAGCCCACGGCGTTACCGATGCGGGCGTGCTTGGTGGGGTACGCCGACAGCATGACGGCGACCTTCTTGTCCTTGTTTTCCTTTAGGCGCAGCATCGCCGTATTGATGGCGATGCGGGCCAGGCGGGTGCAACGTTCGGGGTCGGCGTGGTAGGAAATGAGGCCGTCGGCGCCGTACTCCTTGAAGCTGAACGGCACGGCGATGATGCGACCGTCGAACTCCGGTACGGCAACCTGGCTGGCAACATCCACCGGAGACAGGCCATCGGAGGATTCCTGCCACTGGTCACGTGGGGTGGTCAGCGCCAGACCCTGGATGATCGGAATATTCATCTGGGCGAGCTGCTCGACGTTCCAGGCCTCGTCGTCGCCACCGGCACCCACGCCCGCGGGCTTCGTACCGCCGGCGGCGAGCACGGTAGTGATAATGGTGTCGCAGGTGGACAGAACCTCGAGGAGCTCCGGATCCGGCTGGCGCAGGGATGCCGAGTAGACAGGAACCGGGACTCCCCCGTTTGCTGTAATCGTCTCCGCCAGTGCCTGGACGTAGGCGGTGTTGCCGGCGAGCTCCTGGGCACGGTAGTAAACGATGCCGATGCGCGGACGGCCGTCAGCCGGGGTCTCGTAGCCCGAGAGGTAGCCCCACATGGGCAAGTGCACCGGTGCCTCGAAGCCGAAGCCGGTGAGTAGCACGGTATCGGAAAGGAAGTAGTACAGGTTGGCGAGGTTTTGCGGTGCGCCCTCGGCGAGGTAGGTGTGTGCCTGGGTGGCCACGTTGGGGTTGACCGTGGAGATCTCGGTAAGTTCGGCATCCACAGCCAGCTCGCCAGACACGCACACCACGGGTTTGCCCGAGGCGAGGACGGTGGCCAGTCCTGTCTCCCAGGCTCGCTTTCCACCCAGCAATCTCACCACGATGATGTCTGCGCGCTCGCACAATTCTTTCAGGCGCTCGCTGCTGAGTCGTGTGGGGTTGGCTACGGCAAAGTCGACATCCGGCTCCTCGTTGGCGACGGTGGCTGTGAGCAGGTCGGTGTCAGAGGTGGAAAGCAAACAAATCATAAGGCCGAGTTTACTTAGGTTCGCCTACGTTTAAAAGCAACCAATCTGCGTGCCGCACAAGTGTGGTGAAGTACGGCAGATTGTGATTGATCGATGTGCGTCCAGGGATGTCCGGGAGCTGCGATTCCCAGTACGTCACAGGTGCAGACCGAGCCTGCCACGTTTCCGCCAAATCCCGCACCGGCTGGATGGGGACCACGTCGTCGTGGGTCGAGCCCCACAATAGGACCGGCGCGGTGGGCACCTTCTCGGTGCACCCCAGGGTCTGGCGTTCCAGGCTTACGCGCACCGCCGGAGCCTCCCCGTCCCGAACGATATCCATGAGACGCTTTCCGGAGACTGTCCATGAAGCCGTGGAGTGATACCTCGACATGGCGAGCATTCCCCCGGCGCAGGTGGCAAGGTTGACACCGATTTCCCTCAACCCCACCTCGTTAAACATGGTGGCGAGCTCGACGAACTCTTCTTCACCCTGGGCTGCCAGCCCGGCAATGGCATAGGACAAAACCCCGACGAGCATGCCGCCATCGATATAGGTGAGCACCTCGTTAAGATCGGCGGGCGGTGCCCCGGCGACGGCAGCGGCGATAGTCACGTCGGGTGCGTACCCGGGGCGTTCGAGCGCGGAGCACACGGTCCCACCACCCTGGGAGAATCCCCACAAACCGACGGGTGAGCCCGGAGCGACACCGAGGTGGCGCGCGGCTCGAACGGCGTCGAAAAGCGACTGACCACCGGCGATATGGTCGCAGTAGTACTGAACGCCCGTGTCCGGGTTGCGGGGGTAATCCGTGAACACCACATTGGCACCACGTGCTGCAAAGTAGGTGAATGCCGGCTGCTCGTAGGCGGCAACGAAATCAAAGGGACGACCGGGAAGGTAGGCGAAGCCCAGGGACAGGGACTGGGACGGGTCGCAATGGTGCGCCACTCCTTGCGTCGCCGGTGCGATGGCCACCGTCGGGCGTACCCCTGGGCCCGTCCACGGCGTGCGGGGCCGGATGACTCCCCCGGTAGCAGTTTGCCTATTGCCGTGAGAGTCTGTGGTGACAAATTCCATCCGCTCGACGACCGCTGGCACCCGAAGCGGATTGCCCTGTGGAGAGCCCACCCCAACGAATCCAGTTTCGGTGTGACGGACAACCTGACCTGGTGTGAATCCTGCCACAGATTCCGCTTCAACATAGGTTGGCCTAACTTCAAAGGGGCCTGACCTGGAAATATCCGGTCTTTGCAGGTGTTCGCCGTGGAGTCGGCGACTGACGCGGTTAACCATCAGACGTCCGACATCTAAAGAGCCTCCTGCGAGCACCTTCACAGCAGTGTCCAACGAGTGGTTCATGTCTCTACCTTATCTAGAATGAGTCATATGAAACCTGTTTCGACCCTTGAAAATTCGTTTTCCCTTGGCGACCGCGACCGCACCGACGGTTGCCCCGGTGCCCAAAAGATGCACCACGCCAACGATGGCGCCATCGGCCGAGTACGCGTAGCGGGCGGACACCTCACCCCCGCAGGCTGGAAGGCGCTCGCCCACATGGCACGCGACCTCGGTGACGGGGACATCCACCTCACCACCCGCGGCAACATCCAGATCCGCGGCATCAAAGACGAGAATACCTTCACCCAAGAAGTCATCTCCTCCGGATTCCTCCCCTCCCGCGCCCACGACAAGGTCCGAAACATCATCGCCTCCCCGCTCGACGGCGAGATCGCAGACCTCGTCCGCGAGCTCGACCGCGCCCTCCTCTCCTCCGACAAGGTCACCGGGCTGTCTGGGCGTACCCTCTTCGGGCTTGACGACGGCTCCGCCACCATCTTCGCCCACGAGGTCGACTTCGGTGCCATCCGCGTCAACGACGTGTTCTACCTCGTCCTCGGCGGCACCCTTACCGGTGTCCAGATGAACCGCGACCAGGTCGCCCCCTCCATCCTTGCCATCGCCGAGAAGTGGCAGGAGATCCGCGGCGATTCCTGGCGCGTGAAGGAACGCCCCGAGAAGCGCAACGACCTCATCCGCGTGCTCGACGGCGAGGTCACCTTCACCGCTCCGCCGAACATTCCCCCGAGCCACGATCGCCCCATCGGATGGATAGACCGCGAGGACGGCGTCGCCCTCGTCGGTGCTGTCCGTTTCGGTGTTGTCCCGGCAGAGCTCGCCGATCTCATCGCCGCCACCGGCAAGAAGTCCACGGTTACCCCGTGGCACCGCATCGTCATCCACGGTCTCAACGAGGCAGAAGCAGAAGAGGCCGTCAAGCGCCTCGCACCCGCAGGCATGATTTTCGACGAGGATTCCCCGTGGCTGCGCGTCACCGCCTGCACCGGTCTCCCCGAGTGCCAGAAGGGCAAGTCCAACACCCGTCGGGATGCGATCCAACTTGTGGATTCCGGTAAGACCCCCGATGGCCTTGTCCACTTTGTTGGTTGTGAACGTCGCTGTGGCCACCCGCTCGAGGACCACACCGAATACCTCGCCACGGGAGATGGCAAGTACGAAGTAAATGAGGTCAAGCTCAGCTGGTAGCTGCCCGCATATAAGCCGTCGGTAATTGCCGGCGGCTTTGTTGCGCTTAAGATGATATGTGCATCCAAGCTGTGAAGAAAGAAGACAGATGGCATTTTCCTACATCACCGACGGTAACGAGATTTACCGCCGTTCCTTCAGCATGATCCGCGAAGAATCCAACCTTCAGCGTTTCACCCCCGAACAACAAACCGTCGCCGTGCGGATGATCCACGCAGCGGGACAGACCGATCTCGCCGATGACATCGAGTTTTCCGACGGTGTCGTGCAGGCAGCTCGCAGCGCACTCAAGGCCGGCAAGCCGATCTACACCGATGTCACCATGGTGGCCGCCGGCGTGACTCGTAAGCGCCTCCCCGCCGACAACCGCGTCGAGTGCCTTCTTAAGGATCCCCGCACTGTCGAGCTGGCCAAGGAAATGGGCACCACCCGCTCGGCCGCAGCAGTCGAACTGTGGGA
>JALFAQ010000021.1 GCA_022772305.1 Corynebacterium glucuronolyticum
CAAAAACGGTACATGTCACTAGCCGCTCTAGCAGAAACACGAAGAACAATAAACCAAACTTCTATCGATGCCGAGCCGGAAAAGAAAGAAATAGCCTAACCATGGACCCCAACACGCAACCACAACCCATCGAGGACACACGTGACCGCATCGCCTCCATGCTGAACGCCCTGCCGATGATCATCGACCAAATCGCCCTGCAACCCAACGATACCCACCCAATCCTCGCCCTAAACAACGCCCTGCAACCATTCATGCCCGAAATTGAAGACCCCCTCGGTCACCTGAAGAACATCAGCGCACAATGCTACCAGGAGGTCATAACCTACCTCCACAACTAGCAAAAACCAGTATCAACTACCCCCATACCCCCAAACAGTTGATACACCACACAAATGGACTTGACCACAGAAGACGCCCGGCTGTACCGTGGGTCGTACCGTCGGGCGTGCTGCTGTGGGTTCTTCCGGGCGTACGCCCTGCCCTACCGCTGAGGGTTCTGCTCAGCGTTCACTACGAAAGCGTCGTCTCAGATCGACGCTCAGGCGTACGTCCCAGCGTTCCTGTCGCAAGCGTTCGCTGCACCGTACGCTCCACAGTTTCCTGCACCGTACCGCCCGCAGTCGATTGTGGCGTTCGCTCCACAGTTCGCTGCACCGTACCGCTGAGCGTACGCTCCAGCGTCTTCTCCAGCGTTCGGCTAGACATCACCAGTCTTTTCCGCCAGGCAGCACAGGGCAAGCTCAACGGAAAAAAATAACGGTCCTGCTCACCCCTAGGGCTTGCAGAATCGTTAAATTTAGAGTTAAAATGGAGGGTTATCCGTTACGGCATTTGCACCGGCAAAAGCTGGTTGCTTGGCCTGGGTCTTAGCTTGTGCCTTGGCGCCAGCCTTAGCGTCGCGCTTAGCCGCACGAGCAGAAGATTCGGCCTTGCTATCGATCAACTGTACGGTGTCGATTCTGGCCACGAGCTGGAACCGCTCGACGCTCTCGCGGTCGGTGTATCGATCCGTCTTGAGGCTGTAGGAGCATGCAATTCTATCGCCGGTGCGGATAAAGTCGAACACACCCGGCTCAGCAGCATCTGGGATGTAGCCGGTCAGCTCAATCAACTCTGCCCCGACCTCTCCGGTCGATTTGGAAACAAAGGAATTGCGCGCGAAAACAGCCAATTTGACTGTCGCACCACCCTTGGAGTTCGGAAAGTAGCGTGGCTCAGATGCCGCGTGACCCATAACTACACCGTGGTTGAGCGGATTAGACATAGTTGAAAACCTCCTAGTGAGAACTGAATTTTCTTTCAGCCCCCTGCTCGGGGCAGCTCTGCTGCCTGGAGAAGAATCCTCCACCCTGCACCGCACCTGCCTCATGCGTCGGTAGCGCCTCCAGGAAGCTCCTGCCCGGCGTCAGCGCTACCGACGCCGCCACGACCAAGAGCAGCCAGTGCCGGCTACATAGAAAAATAACCCTGACCTGCGCAAATAGGCAGATCAGGGCTAAGTAGATCAGTGGACAGGCTCAGGAATTCCAGCCTTAACTCGACCGATATGGATACCCTCGTCGAGGGCAGGGATCAACACATCGAGCGCCCCGACCATAGACGCTTCAACCAACAGCTGCGTAAGGCGGTGATCACGGGATGCAGCACCAGCAGCCTTGATGACCAAGCTTGCACGTGTGTTATGCCCACCTACTAGGAGCAGGCACGCGAGCATGCTGAGTGCGCCAGCACGAAGCTCAGGGTTAGGTAGTTACTGAGTCAGATCAGTGAGCAGCTCGTCTGCTGTCTCAGGGTGTTGGAGCAGTTCGCCAAGGGCCAAATCACGCACGTCAACGCCAGCCAGCATGGCGGCCACAAGGCGAGCCTGCGCTTCGTCGTGGCGCCCGGCGGCCAGGTCCTGGCGAAGCGGCAGGATCAAGTCACGGACAGCACCAACCTCGTCCAGCAGCTCAGTGGCGTGACGCATAAGGGCCTCACCATCTTCTGAACGAGCTGGGTTGAACTGCAACGGGTCTAGAGCCTCGTCGCGATCAGGAGCGATCAGATCACCCTTAGAGAGCAACTCCTTGGTGCTAACGGCCGCGTGAACAGGGGCGATCAGACCGGCTAGGAAGCTCGGGTCGTAGGTGGATGCAGGCCGGTCGGTCCAGATGGCCGTGAAGCACTCATCCTCGGAGACACCGCGCACGTGCCAGATGATGTCGAGACCTGCGATGCCAGCGTTAGTGATGTCGCTGATGAAGCTGAAGTTTGGCGACTCAGACGAGACCACGGCGAAGACAGCGTCGGCACCGAAAGAGTTGATACAGGCGGTGACGTCGGGCAGAGAGTCGGAGTCACCGACATCCATGCGCAAGACAGGACCGAGGCTACAGGTGCTGTCATCGACGCGCTTGAGCAGCATGAACACGACGGAGTGGGAGGGGTGAAAGCCCAAGATGCCTGGAATTTCGGCAATGAGGGCAGCTGGAGAAGCGAGTGGGGATGGTGCAGACATGGCAGGGCCTTTCGACAAGTGACGGATGTTTCAGACCCTCGTCATGTCGCGGCTCTGCCGCGAAGATCAGGCTGCTTCCCTAACTAGCCACCCGGTGTAACAGCGCTTGTGCATCCAGAGCACGGCAAAGAACTTGCAGGGTCTTGGTGGTGACCACTGCGCCTGTTTCAAGCCTGGCAATGGTGGGGCGGGAAACGCCGGAATAGCGAGCTAGCTCTTCCTGCGTCCAGCCACGCTCGGTTCGAAGTCGACGAACTTGCGCACCGAGCTGCGGACCACCGTAGTTAGGCATTACTGGACATCCCCTGGAATGACGGACTGCCAGCACGAACAGCGTTTTCGACGCGCACACGCATGGCGCGACCGTAGGCAGTCATTCCTTCCCAGTCAGGGACTGTCTCACCTGACGGGGTGGTGACAACAGGAACCATAATGCGCGTGCGTTTTAGTCGTTGACCACTAGCCTTATACCCCCAAGAAAATTTCTCAATCCCTTGTTTCAATACAGTCACCAAAACTAGGGCATTATACGCATTGAGTTCTTCTGCACGGAGCACAAACACCTTAGTCGCTCCGTAGAAGGGCGCCGGTAAATAGGCGACAGATTGTGTATCAATACCGATAGTAATGGCATTTCCAGGGTTAGGGTTCATAGCCTGATGACTGATAAAACCAACCACGCTGTTCCGTTCCGCAGAATTAGTCACATGCGCGAACTCAGGGGAGCCTTTTTCAACGGCGTTGGTGTTTAACCAGGCAGGAGCTTGTGTTGCCACTGGAAAGACATCAGTAAGTAGCATTGGTGCAAACTCCAATTCAGGGAGTTCGACGTCTTCGTAGGCGCTGGTGGACATAGCATTTTCACGGGACGCGAGAGTCTTCCCACGAAGCTCACGTCCCAGTATTTCCATAGCTTCCCAATCAGGACGCGTGTGACCATCGACACCTGATACCACCGGAACCATGATCCGCTGTTGGTGCAAACGTTTCAGGTTGAGTTTGTTGGCGTATGAGAACTTTCCGACACATTGATGCTGAATCAGCGTTGCGAAAACGAGCTTTATTTCGTCAGTCATCTCCTCATGCAAAGGTTCAAGCGCGATGACATCATCCGATGCAAAGAACGGAGCAGGCTGTAGCCTGGTCTGACCAATCGAACCGTTGTAGGTGAGCGTAAGCCATCCACCAGGAAACAAAGGCTTGATGTCGGAGAAGTCAGTAATGCTGTTGTTAAATTCCGACCCACTGACGAAGGGAGTATTACCTGGTTCACGGTGTGCAGCAATGACACGTTTTCCCTTGTGTGTTTTGAACAGGTCAGTGATCAGCATCGACTGAAACTGCAAGGAATCAATCAACGACGACATCACAGATCACCGCCCACCGAAGATGGAGGCGTGATTAGCTCACCATAACCATGCGTGTGCATGTCGGTCTCCCACGTGAGGTAATCAGCAAAGGTCTTGAGGAAGTCCTCGAAGGTAGGTGGCTGATCGTTGAAGTAGAAGTAGCTATGCTGCCACTCGTCCTTGGCCGTTACCTGCGACCGCACGACGAAGCTGGTGTCCATTGGAAGCCCGTCGTTAAGCACAGACAACAGAGTCTGGCGGTGGGAGTCCTCGTTACCTTCACCAACAAGACCTACATGTTGACGAACCTTGTAACCGTCGTTCTTGAAGTTCACAAATGCGGTCTGCTTGTGCTCTGGATGGGGCACACCAGCGGTGAACAGGGCGATCACAGTGTGTACACCTACACCGTGGAAGGTGTCCGGGTTCATGGTGATCACGGCGTCAAGCGTGTGATGACGCATGATCCGTTCCTTGAGATCACGGTCCTCCTTGGTCTTACCGACCATGGCTGACTGAGGCACAATGGCCGCCAGACGCCCGCGCACGTCAAGCAGGTCAAGAGCACGGCTGATGAAGGACAGTTCAGAGAGATGACGAGTCTCCTTGGTCTTGGCCTGGCTGTATGGAGGGTTGATCAGCACCTTGGTAAAACCATGGCCGTTGAGCCACGTACCGGTCTGTTCGTCAAGGATGTCGCCACGCAGCTCGTGAATATCGAGGTCGAAGAAGTTGTGACGCTGGAAATTCGCCTTGCCGTCACCGCGCAAGATCATGTTGGTGGTACCGATAGCGAACAGCTTGTCCTGAAGCTCGACACCATAGAGCCGGTTCTTACGAATTTCTTCGCGCTTGGCGGCGAGTGCTGCCGGATTGTCACCGTAGCGGTATTGCGCATCGTGGAACATGCGGTTCATCGAAGCGATCAGGAAGGATGCTGTACCAGCTGCAGGGTCGATCACAATATCGTCAGAGTTGACGTCGATCAGCTCAGCCATCAACTGAGTGATGTGGTATGGCGTGAGCACGATACCCAGGGCATTGCCGTCGCTACCGCCGTACTTCACGAACTCGCCGTAGAAGCTGCCCAACACATCGAAGCTACTGTTTCCGGGCTTCGAGATTGCGTCGAGGATGTCAGCCTTGAGCGTTTCAGTGAACTTATGCAATGGCGTGACGTTGCCAAGGTTGTTGTTCTTCTTGTTGAGAAGCACATGGGACTTGATGAAGGCGAACTGGTCAAGCAGTGCACCAACCTTCTGCTTAGGCATGAAGTCGGTTAGATCACTTTCGAGGTATTCACGCGCGGCGTTGTAGACCTTCTCACCATCCTTGTAGCCGTTCTTTTGCTCACCAGTAAGGTCGTGCAAAAGGTCAGGGCGGTACTTGAGAGCTAGCAGAATGGCGGAGACGAGAGTGGCCTTGCGCTCCCCTTCAAGCGACGCATAGTTGCGCATTGCCTCGTGCAGATCAGCTGCCACGGCACGCACTTCACGCATCTCACGCTCTTCACGAGGCAGCTCACCGAGCACTTTGACTCGGTAGTATTCAACGATCTTGTCTTCGGCAAGATCAGTGAGGTTGTCGAGTCTGTCAATAAGGCGAGGCGCGACGTTGGGAGCGATAAACGCAATGTTGAGATCATGCAGCGACTCGTTGCCAGCCACACCCAAGGCGAACACGCGCTTGCCAGTGCGGTCAGCAAAGAAACGCGCATAGTGCACGGCGCCGTTAAGGGCGTGGGTGGCGCGGGCCGGGTATTCCAGGTCGATCTGGTCAGCGTCGTTGTAGGCCAGGCTGAAATTGATGTCGGGCTTGTCTTCAATGACGACAATGAACTCACCGGACTCAAAGACGAACTCCGGCTTACCGCGACCGCTACCGGTGCCCTTAGAAGCGCCTTCCATCGCGTCGTAGAGATAAGTGGGTGCATCGGCGATGCTCTGCTCGTAGGGCGATGTAATACCGATGTCGGCGAGGATTCTACGAACAAATTGATCAGTGGTTTTCTCGTTTACGCGAGTCATGACAGGGTCTCCAACAGCTTGTTATGTAACATCTGCATCTATCATCGCACATAAAAGGCTGTTTTGTATCATAAACCCTACAAAACCAGGCTAAGATTTCACTACGCAAAAGACAAAATCACCAAAGAGACGCTTGACCGACAAATTCGACTCGCTAAAGCGACATCTAAAGCGACATTTCGAGATTCGAGCGTGAAAAACAAAACTCCCTACCAACATTTCTGCTGGCAGGGAGCTTATCTAGTAGCGGGGGCAGGATTCGAACCTACGACCTCTGGGTTATGAGCCCAGCGAGCTACCGAGCTGCTCCACCCCGCGACGCATATCCTTATTGGATACTGTGCCTTGTGGCAACGTGTTATTACTATAACGATACTTACCCTGTTCGCCAAATCCCCTGGGCAACTACGGAAAAGTAGGATCTTTCCCGTTATCACTCCTCTTTCTGCCCCTGCGGCAACTGATCTGGAGCGTGCGATTCCGGTCGTACCACTGTGCCTTGGTGGCCTTGGTGGCCTTGGTGGCCTTGGCGCGCGGTTTACCCCGTCCTTCACGGGTGGGCTCCTAGAATTGGTGTGCATGAATGACGTAGTATCTCGGCTCCAGCCGTTTGGGGAAACCATCTTTGCTACCATGTCCGCCAAGGCAGCAGCCGCGGGCGCGATCAATCTGGGGCAGGGCTTCCCCGATGAGGACGGTCCGCAATCGATGCTCGAGCGGGCGGTGGAGGAAATCCGCGGAGGCAACAACCAGTACGCGCCAGGTAAGGGGTTCCCAGTTCTTCGCCAAGCAGTCGCCCGGGAACGCCACTTTCGGTACAACCAAGACATTGACCCGGATTCCGAGGTGTTCATCACCGTCGGCGCGACAGAGGCCATCGCGGCTACGATTTTGGGCCTTGTTGAACCCGGCTCAGAAGTCATCGTCTTGGAACCGTTTTACGATTCTTATGCCGCCGCTATCGCACTGGCCGGCGCGACGCGTGTCGCCGTCCCGCTTGTCCCCCGTGGCGAGACGTGGGATGTCGATGAGGCAGCCCTCGATGCGGCAGTCACCGAGCGGACGCGGATGATCATCGTCAACAGTCCGCACAACCCTACGGGTGCTGTCCTCGATGCCGCGGAGGTCGCACGTGTCGCGGTGCGCCACGGACTTCTTGTGCTTGCCGACGATGTGTACGAGCACCTCATCTTCGACGGTGGAACCCACACCCCCATCGCCACTCTTCCCGGCATGTGGGAGCGCACCATCACCGTGTCCAGCGCCGCCAAGACGTTCAACGCCACGGGCTGGAAGACCGGCTGGGCCGTCGGCCCCGAAAATCTCATCCAGGCGGTGAGTCGCGCCAAGCAGTTCATGACATTTGTCGGTGCTTCCCCCTTCCAGCCCGCCGTCGCCTACGCCCTGGACAACGAGCAGGAGTGGGTGACATCCATGGTTGGTGAGCTGGAACGCAAGCGCGATTTCCTGGCCACGCGTTTGCGCGAGGTAGGTTTCCACGTCCACGACACCGCCGGCACGTATTACATCGTGGCTGAGGTGGATCGCCCGGGCGTGGAGTTTGCGAACTGGCTAATCGATGCCGCAGGGGTTGCCTGCATCCCCGTCGAGGTGTTCACTGATCACCCCGAGCAGTGGAAAAACCTCGCGCGCTTCGCGTTCTGCAAGAAGTGGGACGTGCTCGAGGAAGCCGGAAGGCGTCTATCCGCGCTGCGCGCCTAGAACGCACTGACAGCCCCGGGCCTAAGAGCAGTTCTGTGGCCCGGGGCTGTCAACGAAACAAGCCGACGCCCCCGCCCACGGTGAGTGAAGTGAGAACCGTGCGAAGGGGGCGTCGCCAAGCGAGAAGAGGGTGCATCCTCCGGCCGTTAGATTTCCGTCATATCCAGCTCGCGAGACTCACGCATGAGCGCGATAGCGAGCAGCGAGACGATGGAAACTAAGACGAGATAGTAACCCACGGAGGCGACACCGAAGCTGGCATTCAGCCAGGTGGCTATGAACGGGGCGATTGCAGCGCCAAGGATAGAGGCAGCGTTGTAGCTGAGCCCAGAGCCCGTGTAGCGGACGTTCGTGGGGAACAGTTCCGGAAGTACAGCGGACATGGGGCCGAAGATGAGACCCATGAGGAACATGCCGATGGTGAGGAACACCAGGGAGCTGAACAGGGTGGCCTTATCCGGCGCGAGGAACATCTCGAAGGTCAGACCGAACACGATGACAACGACAGTGGACCAGAACAGCGTGGGCTTGCGGCCGAAGCGGTCAGCCCAGTAGCCGGACAGCGGGATGCCTACCATGAAGGCAAAGATGGAGATCAGCTGGATGACCAGGAACTGCTGGTATTCGAAGCCGAGGCCCAGACCCTTATCGCGATCGGCGATGCCGTAGGAGAGAATCCACGTGGTGACCAGGTAGAACAGCGTGTAGGTGCCGACCATGATGAAGGTGCCGGAGATGACCGGACCGAGGGCAACCTTGAAGACCTCTGTGAACGGGGCCTTGGCCTTCTTGCCCTGCTGAACAGCCTTGGTGAAGACGGGAGTCTCATCGAGACGGATGCGGACCCACAGGCCGACGGCGACCATCACCGAGCTGAGGATGAAGGGGATGCGCCAGCCCCACACCATGAACGGGGAGTCCAGGTGCGCGGTGTCGTGGCCCAAAACCTTGACGATGATGAGGAACAAGCCGTTGGCCAAGAGGAATCCGAACGGGGCGCCGAGCTGCGGCCACATGGCCGCGCGTGCGCGCTTCCCGTCTTCTGCGCTCTCCGTTGCCAGGAGCGCTGCACCCGACCACTCGCCGCCGAGGCCGAGGCCCTGGCAGAAGCGCATGAGCGCCAGGAGTGCCGGTGCGAGGATGCCCACCTGTGCGTAGGTGGGGAGCAAACCGATGATGAACGTGGCAATGCCCATGGTGAGGAGGGCACCGACGAGCGTTGCCTTGCGGCCGATGCGATCACCAAAGTGGCCGAACACGACCGACCCGAGCGGGCGGGCGATGAAGGCCAGGCCGAAGGTAGCAAAGGACTGGAGCAAAGCAACGGTGGGGTTATCAGTTTCCGCAAAGAAGAGGTACGGGAACACTGCCACTGCTGCGGTGGCATAGACGTAAAAATCGTAGAACTCGATTGTCGTTCCGATGGTCGAGCCAATAATCACGCGTCGTCGATTCTGTTTCGCGTGCTTCTCGGCTTCCTGTTTAACTTGGACGGCAGTACTCACGTGGCACCTCATTTCATAAGTGTTAGAAGTTTTACTTGGGGAGGCTTCCTCAAGTTTTTGTGTTGACGCTAAGGACCTTTTCCTTTCGCGTTGGAAAAATAGTAAATCTCATGTATCAAAACTTCAATTCCGTATTGTGAGATTTCACCGGGGCATGCAGATTTCTAACCCCAATTTCTGAACATGCACCGAGAATCGGAGTGTAACAATTCCACCCTTTATATTCACCCCCGCACACACTTAGATATGCAAAACAGAATTTTCCGGGTAGAAATTGTGCGACAAATTGTCGCCCGAAAATGGTCTTTTTCTCCTTTTGCCGAGTATTCGTCCCACCACTCGGCACGTGGCCGACTACGCAGCGCGAAGCCTGCTCTCCCCCCACTTCCGTCACGCCATTCCCCTCACGACTACGGACACGAAAAACACCGCCACCCCGTGCGGGATGGCGGTGTAGGCGAGGAACTACAAGTTACTGGTAGTTCTTCTGGTATTCGGCGACAGCACGGTCGAGTTCATCGAGGGCGCGACCGTACTCCTCGTGAGAACCATCGCGCGCGGCGCGGACACCGTTGAGGGCCTTGTTGATGCGTTCAATCGCAGCGGTCAGGTCACCGGAGGGAGCCGGGGTGGACGTGCTGTCACCCTTGTCCTCTGCGGGCTGCTCCTCGTCCTTCGTCGCCTCGTCGGGGCTGACATCGGACTCTTCCAGGTCGCTGGCCTCACGCGGGTTGATACCCACCTGAGACAGGGCCTCTGCCACCGTCGGGGCATAGCCAATCTTGCCGTCGTAGCTCACAAGCACACGCAGGAGCTTGGGGAACGCGGACTGCTGCCCCTTCCTCTTGGTGTACATGGGCTCGACGTAGAGGATCTTGCCACCGCCCACAGGCAGGGTGAGCAGGTTACCGTTCATCACCTCGTTGGTGTTCTGCCACAGCGAGCGGTCGCGGGCCACCTGGTCGGAGGAGTCCATCGTGTCCTGTGCCTGCTTCGGTCCCAAGGTCTGGGAGTTCGTGGGCAGGACGCGGACGGTGATCTTGCCGTAGTTCTCCGGATCGGAGGTCACCGTCATGTGGGCGGAAAGGAACTCACGCTCCAGTCCACGGAACGGGGTGATGAGCTGGAACGTCGGCTTCTCAGTCTCTGGATCGGCAGCGACGACGTAGTACGGAGGCTGTCGCAGGTTCCTTCGATCTTCGGATGCCGACGGATCATTCGGAACAGACCAGAAGGCCTCGTTCTTGAAGAATGTGCCGGGGTCATCCACATGATAACGCGCAATCAGTTCACGTTGGACCTTAAACAGGTCCTCCGGATAGCGGAGGTGGACGTTGAGCTCCTCAGGAATCTCAGACTTCGGCTTTACGGTTCCGGGAAAAGCCTCTTCCCAGGCTTTGAGGACCGGATCCTGCTCATCGAATTCGTACAGGGTGACGGTGCCGTCGTAGGCATCCACCACAGCCTTCACGGAGTTACGGATGTAGGACACCTGATCGTAGAGCAGGCGCTGGTCGGTGCCCGTTGGGTTGAGGGCATCCTGTGTGGTCTGTGTGAGGGACGTGCGCTGCGAGTAGGGAAGGTTCGTCAGCGTGGTGTAGCCGTCCACGATCCACTTGATGGAGCCGTCGATAACGGCCGGGTACGCCTTGGAATCGGTGGTCAGCCACGGGGCGACCTTTTCCACACGTTCGCGGGGATCGCGGTTGTAGAGGATCTTCGATTCACTGTTCACACGATCGGATAGGAGGAAGTTGAGCTCCTGGAACTGGAGGGTGTAGGCGATGCGGTTGAAGAAGTTACCGATCGGCACACCGCCCTTGCCGTCGTAAGTGGACATCGTCGTGTCCGTGTCGTACTCCCAGGACTGATCGTCGCCACTGCCAACGATGGCGTAGTCGACGATGTCTGGCACCCGCGAGATGACCGTACCATAGTAGATACGCGGCTGCTTCAGGTCTAGGTCGAGCTTATCGGGGTGTCCCTCAGCCGTGTCCTTTTCCACGGTGGAAAGGTCAGCCACCGTGAACACCGGGTAGCCACCACGGGTGGAGGATGCGTCGCGGGCAACCTCATCAACGCGGTTGGCTGGTGCGGCAACGAAGCCGTTGCCGTGGGTGTACACGGTGTGGCGGTTCAGCCAGTCGTTCTGGTTGTCGGCTAGCGAGTTCGGGTTCATCTCACGGGCGGCCACCACATAGTCACGCACCTGGCCATCCTGCTCGTAGCGGTCGATGGACAGCGGATCTTGGAACCCGTAGAAGTTCTTCAGCTGCTGCATCTGCGTGAAGGTATCGGGCAGCACCTCCGGATCCAAGATACGAATATTGGACACGGTGGAGCTATCGGAGGCCACCTCTTCATCGCTGGTGGAGTCGGCTCCCCAGTTATCCAGGTAGGTGACGTTGTCCTCACCGATGCCGTAGGCGTAGCGCGTTGCCTCAATATTGCGGGCAATGTACGGCGACTCTGCTTCCTGGCCGTTCGGCTTCACCTTGAACTGCTGCACCACGGCGGGCCAGGCGGTGCCCACCACGAGGGAGGACAGCACCATGAGCACGGTGGCGATCGCGGGGATCCGCAGATCCTTCAAGAAGACGGCGGAGAAGAAGGCCATGGCGACGACGAGGCCGATCACCATGAGGATGATCTTTGCCGGCAGCTGGGCGTTGATGTCCGTGTAGTTACCGCCGGTGAAGGTGGCGTACTGATTATCCAGCAGCGTGTAGCGCTGCAGCCAGTAGTTCACCACCATGAGCAGCATCCACAGGCCGGCCGTGACGGCCAGCTGAATGCGGGCGGGGCGGGAGACGAAGGCGCTCTGGCCGGTGGCGCGGTTTCCGGGGCGCAGACCACCGAGGAGGTAGTGCCCCACGAGCGCAATGAAGAACGCCACGGCCAGCAGCACAAGGAGGGAACCCACGACAAGCTGGATCAGTGGCAGGCTGAAGGCGTAGAAACCCAAGTCCTTGTGGAACTGCGGGTCCTGCACGCCGAATTCTTGCCGGTTGAAGAAGAACAGCACGACGCGCCAGGCAGCCTGCCCCATGAGACCACCGAGGATGCCGACGATGAGGGGCAATCCGATGAGCAAGCGGTTGAGAGACTTCTCAATGACCTTGCGGTATTCATGGATCGTGGGCGACATATCGGCACCGTCGAGTTCGTCTGGCCTGTATTTAAAGGCCAGGAACCCGGCGATCCATGTCACTCCGGCTGCGATAAGCCCGAAGACAAGGAACAGGATGAGTCTTGTCACGAGCGTCTTCACAAAGACGGAGTCGTATTCGATATGCCTAAACCACAGCCAGTCTGTGTAGTACCCCACCAGCCACGGAATGAAAACGGCGAGGGCAACCACTACGGTAATCGCGGTGAGGAGCCCCCGGTTCGGTTTCCGGGCAGGTGGTCTCAGTCCGGTAGCCACGTGCTACTCCTTTTCATTGATACTTCAAGTTAACGCTAGTCTAATAAATGTTTCGTAGACCCTACGATGGAGGTTCGTCTCAACCATGGAATTTACCCAGCAACACCTGAACAGGGCTGTTTTGGAAGCCATTGATTTCGTCCATGCCGAGGGCTGGGGCGCCCCACCGACTCTGTTCGCTCTGGTTCCCAGTCGATTGCTTATCGACGCCCTCCCCGACCCCGATCTCGAAGAGGCACTGTCTCTCGTGGTTCAGGAGCTTCCGGAGAATCTCCCCGCCGGCTCCCCCGAGCTCGGCGAGTACCTCACCCGTATCGTCTGGCCGGAGCAGGTCGCCGGTGCCGTGCTCGCACAGGAGATCACCTTCCGCGACACCTCCTCCGAGGATCCGTCTCCCCGCCCGGCGCGCCTGTTTTCCGCCGCGATGCGCGATGAGGAACTGACGCAGACAATTCTGCAGCTGCAGAATACCGATGATGGCCTGTTCACCGACGATGATTACGAGCTCCGCGGGGGCCCGGATATCGCTCCCGAGCTCATCGGAGCTTTACAGTACAGCTTCACCCTGACGCTTGACGAGTAGCCACAAAGCCCTGCCCGCTACACTGGGAACCATGAAACGCGCGCTAGCAGCACTCGTACTCGCCAGCTGCACCGGTCTTGTCGCCGGCTGTGGCTCCAACGCGGAAGAGGAGACGCCGTTACCCACGACGTCCTCGGAGACCGCGCCATTGTCGACTGCACCGTCGCCGGAGACGAGCGAGTCAGAATCGTCGACCACGTCCACGACCTCGCAAACGACCTCCGCAACCTCGTCATCGACTACGACATCGACGGGGAAGAGTTCCTCCACCAGCACCAAATTATCCTCCACCTCTGACTCGGCGGAGGATGCCGTGGAAACCGTCACAACCACGTTTGCGTCTCTTGCGCCCGCAGCGTTTTTCGACGATCTGAAAAACTGCCACCCGAACGGCATCCCCGATTCGTACTCCTGCGACGGCCCGGAGGTGGGTCAGTTCCAGTTCTTCGCCTCCGATGTGAAGGCGACCTCTACCGCCCAGGTACTGCGCGAGCTGTCCAGCTCCCGCGTCGTGGAAGAGCAGCCGCCACGGATCGTCGGCTGGTCCGTCCTCGGCTCGACGGCCATCATCACTGTCGTGGATGAGAAGAAGGGCCTCACCATGCAGCAGATGATTTCCTCCGACAAGGTGGATCCGTCCACCCGCATCACGGAGCTGGGGCTCGTCGGGACCGACTAGCGCCGGCCTCTCCCCAACCCCCTTATTTTCGTTCGTTACTCCGCGGAGCAGCTGGTCACAGGCTGGCCAGCAGCGTAGGCATCGATGGCGGCGAGGGCCTCATCGAGGCTGGCCACCTTTGCCACTGTCATGTCGCCAGGATCCTTCTCTACGACTTCGTCACAGTTATCGGCGGGGGCGAGGAAGAGCTCTGCACCTGCCTCTTCGGCAGCAGTCATCTTGTGCTTAATTCCACCGATGGGTCCCACGGTGCCGTCCGGGTCGATGGTGCCCGTTCCCGCGATGGCAATGCCCTTGGTGGTATCGCCAGGATCGAGCTTGTCTATAACGGCCAGGGCGAACATCATGCCGGCAGACGAGCCACCAATATCGGAAAGACGGTAGTTCACGGTGACGTCACCGGACGGGTCCGCCTTCATGAGCAGACCCACATAGGGCTTGCCCTCCCTTTCCCCCACGGTGACGGGGATCTCGATCTCGTCGTCGCCGCGTCGCACGGTGAAGGTCACCTCATCTCCCACCGCCTTCGTAGCGATGTAATCCGACACCGTTGAGGGGACGGTGACCTGGTGGCCGTCGACAAGCATGAGAACATCCTCGACCTCGAACAGACCGTCAGCGGGGGCACCCTCCATTACCTCGGCGACCACCGTCTCCAGCGGAATCCCCAGGTGGTTGAGGGCCGCGAGGGTCGCTGCAGACTCACTGTTGGTGAAGGCCTGCTTGTTGGCCTCTTCCATGTCCTCCTCGCTGACATTCGGCGGAATGACGGAGCTCAGCGGGACGAGCTCGCGATCCTTGTCGAACCACATGGCGATCGCGTCGCCGAGACCCAGGTCGGTGAACACACTTACCGTCAGCATGCGCAGCTGACCGTCCGTCTCATCCACCGGGGCGCCATCGATCTGGACAACCTCCTGGCCGTCGTCCGTCGTTCCCAAGACATCGAAGCTTGGCCCAGGCCCCATCGCAGCAAACGGAACACCGATGCGCAGGCCCGTGGCGCGCGACACCCCAGGCACGCTCGTGACAACGACGAGGACAAGCAGGACAAGAACCGTGACGGTTCCCCACAACACAGGAGAGGACAACTTTTTCACGACCATTACCCTACATGTTCGCTGACAGCACACTGCAGGAATATGGCATCCACCTGGTCTACCACGGTAGGTTAGAACTATGCGCAATAGATTCGGATTTACCTCTGGTAACGATGACGACAACGATCCAGACAAGGACCGCGACAATAACCAGAACGATCGCTCCGGCGACGGCGCTAGTGGTAACGGCAACGAGGGGAACAACCCCTTCGGTGGCATGCCCGGATTCTTTAGCTGGAGCTCCGATGGGGGCTTCCAACAAGGCGATTTAAACGACCTGTTCCAGCAATTTAGCTCCATGTTTAACCCCGGAGGAGAACCACCAGCTGGCAGTGCCCCAGGATTTGGCATGTTTGGTGGCCAGGGTGGCCCCGAGTCCGACGCAGACGATGACTCCCCCATCCTCGACCGCTCCCTCGTCACCAAGACCGGCATCGAGGAGATCGGCTCCGAGCGCCGTCCCTCAGAGACGGAGAAGAAGGCCGTCGCCGAAGCTGTGCGTCTCAGCGACCTGTGGCTCGACGGCGTGACCGACTTGCCCGCCGCCGGTGGCCCCGTGGAGGCCTGGAACGCCGCTGCCTGGCTCGAGGCCACAACCGATACGTGGATCCGTCTCACCTCCCCCGTGATTGAAAACAAGGATTCCGCAGGCGATGCCAACCTCCCCGAAGAAGCCAAGCAGATCATCGGGCCGATCAAGAACATGATGAACCGCTTCGGCCACATGCAGGCAGCTACCCAGCTCGGTGGTGACCTCGGAGAGCTCGCCACGCAGGTGCTCACCGGCTGCGACTTCGGTCTTCCCGTCGCTCCCCGGGGCACCATCGCCGTGCTTCCCTCGCACGTTAGCGCTGCCGTAAAGAGCCTGGACATCCCCGAGGAAGAGGCCCTCATGTACATCACCGCCCGGGAGGCTGCCCGCCAGCGCCTGTTCACCCACGCCGCGTGGCTGCCGGAATCCATCATTGGCGCTGTGGAGGAATACGCCCTCGGCCTGGAGATCGACACGAGCGAGATGGAGGAAACCATCCGCGAAATGCAGTCCGGTGGCATGGATCCCCAGCAGCTTCTTGAACAGCTGAACAACTCCGACCTTGAGCCCCGCATGTTCACCCGCAACGAGAAATCCGCCGAGCTGCTGGAAACCCAGCTCGCGCTCGTCGAGGGCTGGGTGGAACTCGTCGTCCACGAGGCACTCGTCAGCCGGATCCCCTCCGCCGCCAAGATGGAAGAGGCATGGTCGCGTCGCTTCGCCTCCGGCGGATCCGCAGACACCGCACTGGAGGAAATCGTCGGAGTCACCATCCAGACTCCCAAGGTCGCCGCAGCATACGACCTCTGGCGTCGCGTCGGCGAGGCTGTCGGCCAGGAACGCCGCGATAGCCTGTGGAACCACCAGGACTTCCTCCCCCGCGCTGAGCACCTGGACAACTCCGCAGCCTTCATCGACGAGCTCCTCACCGATGACTTCGACCCCATTGCCGAGATCACCAAGCTTGAAGAAAGCGGCAACTTTGGCAAGGGCCACGAAGACCACGAGGGTGGCGAGGACGACACCGACGGCTCCTCCGGCCCCGACGCCGAGTAGTCACCGGCTGGTGGCACGTGTTCGCGCGTGCTCCTTATCCACGCAACTAGCGGACGCTAGCCGGCATCGGCATTACTTCTACGGCCCCACCAGCCGTACGCTTCCAAGTAGCCCTGCGCCCTCTCGGCGTGGGGCACTTTGTCTGCCCACCTGTAAAACTCCGGCCCGTGGTTGGGCACGAACGTATGCACCAGCTCATGCACGACCACCGCATCCAGCACATACTGCGGCACCTTTTGCAGGCGGTGGGAGATACGGATTGTGCCACGGGCGGGGGTGCACGACCCCCACCGAGAGTTTTGGTTAGTTACCCAGCTAATACTTGTCCATTCTGCCTTCCCCTCCAGCACCGTCCGGTTCAGCCGGTGAGCTGTCTCCTCAAGGTCTACGACGGGTACCGCCTTGGCCTCAACCTTTTCCAACAGCTCCCGTGCAAGCTCCTGCGCCTGCTTTTCCGGCATCCGGGCAGGAACGCGGACTTCAAACACATCCCCCTTGAGCCGCCCCTGGACACTCTTCTTGCGACGCGACGAGCGGATGATCCTTATTTCTGGCACGGTTATGTAGTCTACGGTCTCCAGCTAGAGCGCGCGGATTGGACGGCGCAGATTCCCAACGAAGCAGGCAGAGACAGGCGCAGAGACAGGCATAGCCTGCCCGCTCATCTAAGTGTCGATATCGTGCGCATCCGCTTGCCGTGCAGACTCCCCCACCGTGCGGTAACGTGACATGCATCGGGAGGATTTCAGAGAGACCTTGGGGGTTATATGGACAATCTGCCAGCAACAACACAAGCACCAACGACGTGGGAAACCGCCCTGCGCACCACGCGTGTTACGCCACCAGCAACCGAACAGCGTGCTCGTCCTCGTCGCAAAACTAACGAACCACCCAGCGAGCCACTTCTACAGCTCAATCCGGCTGCGTCCCTCCTTTTCCGTTCCCGCGTGGACATCCAGTTCGGTCTCGACACCACCCGGACCGCTGTGGTGACCTTTCCGACCCAGGCCTGCGCCACCAGCACCGTCACATTCCTTACCTCCACCCGGGAGCCGGCAAGCCGACAGGACATCATCAGGGGGCTCACCCGCTCCGGAAACAAGCCGGAAACGGCACGCGCCCTGGTGGAGGATCTCATCGCCTTCCGCGTTCTCGTCCCTACCAGTCCCCCAGTAGACATGGCGCTTGTGGGTTCAGGCGGGCTCGCAACGGCAGTGCAGGACCTCATGCCAGCTGACATCATTCATCTGCGCACATCCGGCCCATCCGAAACGGAGTCCAACTTCCTCGCCCGCGTTCCCGCCGGCATCCCCATCATTCTTCTCGAAGCCCTCGTGGAGGCACCCGCCCACACCCCCGTGCTGAGCAAGAAGACGAACACAATTGTCCAGGGCTATGTTCTCGACGGTCGTGGCTTCGCCGGTCCCATCATGGTGGACGGCGATGGCCCCTGCCCCCTGTGTGTGGAGTTGTACCGGATCGACCGCGATCCCCGCTGGAGGATGCTCGTCACCCAATCCTTGGTGAGGAAAGGTGCCCGCGATCCGCTCATTCTGGCTTCTACTGCAGCGCACATCGTCGCACTCAGCCTTCGTGCTGCGGGCATCCGTGTCGCGCAGCCCGGCGTAGGCAATTTCTTCCGCGACCCACCATCGCCTGCTATTCCCGGCGAGTTTGTCGTCGTCGATCCCTACTCCCTCGCGCTCACCCACGAGGTGATGAAGCCGCACCCCCACTGTCCCGCCTGCTTCGAGCGGATCAACGGTACTCGTCTAGGACCTCCCGCAGTTCCTCGCCGAATTTCTCCAGCTTAACCGGACCCACACCGGCGACGGAGAGGAACTCAGCATCAGTTTCTGGCATGGCCTCAGCGATGGCCATGAGGGTGGCGTCGGTGAAGATCATGTACGGTGGCTTCCCGCGCTCCTTTGCCTCGGCCGTCCGCCATGCGCGAAGAGCAGCAAAAAGAGCCTGGTCGGCTTCCTCCGGGCACGTCACGCAGCGTCCGAGAACCTTTTCCTCCGGCGACCTCAGGGGTTTACCACACACGCGGCACCGGGAGGTACGCTGCATTTTCTTTACTGGCTTGTTGTCTTCTTCCTTGGGCACGATGCCGTCGAGGAAGCGCGTGCGCTCACGGCTAGCGCGACCGCCTTCAGAGCGCGCCTTGGACCACGACATGTGGAGGTACGTGCGGGCACGGGTAATCCCCACGTAGAACAGGCGACGTTCCTCCTCGATTTGCCGTTCGCCTTCCTTCAGCGCCTGCTTGATGGGAAGCGATCCCTCCTGCAATCCGGCAAGGAAGACCGCATCCCACTCGAGGCCCTTCGCAGAGTGGAGGGAAGCGAGCGTCACACCATTGACGTTCGGAGGCTGTTTGGCATCCTTGCGCCGTTCGAGTTCCTGCAGCACTCCTCCCAGCCTGATGGTGGAATCTGTGCGTACCAAGTCCTTCACCAGTGCAAGGAACGCATTTTGCATCTGCCAGCGTTCCCGCGCGCCCTGTCCTTCCGGTTCCTCCGGTGTCATGCCCTGGCGGCGCAGCACCTCGGTTACGGCCTCGACGGGATCCATCTCCGCTGCGCGCTGGTTGTTTGCCAGACGGGTGAGACCGGACATCACCTGGCGGATTTCCGGGCGCAGGAAGAACCCCTCGCCACCACGGACTTGGTAGACGATGCCAGCATCTGCCAGTGCTTCCTCAAACACAGCAGACTGTGCGTTGATGCGGTACAGCACCGCAATTTCCGACGGTGGCGTGCCCGTCTCGATGAGCCGAAGAATCTTCTTGGCAATCGCATGCGCCTCATCCGGCTCGCACTCGTAGGTGGCACACTGCGGTAGCTGGCCTGGAGGCTTCATGCCCTGCAATTGGAGCCTTGTACCAGCGATTCTTCCGTGTGCTTTACTGATCACGGCGTTGGCAAGGTCCGTGATCTGCGGCGTGGAGCGGTAGTCCCTCTGCAGGCGGACAGTTACAGCTTCCGGATAGTCGCGTGTGAAATCCAGCAGGAAGCTCGGGGAGGCACCGGTAAACGAGTAAATGGTCTGGTTGGCGTCGCCCACCACGGTCAGATCATCGCGCTCCCCTAGCCAAGCGCGGACAAGGCGCTGTTGGGCAGGAGTCACGTCCTGGTACTCATCGATGACGAACGTGCGGTATTGCTGCCGGAATTCGTCGGCCACACCCTGCACTTTTTCCAGCCCTGTAGCCAACTGGTTGATGACATCGTCGAAATCGAGGAGCACCATTCCGTGGCGGTACTTCAGCTCTTCGTAAGCGGCGTAGACCTGGCCGACTTCTTTACCGCTCACCGGCGGAGTGCGGTGAAACGTCTCTACCTGCTCGGGGTAGTTATCGGGGGAAATCAGCGTCGCCTTTGCCCACTCTATTTCGCCAGTGAGGTCACGGAGCGTTTCTGTGTCTGTGGGCACTCCGCATGAACGCGCTGCCTGCGCGACAAGTGGCAGCCGTTTGTCCACCAGCTTGTACTGGAGATCGCCTGCAAAGCGTGGCCAAAAATAGGACAGTTGGCGCATGGCCGCGGAGTGGAATGTACGTGCCTGCACGCGGGGAATCCCCATGTGTGCCAGGCGATCGCGCATCTCACCCGCCGCGCGCTTGGTGAAGGTCACGGCGAGCACCCGCTGCGGGCTCACCGCACCAGTGTTGATGAGGTGGGCGATGCGATAGGTGATCGTCCGCGTCTTACCGGTTCCGGCACCTGCAAGAATGCACACGGGGCCGCGAGGCGCCGTGGCAGCAACGCGTTGGTCCGGATCGAGATCTTCGAGGCTAAAGCTCTCCACGACCACACCACCAGTCAATGAGGGTGCGAGCAAGCGATCCACGGCCGGTCAGCGGGATGGAGCCGGAAAGGATGTCCTCACGGCTTGCCCAGCGAGCTTCCTTCAGCTCCCCATCGGTGGGAGCTTGCGCTTCACGGTCTGTCGTTTCCGCACGCATCCCCAGCATGAGGCTGCCAGTGGCAGCCCACGGCGCGGAGGTCACATAACGTGAACCGGTTACTCTCCGCCCTGTTTCTTCCAGCACTTCTCGTGCGAAGGCATCCTCGATCGGTTCGCCAGGTTCCACATACCCTGCAACCAGCGAGTAGTACTGTCGCCCCGGCTTACGCGTGAGCAGCACCTCATCCCCCATCGTCACCAAACCAATAACCGCTGGATCCAGGCGCGGGAACACCTCGTGACCATCGTCGTCGTAGCCGAAGCGCCCATCGGCGACGTAGCGAATACGGTCGCCATTTATCGGGCTGAACTGGAACATCGAACGATTACGCAGTCGCATGAATGTCCGCGCTAGATCCGGCATCGCCGGCTGGTCTTGGATGCGCACGATGTCGAATTTTTCCCTCCCCAAGGAGATGAGTCCTGCCAGCTCATCACGACTGACCATGACTGCCGTGCCGGCATCCCCCGGAAGTTCAATGCGTACAGTGGCATCATCACTGAAAACTTCCTCGGGGAAACCCGCTACCGGACGCACCCCATTGATTGCGGGCAAACCAGAGTTAGATGCGTACTCGCCTTCCAGCGTGAACGGATAGCAATGCTCCTTGCGAAATTTCAAGCTGGCTGTAAACAGTCCCCCTAGCACGCTCTACCTCTCCCCTTTCTTGTTGTTTCAAAAAGCTACTGAAAGCCCTTGGCGCGCGGTTTCTGCACGCGCCATAGCTACCCTTCCACGGTAATCGGCCTGAGTACGTCGTGCTTGTCGACGCCACTTCTCGCCGGTTACTGTGCTGCTGGCGTTAGTTCCCTGTATCCATAATGCGGCGCACATACAGGAGCCGATCACCGGGTTCGCAGATCTCTGCTTCTGGCGAATCAATGCGGTACAGCTCGCCGGAGCGAACCACGCCAAGGACGATGTCAGCCAGGTGACGCGGGTTGGCTCCAACCTCGTCTTCACCGATTTGACGCTCAGCAATGGAGAAGCCTTCATCGGGGCTGAGGAGATCCTCCATCATCTCCACCACGGAGGGCGTAACGGTGGCGAGCCCCAGCATGCGACCGGCCGTCTCAGAAGAAATCACGACTGAGTCGGCACCAGATTGCTCGACGAGGTGCTGGTTTTCGGCCTCACGCACACTGGAAACGATCATTGCGCTGGGGGCCAGCTCACGTACGGAAAGTGTCACAAGCACAGCCGTGTCATCCATACTTGGCGCAACAACAACAGCGCGGGCACGTTGCACGCCGGCGAGTTTAAGCACGTCGGCCTTCGTGGCACTTCCGTGAACAGTAACGAGTCCCTGTGAGGATGCCATTTCCAACGCCTGGCGGTCAGTATCTACAATGACGATCTCACTGGGCGGGGTTCCATCAGCAAGCAGTGCGGACACTGCAGAGCGTCCCTTCGTGCCGTATCCGACAACGACCGTGTGGTTACGCATATTCCTTCTCCATCGTTGGATTTGCAGTGTCTTCCGAGATTCTTCTGTCAGCACACTCAGCGTGGTACCGACCAAAAGAATAAGGAAGAGGACGCGAAGTGGGGTAATTATGAGGATATTGATGAGCCTGGAGTGCTGAGTCACCGGCGCGATATCACCGTAGCCGGTGGTAGACAGCGATACCGCAGCATAGTACAGCGAATCCACGAACGTCAGTGGTTCGGAATAGCCGTTCTTATCGAAGTAAACAACGAGCGATGTCACAATCATAATGACGGTGGCGTAAGCCACACGCCGTGCGATGAGCACCCACGGGCTGGACTTGGCTTCACCCGGAATGTTGATAATCTTCAGCAGGGCATGCTCTGGGAGCTCATCAAGCTCCGCTTGCGCACCAATCCGAAAATTCAGGTTGGGGCGAAGCCTCTTTCCAAAAGGCATTGTCACTCTCCTGCCGTCATCCACACGTGTTCACAGCTCTCGTCAGCCGTGGCATCTACTTGAGTCTAGCCACAGTAGAACCTTTTTAGATTCCACAAGCTTTACCGGCGTTGAATGGTACTCCCCTTCCACATTCGTTCACCTACTCTGCATCTGCCCACGCTGCTACACCATTCTCCTTGCACACAGCTCAGGGGGACTACTGTTGTGTCCCCTCGAGCTCAATGAGACAGCGGATTTCCTCCTTATCCATGAGTGTTTCCGGCTTCAGGGTGTACCCCTCGCGAACATAGAAGAACACGGCTTCGACCTCTGCGGGATCAATGTGCCGACCTTCACGCTTGGACTGGATTTCCGCCCATGCGAGACGGTATTCGGCCAACTGCAAGGAGAGCGCGGGGAGGTCTCGCTTAGTCGGAACCTTGCCGGTCTTCCAGTCCACAACAGTCCATGTTCCGTCGGGATTCTTAAACACGGCATCGATCTTGCCAGTTACGCGCTTACTCCCGATCTGGTATTCAATGGCTTGCTCGACGGCAACGGGTGTGCGCTCCGCCCATGGGCTAGCCAGGAAATTCTCCTTCAGGGTCGCAAGCTCTTCTGCTGTGACATCTTCCTCGCCAATGCCTGGCAGTTGGTCATCGTCAAGGAGCGTAGGCAGCTTGTAGTGATCCTCGATCCACTGGTGGAATTTTGTACCACGCTTGGCCTGAGAATTCGGCTTGAAAGGAACTGGGCGCAGCCGACGCTTGGCTAGCTCTTCTGGATTCTTCTTGAGCTGAACTATCTCCGTTGCGTTGATTCGGTTACCCAGTTCCACCTCGATCTCAGAGCGCTCCGCCAAGCGCTTTTCCTCGATCAGTTTGCGGGCTGTCAGGTCCCACCTGGCTATCCGCTGCTTCTCGGGATCGGCATCGCGTTCCGGGTTTTCCGCCGCATCGCTTGCTTCGGCATCTGCAGAAGCAATGTCGTTGCCGAAGTTCTGGACAGAATCTTGTTCCTGTGATGCCAACTCATCCATCTGCTGCTTCACAAGGACAGCAGCACGTTCAATGGCATCTCGTTTTTCTCCCAGGAAGTCCGCGGGGAAGCGCGCAGCCTCAGCATCGCGTTCGACGTATAGCTCTTCTAATTCTTCGCCTGGCTCCCACCAGGTGACCACGTTGTTGGCGAACTCGTCAGAATTAGCTACCCGGTCGAACAGTTCCGTCGGGGTAATCGCCGTCGGTGTCCGTGGCTTCCTCTTCTTGGGGCTGTCTTCGCCATCGGCTTCAGCGTTCGGTTGGAACGTCATGGTCTTGAAGTCATTGCGCACACGCCCATGGGCGGTAATGATGAGCTTCTGCGACGAGCGGGTCACCGCAACATAGAACAGGCGGGTTGATTCGCGCACCTCCTTCATACGAAGGAAGTACTTGTAGCGGTCCACCGACTCTTTGAAATGGGAGCCCTTGGTGATCTCCAGGTCTGGTGACACCGCATAGCGCGGTGTGGAGTCCAGGAAGGCGTACTCGTAGGCGTTATAGCCTTCTGTTTTCCATTCCTTGGCAGTCTTGCCTAGCAGTGGCTCTGGTACATCTACGCTGTCACCGACGATGGCAGAAGGCAGGGTTTCCGGGCGTGATGCTGCCGTTTCCGTGGTGATTGTTTGTTGGCCATCCTTGTACATCTTGCTATTCGCGCCGATGACGGCGACGGTGGCAAATTCCAGTCCCTTTGCCGCGTGGACGGTCATGATGTCAACGCGGTTCGGGGAGACGGTCTGCTCTCCCTGATCCATGGCTCGATCTTCTGCTTCCGCGTCGAGGTACTCGAGGAATCCGCGTAACGTCGCACCATCGATCGATGCGTAGTCGGACACATAACCGTGGAACGTATCGAGGTGAGAGGTTCCAGGGACGCCAAGCTGACGTGGGTTCTCCCGAGCCAAGACCTCCGTGCGAATACCGAATGTGTTCTCAATATCCTGGAAAATATCCCGCAGGCCACTAGCCAGGCTGTGTCCACGTAGCCACCGGAAGCGGGAAGCGAGGGTGGACAGTCGCGCGTAGCCTTCTGCGGTGTATTGGCCGGCATCACCCAAGTCTGCGAGTGCGTCCCCGAGGGAGACGGCATCCTCGGCGAGTGCATCTTCCACTTCCTTCTTGAGCCTCTCGAGCGCGGGATGGGAGCTGAGCGCCTCAGTCGGTTGTACGTCGTCGTATTCTGCATCTGCGGTGAGAGACGCTTCCTCCTGGTCTTCCTTTCGGGCCCGCTGGTAGGAGTTGAGTGTCCGCGCCCGGTTGCTAAGCGCCTTCAAATCAGCAAATCCGAGCTTCACCAGTGGACCCGTGAGGATGCGAAGTAGCGCGGAACTATCTTCTGGCCGCGCTAGCGCCTTGGCGATGGATACCAGATCCACAATTTCCGGCATCATGAGCAGACCGGCGAGGGAATGCACGTGGTAGGGAACCTTGTACTTTTCCAGTGCTTTCACAGCCTCAGGGACCTGGTTGTGTTGACGCACAAGTATCGCTGCTTCGAAGGGGGCGGCTGTGCTGCTCCGGGTGACCTGCGACGAACTCGATATCGATGCGACAAAACTGTCCAGGTCAGCGTCGGCTACTCCGTGATATTCGGTAGCAAGCTGGCGCGCGACGAAGTCCGCTTCCTCCTCCTCGAGCTCGAAGTTTGCAAGAAGTACCTCACCGTCACCGGCACCAGGGCGGGGCTCAAGCTCGGCGACGGTTCGTTCCTTCGGTGCGTATTCGCCTGTGGCCTCGAGGATCGCACCAGAAATGGTATTTGCCACGCCGAGGACATCGCAGGGATTGCGGAAACTCGTTGTAAGCTCCAGCTTCTGCGCGGGGCGTACGGGGGTGCCATCCGGATTGGTTTCTGCGGTATGGGGGAAATCGGTGACGAAGTTAGCCAGGTTGGACGAACTTGCGCCACGCCAACCATAAATGGCCTGCATGGGGTCACCCACGGCGGTGACGGCGAGCCCCGGTTCGCCCGTGCCGAACAGTGAACGCAGGAAGATGCGCTGCGAGTGCGACGTGTCCTGATATTCATCAAGCATGACCACGCGGTAGCGGTGACGCTCGCTGTTGCCCACTGAGGGTTCCCCGGATGCAAGGCGTGCCGCTGCTGCCATCGTGTGGGAGAAGGTGGTGAGGCGGTTGTCCTTCAGATACTGGTTGAACTTGTCCACCAGCCCCAAAAGGATGACGCGGGTGTCTTGCGTAGCGATGAATTTGGTTGTGTCTTTCGTGGCTCGTTCAATGTCGTCGACGACGCGGAGAGCCTCCGCCGTTGCGTGACGGACATCGTCTGCCGTAAGCATGTTGCTCTCGATAGCGCTGACCAAAGAAACGATCTTGGAAGCGACAGTAGATGTCGACTTTGAGGCCGTTTCATCGGGGAACGAGCCGTGGAAATCCTCCACGATATCGGTTGCTATCTGGATCATCTCGGCTGTGGAGATGATGCGTGAGCCGGGTTCAGTGGGAAGCAGAAGACCGTACTCACGGACGAGGTTTTGTGCGTAGGCATCGTAGGTGAAAACGGACGCATCAAGGTTCTCTTCGGCGCGCACCTCCGCTCCTTCTACCTTCTGGTGCAGATCGAAGAGGGAGCTGCGGATCTTCTGTTTCAGGTTTTGCGCAGCCTTACGCGTGAAGGTGAGACCAAGGACCTGCTCGGGTCTGACAAGCCCATTGGCTACCAGCCACACCACGCGGTCGGCCATTGTCTTAGTCTTTCCTGCACCTGCGCCGGCGACAACAAGCAGGTTGTTCATCGGGTATTCGATAACCGCCTGTTGCTGTGGAGTGGGGGCAAATCCGCCGACCTTCTGGGCGAGCTCGTTAGCCGTGTACTTCATTGATGGAGCGTCCTTCCTCGGTGATCGGGCAGATGATGCGGTAGGCACAGGATCCGCAAAGCTTGTTGGGTAGCGCGGGAACGGTTGCACCGGACGTGTTTTCCACTAACTGGCGCAGGTAGTCAAGAAGTATGGCGGCGTTTTCTTCGCTGAGCGGCTTTTGTCCAAGCTTCTTCGTGCATCGTGGGTACACAAGTTCGGCCCCACCACTGTGGAGTTCCCCTCCAGTGCCATCGTCGGTGACAAACTGCAGTGGCTTTTCGTTGAGGGCCGCATGATTGATACCGAGCTGGTACACAGCCATCTGCGGGTGCGACTCCGCCTCTTGGTAGGCCGGAGCGCTCTTACCTGTTTTCAGGTCGTAAACCTTCATGCGACCTTCCGAGTCACGGTGGACGCGGTCGAGTCGACCCTTGATCTGAATCGGCGAACGATCAGGCATCTGTCCCACGGTCACGTGCATGGGGATTTCCACGCCAACAAGTTCACCGGCCAGATCGGACATTTTTTTGACGGTGTTTGCCATCACCTCAACGAACTCGTCTTCGTCTGCTTGTTCCTTCCACGGTGGCACTGTCCGGGAGGACAGGTAGGCATCCTTGACCAGTTGCTGTGCTTCCTCCCAGGCCTCATCGTCATCGGCAAGGTAAACAGATGCTTCCGCAAGCGCGTGGAGGAGGTTTCCTTCCCTCAGCGCAGGGCTTGATTCTGTTGGTGTGACTGAGTTGAGAACCATTCTCAACGGGCACTGTAAACCGGAATCCACCTGGCTGGGGCTTAGTGTTGCCGGTTCCCCCGGCGCGCGCAGCAGCTGGTGGTCTGTTGGAGCTGCAAGCCCCCACCAGTTAGTGGGATTGGCCTCGGAGAAGCCCGCGTTGGCAAGCCCCGCCAAGATTCGTGCGGCCTGTTCTTTTTCTTCGTCGCTCGTTTCTGGGCTGACCACGGCCCGGCGAAGCTCGGCGATGAACGGGCGGGAGGACATGACGGCGAGATCGTCTGTCTCCTCTACTGTGGTGACAGTGAAGCTCTTATCCTTTTCGAGCTTCGTGACGAAGCGCGAGGGCTGTGGGAGCGGGGAGTCCTCTTCGACCGGATTGACGGCGGTAACGATGAGAGTGTCGGTGGCGCGGGAGGTGACGAGCGAGAAGAGGCGTTCCTCCTCGTGCAAGCGTTCCCTCAGCCGATCGATGTAGGCCTCGGGGTCGACGTTTTCGTCCAGAAGATCAACGAGCTCTTCCTGGTCAAAAATCGTTCCTGTCAGTCCCAGGGAGGGCCAGGAATCATCGTCTGCACCGGCGAGGATAACGGTATTCCATTCATCATCAATTGCGCCATGTGCGGTAAGCAAAGCAACAGCCTTCTGCGCGACAACCTGCCGCTCGCGCACGCTGGTGGGCAGATCCTGCGTGGTCAGGTGCTCGATGAACCCCTCGAGGGAGGGTTGTTTGACGCGCTCGACGAAGTCGCCGGCGACATCGAAAAGCTCCATCATGGAGTTGAGGTCCCGGTTTGCCTGTGCCGCTGCGGGGCCACCCCCCAGGGCGGTGTACATCTTGGAGGTACCTAGCCCTGTGGCATCCCACACGGCCCAGAGCACGAGTTCGAGGCTTTCTCCCCGGTCAACAGCATCCGTACCTGCTTGGATCACGCCCCGCAGCTGGTCGAGCACGGATTCTGCTTGCTCCCCAAGTCGGGCATCCTCGGGGATAGATGTGGTTCCACGCACGACGGGGCCGAGCTCGCCGATTTCGCGCTGAATCCTGCGAAGTGTGATGGGATCTGCGCCACCAATGGGGCCGGTCGCCAGTTCGAGAATGTCTTCCTCTGTGCCGTTGCCCATCACGATGTCCACTGCTTGGAGCATCGCTTGAACGATGGACTGCTCGACGAGGACGACGTCGGTGGAGTCGATGTGGACGGGAACGTCGGCGGTTGCCAGTGCGCGCTGTAGCGCAGGGATCTGACTGAGCGAGCGCGTGATGACCACCATGTCTTCCCAGGCCACGCCACGAAGAAGGTGCGCCTCTCGCAGTTCCCTGGCAACGACGGAAAAGTTATCTGCTGCGGTGTGCGTATAGATTATGCGCTTGTCTTCTGGCTGCCGAAAACTGCTGTGGAGGGAAATAACTCTCTTGCCTGTGTTTTTTTTCACGAGGTCTGCATTGGCTCCACGGAACGAGTACACGAGTCCAGCAGGGTTCCCGCCGACGACGAATATTGGGGTGCGCTCGCCAAGCATTTCCACCAGGCGTTGCGATAACGGGTCAAGGTGTTGGGCGTTATCGACAGCAAGGAAATCGTACTTTTCCTGCATCTTTTCCAAAAGATCTGGGTTGTTTTCCAGTGCCCGCACCGCCGTGATGAGTAGCTCGGAGGCGTTGAGGTGGTGCATCTGCTGGAGGTTCATCACCGCTGTGTATTCATCCAGGAACTTCCCGGCGGCCACCCACAGGGGTTTATTTTTTGCCTCGCCGAGGCGCTGCAAATCGGCAGCGTTTTTACCGCGCTCGCCCGCACGGAGGAGAAAATCCCTCAGACCACGTGCGAAGCCAACGTAATCTAGCGCTTCTACGCGTTCCTGTGGCCAGTATTCGCCACCAGCTTCTTGGTTGCCCTTCAACAACTCACGGATAACGGCATCCTGCTCAGCACCTGTCATGAGGCGGGGCATCGGTTCATTGTTGAGCATCGCCGCGTAATGGACGATGGAGAACGCCAGGGAGTGGACGCTCTGCGCGCGCTTAGATTCGGCTACGTACCTAGTCTCCTCTTCTGCTTTCTCTGCGCTCGCAACAAGGTCTTCCCAGAGGGCTTCCTCAAAGGCGAGAGCACTGCGCTTGGAGTGAGTGATAATGAGCAGCCGATCGGGGTCCAGCCCAGCATGGAGCCGGGCGCGAGCAGCATCGCGGATCAAGCTGGTCACCCCAGCACCAGATTCGTCAGCGGTGATGAGGTAGGTGCCCTTTTCTCCGTTGAGAAGGGGCTGTGCCTCATCCGGCCACTGCCGGTGTGGGGCATCGTGTTTCCGTGGGGGTACGAGCTTGAGCTGTGGTGCTGCCATAGCCCCGATTATCTCACAGCAGCTCCTTCGCTACCCGCACAATACTCGAACGACTGTTCGATCTCGACTGTGGGTGCAGCGCATGAATGTAGAGACGGTACAGGAGCGCCCGGTAGACGAGCTGCTGGAGGTTGTCCACGTGAGCGAACCTGTTGACAACACGGGCGGTTGTCGCCCCGGCGATGAGCGAATCGACAATCGCTAGCGCTGCCGTGTACCCGCGCGGGTGGGCAACCGGAACGATGTCGGTGACTGTCGGCTCCTGTCCATCGGCAAAAATGGTCGTGGCAAACATGTCCGCGTGTGTAACCTGGTTCGGGGCATCGATGGGTTCGAGGCGCTCAATGGCATCGGCCGCCAGGCTCAAGGCCACTAGCTGGCTTTCATCCGCCTGCGCGCGCACATTGAGGCCCGCATCCAGGACACTCCCGGGATCTTCGGCCCATGCCGCAAGATCTGCGAGGTCAAAGAAATCCGACTCCATGCGGCACTCCCCCATCTGCGTGGGGAAGATATCTGGCAAGGGGACCTCGGCGAGCGCGTCGTCGAGATGAAGGGCAGCGAGGATGACTTCATCGGCGCGATCGGTCAGCACACCCGGGTGGAATTCCGTCGCCTTCCATCCGGCAACGACGAGGCGGTTATCGGAGGAGCGGACGGAGCGGGCGAGGGTAACATCCTGTACCTTCAGAGTTTCGCGCGCGGCGGCCGACCAGTTTGCGCGTTCAACATTGACCACCGGGGCAACGACGATGTCCCCCACGTGGATGCCGTGATCCCAGACTGCGCCGGCATATGTTGCCTGCGCGCGCTGCGCCTCCGATCCCATGTGCGCAGAAAACGCCCGCTGCACGACGGTAGGCACGTAGGAAATGGCGGACGGCTTAGTTGGCATAGGTCCACCACCGGTTGATTCCACCTGCAAGGCTGACCGGGTTGGTGAAGCCAGCCTGTTCGAGAATGTCCGCAGCCTCCAGTGAGCGGACGCCACCGGCGCAGTACAAGGCGAGGGAGGTGTCACGAGGAACGTCGGCAAGCTCCCCCAGGTCGCCGGCGCGGAGCCTACTCAGGGGAACTCCGATAGCCCCCGGAAGCTGACCGCCTTCCCATTCCCGAGGCTCGCGAACGTCGACAAGCATTGCCCCCTTGTCCGTCAGTTCCTTGTATGTGAGAATGTCCTGCTCAGTGACCACGGTGTTCTCCTTATTGCCTGTCGTACACGCACTCGCCAGAGTCGCCGCGGCGCGTGCCTGAATTCTTTGTTGGGTTTCCGGACGCGGAGCAATGGCGTAATGCGAAAGTGTTGCACTCCTACCGTCCCACACCGCCAGCTTTCCGTAGAGTGGCTCGCCGATACCGGTGATGAGCTTGATCGCTTCGTTCGCCATCATCGTTCCAAGCACTCCGGGAAGAACGCCGAGGACACCACCTTCTGCACAGTTTTGAACGGTTCCCGGCGTGGGTGGTTCCGGAAAGATATCGCGCAGGGTGATGGCCCCGTCGAAGACGGAAAGCTGCCCGGAGAAGCGGTTGATGGAGCCCCACACGAGCGGGGTGTCTGCGCGGGCGCACGCGTCGGCGACGGTGTAGCGCGTCTCGAAATTGTCGCAGCCGTCGCACACGACATCGTAGCCCGCTATCACCTCGTCGACGTTGTCTTCGGTGAGCGGATAATCGTAGGTGCTGATGTCGACGAAGGGGTTGAGCTTGTCGACGAACTCCCGTGCCGAGTCTGTCTTCTTCCGGCCGATGGTCTCACTGTTGTGGATGACCTGGCGTTGCAGGTTAGTCTCATCGACGACATCGAAATCAATGATCCCGATGGTGCCGACACCAGCAGCGGCGAGGTATTCGATCACGGGCGAACCGAGACCGCCAGCACCGATGCTCAAAACCTTGGCTCCGTAGAGCCGCTGTTGGCCCGTCAGCCCGAAGCCGGGGAGGGTGAAGTGGCGGGCGTAGCGCAGGCCAGCCCCGTGGGGCAGCTCCTTCGGCGCGACGGGAACCCGCGACGAGTGCAGCGTTGTGCTTGCCATTAGTGCTTTTCCTCCTCCATTTTGTCCATCTTCTCCGCCTTTCCTACCCGCTTACTTTCTACACGCTTAATACGCGGACGCTTCCGACCCCGAAGGCGACGCTAGGCGTGCGGGAACGGCCACGGATTGTAGCGACACGTCTTGTTGTCATCTGGGTACGGACCGTCCGGGGAGATGCTGAACATCTCGGAATTATTGAGGCTCAACGTCTGCTGCATCATGATCGGTGCGAGTTCACCGTCCACGCCACAGGGCATGTGTTCGGCGAAGCCAATGGCGTGGCCGATCTCGTGGTTGACAACGTACTGGCGGTAGGAACCGATATCTCCGGCAAACACACTCGTGCCCCGCACCCAGCGGGACTCGTTAATGAGAACCCGGTTACCGATGCTTGTGTAGCAGCTCGTTTCCTTGCCGATTTCCGCGCCACACCCCTCGTGGGTAGTGTTCACACTGGTGAGCTGAACGGTAAAATCCGGCTCCTCATTTTCATCCACATGCTGGAAGGCAAACTTCTCGTCGTGGATCCAGCTCTTGGGGTTCTTGAGGGTGGCATCGACCATGGCGGCGAAGGATTCGTCGCCACCGTAGCCATCCGTGTTCACACCGTTTTCCACCTGCACGATGTACGTGAAGGTCTTTTCCGTTCCGGTGCCAACCTTGGGCTGGGGAGAACCGACAGTACGGAAGGTGTTTTCTCCCTGCATGGTGTAGGCACCACCGGCGGGAAGCGTGCCACCGGGAAGCTTGGCGATGTCTTCCTTGGCGGGGTCGGGAGCGGCCATCGTCGGGCCTTCCTCCACGGTGACCACGCCGGATTTCGACGTTGTGGTTGAGGGTTCGGTGGGGTCGCTGGCGATGATGTCGACGACGACCCACAGCGTCAGCACGATGAGAACCGGGATGGCGTACGCCCGCCAGCCAAATTGTTGCGCGAACCGCACGAGCAGCGATTCGTCCCGGCTATGCCTGTCTGCCATCGGTTTTCCTTTACCTCTCACCACAACGCTCACGGGTGCGCACACGCAATGTAAGCACCCTTTGTCGCCGGCCCGTGCAGAGCCGGTTTTTCCTAGGTTACATAGTACAAACGGCACCACTACTCCCCGGGCAGGCACCGCCGAGCGCCCACGAACCAGAAGAAATGCACCAGCGTGCCCACCTGATGGCGGAGAATCCTGGGAGGTTGAGATCCGGATACAGCTGCACCGTGGAGAAAACGTAGCGAGAAAACGCCACGTTGCTACACACCGAAACCGGCTTAAGCTCGTAGGGTTAAGCGCCAAAATGTGTGTCTGAAGGGAGCTGTTTTTTTCTTGTGAACTGGCGGAATAATGATGTTACGCTCTCAGAAGGTCGCGAAAACCCCGGTGTCCTCCTCTACTGCGAGGAGTACAACCGGGGCTGAAAGTAGAAAGGAAACCTAGCTGGAGAAGCCGACGGGACGGTTGGTCTCAGTACCGATTTCTACGTAGGCAATTGCCGACTGACGGACCGTAAACTGACGCCCCTTGGTGTCGGTGAATTCTACGGTGGCCTCGTCGTTGCTCATAGCGTTGCGCAGGCGCTCTTCCACGGATGCCTTTTCCTCGTCGGTATTAAAGGAGAGTTCGCGGGCGGAATCCGTAAAACCAATCTTGATGTTCATGTGTATGCGTCATCCTTTCTCTTACGGGGCATCGGCCCACGTTATTTTCTACGTGATTTTTCTTTTGTCGCAGTAAAGCTACCGAGGAATCCAACGGCACGAGCCGTCTGGAAACGGAGTTTCCGCGTCCTGCACCCAACCATAGTGGAATCTGCCCGTCCACCTTGCCCCAGATCCGCTCTGTTCGCTGCAGGCGGACGCAGTCTGCCGCGCATGTGCCTCCGGCAGGAAGATAGATGCAGATAGTTTCTGCTACTAAGAGACGATAGAATACCGTTTTGTGTCCACTTCAAACGAAAATCCCACGTTCATAGAGCTCGGCGTTGCACAGGAAATTACTGATGCGCTCGCCACGCAATCCATCGTCGATACGTTTGCAATTCAGGCACTGACCTTGCCGATTGCACTCGAAGGGCGAGATCTCATTGGGCAGGCCCGCACCGGCATGGGCAAGACGTTGGGGTTCGGCGTTCCTGTGCTGGATCGCATTTTTGATGACGCGGACATCGAGGAACTCGATGGCACCCCGCGTGCCCTCATCGTCGTGCCGACACGCGAGCTGTGTGTGCAGGTCGGCGAGGATCTGGAGCGCGCTGCCATCAACCTGCCCGTCCGCGTGACCACCATTTACGGTGGCACTCCGTATGAGGAGCAGGAAAAGGCGCTGAAGGACGGCACCGACCTCGTGGTTGGCACTCCCGGTCGCCTCATCGACCTTTTCAACCGCGGGGTGCTACGGTTGGACACTGTACGCATCCTCGTCCTTGATGAGGCCGACGAGATGTTGGATCTCGGCTTCCTGCCAGCGATTGAGAAGATCATCGCCGGTATCACCGCGGAACACCAGACGATGCTCTTCTCCGCGACGATGCCGGATGCCATCCTCGGACTTGCCCGTGGCTTCATGAACAAGCCGGTCCACATCCGCGCAGAGATGTCCGGTGAGGCGGAAACGAACGCCACTACCAAACAGGTTGTGTTCAAGTCTCACCGGATGGATAAGGTTGCTGTCATTTCGCGCGTGCTGCAGGCTCGCGGGCGTGGTCGCACCATTATTTTCGTTCGTACCAAGCGTTCGGCGGCGGAGGTGGCCCGCGGTCTCGCCGGTGCCGGGTTCAAGGTAGCAAGTGTTCACGGCGATATGAGCCAGTCTGCCCGCGAGCGTTCCTTGCAGGGCTTTAGGGATGGTGTCGTGGACATCCTCGTTGCCACCGACGTGGCCGCCCGTGGCATCGATATCGACGATGTCACACACGTCATCAACTACCAGACCCCGGATGACGAGCTCACCTACGTACACCGCATTGGTCGCACAGGCCGCGCTGGTCACACCGGCACCGCGGTGACTCTCGTGGGCTACGACGAGCTACCCAAGTGGAAGCTCATCAACGACGAGCTGGGCCTGGGTAAAGACGAACTCCCCGAGTGGTTCTCTACCTCCCCTGAGCTGTACGAGGAACTCGACATTCCTGAAGGTGCTGACAGCACGGTGGGCGAATCGCGCCCTGTCTTCGGCATGGACCATTCCAGCCGCCGTGGTCATGGCGGACGTGGCGGCCGCGGCGGACGTAACGGACGAGGTGACCGTGGTGGCCACGATGGCGGGCGCTCCCGCGGCGGTCGCCGTGGTGGCCGTGGAGGCCGTCGCCACTAAGGTGACGTGGGGCTGCCCCCACTAAACTACCAACCGCGGGGCTCACAAGGCCTCGGATTCCATGGACGTACTGGACGCGAAAAGGATACCGACGCTTTGAACAAGAACACGCTTGCTGTCACCGCGCTTACCGTCGCTGCGGCCATTGGCGTGGGAACGGTCTACGCCACCGCGCCCGCCCGACACTCCCACTTGGAAGCGACGGGTGTGCCCGTGAGCGAGCCAGGACAACTGGGGACGGTGCCACGTACGGTATCTGAAGCGTTCCGGATCACCGATTCCGCCGAGCCTGCCCGGCACCACCCCATCGAGTCACAGGGCGTGGTGATTGGGACCGAGGATGGCACGGTTACGGCCTATGATTCCGCCACCGGTGACACGCTGTGGACGTACGAGCGCGACCTGCCCTTGTGCATGGTGACGCAGCTCGACGGAGCCGTCGTTGCCACGTACAAGAACAATGCGGGGTGCGGTGATGTCACCTCTATCCGGTTCACGGAGGGGACGTACAAGGACACGCGTTCCGCCCCCGCACCAGATGAGGTCTCCCCCATCTTCTCCAACTCCTACGTGGGCACGGTGTCGCCTGAGGCCGTCGAACTGTGGCGAAACGACCTCGTCCGCACCGTCATCTACGGGGATATCCCCAACCCGCAGGAGCCGAAGTTCCAGCCACACGCCGATTGCACGATTACCTCGGCGCTGACGCGCACGAAGCTGCTGGCACTGACGGAGACGTGCCCCGATGGCAAGACTTGGCTGCGCCTACAGAGCTCGAAGCCGGAGGATTCCCGCAAGCCCGAGGTATCCGGCGATGTGGAACTCACCCCCGGCTCGTACCTCGTCGCTGTCGGCGAGGACACGGCATCTGTGCTGTCCCCCGCAGGTGAGGGCCATGCATCCAACTTCTTTCTCTCCTACAACAAGGAAGGGAAATCGATGGGGTTCTCGCCGACGAGCGCCACCATCACCCCTGACTCGGAGATTTTCACGCCAGCTGTAGGCGACCTGCCACACAACATGTCGTGGTTTGATGGCTCGGCTCTCCACCTTTTTGAACCCACCCGCCTGGTGGAGGAATACACACTCGACGACGCTATCGGCACGGGTGATGCGGTGGGAGAGAAGATTCTCGTCCCCGTCGAGGGCGGGATCGCCGTCTACGATTTGCCGCAGACCACGCCGGAATACGTCATTCCTGTTGACCGCGGTGACTACACGGGACCGGTACATGTGCGGATAACGGGGAAAACAATCGTCGAAAAGCGTGGAGATACCGTCGTCGCGCTTACCCCAAGCGTGTAGGAGACGCCCACTCCCGTGCTTCCTCACAGTGCGCGGGCTGTGTGGACTGAGACTGTCGGCGAGCTACTAGTAGTTGTCCTGCGCCCAGCGCAGCGTGCGCGGGTGGAAGCTGAGCATCAGCGTGGCGATCGATGCTCCGGCCAGGAGAACAATCCAGACGATTTTCCCTGCTGTGAACGCGTAGTACGCGCAGCCGAGAAGCAAAATGTTGATGAATACAATGAGTCCCCTTCCCCAGCGCCCACCGCGGAGGAGATTGACGGCTGCAGCGAGCAGGCCACCAAAGAAGATGAGGAACATGACTGCCGTGCCCACGCCGACGAGTCCAGCGCTGGAGCTGTCGGAGACGATAGACGTCTCCTCAACCCCCATCAGTTCACGGGCGATGAGGAAGATGCCGTACCCGACACCGACGAGCCCCTCGGCAAGGGCGATGTAGCAAGCCACGGCGAGGGTGACGGGAAGACCCGCGATGGTGGATCGCGATCCTGCCTTTTCAACCTGATCCGACCCCGTCGCCGCGGGCTGGGCGTTATTGTTCGCATTATCCTTCGGTGCAGTCACACACCGCATATTACCGGGTGGCCTCCACGCCACTGCGCAAGCGATGCATTCCACCACTCCCCGATCCCCCTTCGACCTCGTTGTACTGCTGGAATGGAGCCAGTGAGAATGCCATCCGCACGCTGTGCTGCCTCCCTGCGTCAGCGCTGGCGACACGCGCGTCATGCAGGAAACTACAAATTAGATAGGCTATGAGCCATGAGGGCACTTCTAATTTCCAATCCGAACTCCACCTCCCTCAACGGCGAGGTTCCCCGCGAGGTCATCCCCGCGCTCATGGGCGCAACAGACCTCGTCTCCCGCTTCACCGAGTATGCCGGGCACGCGGAACACATCGTCCAGGGGCTCACGCGTGAAGACGTGGATGTCGTCATCATTATGGGAGGCGACGGGTCGGTCAACGAAGTGCTCAACGGCCTGCTTGGCCCCGATGTCGATAACCGACCTGCACCCGAGGAACTTCCCCGACTCGCCGTTATCCCCTCGGGGTCTGCCAACGTCTTTGCCCGTGCGCTGGGCTACCCCAACCACCCGGGGGCTGCGGCGAAGAAACTCGCGGGACTCCTGGCATCCGACACTACGCGGATCTTGCCTGCCGGCCGGTCCGCAGCTAGGTGGTTCATCGTCAACGTTGGCTTTGGCCTGGATGCCGCCGTCATCAAAGGTATGGAAAAACTGCGTGGACGTGGTATCTCCGCCACCACCGGCGTATACGGAGCGATCGCGACGCGGGCATGGAGGCAACTGCGCAAGTTCCCGCCGAACATCACGATCACGATTCCAGGGGATGCACTGCAGACAACCGGTGGCGATGGTGCGCACCTTTACCAAGAGGAGATTCACGTCGCAGACGATGTCACGCTGACAGACATCCCCTTCACCGTGGTGACGAACACCAACCCATGGACGTATGCCGGTGCGCTGCCGATTATCACCAATCCTGACCAGACGCTGGATAAGGCGCTGTCCCTCTATGCGCTGCACGATATCTCTGGCATCGGCGGACTCGGTGCCCTGCTCCACACCGTAGGAGCCGCCCGCCAGCTGTTGTCCGGCTTCGACTTCCATGAGCGCGAATTCCGCATTGATGATGTCTCCACCATTCACCTGTCGAGCGCCGAACCCCTCCCCGTGCAGATTGACGGCGAATCCATAGAGGAAACAACGCACCTGACGGTTACCTCCATCCCCCGGTGCATTGAGGTTGTGGCGGATCCAACCGACCACTTTGATGATGTCATCGGTGAGGTGCTGGATAACAGCGCGCTGCTCTAGGAACGGCTGAGACACCGGACCTGGTTTCACCACTGCTCTATAACAAGCAGCATGCACGTCTTTTGGTACCGGTTAATGCCTCTTGAGCTCGCTCCATTGTGCGAGTCATCCGGGAGCTCCCCTGGCGGTGAGTGGCCTTTCCCCTTCCCAAAGGGAAGTAAAACCCAAGATTTTCATGAGAATTTACAAAGACTTTAGTTCCATACTCAAAACTAGTGGTTTTTGACCTTCTTTCGCCCAATTTTGGGGGTAAACAACGTTCAAGTAAGGCTCGCATAAGAAACCCCACCCTGTCAAACCGTACGACAGCGACCAGGGCTTTTAGTAGGCGAAAATTCACCTAACCTTCGATAGAGTAGGTTCAATTGTTAAACAATCATGACATAGGACAACTACCGCTCACCTGCTTTTTTAACGTGTTGTTCACTCGAAGTATGGAGATACTTTGTGTGATTTCCGTCACTTTTCGCAAATAACCCTAGCTTTCTAGCGAAAGACGTGACAAGATAGCCGAGTACCGCAAAGCGGTGGATGTCAATTCGCCGCTGCAGTCTGGAAGCCAGATTAAGCACCGGTGGACACAGTTCGCGTCTCATGCGACGACGAACAAGTTAAAGCGGGCCACCGGACGCTGAGAACACGTCGATGTTTTCCTCCCTTAATAGGGAGCATTCAGCGTGCCCGGACGAAAAACGCCGGGCTTATTACTCAAGACCGGCTATATGAGAAGAACCTAAGTAAAAACCACAAAGGAGAAATGATTATGGATTGGCGCCACCAGGCAGTGTGCCGCGACGAGGACCCGGAGCTCTTCTTCCCGGTAGGTAACTCCGGCCCGGCACTCGCTCAGATTGCAAAGGCAAAGGTTGTATGCAACCGCTGCCCCGTTACCTCCCAGTGCCTCAAGTGGGCACTCGAGACCGGCCAGGATGCCGGCGTGTGGGGCGGAATGAGCGAGGAGGAGCGTCGCGCTCTCCGTCGCCGCAAGAACCGTGGCCGTCGTCGCATCGCTGCCATCTAAACACTCAGCGAACACAAAGTAGCAGAATCTCATTTGGGCGAAGCGCTTGCTTTCCACTAGAGTAGGCAAGAGTTTCACCCGTGCGGTGTTGTTTTCGGACTCACCAGCCGGGCCTAGCAAAGTTTACTCACGTTTTAATAAAGGAGACCACTATGAGCAAGCGTGGACGCAAGCGTCGCGATCGCCGTAAGAAGAGCGCTAACCACGGAAAGCGGCCAAACGCTTAAACCGTACGTAACGGGCACCCAGCAAATTCTGCTGGGTGCCCGTTTTCTTATGTCTCACTATGACGCAGTGCCTGTAGTAGACCCTGCGCCTGTAGTAGCCTCTGCGGTCGGAGTTTTCAGAGACCTCTGTGGCCGCGGCGTGATGGTAACGGGCTGCCCGTTCGAAAATGAACTCTAATGAACTCTGCAGCTGTTGATGAAAAATTGAGGAAGAAGCACCAGGGCACTGCGGTGTGCGACAGGCTATTGCTCTGAGGCGCATCCGCGTAGAGCCAAACAACCAAGATGAGCGCAGCCAGTGTTAACAGCGCCAGGTACATCTGCCATCGTCGATTCTTGCGAAGATGCGGCGACGTACCGGTGGAAGCAAAGCCCACGGGTGCGAGAAGGGTAAATACGTACCACAACACGGGTCGGTACTCTTTGTTTTAGGGAATCATGGTCGAACGAGCTGTGCAGCGTTCCCACTGTTGATGCGGTGCAAGTCGGCCCCCTGTGCTGCTGCGCCCATGGTGTACAGAATAAAACGGAGGTTTCCACCGTGCATAAGTAGAAACCCCCAGGGACGCTCGTGGCGTTTTGTGGCGCTACCCCTCTGTGATCGTCCAGCTGACGTGGATCGAGGTCACGATGCGCTGGCGCAGAGTGGAGGGCGCAGACTCGTGGCAGCAGGACCGCAAAAGGTTGCGTACTTCCTTTTCAATGCCCAAAATCCTGAAGCACTCCGGGCACGCCTCCAGCTGGTGTTCCAACAGCCGGCGTTTTTCCTCCGTACATTCGTTGTCCAGGATCTCTGCGAGTAGCGCGTACGAATCCTCACATGCGCAGCCTTCCGGGTTCGAGTGATCAACACAGCCGCACGGGAGTTTATTGCCGTGGATGAAATCCTCCGCCATTACTTCTTCGCCTTCCCTGTTGAAATACCCTGTTCTTTCGCTACTTCCTTTAACGCCTCTCGCAACTGTTTTCTTCCACGGTGAAGCCTGGACATGACCGTGCCGATGGGCGTGCCCATAATCTCGGCAATCTCCTTGTAGGCCAGTCCTTCCACGTCAGCGTAGTAAACGACCATGCGATTGTCCTCGCTCAAACCGTTGAGGGCCTCGGTGATTTTGGTGTTCGGCATCCGCTTCAGCGCCTCCACCTCAGCGGACTGCAAACCGGTGGAATCATGCTGCGAGGTAGACAGCAGCTGGTAATCGGTCACGTCATCGGCGCTCGTCTCCAGCGGGCGGCGCTGCTGCTTCCGGTACGTGTTGATGTAGCTGTTGGTCATGATGCGGTACAGCCACGCCTTCAGGTTCGTACCCGGTTTGAAGGAGTGAAAATTCTTGAAGGCCTTCATGTACGTTTCCTGAACCAGGTCTTCCGCATCTGTGGGATTCCGGGTCAGCCGAAGCGCACCACCGTAGAGTTGGTCAAGCAACGGGAGCGCCTCTTGCTCAAAGCGCTCTTCCAGCGCCTTTTTGTCCGTTGGGTCTGTTCTCGTCGTTGCCACGTTACGTGATTCTGCCTTTCTTGCCTCTTCGTTGGCTGTGGGCTGTCTTTTATCAATTGTAGAGATGTGGAAATATAAAGGGCTATGTCAGGCCATAAAGCAGCGACAAAAGCACTGGAAGTTCTCCAAGACGCGAAGGTGGAATTCACACAGCATTCCTTCCCTGCAGGCCAGGATCACTTTGGCGATAACGCCGCCGCGCAGCTCACGCACCTGGACGCCGACCAGATCATGAAGACCCTGGTTGTTGCCTCCGGCAAGGATCTAGCGATCGCGGTTCTCCCGGTCTCTCACCACTTGAGTTTGAAGAAGGTGGCGAAGGCATGGGGAGTGAAGTCCGCTGAGATGGCGGATCCGCACAAGGCGCAGCTGGCTACCGGTTATATTCCCGGTGGCATCACCGCCCTCGGAACGAAGAAGCCGATGACTGTCTTCCTCGATGAGACTGCCACCCTGTGGGACACGATGGCTGTCTCCGGCGGGCGCCGCGGTCTTGACGTGGAGCTTGCCCCCGACGATTACATCGCTTTGACGAAGGCCATCGTGGCCGATGTCCTGCAATAATCTGAAGCAAACTCTAGCGAGAATACGTAGGACTCATCGCACCCGTGGCAGTTTCACCTGCCACGGGTTTTCGTTGTGTCTACAGCAGCCTGCCCACCGGCGCGAGGAGCTCCGGGAAGTCATTACGGACGTTTCCTACTCGGCTATCTACTTCCGTCGTAACGAACGTGCTGCGCAGGCTCTCCGGGGTGGGCGCGAGCAGCTCCTCGGCTTCCTCGGCATCGCCTTCCAGCCACTGTGCCACCTCGTCTGGAGCCAGGAACCTCGGCATCCGGTGGTGGAGCCAGTCAATGGGTTCTTTGGAATCGGTGGTCACGATCGTTGCCGAGACCTGCCCGAGACCCGTGCTGTACAGCCCGGCGGCCCACATGAGTGGACCAGTCTGCGCGTCATTTTCTGCGCCCGCACCCGACTCCGCGGGCCGATGGACGAAATAGGGGGTCTTCGTTTTCCCCTGTGTTTGCCACTCGTAGTAGCCATCCATGGGGATGATGCAGCGCGTTTTCTTGAACGCATCGCGGAAGCTGGGTTTCTGGGCAACCGTCTCCGCACGGGCATTGAAGAGGGACGGGCCCGAATCGTCTTTCTTCCAGTGCGGGAAGAGTCCCCAGCGCGCCGGTTCAAGCACCGCCGCACCCTGCGGGTCTGCTGATTCTTCGCTGGTTGCCGGCCGAACGATGACTATCTTCTGCGTCGGCGCAATGTTGTAGCGCTCCATCGGGGTGCTGTGCGGCGCAAGGAGTTCACCGTAGGGGGTGATGTCCGCTGCGGCATGAAGGAGGGCGTCGGAGGTAGTAAAAAGCACGAATCGTCCACACATGCGTTTAAGATTAGTGGCTGTGAGCACTTCTTGGTCTGCCCCGTATCATCCGACCCCCGTCGACGGCACAGTCACCGTCCCCGGCTCCAAATCGATGACCAACCGCGCGTTGATCATCGCCGCCGGGGCGACCTCCCCGTCGACGGTTCGTGGTGCGCTTGCATCCCGCGATAGCGATTTGATGATCGGTGCGCTGCGCACGCTCGGCTGCGAGATGATTGTCGACGGCTCGACAGTCACCGTTCGTCCTGGTCCTGTCACCGGCGGTGGTCAGATCGATTGTGGGCTGGCAGGCACGGTCATGCGGTTCATCCCGCCCGTTGCGGCTATGGCTTCTCAGCCCACGCTTATCGACGGCGACCCTGCTGCTCGTCACCGCCCCATGGCCACGATGACCGATGCGCTAGTTCAGCTTGGGGCACGCGTCGAGGGCAAGACACTGCCACTGACGGTCACCGGACCGATCCGCGGTGGTACCGCACGCATCGATGCCTCCGCCTCCTCCCAGTTTGTCTCCGGGTTGCTTCTGTCCGGCGCACGCTTTGCCGACGGTGTCACTGTCATTCACACGGGTGAGTCTGTGCCGTCACTTCCCCACATTGAGATGACGCTCGCCATGTTGCGCACGGCAGGCGTGGAAAGCTCGCAGGACCACGACGAAGAAGCCGGTGCATACTCGTGGACCGTTCCGCACCAGGAATACGCAGGCAGTGCGATGATCATCGAACCGGACTTGTCCAACGCCGCCGCGTTTCTCGCTGCGGCTGCCGTCACCGGCGGGCGTGTGCACGTCCCCGGCTGGCCGTCGACGACCACGCAGCCAGGCGATGAGATCCGCCACATTTTCGACGCAATGGGCTGCTCACACGAGCTGTCGGCGGACGGCATCCTCACCGTCCAGGGGCCTGCAGACGGCACCCTCCACGGGATTGATGCCGACCTGTCAGCTGTTGGAGAGCTCACTCCTACCGTCGCCGCCGTCTGCGCATTGGCAGATTCCCCGTCACGGCTCACCGGCATCGCCCACCTGCGCGGGCACGAAACCGACCGCCTGCACGCCCTCACGGCAGAGCTCACCGGCATGGGGTGCGGCTGCGAGGAACTCGACGATGGTCTTGCCATTACACCGGCCCCGATGACGGGAGGACTGTGGCGTTCCTACGAAGATCACCGCATGGCCACCGCCGGCACCATCGTCGGACTGAAAGTGAAGGATACGTACGTGGAAAATATCGAAACGACGTCGAAGACAATGCCTGGTTTTGCACAGATGTGGGAGGCGCTCCTTGGCGCGTAGAAGCTACTCCAGTTACGACGAATCGGATGTAAAGATCCGCCCGGGCAAGGGCTCGCGGCCGCGTACAAAGAAGCGGCCCAGCCACAAGGATGCGGAGTTCGGAACTGTTATCACCAAAGACCGTGGCAGGTGGGGGGTCATCCTGGACGGCCAGGAAGCACCGGTGACCGCCATGCGCGCACGTGAGCTTGGACGCACGACAATTGTCGTTGGCGATCGCGTGGGGTTGGTCGGTGACACCAGTGGCAAGAAGGACACTCTCGCCCGCATCGTGAAGCTAGAGGAGCGCACGTCGGTGCTCCGGCGAACCGCCGACGATACCGACCCGTATGAGCGGATCGTCGTGGCCAACGCCGAGCAACTGCTCATTGTTACCGCGGTGGCGGATCCCCCACCGCGTGCAGGCTTCGTGGCCCGCGCCCTCATCGCTGCGTTCGTGGGCAACATCACCCCGATTCTCTGTCTGACCAAATCCGACCTCGCCGATCCGACACCGTTTGCCGAGGAGTTTGCCGATCTCGATGTGCAGGTCATTCTCGCAGGCGTGGAAGATGATTTGGATGCGGTGCACGACGTGGTCACTGGCCATACAACCGCACTCATTGGCCACAGTGGCGTGGGCAAGTCAACCCTCGTTAATCGCCTTGTCCCCGATGCCGACCGGGTAACAGGAGAAGTTAGCGCCATTGGCAAAGGCCGCCATACCTCGACGCAATCCGTGGCGCTCCCGCTTCCCGACGGAGGCTGGATCATTGATACCCCAGGCATCCGTTCCTTCGGCTTAGCCCACGTCGATGCGGACACTGTCGTGCAAGTTTTCCCCGATCTTGCCGCAGCAGCAGAAAAGTGCCCGCGTGGCTGTACGCACATGGGGCCACCAGCCGACCCCGAGTGCGCCCTCGACGCGCTGGAGGGCGCATCAGCACGGCGAGTTGCCGCTGTCCGCTCCCTTCTCGAGGCACTCCGTAGCAACGTCGATTGGGAGATGTAGGCACTCACTTTTCATTAGCAGCATCCCCGGTGTCCACGTCACTGGGGATACTCGGCTTACCTCTCTTCACAGCGTTTCCGCTTTACCTCTTTCCCTTTCCGGGCTTTACCCTTCCTCTCTTTTTCTTTTTCCTGTTAAAAAGTAAGACACCCAAAAACCCAAGCACAGCTCGTGAGGCATCGACTGTAAGCCAGAGTCTCCCTACTTTTCGGGTGTACCTCTTCCCCGGCGCGCCCCACGTCACAGGCACCGTTTCCGTCGCTTATCGGGCTCCTTCTCAGTTTCTTCCGCTTGCCATTCGCGCCCATGTCTTAGTGTTACATATCCGCTGTACATGGCGGATTTGCTTGCATTTTCCGGGGTCGCATGCCGCGCTTAGCCGGTGCATCCTGCAGCCATCAGAGACTCGGCACTATCCGGTTCCTTTTTCAGTAAGGATACGGTTTTTCGGTTTTAGTTTTTTGAGAAAACCATTCGTCCACCATGCATTCTGTGCACACCTGCCCCCTTTTGGAGGTGTTCTTATTGAAAATAAAGTCGCATTAGAACTTAGGGCACCCTATTCTATTCGTAGCGTTGAACTTTCTGCTTCGCATTGATAAACTTCCGCGTGGGTATCCACGCTCGCTCCGGAAAGGTACGGAAATGTCATTTTTGAAAAAGCTCGTCTCCGCTGGTGTCGCCCTCACCACAGCTGCAGCACTGACTGCCTGCAGCGTGGACACCGCTGATACGGAGGCACAGGCTCCGTCCGACGGTCTCACCGTCGTCGCATCGACGGGCTATCTTGCTGATGCTGTCCAGAACATCGCCCCGGAAGCGAAAGTGACCACATTGGTCAAGCCTGGTGGAGATCCACACACGCAGGCACTCACGAGCAGTGATGTCCAAGAGATTGAGAAGGCCGATCTCATGGTCTGGACAAGCCATGACATGGAGCACAAGATGATGGACCAGTTCGACAAACTGGGCGAACGCTCCCTGCCGGCCGCCGAAGCAATCGATGAGGCCGACCTCCTCCCGTGGGAAGAAGATGGCAAGATTCAAGGGCACGATCCGCACGTGTGGAACTCCCCCGAGAACTGGATCACGACGGTCAACGCGATCGCAGACAAGCTCGGTTCCATCGACTCCGCACACGCCGACGAGTATGCGGCAAATGCCAAGGCCTACACCGAGCAGATCGCAGAGCTTGAGCAGTACGGCAAGGAAAAGCTCAAGGATATCCCCTCCGACAAGCGCTTCCTTATCACCGGTCACGATGCCTTTAACTATTTGGGCAAAACCTTTGATCTAGAGGTGCTCGCTACCGACTTCGTTTCCTCCGAGTCCGAAATGTCGGCACAGGCAATGGATGAACTCGCACAGACGATCGTTGACCACAAGGTCAAGGTAGTGTTCCAGGATAACCTCAAGAACCCCGAGGTTATTCGTCACCTGCAGGACTCTGTTCGAGCCAAGGGCGGCGATGTCACCATCTCTGACGACGTTCTCTACGCTGACACCCTCGGCGAGACGGCCCCTGTAAATACCTACATCGGAGCCTTCCGCCACAACATCGACGCGATCGCAGCGGCACTGTCCTAAGCGCCTGTCGCACACCTTCCCCACATTTCCTCACCCTTTATCGCCTTCCCTAGGCTCGACGCGCCCGATACCCCCCACAAACGTCATGACACCGAATCCTCCCCTGTATGCAGGGGAATACGTTTATAGAAAGTAGCTACTGTGAATACACCTGCTGCTGTGAAAGCAGAAAACATTACTGCCGTCTATGGGCCGGTACGCGCACTAGAAAACGCCTCCATGGACATCGAAACAGGCGTCATCCACGCCATCGTCGGGCCCAATGGATCAGGCAAATCCACACTGCTCAAGGCACTCATGGGCCAGGTCACCGTAACTAACGGTACGGTCAGCTTACTCGGTAAACCACTGTCGGCTGTGCGAACGAGCGTGGCTTACATGCCCCAAGTTGCAGGCGTGGACTGGAACTTCCCTGCCCGTGTCAAGGACGTCGTGCTCATGGGCACCTACGGTAAGCTAGGGTGGTTGAAGCGCCCCGGGAAAAAGGAAAAGGACCTGGCGCTGAGCTGTCTTGACACCGTCGGTCTCACCGATCTTGCCGATAGGCACATCTCGGCCCTCTCCGGCGGCCAAAAACAGCGTGTCTTTGTCGCCCGCTTACTCGCCGCGCAGCCCACGGTCGCGCTCATGGACGAGCCCTTCGCCGGCGTCGACATCCACAGTGAGCAGATCATTCGCGAGGCACTGCAGGAGCTCGCATTAGAGGGGACGACCGTTCTTGTCGTTCACCACGACCTCACCTCCGTTTCCTCGTTCTGCGACACGGCGACACTTCTCTCCCAGGGGCACGTCATGTGCACCGGCCCTGTCGACGAGGTAGTCACGGTGGATAACATCGCCCGCGCCTATGCCATGCGTTCCGATGTTTTGAGCCAGGCAGTCACCGAAGGGATGCCCGCATGATTCTCCTATCACCGGGGGATTTCCTCGGCACCTACGGCTTCCTCACTACTTTTTCCGTCTGTGTCCTCGTCGGTGGCATGACCGGCGCTTTCGGCTGCTTCCTCTACCTGCGTGGTCAGTCCCTCATCTCCGATGTCGTCGGCCACTCCTGCCTTCTGGGCATCGCAGTCACCTTCATCACCGCCAGCATCTTCTGGGGCACACCGTCTACTCCCGTGCTCATTGTCGGTGCTGCTATATCGGGTGTCCTCGCCGTGGGACTGACTGGACTTATCATCCGCCACACGAGGCTTGGCGGCGATGCTGCAATGGCAGTTACCTTGTCCCTCTTTTATGGTGGCGCGATGGTAATCATGAATCTGCTTAACTCCACACAACTGACCGGTCGGGCTTCCCTTGGCCAATATATTCTCGGCAACGCCGCCACGGCGCGTATGTCCGATATCAAGGTCATCGGTGTCATCGCCGTTATCCTCCTTGTGGTGGTCACAGCATTATGGAAGGAATTCTCCCTCCTCGTCTTCGACCCTGCCTGTGCCCGCGCACTCGGCTTTAGTCCAGCGATTCTCGAACCTCTCCTCTTTGCCATCCCTGCGGTTGCCATCGTCAGTGGCATCAAAGCCGTAGGAATGATCCTCATGGTTGCCTTTACAATTCTTCCTGCGGCGACCGTCGGGTGGTTCTCCCGCACGTTTTCCTCAATGGTGCTCCTTAGCGCCCTCGTCGGCGCGCTGTCTGGCGCCATCGGCGCCTACGTCTCCATCTGCCTAGGCAAGGTACCTACCGGTCCCGTCGTGGTGCTCATCTTGTTCACCTGTTTCCTCGTCTCGCTCAGCGCCCGCGTCGCCCTGCGTAAGAAAGGAGTACTGGCATGAGCTTCGCCGTTTCTCTGTTTCTGCTCAGTCTTGTCACCGCGGAGGCCTGCGCCATTCCCGGTGTTTTCATCGTCTTGCGCGGGCAGTCCATGCTTATCGATGCCCTGTCACACGCAGTTCTCCCCGGAATCGTCATCGGTGTCGCGCTGACTGGTTCGCTCCATAGCCCGGTGATGACACTCACAGCCACCGGCCTCGGGCTGATCGTTGTGTGGGTATCTCACGAGTTGCGATCCCGCGGTTTGCTCATCGGGGATGCCGATCAGGGAATCATTTTCCCCGCGATCTTCGCAATCGGCGTCCTCCTCTTATCCACTGTGTTCGCCGGTGTCGGAGTGTCAGGGGAAACTGTTCTTGCAGGCGACCTCAATCTCCTGGCACTCAGCACCAACCATGTCATCGTGGGCTCTCTGGATCTCGGCCCCATTGACTTGTGGATCCAGCTGGGAATGCTTATCGTGTTCGGTATCTTCCTGGCCGTCGCCGGCCGAGTACTTACATCCTCTACCTTCGACCGCGCGCATGCCCAATCTATCGGGTTCCCCGTTCGCTCTGTGGAAGTGATCTTCATGGTACTGATCGCCGCAACCGTGGTGACGGCATTCTCTGTAGCAGGATCCATTCTTGTGGTGGCGTTTATGATCTGCCCGGCGGCCACGGCTGTCCTCATCGCACCGACATTGTCCGCGGCCTTCTCGTGGACAGCGCTCATCGCCGCGGTGAACTCCGCAGCAGGTTTCGGGCTGTCCTATTCCTTGGAGCTCGCCACTGCTCCCACCCTCGCTGTTATCAGCGGGGTGACATTCCTTCTTGTTCTCGCTACAACAGCTGCGTTAAAGCGTTAAGCTCCGAGGGGTCGTACCAGGCGAGGAAGTTGTCTTGGGCATCGCCGACGGCGAGCTCAGCGTCCTCATCGCCGAGGTCCGCTTCGTCGATAAGCTCCATCGCCTTCGCAGTGGCGGGCTCGCTCGCCTCGGTATCCACGTGGATGGCCGCGACCTGATCGAGGCTCACCTGCGCGGGCGAGAGCTTCACCACGGCCTCGCCGTTATCCGGAGTCGATGTCACCTGTTCATCGGGGAGATCCACCGAGACCACTACACGACGGTGCGGGAAAGACTCTTCCCCACCGATCGTCAGCAGGCGAATGGAAGCGCGGGAGGCCTCCGTGAAGGCGACATCCGCAATTTCCTCCTCATCACCCGAGGTGAAGAACTCGGTGAGCGCCGGTGTCACGGCAAAGCCCCACCCCGACCGGGCGGAGAGGATCCCGGTCTCAGCCAGGTTCACCAACATCGAGAACGTCGCGGGAATGTAGACGCGCATTAAAACTCTCCGTCGATATCGAACAGCCCAGTGATCTCCACAACTGCACGGTCGAACTGCTGGTAGTACACGCCAACCATGCCGGCCTCGACGGCACCGCGAACGTTGACGATGGAATCATCAACGAGAACGCAGTCATTAATCGGCAGGTCAAGCGCATCAGCCGCAGCCTGGAAAGCCTCCTTCGTGGGCTTCTCCGCGCCGACCTCACCCGACAGGATGACAGCATCGACGATGCCCTTGTACTCCCACTCGCGGATGCTCTCTGCGCCCGGGCCACCCGGATCGTTCGACAGGATGCCGAGGGCTACGCCCTCTTTGCGTGCCGCCTCGAAGAGTTGACGCCAGCGACGCTGGGTTTCCGCATCCTCATCCAAAACGCCGACGTAGTCCACGATCATTCCACGCACGGTGCAATCATCTCTCTTTCACTGTGATTAATTTTTGGTCCTATAAAGCTTTTTCGTGTGCGCCTTAACGCTCTCCCCCGTGGGGGTAGTTGCCCAGCGAGGACAGTTAGTTCGTGCGATAGTAGTTTACACATTCCTCGGGAGGGCAATCATGACACTAACACCAATGGCAGGGTACCGAATCCTACAAAGCTATGCACGGGACCCGCAAAAACACTCACCTGCGAAAGTAAAGAAACCGCACGGCAACTGCGAAAATGCGGCGCGCCACTTCACCACACGGTGCGTGCAGATCGCTCTAGAGAAATACGCATTACCACCACATAATGACAGGAAACTCTCAGCCGCTGCGCGTCGCTCGCTGTCGTCGTTGAGGCAGTATCTGCCCCGGGCGTATCACGTCTCCATCGAGGCGTTTCACTTCACGCCGGGGCCCACTGTTCCCCCGGAACCCGTTGATCGGGTCGAGGAACAAGTGGCGACCCCACAAATGGCATCCACCACGCCAGCACAGGAGGATTCCTACAGCGGGATGCTTCTCACCGTGGACAGCACCAGCGTCACCACCGACGGGGAGCCGACGTGCACCACGGGGTTTGTCCACGGGATCATCCGCGCCTCGGGGGTGCGCTACAGTTTTATCGCCGCAGTGCGCGAGCTTAGCCCGGAGGGACCGTGCCAGCTCCACACTTTCCGAATCTTCTAGCTGCTCCGCAACCAGCACATGATCCCCGCAGCCTGAGCTGTGGGGATCATGATGCTTACTGTGCCAGTGCGGGCTTAGGCGTTAGTCTCACCGTTAGCTTCGGCCTGCTGCTGGGCTGCTGCGGCTGCAGCCTCCCGAGCTGCCCGAACCTGGGGCATGATCTGCGCACGGAGCAGGAACAGCTGGCGAACAGTCTCTTCCTTGATGGCATCCTTCATCGCGCGGAACATGTCGCCACCCTCCTTCTGGTATTCCACCAGCGGGTCGCGCTGTGCCATCGCACGAAGGCCAATGCCCTCCTTGAGGTAATCCATCTCGTAGAGGTGCTCACGCCACTTCTGGTCGATGACACCGAGGATCACCATGCGCTCAATGCTGCGCATCTGGTCGTCACCACCGATGGAAGCAACAGCCTCTTCCAGGTTGTCGTACTGCTTGTTGGCATCGGCGATGAGGGCCTTCTGCAGATCCTTGGCTTCCAACTCGCCTGGGGCACCGTACTCGGTTCCCTCGACGAGCTCCTTCCAGCTGAAGGTCGGGCCGTACAGACGGGACAGAGCGGTCCATAGCTCGTCCAGGTCCCAATCCTCGAGGTAGCCCTCGCGGGTGGCACCGTCGACGTAGGCGGTGATGGTCTCCTCCATGAACTCGCGGATCTGCTGCTCCAGATCGCGACCCTCGAGGATCTCGCGGCGCTCACGGTAGATCACCTTGCGCTGCTCGTTCATCACCTCGTCGTACTTGAGCACGTTCTTACGCATTTCGAAGTTCTGGGACTCCACCTGCGTCTGTGCGTTCTTAATCGAGCGGGTGACCATCTTGTCCTCGATCGGCACATCGTCGGGAACGTTGAGCCTGTTGAGCAAGTTCTCCAGCGTCGGGCCGACGAAGCGGGTCATGAGGTCATCGCGAAGCGACAGGTAGAAGCGGGTCTTGCCGGGGTCACCCTGACGGGCGGAACGACCACGGAGCTGGTTATCGATACGACGCGAATCGTGACGCTCGGTACCAAGCACGTAGAGGCCACCAGCAGCGCGAACCTTCTCCGCGTACTTCTCGGTGCGCTTCTTCATGCGCTCGATTTCCGGCTCCCACGCTGCCTGGTACTCCTCGGGGTTGGCAACCGGGTCGAAGCCACGGTTACGCAGGTTGATGTCTGCGAGGATATCCGGGTTACCACCGAGCACGATATCGGTACCACGGCCAGCCATGTTGGTAGCCACAGTGACGTTGCCGGGCAGACCTGCCTGGGCGACGATCTCGGCTTCCTTCTCGTGGAACTTAGCGTTCAGCACGTTGTGGCGGATGCCACGGGACTGCAGCAGGCGGGACAGGTACTCGGAGCGCTCCACTGAGGTAGTACCGACGAGCACCGGCTGGCCACGGTCAACGCACTCTGCGATGTCATCGGCAACAGCTGCGAACTTCGCCTCCTGGGTCTTGTACACAAGATCCACGAGATCCTCGCGCTGGTTCGGACGGTTGGTGGGGATCGGCACCACGTTGAGCTTGTAAATCTGGTGCAGCTCAGCAGCCTCGGTCTCAGCGGTACCTGTCATACCTGCGAGCTTGTCGTAAAGGCGGAAGTAGTTCTGCAGGGTAATCGTGGCGAGGGTCTGGTTTTCCTTCTTGATTTCCACGCCCTCTTTGGCCTCGATGGCCTGGTGCATACCCTCGTTGTAGCGACGACCATCGAGAACACGACCGGTGAACTCGTCCACAATCATTACTTCGCCGTCGCGGACAATGTAGTCCTTATCGCGGGTAAACAGCTCCTTCGCCCTGATGGCGTTGTTCAGGTAACCAACGAGCTGCGAATGCTCAGGTGCATAAAGGTTGTCGATGCCGAGCTCATCCTCGACAACAGCGATGCCCTCTTCCTTCACACCAATGGTGCGCTTACGCTCATCAACTTCGTAGTGGATATCGCGCTTGAGCTTGGGAGCAATGTTGGCAAAGGCCGTGTACCACTCACTAGTAGCGTCGACCGGACCGGAAATAATAAGAGGCGTACGAGCCTCATCGATGAGGATGGAGTCAACCTCATCGACGATGGCGTAGTGGTGACCACGCTGCACGAGATCATCGAGGCTGCGCGCCATGTTGTCACGCAGGTAATCGAAGCCGAGCTCGTTGTTCGTGCCGTACGTAATATCGGCCTCGTAGGCCTTCTTACGCTCCGGGGGACGCATATTAGACAGGATCACGTCCGTGGTCAGTCCGAGGAAGCGGTGCACACGGCCCATCCACTCGGAGTCACGCTTGGCCAGGTAATCGTTCACGGTAACGACGTGAACGCCCTTGCCTTCGAGAGCGTTGAGGTATGCGGGGAGCACACAGGTCAGGGTCTTGCCCTCACCGGTCTTCATCTCGGCAACGTTGCCGTAGTGCAACGCCAGACCACCCATAATCTGCACGTGGTAGTGCTTCTGACCAAGGACACGCCACGCGGCTTCGCGGGCGGTGGCGAAAGCATCGAGGAGGATATCATCTACCGTCTCCCCGTTGGCAATCCGCTCCTTGAATTCATCCGTTTTTGCCTTCAGCTCATCATCGGTGAGCTTGGCATATTCCGGCTCGAGGGCAACTACCTGATCTGCCAGCTTGGAGAGTCGTTTAACTACCCGGCCCTCGCCGGCACGCAAGATTTTGGACAGTCCGAACACGTGCTCTTAGTATCCTTTTCGCTAAAAATGTTTCATTCGTTTAGTACTCGTTGTGTATTGTACGCACACAACCCTAGGTACATATCACTACGACGGTTTACTGTACTGCTTCACACACAATACAGCCCTACCGGGTGCGGGTAAACAGACCAAAGGCCCCGGAAACCGGGGCCCGGTGTGTGTGACGAAAAATTCTTACTTTTCTTCGTCGACGAGAGCGATGAGACCGTAGTCAAAGGCGCGACGGCGGTACACCACCGACGGACGACCCGTCTCTTCGTTAATGAAGAGGTAGAAGTCGTGGCCCACGAGCTCCATCTCGCTCAGGGCATCATCGACGCTCATCGGCTTGGCAGGGTGCTCCTTGCGGCGGACGATCTGGCCCGGCAGAACATCATCGACGAGACCCTCGTACGGATCCGTGTCGTACTGCTCCTGCTTGTTGCGTGCCTCCTCGGCCTCCTGCACAAGCTTGGCGGCCTGCTGGCCTGCACCAAGCGGTGCGCGGTGGCCCCGGTGGCTGATGGACCGGCGAACCTTGACCTTGCGGAGGCTGCGCTCCATCTTTGCCAGTGCAACCTCGAGGGCGGCGTAGAAGGAATCCTCCTTCGCCTCGGCGCGGGCGATGTGCCCCTTGCCAGTTGCTGTGATCTGGATCTTGTCTGCACGATCGGCCCGTCGCGGATTCGGCTCGTGCTTCAGCTCAACATGGAAGTAGTTGAGGGTGGGATCGAGAACCGAGATTTTTGCGAGCTTGGTGTTTACGCGCTCTTTGAAGTGATCTGGAACCTCCACGTTTCTACCAGTGATGACCACTTGGATGTCGGGGCGCAGTTCGTCGCGCTGGGTTTCGTTGTTTTCTGGCTTAGTCATGAGAAACCTCCCGGCCAAATTGGGCACCGCCACCATGTAGGTTAACGGTGACTAACAAAACGTACACCTTTAGTTTACATCCGGTCATAACCATTCTCTAGAGTTTTTCTCGATTTGCCCCCAACGCTCTCAGCGAACAGTGTCTCTCTTACTCCCCTTCCCCACCAACCTACGACGAGGTCACGTTACATTTTGGTGAACTCTAGGCAGCGGCAAGAGTGAGTGCACCGGCGACCGTTCCCCCACAGGCGATCAGCGCCAGAGCTGTCGCGTCAATGGTAGAACCGGTGGTGACAATGTCGTCGACAAGCAATAACGGCCCGGCCGGGACCTCCGTGACGACGACCTTCCCCACGAGGTTGCGATGCCTCTCGTGCGGATCCAACCCCACCGAGTCCCGCACGTGCGAACCGTGCCGCACACAGGCAGCAAACGGCAGGCCGGAAGCTTTACAAACAGCGGTGACGGGATCACCACCGCGACGCCGTGCCGATGACCGACGCGTCGGTGCGGGCACAAGCGTGAGCTCCTCGGGCAACTCGCCCACCGCTTGCAGGTAGCCCACCGCAGCACCAAGCACGGCACCGAGAAGAGGCAGGACATCTCGCCTGCCACGTTCCTTCGCGTGGATGAGGGTACGCCGCCGGCACCCCGAGTACGGCCCGAGCGACCAAACGGGAAGTTCCCCAAACTGCGGCGACACCTGGTAGGGAACCCGAGACCACTCCGCACGACACCTCACGCAGAGACTTACCCCCGGCGCGCCACAGCCGGCGCAGCGCCGGGGCAACAAGAGCTCGAGAACCATACCCAGACAGTTGCACACTTCGCACTACCCCGCCACTCGAGGCCCAACCACGAAACGCGCACTATCGGCACGCCGTTACTCCGGGACAATCGGGGCGGCTCGGCGCGACTGGAGTCCGGGAACCTCGCGCCAAAACGCGCTGCTACCGCTGTTGTTGGGCAGCTGGCGCATGGAGCGCGCGTCGGTGACAAACATGGTGGAGCTCGTCGAGGCGACCGCGACCACGGGGGCTGTCAGGTTGACCGACGGTTCGATCTTTACCGCGGCACCATCGGGCTCGATGCGGACGACCGGACTATCTGGGGAATTGGTGCCGACGAGCAGGCTGCCATCGTATTGCCAGTCAAGGCTCAAGGCCGCGCCACTAATCCCTGGCGCAATTTCGCGCACGTTGGCGATGCGACGCTCACCCGGAGTGGGACGGGCAACAGTGCCGACGTAGACGTGGTTATCGACGATGGCGGCGACACGCACACCGGAGGTGGACACGCGGAGGACGGAGATCGGCTTGTCCAGTTCGTCGAAAGGCGTGGCCTGGACGATCGCCTGGGAGAGCTCTCCCGAATCGGAGGAGCGAGTCACGCGCACAATTTGCTTGCCATCCACGACTGTCCACATCGCCGAGCCACCGTACTCGAAGCTGGGACGAGACAGCGTCTGAGCTTCCAGCACCTTGGCGAAGGGACCATCCAACGGCCCCATGCGCAGAACCGACTTATCCTCCTGCTCCTTGGTGACAGCAGCGATGAAGCCCGACGAGGAGGCGATGGAGGCGGACTCGATGCCACTCAGGCCGTTATTTACCGGCGTGGTGGAGTCTGCTGTCACGAGGTGTAGCTTGCCGTCAGTCAGCGCATACAGGCTATTGACGGCACCGAGGGTGCCCTGTGGGTTGTATTCGGTGAAGTCTTCCGTTGTGAGCCCCGACCCGTCGCCTTCCAGGAGGACACCGTCGATTTCCAGCCGGTACGGGCCTTGCACCTTGGCGGATTCCAGCGTCCACACAACCTGCGCAGCAATGCGGTTCAGCTGTTTATCGTCCACCGCATCTACGCCGGTAAAGACGTGCACGCCATCGCGGGTTCCCGAGTACACGGTCTCCGCCTTGAGGTCGGTGATAACGCCCGGCTTGAGGCTCTCGCGAGGGCCGTCGGTAAGCATCCGGATGAGTGTGGAGTCCACAGATGTTTGCTGGTTGTAGACCCAGCGCCGATCGCTGACGAGCATCCGGCCGGTGGGTTCAAAGAAGTAGAGGTCATAGGGCTGGTAGCTGTTGCGGAATGTGGAGCGCTCCAGCACGACACCGGCGGGGAGCTCCTCAATGCGCCACTCCCCGTCCACCTTGACGAGCTTGTATTCCTCCTCGAAGTGCCCATCTTCCAGCTCGTAGACACCGCCACCGGTAAGCCTGCCCACCTTTTCACCGCGGACGGTGAAGACAATCCTGTTGGGATCGTTGGAGACTGTGGAGGAAATATCCTCAATGGAGCGCAGGATGGTGGTGCCCTGCGAATCATCCCACTCTGCCGCCGCCTCGGGTGTGAGGTACAGGCGTGCCGCCTGGTGGGTCTGCGTGGGGTTGACAGACTGCGTGAAAAAGCTCTTCAGCAACAGGTCGGCTTCTTGCCCTTTTTCCGGACCTGCGGGGCTTTCCGAGGCGCGCGACCGCTCGTACTGGCGGAGCACCTGGGGCTCTGAATCCCCGGGCAGGGTGGCGCAGCCGGACACAGCGAGAGCCACGGCGCTCAGCACGCCAACCAGTTGTGTGCGCCTACTCATCCGAACCTCCCTTTTCCATCTGTTGCTTGTCCCGTGTGTGGAGCATCGCCGAGGGGATAGGTCCCTCGTCGGTAGCAAAGTCTTTTTCTTGGGCATCCAACACCGGGTGTGTTTCCTCGATCGCCTCATCCTCCGGGTCGTTTTCCACGACCGCAAAGTCGTCGTCCTGAGAGACTCCGCGGAGCACGAGATCGGTGTCCTCTGTCTTGTGCGGTGGCTGCTTGGGGATCGTGACGGTGAAGGTAGAGCCTTCGCCGACTTCGCCCTCGGCGGTGATCGTGCCACCGTGGAGCAATGCATCCTCACGGGAAATGGCAAGGCCAAGGCCTGTGCCACCGGAGTGCCGCTTACGGGAGGGGTCGGCTCGCCAGAAGCGGTTGAACACAAGCTCTTCCTGGCCTGGCTTCAACCCCACACCGTGGTCGCGGACGACGATGGTGAACTGTTCCTCCGTCTGCGTCAGTGTCAGCACGATCGGGTTGGACTCTGAGTGGTCAATGGCGTTGGCCAAAATATTGCGCAAAATGCGTTCGATGCGGCGCGCGTCCACGTGGGCGAAAACGGGCTCATCGGGCACGTTAAGTGTCACCGGTGCGCCGACTTCCACCGATATGTGCTCCACTTGGCTCCACGCCGAATTGATGATGGAGCGCACATCGATCCGCTCCTCCGAAAGCTCCGCCACGCCGGCATCATGGCGGGAGATTTCCAGCAGGTCATTGAGGAGCGCTTCGAACCTGTCCAGTTCGCGCACCATGAGTTCGGCAGCGCGTTTAGTGTAGGTATCGAGCGAATCGGAGTGGTCGTAAATCATGTCCGCCGCCATGCGGACGGTGGTCAACGGTGTGCGCAGCTCGTGGGAGACATCCGAGGTGAATTGTCGCTGCAAACTGCCGTATTCCTGCAGCTGATAGATCTGCTTGGACAAGGACTCCGCCATCGAGTTAAAGCTGTTGGCGAGCCTAGCCATTTCATCTTCGCCGTCCACGACCATGCGTTCGCGCAGGTGCCCGGAGGCAAACCGCTCAGCGATCCGGCTAGCAGAGCGCACAGGCATGGTGACCTGCTGCGTCAGCAGCCACATGATGCCCACCAGCAGGACGACGAGGACAACGCCACCGAACGCGGCGATGCCCCGCATGAGCGCCAGTGTGGATTCTTCCGCGGTTAACGGCATGACGAGGTACAGCTCCACACCCTGCAGATCCGTATCTGTGGGACTGCCAATGACCAGCGCCTTGTAGGAGCTGCCATCGGAGCGCCGGAACGTGTCATACTCGTACGCCACATTGCCCTGGCCTGCACGGACCATGGACTGGAGTGATTCGGAGATCTCCGGACCGTTGGTCTCCGGTGCGGAGACGATAGAGCCGTCCGGGTTGGGTGCTAGAAGGACGACATCGTACACACCGGATTTGTCGCTGCCTGAGTTTTCCCCGCTGGTCTGCCCTGAGGAGCGCGCGGAGTTCACCGACGCGCGGGCGGAGTTCAACCGCGTTTGGATGGAACTGGAGGCGTCTGTGGCTGAGACCTGTGTTTCCACCGTCGCGACGGCTTGTGTGATCTCGTTAGACCCGGCCGCGACTTTGGCGGCGAGGAGGCGGTCTGCCACCACCGTTGTCATTCCGAAGGCGAGGAGTGCGACAACGAGGATAGACAGCACGAGGATGGACCCCACCACCCGAACTTGGAGGGAAGTCCGCCACTTCTTGGCAACAGTATCTCGGAGTGTGACGAGCTTGTTAGGCACGAGCGATTACAGCTCCGTTGATACCTTGTAGCCCACTCCTCGTACGGTGAGGACAATGGTGGGGTTTTCCGGATCGGTCTCGATCTTGGAACGCAGACGCTGCACGTGCACGTTAACCAAGCGGGTATCCGATGCGTGCTTGTAGCCCCACACCTTCTCCAGCAATTCTTCACGGGTAAACACCTGGCCGGGCTTGCGTCCAAGCTCCACCAGGAGGTCGAACTCGAGGGGGGTCAGCTGCAGTTCCTCGTTGCCACGGCGCACGGTGTGGCTCGGCACATCGACGGTGAGGTTGGAGATCTGCAGGATTTCGTTGTCCTCCGTGGAAGACCTGCGCAGGCGTGCGCGAACGCGAGCGACCAGCTCCTTCGGCTTGAAGGGCTTGGTGACGTAGTCATCGGCGCCCGATTCCAGCCCGAGGACAATATCGATGGTGTCCGTCTTAGCGGTGAGCATAACAATCGGCACGGGAGACGTGCGACGAATCGTCTTGCAAATATCGATCCCGTTCATACCGGGGAGCATGAGATCCAGCAAGATAAGGTCCGGTTGCTCGCGCTCGAACGTGCCGACGGCTTCTGCACCATCGGTTACTACTACCGTGTCAAACCCCTCGGCTTCCAAGACGATGGACAGCATCTCGGAGATCGCAGGGTCATCATCAACCACTAAGATTTTCGCCTTCATACCTCTCCATACTTCCACAATCCGCACACGCGCATTAAAACCCTCGCCCGAAAACCTCCCCATCCTCAACGAACACACATGTTTCCCGTAACCCGGACCCGCATTGCAATAAACCCCCTAGACATACCAAAACATCCCTGCGATCAAGTGATCAATGTGCCCCGTCCGTAGGACGTGGGGCCGGAATTACTGTGGGTCACTCCGCCGGGGATGTTTGGTTATAACCAGATCGTACATCACCACCTGCCACGGGCGCAACCCCATTCACACACCCACAAAAGACAATGTAAAACCCCTGTACAAGAGGGTTTTTCTTGCACAGGGGGAGTCTTAGGGAAGGTGCTCGCGACTACACGAGGCGGTTGAGGATTTCCTCAGTGGCCTCTTGGGGCGTTGTCGTGTGTGGCACGATGAGCCACGGCGAGGCCCACTGACCTCGGGCAAGGCGCCTGTACGCCGCCGCTGTCCGTGTTTGCAGGCCACCGTCTTGCTCATAGGTGTCCTTGGCACGGTCACGCTCGGCACGAGCGCGGGATTCTGCGCGCTCCTGAGCAACAGAGGTCGGCGTCTCCAGCAGAATCTGCAGCACCGGTTTGGGCAGCCCCAGATCCCCATATTCGAGGTCGTAGACCCACTGCGCCGCTTCCATATCCTCCAGGCGGGCAGCGGTGTACGCGGCATTCGATGCCACGTAGCGGTCAAGAATGAGGATGGAATCGTGCGGTGCAGCAAACTTCTGCAGATATTCACGTGCACCTGCCCGATCCAGGGCGAAGAGTGCAGCCATGGCGTACGGCGACTCGGTCATATCCCCCATGCGCCCGTAGAGGGCTTTACGCGCGAGCTTGGCAGCATCGGAGGTGGAATAGCGGGGAAAGGATAGGGTTTCCGCGTCGATATGCTTCAAAAGGGCACGAACGAGAGTGTTTTTCCCCGCCCCATCGATTCCCTCTACAGCCAGGATCATGTTTCACCGTTTCCATCTAGGTTGTGTCGTTGCGGCTTGCGAGCACCGCGCTGAGCCGTACCTGCCCAGCCGAGTTGCCGGCGCAACCGCACTACTAGGCCCCACCGGCACACCGTCTCATGGTACCGCCCCGCGGGGTATTTGGCCGTGCTTCAACCGCCCACGTGGCAGACTTCACATGGTCTGCTAGGGGGCCCTCCGCTGGTGAAACCGTTGTTAGCCGGAGGCTCCTCGGAGGCTGTTAGTTCAAGGCCTCGATGTAGACCTCGAGGTCCTGCTCCGTGTCTGCATTTTCCAGGATGTCCGCAGCCGGTTCCGCGATGGATTCGAAGACGCTCTCCGTGATGTCTGTTTCCGGATCAACAATGAAGGGGTAGGTATCGATAGCGTCGGAGGCCGAGTACGGCGCACCTGCCCAGATAGCGGCGATCGTGGCCGCGCAGATCCCGTTCGCCTCCTCTTCATCGGAGGTTGCGTTGCCCTTGGCTACGAGCATGATGGCGTCGACAACACCCTCAACTAGATCCTCACCTTCGAGAGAACTGAGTTCGTCGAGGAAATCCTCGTTGATATCAGCATTGAGAACTTCAGTATCCCATGCACCCATTGGTCTTTTCCTTCTCTTTCAAATGGGAAACAAACTTCAAGCACTTCCCGCGCCCCTCCTCATGTGTTAAGGTGGGCGCGAGGTTATGAAATTGTTATAAACCAGGTTTAGCGAATTGGAGGTCAAATGGCAATGAGAAACTCAACGCGCAGCCTTGGCCTCTTTCTGGCTACTGGCATGGTGGTCGCTTCTGGTCTCGGCTATGGCGTATGGCGCTTGTCGATGCCATCGTCAACCACAACTACTGATACTGCCATTAGCAGTAGCCTAGTTTCCACTGAGGACCCCGTTCCTTCAGAAACCACCACGTCGGAGCACTTTTTCAAAGACGGATCGACCCCCACACAGCTACCGGGCAAAGGCCCTACCGTTGCTGTTGCACCGGGTGATCCATTCCTCGCTCCTAACTCTGGTCCGGCAACCGGTCGCCCGTCCGCCGTCCAGCAGAGTCCTCGTGCCACTGGTACGACGACGGAATCCGCACCAGGTGAGCCTGCAGCACCACAGGAGCCGACAGCTCAGCCTGCTGGGGAACAACCAGCAGATCCAGCACCGCGGGACGATTCCCGCGACTACACGCCACGGACGGACATCCCCGAGTCCCCGTCGCGGCCGAGCACGACAACAACGAAGCCCGGCAACGACGGCGAGGAGTCCAGCACCCCCGCAACGCCGGCACCGTCAACGCCGAACGGTGAGTCCACGCCTGCGAACCCGACGACGGCCCCTGCACCAGAGGATGTTCCGGAGCCGACGCTGCAGCCTGCTGATCCGCCACTGGTGGATCCGATGGAGAATGGAAATACAGTTCCCAATACCGGCACCGCCCCCGCCGATGATGACACCCCGGCTGCGGAGCCGACGGATGCCCCTGATACCGGTGATTCGGCGGGCGAACCAGCACGTATCGAGCTGCCCGGGCGAACAATTGAGCCCCAGAAGGGACAGGAGGATTCCACGTCCGATGCCCCGGCGCCCTCTCCTACCAGCGGCCGTCAGGGAGCCTAAGCAAAACCTCTTACTTACACGTATGCCCCGCATCTGCGGGGCATAGGTGTTTGTCATACATTAGGTGAAAAAGTAGGCACTAAACTGAGCCAACTCGGGGCCAACTCGGGACCGGGACCTCAATCGGCCTAGTTACCCCGATTGGATCCGCACCCGATTAGCACACGGCTCCCAAACCACCAAGGGCGCACTAAAGAAGCGATGGATGTGACTGACGCGCGTGCAGGCACTCCCCCTCGTCGACAAGCCCCAAGAAGGCGCACAACCGTGCCGGCCAAGGAAACCTGTGGCACAGCCACAGGCCGGGCAGATGCCCCTAGGAGACGATCATGGCTGCGCCGTCGACAGTGAGCTCCGTCGCGGGATCGCTAGCGGGAACCCAGCCGGCCTCGCCCGAGTGCAAGACCGTGCCGCCGCTGGCCGTGACTGTGCCAGCCACGCAGACGATGATGTGCGGAGTTCCGTGCGCGACCGTCGTGGTCGTGTATTCCACCCGGTGGACCGTGAACCCGTCCACGGGCACGGGGTAGCGACCGTCCGCATCAGCGAGAACGCGGGGATCCTCCAGCGAGGTAAACGACAGCACGCGGACCAGCTCCGGCACATCGACGTGCTTGGAGGTAAGCCCACCGCGGAGGACATTGTCCGAGTTGGCCTGCACCTCAACGCCCAAACCACCGAGGTACGAGTGCAACTGGCCTGCATCCAGGTACAGGGCTTCGCCAGGAGCGAGGTGCACAAGGTTGAGCAGCAGCGCCACAAGCACGCCCACATCATAGGGGTAGCGCTCCTGGAGCGCCTTAATCTCCATACCCACGGCCACGATCCACTCCTGCGTGTCCGCGCGAGCAATGTAGCCGTCGATGGAGTCCATGAGCTCGCCGATAAGCGCTTCGCGGGCCGCCCGCGGAATGGACACCCACGTGGTGAGAAGGGCGCGCAGCCCCTCCCCCTCGTCGTCGCAGTCCACCATGAGACGGTACCGGTCCAGCGTAGGGCAGGAAAAAGCAGCGAACAGCTCCGCCGTCTGCTTCAACGGACGGAACCCGGCGAGCGCAGAAAACTCAGTGAGCGCAATGAGAAGCTCCGGCTTGTGATTATCGTCGCGGTAGTTGCGCTCGGGCGCGGACAGTTCGATGCCCTCGGCGTTTTCCCGCGCAAAGCCCTTTTCTGCCTGCTCCTTCGTCGGGTGTGCCTGGAGGCTCAGCGGCTCGCCGGCGGCGAGAATCTTCACCAAAAACGACAGCTTTGTACCGTGTGAACCGAGTTGCCCCTCCGGGTCGTTGGCAATGATGTCTGTCAGTGGCTCGTCCCCGATGAGGGAGGAGCCACCAGGGTGCGCACCAAACCAGAGTTCCGCCTCGGGCGCAGGAGAGGGTGATATTTCGCCGCGCAGGTCCGCCAGCAGGGTATGCGACCCCCAGGGGTAGGTGCGCAGCGCACCGGTAAGTTTCTCCACGTTGTCACAACACTTCCATTACAGTCGCCGCCGCGACGCGCGTGGCGTAGCGCAGCGTGGTCACAATATTCTGGGCCGCGGAGCTGAGATGCGACGTGTCCTCCCCATTCGGGGCCTCGCCCGTGACTCCATCCGACCAATCAACGATGCTTAAGGCTACATCATGATTGTAAAAGGCTGACGCTCGGCTCGTGGTTGCTGCCAGTGCCGGGACACCGTGTGCAATGCTGTTTTCCGCCAACAGGTGGGCCAGGCGGGGCTCGCCCACGTACACGGGGACGGCAGCCTGCCATGTGCGAGCCAGGGCGCGGGCGGGGTTGGTTACCTCATCGCGATCGGGGTGGCAGGCAGCGATTTCTTCGTCGACAAGTCGGGAAATTACCGCAAGCTCCTCGCCCACCATCGGGTCACGGGATGTCACCGCAGCAAGCGTTGCTACCGTGCGGGCGACGGACCACTCCTCTGCGAAGGGGATGTGTGGGGCCGCCATCGTGGGGTGGGAACGCTCACTGATCAGTGGCGAATCCGGGGCCGAGATGACCGTGACTGCACAGCCCCGCTGCTGGGCAGCAAACAAGACATCGAGGCCACGCGGATCGTCACCGATGATCGTGACCTGGTCCAACGCGCCCGTACTCGTGGGGAGATGATCCGTCACCACGCACTCGCCGGCGACGGCCGCAGCGATAGCGCGGCTGACCTCATCCCACGTCACCACCACGTGCGACCGGGGTCGAAAACCCTCGAGCTGGCTGGTGCCACCGTTGCGGACCCACTCGGCGATGGCGCGGACCTCCGCACCCTCGTTGGCGATCGGGAAAAAGCGGGCTAACTCACTGTTCGTTCCGGACAATGGAGAGGACCTCCTTAACGATCGTGTCCACCTCTTTAGCCGTCGGTGCCTCCACGTTGAGGCGGAGAAGTGGCTCCGTGTTCGAGGCGCGCAGATTGAACCACGCAGGCGTGTCCTTCAGCTGAACCGTGACACCGTCCAGCTCATCGGTGGATGCGGTGCGGTTGGCGAAGGCGGCGAGCACGGCCTCGGTTTTCTCAGCCTGCTTCTCCTTGCCGGACAGCCGGGTGTTGATCTCGCCCGAGGCCTCGTAGCGGGAGTATTCCGCCATGAGCTCAGACAGGGGCTTATCCGTCTCCCCTAGGGCTGCCAGCACGTGCAGGGCGGTGAGCAGGCCAGAATCGGCGTTGAAGAACTCCTGGAAGTAGTAGTGCGCCGAATGCTCGCCGCCGAAGACGGCCTTCTTCTCAGCCATGAGCGCCTTGATGTAGCTGTGACCGACGCGGCTGCGCACCGGCGTACCACCGTGCTCAGTGATCATTTCCGGGACGGTCTTCGACGTGATGAGGTTGTGGATGATGGTCGCGCCCGGGAACTGCTCGAGGTAGCGGGTGGCTACGAGGGCACAAATCGCCGATGGGCTGACCGGGTCGCCCTTCTCATCCACAACGAAGAGGCGATCGGCATCGCCATCGAAGGCCAGACCTATGTCGGCCTTCTTCTCCGGGGTGAGCTTTTGCAGATCAACGAGATTCTTGGGGTCGAGAGGGTTAGCTTCGTGGTTGGGGAAGCTGCCGTCTAGCTCAAAATACAGTGGCTCCAGGGTAATGGGCAGACCTGTAAAGGCCGCCGGCACAGTGTGCCCGGCCATGCCGTTGCCGGCATCCACGGCGACGGTCAGGGGGCGCATGCCGGACAGGTCTACCAGTCCTCGCAGGTGGGAGACGTACCCCTCGAGGACGTCTCGCTCCTCGTAGCTCCCCGCTGGGCCGTCGTAGGCGGGGATCTCGCTACAGACCATGTCCGCGATCTCGCCCAGGCCTGTGTCTCGACTGACGGGCTTGGCACCCGGCCGGCACAGCTTGATTCCGTTGTACTTGGCGGGGTTGTGGCTAGCGGTAAACATCGCGCCCGAAGTGTTCAGGGCACCCGCGGCGTAGTACAGCTCGTCGGTGGAGCTCAGGCCGATGAAGGTCACATCGATACCCTGGGAGCGTGCGCCGTCGCTGAAGGCTTTCGCCAACGCCGGGCCACTGTCACGCATGTCGTGGGCGATGGCCAGGGTGTGCTCGCCATCGCGGCGGATGATCGCGCCGAAGGCCGCTCCGATGTCGTGGGCAAGCTCCGCGTCAAGTGTCTCCCCCACGATGCCTCGGACATCGTAGGCCTTGATGACGCCGTCAATCAGTTCTCGGCTGCGCATGGTTTACTCCTTTGGAAGTAGTCGTTACCCTCTCAACGTTTTATGCGTGCAAAAAGTGCCCGTAGTTTTATCTACAGGCCGGGCCAGTGAGTGGTTCTAGTCGGTGGTGTCCGGGACAACGCGTAGGTGTCCGCGCCTGGTTGGTCCCTTTTTTGCTTCTCGACGCTCCGTAGGGCCGTGTGTCGGCTTCTCCTGCACCACGGTGGGTGGGGTGTTTTCGGGGGCCGTAAACGTGAGGTTGTGCTTCGACGGGTGATGGAAATAATCCTCATCGTCCTGCTTTCGATGTTTGCCTGCCGAATGGTCAACGAGCCCCGTATTGGTCCGACCTGCCTCACGCACGGCTTCCGCCAGCGCTGTGAGATCGTCATCTTCCTCGTAATCGAAGCCGAGGTCTTCGTATTTGAGCAGTTCCCAGCCAACCGGCGGCCGAATAGATTCGGCGTGCTTTTCACACAGATCCCACATGTGCGGGTTGGGCGTGGGCGCCAGGGGGCCTAGGTACGCGGTAGATTCCGAGTACGCGTAGGACAGCGTGGCGACAGCAGGCCTTCCGCATCCGGGGCGACAGCAGCGTCGAAAAGTATTCACGGTTTATCAGTGTAGACCACGGGGCAACTAGACTTGGGGACCATGGTGGCAAGATCACGACATGGACGACACGGACGACACGGACGTGGCCTGCGTGGCCCGATTCTTCCGCACGATGTGCCGCGCGCACGCACCCGAAGCCAGCTTTTTGATGCCAACGTGGTGGA
>JALFAQ010000055.1 GCA_022772305.1 Corynebacterium glucuronolyticum
GAACTAGTCGCTGGCTTCGGTATGGCTTATTCCAGTCCCTGTCTGAAAATGATCCGGGGGGTGATGCCACCGAAGGCAGTGACATACTCAAACTGCTAATAGGAACCTGACCCGGCCCGCCAGGCACGAGGTCTCACAGTATATACATACCGCAACGGTACGCACGTGAAAGGAAATACAGCCATGAACATCGAGCCGAAAATGAGCCTTGAGGAAGAAAACACGCAGCGTGTGATTGGGGGTGCGGTCCGGCTAGGCTACATCATCGTCCATCATCGTCTCCATCCGCATCGACGGTGATGATGCGTGGGTGCAGGTGATGCCCTCACCGCTCGCCCCCTACACGCCAGAACTCACCTACGATGCAGTGACCGGCGAGTGGGTAATTCAGACCACTGCCTACGGTGCGCTCGACGCAGGCGAAATCCAGAAGATAGCCGAAGGCTACCAGCGCGCCGTTGCCATGGTGAGCGAGCTGCGCTACCTGGATGCCAACAACGTCATCGACTACCACGTCACCGACTAACAGCCTGCTAGCCTCATAGGGAATCCTCGCTCCACGCGGGGCTTTCCTCGCTTATGAAGCCCCTCTTGAATAGAGATGTATATCGCTATTTTTCCTTGAAAATAAGCCCTAAAACGACTGGATATAGTCGCGTAGCTATGGCTGTATATACATACCGAAACAAGGGAAAGGAAAACAGCCATGAACACCACGAAGACGCAGAGCATCAAGCAGATCGCCAGCGAGTACAAGATTCTCGGGCACACGATGAGCTTCGGCGAATGGATTATTGCCACCAACCGGATCTGGAACGACCAGCAAGGCGGCTACGAGCATTTCGCCACCCTCTACAAGCGCACCGATGCCACCCACGCGATCAAAATGAGCGAGACGGATGAGGCCTTCAGCGATGAGGGTCACGCGACTGCCTGGGCGCTCAGCATGGCAGCAGAGTACGACGCCAGTCACGCCGAGTGAGAGAAGGGTGAGAGCAATGCGGAACGTGTACGGGATTATGAACGCCACTAAATACGGCAACTACCTGCTCGCAGTGAAGCACCTCGAGGGTTTATATGCGGGTGTGGTCTACCAGCTCACCGGCTACGAGGCAGGCGAACTGCTCGCCGAGTCCTACCCGGAGTTCGAGGACGCGGGTCACGCGCTCGCCTGGGCAATCTCGGTGGCTGACCTCGCCGCCAAATAAACCACAAACTAGAGCACCCGGAGCCCCGCTATACGCGGGGTTTCCCTCATCTTGAAACGCCTTGTTCGATAGAGATGTATATCGCTATTTTTCCTTGAAAATAAGCCGAATATGACTGGATAAAGCAGCGTAGCTATGGCTGTATATACATACCGAAACAACCACGGTAAGCGAAAGGACAAAGGGCGATGAGCACGAAATTCGAGAAAGACCTGAAACTGATGGAAACCGACATCGATGAGGGCATCGTGATGCTGCGCGAACGCAAAGCCGAACTCGACTGGATCGAGCGCGAAGGCAGGGCTTGCCACAACCGGTTCCGCCTCGAATGCCTCGCACAGGAATGGAACCGGCTTAAGTGCGAATACGACATCCTCGACCAAATGATCTGAAAGCGAGACGACGATGAGCACCACGATTAGAGAAAAGAACCTGCGAGCCAAACTCGAGAAGATTGTTGCTAAGCGCTTCGACTACATTCCCACGCTGGAGCCGCGCCACAATGATGAGGACGATTTCCCTGAAGTCAGCATCTGGGGATTGGCCGAGATCCTGCGCCAAGCCTACGAAGCCGGCCTCACTGATGCCCAAGCAGGCATCACCACCATCAGCGACTAAGCACGCGCACACTTTTGCGGAAGCCCAGCCATGTGGTTGGGCTTTCGCTTATCTTTCCTTGGAGGTGAAGTCCTGATGGTGATGCGGCGACTCGAAACCTATGAGCCGACCCGATTCGCGCTACCGACCTCGCGCTATGACAAACGGGCAGCGGACTATGCGGTCGCCTTCATCCAAGCATTGACGCACACGAAAGGTAAGTGGGCGGGCAAGCCGTTTGAGTTGATTGATTGGCAAGAACAAATCATCCGCGACCTGTTCAGCACCCTCAAACCCGATGGATACCGCCAATTCACCACCGCCTACGTCGAAATCCCGAAAAAGCAGGGCAAGAGTGAGCTGGCCGCCGCCGTCGCACTCCTACTCACCTGCGGGGACGGCGAAGAACGCGCCGAAGTCTACGGCTGTGCGGCGGATCGTCAGCAAGCGAGCATTGTGTTTGAGGTGGCAGCGGACATGGTGCGAATGTGCCCACCGCTCGCGAAGCGCGTGAAAATTCTGCGCTCCCAGAAACGTATTATTTACACGCCCACCAACTCCTTCTACCAAGTGCTCTCCGCTGAGGCCTACTCCAAGCACGGCTTCAACATTTCCGGCGTCGTCTTTGACGAGCTGCACACTCAGCCGAACCGGAAACTCTTCGATGTGATGACGAAAGGCTCCGGTGACGCAAGAACCCAGCCGCTCTATTTCCTGATCACCACGGCAGGCTCGGATACACACAGTATTTGTTGGGAGCAGCACGAGAAAGCCCTCGACATTATCAACGGCAAGAAACACGACCCCCGCTTCTATCCCGTGATCTACGGGGCCAGCATGGATGAGGACTGGATCGATGAAGCAGTGTGGAAGAAAGCCAACCCCAGCCTTGGCATCACCGTCAATATCGAGAAGGTACGGGACGCCTGCGAGTCAGCGAAGCAAAACCCGGCTGAGGAAAACACCTTCAGGCAGCTGCGGCTGAACCAGTGGGTGAAGCAAGAAGTGCGCTGGATGCCCATGACCGTGTGGAACCAAAACAGCCTGCCCGTCGATGAGAAAGCCCTGGAAGGCAGGATCTGCTATGGCGGGCTCGACTTATCGTCCACCTCGGATATTACGGCGTTCGTGCTCGTGTTCCCACCCGAGGAACCGGACGAGCCGTATTGGATTCTGCCGAAGCTCTGGCTCCCCGAAGACACGTTGGATCTGCGCGTAGCAAGGGATCACGTGCCCTACGACCTGTGGCATAAGCAGGGCTACTTGGAAACGACCGAGGGCAACGTCGTGCATTACGACCATATCGAGCACGAAATCGAACAATTCGGCCTCAAGTTCAACATCAGGGAAATCGCCTACGACCGTTGGGGCGCCGTCCAAATGAGCCAAAACCTCGAAGGCCTCGGCTTCACGGTTGTGCCTTTCGGGCAGGGTTTCAAAGACATGAGCCCCGCCTCCAAAGGACTCATGAAGCTGGCATTGGAAGGCAAGCTCGCGCACGGCGGTCACCCAGTTTTGGCGTGGATGGCTGACAACATCACCGTTCGGCAAGACCCGGCACGCAACATCAAACCCGACAAGCAGAAATCCACCGAGAAAATCGACGGCATCGTCGCCCTCATCATGGCGCTCGACCGGGCAATCAGAAACGGCAACACTGAGCCTGCCGAATCCGTCTACGACGAGCGCGGCCTGCTCTTCATCTAGGCCACCATTATTGAGAAAGCGAGCATTAACATGGGTTTTCGCGACCTCTTTCACAAACGAACTGCCAAGGATAAGGCGCTCACGCACTCGGGTTATAGCTTCTTTTTCGGCCCGACGTCGGCGGGCAAGCCGGTGACAGAACGCTCCGCGATGCAAATGACTGCGGTCTATGCGTGCGTACGAATCCTCTCGGAAGCTGTCGCTGGGTTGCCGCTCCACGTCTACCGCTATGAAGAGAATGGTTCGCGGGTGAAAGCGTTAGATCATCCGCTCTACGTGTTGCTCCATGACGAGCCGAATCCCGAGATGACCAGCTTCGTGTTCCGAGAAACCTTGATGACACATCTGCTGTTGTGGGGTAACGCCTACGCCCAAGTCATCAGGAACGGTAAGGGCCAAGTGCTCGGCTTATATCCGCTCATGCCCAACCACATAGAGGTCGGGCGGAACAAGCAGGGCGAACTCGAATACGTCTATACCCGTACCGGCGATGAGCCAGATACTGACCAACCCCGCAAGGTCACACTCACAGCAGCAGACGTGCTGCATATTCCTGGGCTGGGGTTTGATGGACTGGTGGGCTATAGCCCGATTGCAATGGCGAAAAACGCGATCGGCTTGGCGATAGCGACCGAGGAATATGGTGCGAGCTTTTTCGCTAATGGTGCTGCTCCTGGCGGCGTATTGGAGCACCCGGGCACGATCAAAGACCCAGCGCGGGTGCGTGAATCATGGCAATCCACGTTCGGCGGTAGCCGTAACTCGAATAAGATTGCGGTGCTTGAGGAGGGCATGAAATACACGCCCATCGGCATCAGCCCAGAGCAGGAACAATTCTTGGAGACGAGCAAGTTCCAGATCAACTAGATTGCCCGGATTTTCCGTATTCCGCCGCATATGGTGGGCGACCTCGAAAAATCGAGCTTCTCCAACATTGAGCAACAATCGCTTGAGTTTGTGAAATACACGCTCGAGCCGTGGGTCATCCGCTGGGAACAAGCCATCACCAAAACCCTGCTTAACCCTGATGAGAAGCCGCGCGTATTCGTGAAGTTCAACCTCGAAGGGCTTTTGCGCGGCGACTACGTGAGCCGCATGAACGGGTATGCGACCGCGCGGCAGAACGGGTGGATGAGCGCCAACGACATTAGAGCCTTAGAGAACCTCGATTTGATTCCTGAAGACCAGGGCGGGGATTTGTATTTGGTGAATGGCAATATGCTCCCACTCGGCTTGGCCGGAGCCTACGCCAACACACAGCAAACCGACCAAGCGGAAAAACCTAAGCCGGACGAGCCGGAGCCGCCACCCGAAGAGCAGCAAGAACAACAAGAAGATGAAGCCACGAATACTCGTAGGAGGAAACGATGAGTAAGCGTTTTTGGAACTGGAGCAAGCCCCCAGTCAATGAAGAAGCCAGTGACCCGGACGCACCTGACGTTCGGGTTTTGCATTTAGATGGGGTGATAGCTGAGGAAACCTGGTTTGACGATGACATCACCCCAGCACTCTTCGCCGAGGAACTCAACGCCGGGTCTGGCGATATTACGGTGTGGATTAACTCGCCTGGTGGCGATGTGGTTGCTGCAGCGCAGATCTATAACCTACTCACCGACTATCCCGGCACCGTCACCGTCCGCATCGACGGGCTCGCAGCCAGCGCCGCTTCAGTGATTGCGATGGCTGGCGAAACCGTAGTGATGTCACCGGTGTCGATGCTGATGATTCACAACCCCGCCACCATGGCCATGGGCGACAGTGACGAGCTAGGGCGGGCTATAGAGATGCTCGGCTCCGTGAAGGAATCCATCATCAACGCCTACCAAGCCAAAACCGGCATGAGCCGAGCCAAGCTCGCCAAGCTCATGGACGCGGAAACCTGGATGGATGCACGCGCCGCCCTCACCATGGGCTTCGCCGACCAGATCGACCCACCGCTGCAGGGCGGTGAGACGCAGGCGGAGCCGGTGGTATTCGACCGACGCGCACTGGAGCGCAAGATCGTCAACCACTATCAACCCCTCAGCCCGCCGCCGCGCGTAGTGCAGCCACCCCTGGTGGATATCACCCCACCCAATCTTGAACCTGATTCTGATTGTGCTGGCCCTGAGCAAACGAGCGCTCGGGGCCGGTTGCTATCTGAGGCCTATTTGAGCCTTGGGCAGCGCATCAACTGACCGGTCAGTCACCCTCTAGCTAGAAAGGAAACATTCCGATGACTGCAACAATGAATGAACTGCGTGAAAAGCGCGCGAAAACCTGGGAACAAGCCAAAGCGTTCCTTGACACCCATCAAGGCGACGATGGTCGTTTGTCTGCTGACGATGATGCGACCTACAGCGCGATGATGGACGACATGGACGCCCTCGCTTCTGCTATCACCCGCATGAAGAAAGCAGAAGCAATCGATGCGGAAATGGCTCGCGCCACCTCCAAGCCACTGACGCTCATGCCCGGCGTGAATACGCCCAGCACTGATGGGAAGCAGGGGCGAGCGAGCGCTGAGTACCGCAGAGCGTTTTGGGATGCGATGAGGATGCGCTCGAATCCTTACGAGATCCGCAACGCCCTAAGCGAGGGCGTCGATACTGAGGGCGGCTATCTGGTGCCGGACGAATTCGAAACCCAAGTCGTCGCCGCGCTCGAGGAAGAAAACTTCGTGCGCGGCCTGGCGAACGTGATCCAAACCAGCTCGGGTGATCGTAAGATCCCGGTCGTGGCGACGCATGGGATTGCGACGTGGTTGGAGGAAGGCAAAGCCTATAGCGAATCGGACGAGGTGTTTGACCAGATGACGCTCGGTTCCTATAAGCTCGGCACCTTCCTCAAAATCTCCGAGGAACTCTTGAACGATAGAGCTTTCGACATTGAGTCGTATCTGTCGGGTGAGTTTGGACGTAGGATTGGTGCTGCTGAAGAGCAAGCCTTTCTCACCGGGGACGGCACTTGGAAGCCCACCGGGATTTTCACCACCGCCGAAGAAGGCGTCAAAGCCTCTGCTGCCACCACAGTGAGCGCCGATGAACTCATCGACCTGCACTATTCTCTGCGTTCCCCGTATCGGAAGAATGCGGTGTGGGTGATGAATGATTCGACCGTGAAGGTGATTCGCAAGCTCAAAGACAACAACGGGCAATACCTGTGGCAGCCCGCGCTCACGACAGGCACACCGGTCACGATTCTGAACCGGCCGGTCTAGATCTCATCGGCAATCACGAGCAGATCGTGGCGCACTGCGACGCGCGCTACTGCATCATAACTTGCCAGCGTATGCGTCACGCCCGTGGGATTTGTGGGATTGTTGAAAATAATAGGTTTTGTTCGTTTCGTGACGGCGTGTTCAAGGTCTGCTTCGTCGATGGCATAACCGCGCTCCGCCCGCAATGGTACGTCCACAAGAACACCGCCAGCAGCGTGGATCTGGCTCCTATATACAGGGAAATACGGAGATAGCACGATGATTTCGTCACCGGGATTGACGATCGTCAGTAAGGTTTCAGCCATACCCATCGCACTTGATGCAGTAACGAGTATCTGCTCGTTGGTAATGGCTTCATTGTATTCGTCGAACCAGTAGGCTTGAATAGCCTGAATGAGCTGCGGATCACCCGACGGTGCACCGTAATGTGTGTAGCCTACCAAGGCATCCGCGAAGGCTGCATCAATTATCGCCCGATCAGTCGTAAAGTCTCCATCCCCGATCGAGAGATTAATGACGTCACCGTACTTACTGAGTGCCGCGACGTCGAGACTGAAACTTTCACTCCCTTTCCATCTGTGAGCAATGAAGCGTTCAGAAACGAAAGGGACTCCGGGCTTCTCGACGCCAGAGGGCTTCGCGTTTCGGTGTGGACTCTGCGCACTGCCGAGCACCTGAGAGGTAGAACCTATCGAGTTGTGAGGTGCTTTGCCCTCGTTAGCACCTGCCGCCTGATAGCGATGCAATCGCCCACCCTCCCTTCGCCACTTCTCACGTTGTCCTATAAGGCTGTGCCGCTGTGCCGCTGAGCCGCTGTGCATAATTATTCTCGTTCGTGCATATACTTGTCAATACTGGGCGGCTCTACAAACCGTGACGCTCGGCACTATAATCGGCACTATTAGTGTCCAGAGGGAAAGGAGAGGCAATGTCTAATATGAATATTTCCCCCGAAGAACGTGAAGTCACTCCACGCCTACCACAGTGCACAGGCGGCACAAAAGTAGAGATCATCACCTCGCGAGACGTCCCTCTTGGAGGTCCTCGTGCAATGCGCGTTAAGCGCACTCTTCCACAGCGCCAGCGTTCTCTGATCGGAGCGTGGTGCTTCTGCGATCACTACGGCCCGGACGACGTCTCCACAACAGGAGGAATGGACGTCGCCCCTCACCCGCATATGGGTCTACAAACCGTTTCATGGCTCTTCGAAGGCTCAATTATGCATAACGATTCAGCCGGGTACCACGCCGTCGTCAAACCTGGCGAGGCTAACTTTATGACGGCTGGGCACGGGATCTGCCACAGCGAAACCTCTACTCAAGACACAACTTCTCTTAATGGCGTTCAGCTCTGGGTGGCACTTCCAGATAAGGCACGTCATATGAAACGGCGTTTTGAAAACTATAGACCCACGGCGCATCATTTCGATGGCGGCGAGGCGTTGGTGTTTATGGGTACACTGTTTGGTCAGACGTCTCCTATTTCCTCTTTCACTCCGTTGGTAGGTGCCGAGATACGGCTCGATACTGGTACTGAGGTAACGTTCGACGTCGATCCAGAATTTGAACATGGTGTTTTGCTTGATCGAGGTGCGGTCAACCTTGAGGGCGTGGACGTACAACGAAGCGAACTTGCCTACACCGGCGTGGGCGCAAAGACGCTCACTCTTACCAATACAGGTGCAGACCGTGCACGAGTCGTGCTCATCGGCGGTAAGCCTTTCACTGAACCGATCGTTATGTGGTGGAATTTCGTTGGACGCACCCACGAGGAGATCGTCAAAGCTCGAAACGAATGGCAAGCACGCAGCGAGCGTTTCGGAGTGGTTGAGGGCTACGTCGGCCACCACCACGATGGTCCGAGTTGGCTTCCTGCACCTCATCTGCCAAATGCGAAGATTCGATCTCGGGTTAATCCTAGCCCAGTCGCGCGCCCGGAGATGCGTATCGACCAACCACGCGCCTAAACTAGCGACGCACACATGGGCATGAGGTATAGCCGTGTTCGCTCATAGCAATGCCGCAGCAATACCGGGATTATTGGCACCCGGTTCCGCTTTCTACATGTAGATAAATCAGTATCGTTTACACACGAACGAGAACGCACATGCGAAACACTGAGAAAACCAAGAACACAGAGAAACACAGGGGGCGCAAGCGCGACGCATCAACGAATCAAAACGCAGCGCGGAACAACCCCAAGCACTAAGAATGCAGCCGAATCACACACGAGAAAGAGAAAACCAATGAGCGAACTCACCGATAAGCAAGGAAATAGCGTCTCCGTCGTCCAGCAGGGCTCGGGCAGCATCCAGCAATACGCCATCGTACTTGACGACACAGACGAGGTAGGTGGCTTTGCTGCCTATATGGACAACGGTGATGAGCGTATCTTCTTCCACACTGAGACGGCGCCGAAGTATCAAGGATATGGCTTAGCAAGCATTCTCGCTCAGCAGGCTCTGGACTCCACGCGAGCCGAAGGGAAGAAGGTCGTGGCGGCGTGCCCCTACATTCGCTCATATATTCAGAAGCACAAGTGGAACGGAGAATTCCGCCCAGCAGCCCCGGCAGATATCATCCATGTGCAAGATAATCTCTAAGGATCCTAGCTAAGAACCAGACACGCCGCTTAGCCGGCAAGCACGGAGTTCGTCAGCGTACCGATTCCACTGACCTCGCACGATACTTCTTGACCGGCGCTAATCTTCACTCCCGGTTCATAGGCGCCGCAGATGATGACGTCGCCAGGAAGCAACGTGAACAAATGCGACGCGTATGCCACGAGTTCCGCAGGGGTGAAGTGCGACTCTGCCAGCGCATGATCGGTGACCACAGCACCGTCAAGCATCAATCGAACTCGCTGCGCGTCGAAATCGAGACGGGTATCGATCACAAGACCCAAAGGGCACGCCGTGTCGAAACCTTTTCCCGACTTAGGTCATTTTAGTGCGTAGTTGGTGGGTGGAGGATGTTGTTGACGAGGGTGTGGATGTTGTCGGGTAGGGGTACGGTGGCGTGGATGGTTTGTCCGTTGACTTCTAGTTCGAAGCTGCGGTAGCGACGTAGTGTTCGCACCAGTTTCTTTAGCGACATTCCGGAGTACTCCACCATCTCGTGAGCAACCGCCAGTGCAGCGGTAACAATGGTGATGTGGGCGTTGATGGAGTCCTCGGTGCGATGGTAAATGGGGCGGGCTTTCAAATCCGATTTCTTCATCCGAAACGACCGCTCCACATTAATCAACCTGCGATAATACGTAATCACATCCTCGGCAGGCATCGTCACCAGGTCTGTTTCATACCCCTTGATACCAGCAAGATTGGTGTGCTTCTTGGCAAGTGCGTAGTTGACCTTCTTGTTCGGGGCTTTCAGATCCACATACTTATTACGTTTGATGCTGGTCTCACCTGCGACTGCCCGTTTAGCTTTATCCAGTTGCTCGGTAATACCCCTTAGTGTTCGTCTAGCCCGATCACGCGAGTAGTGGTAGTACGTCACTGAATCCCGGGCCCCGCTTTTGCGCCTGTCTGTAGACGATGGTTGGCGCCCCACTTGCCCGTGCTCATAGTCTTTACTGTTCGGAACGTGCATTTTGAAGCGCCATGGTGGGGATCGTGAAGCGGTGTGGTGGGGATTGTGAAGCGGTAGTCGTTTAGGCGTGGGATGCTTTCTACAACTGTGCGACAAGGGGTCGTGCAGTGTGAGTAGAAAGGATTCAACTGTGGTTGATTATCCCAAGGTGATGCGACTGCTTTTGGAGGGGCGGTCGTATCGTCAAATTGGTGCTTTGTTGTCGGTTGCGCCGGCGACTGTGTCGAAGGCTGCGAAGGCTTTGGAAAAGCTGGGGGTTGATAGCCCAGAGCAGTTGGACATGATTCCTGCTGATCGCGTCGCTGCGGTTGTTGCTGATGGTCGGCGTCGGGTGGTTTCCGAGTTCGCGCCGATTGATTTCGATGCTGTGCTTCGGGCTCGTACGGGTAGGAAAAAGATCGCGTTGAACGTGTTGTGGATGAATTACGTCGATTCTGTTGCTGCTTGTGGGTTGAAGCCGTATTCGTATGAGCGGTTTCGGCAGCTTGTAGCCAACGAAGTTGGCGTGCGGGGTTTGACAGCACGGATTGTGCATTCCCCGGGCAGGACGATGCAGGTGGACTGGTCGGGGACGAAGATCCCGGTTGTTAACCCTGTTACTGGTGCTATGTGGAAGGCCAGCATTTTTGTGGCTTCTTTGCCGTATTCGGGGATGATTTTCGCCACTGCGAGGCGGGATCAAACCCAGCAGAGTTGGCATGAGGCTCACCGGTTGGCGTTTGAGTATTTTGATGGGGTTGCAGAAGTCATCGTTCCTGATAACGCAACTACAGCATCCGTGAAAGTAACCCGTGAACGGTGAGCGTGTCAAGTTGTTTGTGTGTGGGGGTGTTACATGTACTTGTCGAAGCGGTCTGGGTAGGTGAGCGCCATTTGGTTGATTGCTTGCTTCCAGTTACTGACTCTGGCTCCTTCCACGAGCCGTCCGGCAGACGCCGAGGCTCTCTTTCCTTCCTTGGCGCGGCGTAGCGCTCGTTTGTCTTCAATGTTGCAGATCATCAGCCACAGTGTTTTCAAAGCGGACTCATCATTGGTAAATTGCACCCGGTTACGGGTCGCTTTCCGCAGCTCATTATTGAACGACTCAATCGAATTCGTGGTGTAAATCACCTTTCGTGCCATGGGCGGAAACTGCAAAAACGGGATGAACCTATCCCACGCATCCCTAAAGACGCGAACCGATTGCGGATATTTCTGGCCGAGTTCGGATTCTGCACATTCATCCAGGGCCTGCTTCGCCCCCGTCTCATCCACCGCAGTGTATACCCGGCGTAGCGCGGCAGACACGTTTTTCCTGTCACCGTAGGCAACCCACCTGTTGGCTGCGCGAATCAGGTGCACAATACAGGTTTGCACCATTAAGCCAGGCCAGGTGGCTTCCACAGCGGCAGGAAGGCCTTTCAGACCATCGCAGCAGACAATGAAGACATCTTTGACACCACGGTTGGACAGTTCCGCGCAGACATGTGCCCAAAAGGCAGCCCCTTCTTCTTTTGCGATCCACAGGCCAAGGATGTGCTTTATGCCCTCCATATCCACACCGATAGCCATATATGCGGATTTCTTTACCACCCGTCCACCGTCACGTACGTTGATCCGTAACGCATCAAGGAAGATGACCGGGTAAAATTCCTCCAACTGACGTTGCTGCCACACCATCACCTCGTCCAACACAGCATCAGTAACAGCAGAAATCGTCTCATGGGACACATCTACTCGCATTGCCGTAGCCATATGGTGCTGAATGTCCCTTACGGTCATTCCTCCGGCATACAAGCTGATGATCATGTCATCGACATCGGTTAGCCTGCGAGCACCTTTGGGCACCATCAGTGGAACAAACGACCCATTCCGATCCCTAGGAACACTGATGGTTAACGGTCCATAGTTGGATTCCACGGTTTTGGTGTAACTACCATTGCGATGATTTGATTCACCTACCTCCGATTTCTTCTTCCTATCGCCATAGTCATAGCCCAGGTGCATATCCATCTTGCGCGTTCAACCCACGGGTGATAGAGGCTTGCAGCATGCCACGCACCAAATCATTGGCATCATCAGTAGATGTGCCAAGCTCATCAATCAGCTTTGCGATCTCTGGATTAGCAAGAAGCTTCTTCTCAATCGCATCAATCTTGGCCTTATCAGCCGGATCTCTTTTCGCCACAGTAGTCATAATGGCCTAACTCCAATCATGAAGGGGAATCCCTCACACACAAACCATTAGACACTCTCGATGATGACAGGGATCGTCGCCTGCATGGGCATGTGGAAAAGATCAACGGGTTGGACATGTGGGTGCCCGCCTTCGGCGGGGCACCGAAACTGAACATGCACCCGTGTGCCCAAGGCGGTGCCATCAGACTCGCCAAGAAAATGGTCAAACGAGAAAACGCCTAACCCCCCAACAAACCACAACGCACACCCCTCACCAGGGGTCGCATCCGCGCACGCAAAAGTAGCTAACACTGCCCACATTGCGGCCCCGTGACCAGGCACAAAAAACACCCCGCACACTGCGGGGTGCAGGAGGGTGGATGCTAGACGTTGAAGGTTTGGTACACCCAGTTGCGGATGGGTCCGAGGAGGGCCAGAAGCACGGCCTGGACGGCGGCGGAAACGGCAAGCGTCATGAGGAACCGCTGGGTCCACTCGGGGAGGCCTTTGAACCAGGTGGCGGTCTTTTCGTCGCCAATTTCGCTAGAGAAGTTGCGAAGTTCCGAGGACTCGTTCTTGGACGCTGTAGTGTAACCGAGGTTCTTATCCACTTCGCTGGATGATTGCTGCTGGGCCTCAGGCAGGCTGGGATACTGCTTGGCTGCGGTTGCAGGCGTTGCGCCGGCGATGAGGCTGACGCTTACCACGCCAGCGATAATCTTCTTGGTTACGGTGCCCATCGTTGTCTCCTCCTTATGTCATCGTACGTCTATAGCATACGTTATCGGTTTGTTACATCGTAATTCGCAGGTTTTTCGCCCCACTCGGGCGTGCCGTAGTAGCGCGAGGTGTACACGCGAGTGCCGTCGACACTCTTGTAGGTCATGCTTGTCGACGCTCCGATTACCAGCATTGTTCTCATGTCGACGAGCTGCGGGTCAAGGTCGCCGAGGGTGGTCACTGTCACCTTTTCCTCTGGCGCGCCCACGGCGCGGGCAATGATGACGGGGGTATCGGGCGTGCGGTATTCGAGAAGGATGTTCTTGAACTCCTCCACCTGCCACGTGCGCTTCTTCGAGGCCGGGTTGTAGATAGCCATCGCCATATCCGCGCCGGCAACGGCGCGCACGCGGGTGACGACCTGTTCCCAGGGCTTGAGGCGGTTGGACAAGCTGATGAGCGCGAAGTCGTGGCCGAGGGGAGCACCGACGCGGCTGGCAACAGCCTGAGCAGCGGTCATACCCGGGAGAACGCGAACAGATACATCCTCGTAGCCACGGGTGTGCTGCACCTCAAGTACGGCGGTGGCCATGGCGAAGACGCCGGGATCGCCGGAGGAGACGACCACGACACGCTTGCCCTTGCGGGCGAGCCGCAGGGCGTGTTCGGAGCGCTCCGCTTCAACGCGGTTATCGGACAGGTGGCGCACCTGGTCTTGGCGCTCGGGGACGCGCTTGACGTAGGTGGTGTAACCGACGATGTCGGTGGCTTCGCGCAGGGCGCGGGACACCTCGGGGGTCGTCCAGCGGGAGGCACCGGGTCCAAGACCGACGACGGTGACGCTACCAGCGGTGGGTTCCTCCGGGGCGTCGACACGCGTGGTGGGGACAACGGCGACGGCGAAGTAGGGGATGTCCTCGGCGGATGCCTCGGTGAGACGGAGGGTCTTCTGGCCATCCATGCCGACGCGGACGGCGACATAGGCGCGTTCGGCGAGGCCCTGTTCGGTGAGGACCGTCTTCACCTTGTCGAAGTTACGGCCCAGCTTCATAAATACCGCTGTGTCACACGTGGCGAGGGCGGCGTGAAGCGCATCCTCACTGAGCGTGGCAGGAATGATGGAGAGGACATCCTCGTCCTCGGCAAGTGGTTTGCCAAGCGCATCGGCAGCTGCCGTGACCGAAGGAATGCCGGGGATGATGCGCTGCGGGTAGTCACTGAGCAGCCGGCCGAGGTGCTGGTACGAGGAGTACAGCATGGGGTCACCCACAGCGAGGACCGCGACGGTGCGACCGGCATCGAGATGAGCGGCCAGGCGCGCGGTTGTCTCAGCATAGAACTGGGCGAGTGCTGCGGCGTAGCCGTCCGGGTGTGTGCCGGTGGTGACCGGGTACTCGAGGAGCTCGTGGACCTGCCCCTCGGTGAAGAACTGTTCGGCGATAGCGCGCGCATTGGACGTTCCGCCGGGCTTCGCGTGGTAGCACACGACATCAGCGGACTTAATTGCGTCGACGGCAGCGAGGGTGAGAAGCTGCGGGTCTCCCGGGCCAACGCCCACTCCAATGAGCATGCCAGTGTTTGAAGCTGTAGACACTTAGATGATTTCCTTGCTAGTGGCCAGCGCATTGAGCGTGGCGCACGTAATGGC
>JALFAQ010000056.1 GCA_022772305.1 Corynebacterium glucuronolyticum
TGCCGGTTTGTTGTTGAAGCTTCCTGGCGATGAATTCCGGCTCTGTTTCATCGGTGCCTAGCAACATCGCGCCCTCCGTCTCGTTGACGATAAGCAGATCGACGTTTTCCACAAGCGTCTGGTCGCTCGTACCCGGCGCGAGGTTCAAGATGGTAAACGCGTTCTTCTCTTTCGCGCGCAGAAGCGCGTAGCGGGTCATCTCATCGGGGATTTCGCGCTGGCAGACGACGACGTCCCCTTCGGAGACGCCTCCTGCGGGGGCACCTCCAAGGGAGGCGTTATTAAAGGCGGAATCGATGCTTTCTTTGGTGACCGTGCCGTTCGCCCCGGCGATAAGCACGATGGCATTGTTTCCCTCGGCGTTGATCTGGATCATCGCCTGCCCGGTGGGGTGGTCCGCATCCTCTGTGAGGAAATCTGGATGGAGATTTTCTTCCCCGGATATAGCCGCGCGGATAGTGTCACCCGCGCCGTCGCTGCCGAGGTTGCCCACCATCCACGTCTGCGCACCTGCGCGCGCCGCGGCGACCGCCTGGTTCAGGCCCTTCCCGCCGCACGCCTCCTCGAGCTTTGTCGACGAAATGGTCTCCCCCGCCGCGACGAATCGCTCGACGTAGAGGAAGCGGTCGAAGTTGGCGCTGCCAACCACGTAGACTGCACTCATTTTCCTTCTTCCTTCGCTGTGGTGTCTCCGATGAGGAGCGTTCCAGGTATGTACATCTGTTCCGTTGCGGTCTCCCCCTCGATCGCATCGATGAGCTTGTCGACGGCTATCCGCGCCAGCTCTTCCTGTGGTTGCACGAGAGTGGTGATCCGGGGATACAGCTGCGTCGTTGAGGTGAGGCCGTCGAACCCTGCGATCAGTGCTTGTTGGTTCGTTTCGGTGAGCCTGCTGAGGACACCTGCGGCCATGAGGTCGTTTTCGGCGAAAATTGCGTCGGGCAGCCCTTCGGTCTGCCCGTTGAAACTGTCGACAAAGTCGACTCCCGCCTGCGCGGTGAAATCCCCCTCTTCTTCCTTTATGCAGGTGGCCGTGTTACGGATCGCCTCGTAAAAACCCTTCGTGCGCTCCTGTGCCGACGGGATGCGCATGGGGCCGGTGAGCAACCCGAACGTCTTCGCCCCCTGGGCAAGCAGGTGCTCGGTGACGGCTTTGGCGCCGTTTACATTGTCCACGCTGACGAACGAGCTGCGCGCCCCCGGCAAGGGCCTGTCGATGCAGACCATGGGGATCGACGCGCTCGGTGGCTCCGCCTTTGGCCAGGAGGAACTCGCCAGAAGAATCCCGTCTACTGCCTGCGACCGCGAAAGCTCGGCGAGCGTATCCGGCAGCGTATTGCTCCCCGCGATAAGGACCCCGAAACCGCGTTTCCGCGCCGCCTTTTCGATGTTTAGCAGCAGCTCAAAGAAGAATTGGTTTTCAAAGCCTGGAAGCACCACGCCGAGCTGCCCTGTTCTGTTGGTGCGCAGCGCCCGAGCCAGGCGGTTCGGCTTGTAATTCAGCTCCTCCATCGCCTTTTGTACTCGGGTGGCGGTTTCGGGGGCGACGGTGGTGGTGCGGGACAGGAAACGGGAGACGGTCGCCGTGGAGACACCCGCAACACGGGCGACATCGGCAAGGGTGGTTGTTGCAGCCATCCTGTCTCCTGACCTCGATGTAAACGATTACATCACGATATTTTAGTGCGAAAGTTTCAGCATCCAAACAGTTGCCAGGTATTGCATTTTGCAGTAGCCCCGTACGGCACCCCCGCAATCTTTCTGTAGTGGCACCCGGATGCAAGCAAGTGGACGGCGCATACGCATGATCTATCGAGGCACATGGGAGGAATAGCGCCTTAGCTCGGCACTCCCCCGCGCTTGACACGTGCACGTGAAAACTGCGCCAAGCCAGACCTTTTTATGCGGGATCGGACTACACCACATGGAGGAACCGGATTCGAACACGTATCCAATTTCCGGGTACTTCCGCCGGCCCTCGTCTGTTGATTTTTTATTTATGCAAATTTCAAAAGTCGCAGTTCCGATTGTTGCAGCGCTTGCTGTAACCGCCGGCGGTGTCGTGGCCGCCACAGCCCAGCCCACGGAACCCAAAGAGTGGACAGTCATTGGCCTCACCGACTCTTACGCTGCCGACGACATCACCATCACCAACCCGACAAATGAAGAACTTCTCTGCTCATTGGAGGTCTCAGGAAAGAAATACATTGAGCCCATTTTCACGCCTTGGAATGAGCCTGGAACCTATTACTCGAAAGCAGAACGCGATTCTAAGGCAGCATCAAATATATTTGATCGGTTGACGGCGAGGAAGGAAATTAATAAATGGAACCTTTCCCACCAACACTACATTTAAGCGGGAGAAACCCGGCTCTTCGATTGGATGATCCCGGCCTATGCTTCAAGCCCAATTCCAGGGGATAGCCTTTTCCTTGAATGCTATCCCGAAGGAAGATACAAAACTATCCTTGTTGGCTATGGTGTCGTGCAAGACGATCTTTCGGTGAAATCCGATAATCTTCCATCAGTTAGTACCCCAGCTCCGAAGCCGGACATCAAGGAAACAATCTCGGTTCCAACCACTGTTTGGAAGACTACGACCGTCAAGGATCCAGCTCCGGCACCCATAACTAAAACCGTGACAGTAACTGCTGCTGCAAAGCAGCCCACGCCGATCGCGACAACCGTCCGCGAGACCGCAACAACCACCGTGACAGCCACGCTGAAGCAACCGGCGCCGGTGACCACTACTGTGACAGAGACCAAAGAGGTTCCGACTAGCGTGACTAAACAATCCATCCTGTATCGTTCGGCGCGTATCACGCTATGTAATAAGTGAAAGCTACATCAACACTGCACCCTTTCGCAGAACCCGTATTATCCCCGAATAGGAGGTCCACAATGAAAAAGCTATCTACGCGCACCGTTGCCACCGTAGTATCCACTTCGCTCGCCGTAGGCATGTGTGTTCCGGCCGCGAATGCCGCCACCGTGAAGATCACCGACAACAAGTGCTCCATCTCGTTCACCACTGAGGAATCCAGCCGCATCCCCGAAGCCGCTCTCGTGGCTAGCGACCCGATCACCTTCAACGAGGCATCGCTTCGGGCGAAGGCCACCGGCGCGGACATTGCTGTACAGCAGGTCGCCCTCAAGAACTTGGACAATAGGCTTGCCGCCCACCGCATCTCCCAGGACAGGTACAATAGTTTGGCCAACCCGATCAAGGAGCGCATTGCCGAACTTACCGTGCTGAACCAGGCCTATAACAAGTGCGCACAAGGCAAAGAAGGCGACACCGAGCCCATCGTCCCTCCCCCACAGGACCAATCCCCGGACTCCGCGTTGAGCACCGCCGATGGACACCTCAATGACGCGGGCAAGGCCGTTGTTGCCGTCAGCTCCATTGTGGTCATTCTTGGCCTCATCATCGCAGCCCTCCCGCAGCTTACGCCCCTGCTTCCCCCGCAGATCCAGGCCATGCTGCCGTAGGCTAACCCCCTACGCTGTGCCCCGGCGCGCACGGGTTTCCCCGTAAATCCCCGGTGGCATTGGTGAGTATTACGTGAAAAGGAAGAACAACAGGTTGCGGGCTCTCAGAAAACGAGGGCCCGTTTTCTGTTTTGCCATCGCCTGCAAATCCCAGCCCCTTCTGCCCGAAACCGAAGCAGACCTAGTCTGCAAGCGCCAGCGGGATCTGTGGGCACCCCGTTACCCCGGAGACCGCCTCCTTTTCCAGCGCGTGGCCAACTTTGACGGGCTCATCGACAAGCTTGGACTCCGTTAACTGAGTCGGCGCGCGAGACCGGTTCAGTTGCCACGCCAATGAGCGAACAGGCCTCGCCAGATTGTCTCGTCGCAGGTTTCTCGGTTCTCCTCACACATCGAACAACGCTCACCACGCAACCGATAATGCGGCCCGAGCCAGCGGCTTTCCAGCGCGCGCACGCCGGCCCCCGCACCGGCACTACCAGCTGGTGCGTGCTCCTTCGCCCAGCTCTCCACCGAGGGAAACACGGTGACATCTGCGGCAAACGCCTCCAGGAAGTAGAGCAGGCACCGCCGCTGCCCCGCCGCCATCCCCACGATGAACTGCGGATACAGTTGCGGGTCGGTGACGTTGGCAAGCACCCGCTTAATGATGGCACCGTGGAGATCGACGACGCGCACACACACGAGCCCCGGCGCGAGCTGCTACACGTGCGCCGACACCGGTTTTGATGCCCCGGCCAGGGCGAAGCTCTTGGCCTTGAGGCCCGTCCCCGTTTCGATATAGCTTATCGACGCGCCGGGGGCGTCCGCGTACTCTTCCACGCGATTGAACCCTAGTTCCAGCTCCACAACACGAACCCCGGCCACATCTGACAGCCGGGCATTCATGTCCGCCGGTTCCTCAAAACCCCGCGGAAGCTAAAAACTTGAGGTCCATTGGCGCCATTCTCGCACAATGGTCATCGGCCTCACCGTTACGGCGCGAGCGCTGCGAGCGGCACCACCCACACGCCGTCGGCGCGCCGAAACGCGGGACCCGTGGGCACGATGACGAGAAGTGCCACCGCCTCCGGCACGACTTTGGCGGCCGCCGCCTTGAGATGAGCTGCGGCACCATCAATCGCATGATGGGAGAGCTTAACTTCAAAGCCCAACCACCGGCCGTCGCGAAGCTCAACAACCGCATCGATTTCCTCGCGCCCCTTTGTGTCCCGCAGATGGAATACGCCCCGCGAGCGCAGAGTCTGGGCGTACACGCGCAGGTCATGGACAACCAGCGACTCGAAGAAGATGCCAAGCGTTTCCAGATCGCGAAGAAGATAGTCAGGGCCCACAGCCAACAGGGCAGCTGCAAGGCCAGGATCGGCGAGGTGACGTTTGGGCATCTGCACGAGCGTGGTCTTCGAGCGCACGGACGGAGACCACGCCGGTTGGTCCTCGACGAGGAAGAGACGGGTGGCGAAATCATGGAGTACGTTTACTGTCTCCGGAGATGGCGGCGTGTGTGCCCCACTGAGCTCTCCAATGCGACGCCGGATTGCCGCCGCAGTGGCAGGCTGCGCTATGAGACCTGCATATCCAAGCAAGAAATTACGGAAAAGCCGTGGGTCACGGCGGGGCCCGACAAGATCTGGGTAATCGTGCTCACTCATTTCAAGCAGATAGGATTCCATCGCTTCCTGCGCGTCCGCTGGGTCTAGGCTAAAAAGCTCAGGAAACCCACCCGCGACGAGATGGGAGGCGTAATCCGGAACGGTGAGCTTGGATCCTTGCGTAGGTTCCTGAGTCCCGTCAATGATCCGCGCTAATGATACCGGCTCCGCCTCTACACCTTTCTCCCTGAGACTGAGAGTCCGCATCACCACGCTGCGGATTCGCCCTGCACCTGAATGACGGTGCGCGACCTCATCGGGCGTGGCAGAGCCAGTAAGAATAAATTGCCCCTTGAGATGGCTTTCATCCACCGCGTGCCGAACCTCGTTCCACACCCCAGGTGCCGCCTGCCACTCATCAATGAGCCGTGGCTTTTCCCCTCTCAAAGCCTCTGCGGGTTGCATCCGCGCCACTGCTGCTTCCGGCGTATCTCTATCCAACTGGATAGCTGACAGCGCGTGTTGCAGTGCCGTTCGGGTTTTCCCACATGCCCTCGGCCCCTTGATTACTAGCGCACCAGCGCTGCGCAGGCCCCGCTCAACCTCGGAATCAATAACACGCGGAATGTACGTATCCATGACCCCACCCTAGCCCCGAATGGAGAAATTCACTACTCAAGTGCGGTCAAATCCACTACTGAGGTGTGGATAAATCCACACCCGAGGTGTAAAAAACTCCACTACTATGCCATGCACACTAGCGGATGCAACCCAGCAGTATCTCCCCGCGCGAGGCCATCCCGGCCCTACCGGAGCCACGTGCCGGAGGTTCCCGTCATGAACACCTCACCGTCGATGACACCTCCGATCTTCGGCTTGGGGTCCGCAGTGGCGGGCATCGCCACCATGACCGGCACGCCGCAATCGGCCGCCACCTTGTACCACGGCCTGCCGGTGAGCGCGTTCTGCACCACCTCGATGCCCTCAATAACGCCTTTGAACAGGGCGTTCGATCCCGCGTCTGCTGGCGCGAGGTGGCCCTGAAGAAGCGGAGCAAGAAGAGGGGAAGCGATGAACTTTGGCCCGATGAGGAGCTCGTCGGGAATGGAGGGATCGTCAACATCCTTGAGGTAGGTGTCCTCCTTGCGCACGGGTGTCTGGTCGGCGGCCCACTGCCCTACCGTGTCATAGGCGCGGACCTCGGAGGCGATCGCACCTAGCTGGAACGAGGTGGAACGCACCGGCCGCCCCACCGCGCGCAGCGGGTACTGCGGGTAGAGATGCGGATCATCGACACTGAGGAGGAGCCGGACACGGGCGCTGGCTCCTTCGCCCGTGTTGGTGGCTCCTTTGCCCGCGTGGGTGGCGTTTACGCCACCCACGTCCGCGCAAGCCAGCCCCGGCGCGACCTGCCACACGTGCGCCCGCACCGGGGTCGCCCCATACACAGCGAAGCTTTCGGTGGTGAGCCCCGCCAGCGTCTGCATAAAGGTTATCGACGCCCCCGAAGCGTCCACATACGCCGATACCCAGGCGAAATCACCTGCCTGCTCCACCGTCCTTACCTCCGCGTCCGCAGCCAACCGGTAAGTCTGCTCCGCCGAGGCGTAGAACCCCATCGACTCCAAGAATTCAAGCTCCATACGGCTCATTGCGGCACAGGCACGGGCGTGGTAACAGGATTTGCAGACACCACCGGCAGATACCTCCCCCTTCCCTGCGCCTTCAACGGGCCCTCGGAGCTAGTGCTTCGCGGTGAACCCGGTGCGCACGGCATCACCCTCCTGCCCTACTTCGACGGGGAGCGCACACCTAAAGGCGGAACTCGAGGAGGCAGACAAATCCTGCCCTTCTTCGACGGGGAGCGCACACCAACCGTCCCGGCGCCGACGGCGTTTTCCGGGGGCTGACCACCGACACTACCCGCGAAGACATTGCCCGCGCCACCGTCGAGGGAATTCTCTGCTCCATGCCGGATGCCATGGTCGCACTGGAAAACGTCACCCACCAGGAAACTGACCGCGTCCTTCTCATCGGCGGCGGCGCCAAGAGCAAAACCATCCGCCACATTGCCCCTCCCATCTTCGGCGTCGACGCACTCGTGCCTGAACCCGGCGAATACGTAGCCATGGGTACCGCACGCCAGGCCGCCTGGGTGCTGTTCGGCCAAGCCCTCCCGCCCGCCTGGGCAACCGCCGGCACCCTGCACCACTACACCGCCACCCCCGACCACGACACCGTCGCCCGCTACGAGGAGCTGCGGGATCTCACCGAGGGGTGGTAGGGGCGACGCTACGCGTCACCCGAAGATTGACGAAACGAGTATCCACATGCCGGGTACAGCAAGGCATTGCCGATCACTGTGCCCACATGTAGGAGTTATTTCTCGATCTCTCCCTTGGATTCTTCGTCCTCTTCACGAGTAGAAAACGTTGAATTGTTGTTTCTATTCATCAACGTGGGAAGAGTATTCATAGGCATCAAGCCCAGCCCGCCAACTCCGAACTACGCAATAGCCCATCCGCGATCAAGAATGACACAAACCAAAGCCAGAATTAGAACAATAAAAATGAGTGCAGCTGACAGCCATTGTACACAGGGAAAAGCCGCTTTATCAATACTCGCGTTAGTTTCTAGGACCATACCCTCTGCCTTGATCCTTCTCGCTGACGCAGCACTAGCTTGTTGGGCCATCTTCAGGATCACCTTGGTTGCATTCGGGTCTGCCTCGTTATAGCGCTTAAACTCTTCGGCCGAGGGCAACAGGCCAGCACAGCTGGCTACTACGTGGTGGAAATAGGGGAGCTAACCTTTTGAGGGATCGGCTCTATCTAGGAGTTCACCGAGTAGTCCTTCATCGCTTTCTTCACATTTTCCCCCACTATTTCCCACGACTTCCTGATGGTGCTTACTGTCATTTCTCGAGGGTTCGTGCTGCTCACAATCATGTTGGATCGGCGAGGCAGAAGTTAGGTCATGGAGGTCCGCCCCGTCTGTACCGTGCAGGCCACCTTGCCGTTCTGGAGAATTGTCATCGCTCATTCACCAGATCTTTCGTTGCTGGAAACCATGATGAAAAATTGTTCTTCGACTAACAGCGAAGCCTACATCGAATGTCCTCCACTGTCTTGTCAATTGAGCTAGTACCTCCTCAGAAATATCGCTCCACCACCCTTGACATGGTGCACTTTAAATCTGGTGGGGACCGAAGTGTATCCGCCGAGATCGGCAGCCAGGTCGATACACTAGGGTTCAGCGGCCATCGTCAAATCCATCCATTACGAAGATAGGAATTAGATGAATCGAAAGGATATCTACGGCGGTCATCCCAAAACCAAACTCACCATATCGATACTTTCGGTTACACCACACTAGGGGACGCAACCGTCGAAGGCGGTATAATACATACCATCCTCATTCGGCGTAAGGGTTTGTTTCGCCGCAAGAGTACCGGAAACATTATTCACCTGAAGTCGCTTAAAACTGACCGGCACGAAAAACGAGCCCACCCCAAGGCGAAGAAGCCTTATCAAATCAACCAAAGGAAAAACCGATGAAAAAGTCGATCGTCGCCACCCTTACCACCGCAGCACTCCTAGGGGGCTCGCTTGCAATCATTCCAATTTACACAAGTGCACAAGAAATGACTTATGCGGAAACATACCAACCCAAGCCTTACGGCGCTAGCCCCGTCGGACCATCTCCTATCTCAGGAGCTTTGCTTTACCTTGAAGGTAATCCGCCAATAAAGTCCTTTACTGAGATAAAAATTGGAAAATCACCATATCCTGGCATAACTATCGAAATGGATGAGCAAAGCCCAGAACGCCATAGTATCTGGTTCCAGATTACTGCAAGCGGTGGAAAGATTTATCCAGAATCCTTCAAGATCCCTTTCTCTGTAAAGATCAATTACACGGATGGTTCTTTCGAGTACATCGTTGACGAGATGACCATTACCATGCTTTCTTCACTTGTTGCGAATACTCCAGTCACGCCTGTTCTTACCAATCCGAACCCTACTGTGACCATGACTGTAAAACCCACACCGGTAACCACCACGGTCACCGCAACCAAGGAACCGGTAACCACCACGGTCACCGCAACCAAGGAAGAGCCTACGCAGCAGATCAGCACAGGTGGCATCATCGGTATCCTTATTGGCTTGATTGCAGCACTTGGGCTCGGCGCTGGTGGCGCATTTGCTGCTTTCCAGAACGGGCTAATCCGCTAGTCGCCCACAACTGCAACCAACTGCTCGTGTGTCTCAAATTGAGACTCACGGAATGAACAGCGGTTTTACAGTTCAAAACTACGATCTTGTTGCTGCTGGGCTTGCTGTTGCTGGAACCATGCTTGATGGTCATGCCGCTTAGGCTTGCCCCGGCTTGTCGCCAGCCGCGACGCGATCAGATCAGCTGCACTGCGCCCGCCATAAAGGTGCGCTCGCATCTCTATGAGCGTTTAAGGGCCGCGCGTGCGCTGTCTAGTTGCTGCTCTTCACGCTGTAGCTCGCCGATCTGAGTTTCCACACCCGCCAGTTGCTCGCGCAGCTACCCATACTGCTGTGCATACTGATCAGCCTTCGCGCTGTGCTGCTGCAAAACAGCTTGAGCGTTAGCAAACTCGTTCGGCTTAAACGTGCGGGCAAACCACCCACGGTTTTGTTCCTGGTGTACCAGTTGTTCCTGCGCCCTTCGCGCACGCCGGACCTGCTCAAGATGACTATTGCGGGCCTTCTCGACCTCCTCAGCGCGCCCGCGCAACCCTTCGGCCTGCTGTTCAAGGCCTTCGCATTGGCTGCGCACCTTTTCAAGCTGCTTGCCCAGCTGCGCAAGCCGTTTGGTCTCGGCCTCGGTGGCCTGTCCTTCCTTCGGTGTAGCGACCTGCTTCGACGGCCCGCCAGCACTAAGACCGATCCGATTCAACCGCCCCGTCGCTGGCCGCTTCCCATCATGCTGGCGTGGCTGCTTGGGTCAGCAATTCGTCCACATAAGCAGCAGGGTCGATATGATTAGGCTCAGCGGCCATCGTAAGATCCATTCCTTTCGAGGATAAAAATTGGTTGATTCGAAAGGATACCCATGGTGGCCGCCCTCAAAGAGCAAACGCACCGAATCGGTACTCACAGATACACCACGCTACTGGACGCAACCATTACGAGAAGGCGCACCGTGCGGGCATGGGCGTTGTGACGCTATCAGGAGGAGGCGCGACGCACGTTCAGGTCTGCCCCGCTGACTCGGTAAAAGACGTGGCCGTGGAAATGTTTATCCAGTTCGCCACGGGCCACACCACGCATAAGTTAGGCCTGTACACGTCCGCATCCGTAATCAAGCGATTAATCGCCGAAAACCCCTCGCTGTTTGAAAACGTACGCATGTACAGCATGGTGCAGAACCCGGTAAAGAACGACTACGAGGCGGCGCGGGCGCTCAGGAAGAATATCCTCGCGAAGCTGCAACCCACCGCACCAACGCCATGCCAACGGAAAGACATCGTGGTAGCAACCGATGCCTCCCTGGCGCGAGGCGACAAACGGGCGGCAATCGCCATGGTCTCGACATACGGGAAGGTACAAACACGCATCCGGAGAGTAACGGGGATCAACGAAGCAGAGCTCCACGCGGTACAGCTCGCCGTCGCGGAATACGGAAAGCGCGCCGTCCACCTGTACATCCTCACCGATTCGCGATACGCGTTCACAACGTTTGAATGCCCTCCCACCACTGCAAAGGTCCACCTGCACTGGGTTCGCGGGCACAACGGCAACGTCCTCAACGAGATAGCCGACCGGGCAGCTCGGCTTACGCGTCGAAACGACGCGTGGGGACTGCCTGAGATGCAGGAACAGATGGAAGACAGACTGCGGGACGAGATTCGCGAAATCATGAAAAGCAAAACGCCCGCGGAGTTTATTCCTACCGCGGGCAAAGATACGTGCGCTGCCTAACTACTCGAGACCGAGAGCCTCAGCGATGGTGAAGTGGAGATCGGTCTGGTCCGTGAGGCCGGCGACGTTGGCGGCACCCGGACCGAAAGCAGCGATGCGGAGCTGGGCGCCGGTGTGGCCCTGGGACTCGATGTCGCTGTTCTCGCTGGTCGCGTAACCGACGGACATGGTCGCGCCGTCCTTCGTGGTGAGGTTGCGGGACAGGCCCGGGTAGACGATGTCGCGGGCCTCCTCGAAGGTGATGTCGTTGTCCTCGGCAAGCTCCTGGATGTCCTTGTTGTTCTTCGTGCCAATGACCTGGGAGGTGTGGGAGTGGTCGGCGGTGACGATGACGAGGGTCTCGCCGTCGGTCTTGGCGAACTCGAGGGCCTTCTGGACGGCCTCGTCAAGGTCAACGGTCTCGCCGATCTGGCCGCAGGGGTTCGCGTTGTGATCCTGCTTATCGATGGACGCACCCTCGACCTGGAGGAAGAAGCCGTCCTCGTCGTCCTTGAGGACATCGATGGCCTTCTCGGTCATGGCGGCGAGCGTCGGAATGTCCGCGGTGCGCTCCGGGTTATCGGTGCAGGTAGCGGCCTCCTGGAGGTAACCGTACTTCTCGGCCTTCGGGCCTTCCCAGCGGACCGGCATGTTGCCCTCGGAGAAGAGACCGAGAACTGGCTTGTCCTGGTTGGCCTCGGTGATCTTGTCGAGCTCGGCGGCGGTGGTAGGGAGCTGGTAGCTTTGTTCCTTTGCCAGATCGAGGACGGTCTTGCCCTCGGGGGTCTTCTGGTTGAAGGCCTTGGAACCGCCGCCGAGGGTGATGTCCGCGCGGGTGTCGACAATCTGCTCGGAGATGGAGCCCTTGCCGCCGTTGGCCTTGAGGTCATCGCCGCACTTCTCGGCGTCCTCGGGGCCGTAACACTTGCGGGCAGCGACGTGAGCGGCCTGGACGGCGGGGGTCGCGTCCTCGATCTCGGCGGTGGAGACGTTACCCGTGGCCTTGCCGGCCTTCTTCGCCTTCTCCAGCAGGGTCTCGTGGGCCTCGCCGTGGATGTCGACGGAAATCGCGCCGTTGTAGGACTTCGTGCCGGTGGCCCACGCGGTGCCGGAGGCAGCGGAGTCGGTGACGTAGTTCGGCTTGCCATCCTTATCCAGGGAGTAGTGCGTGTACTGGCCGGTCACGGGGAGAGCATCGATGCCCTTGAAGAAACCGCCGGCGCCCTCCGCGTAGTTGCGGGCGACGGTGATCTCGGAATCACCCATGCCGTCACCAATAAGGAGGATGACGTTCTTCGCGCCGGTCTGGCTGATCGCGTCCTGCATGAACTGCGTCTGGTCGCCGGTGAGGCGGCGGGCACCGCCGTAGGTGGCCAGATCGCCTTCTGCGGCGCGATTGGCGATGTCCTGGTCGAGGTCCACGGTCTTCGCGGTGTTGGAGGTGGCGTTCTCGCTGCTGTTGGTGCTGTTCGTGGTGCTATCAGGGCTTGTGCAGCCGACGGCGAGGACGGCAGCGGCACTGAGGCCCAGACCGAGCTTGAACATACGATTCATGGGTTGCTCCTTAGTTCTAAGCAGAATTCTCTTACTTAGCGCAGGCTATGCTCCCAGAGTTTCTTAAACGTTTCAGTTATGTAAATGGAAGATGAAACATTGGTTATCTTTTGTGGGGACGGGTGCATTGAGAAATTGGGGTTCAGGCGGGTCTCGGCGGGTACGTGAAATTCGGTGGGCGTTTGGGTGTAAGCAGATTTGACGAGTAGAAACGATGGGGATGCCCAATCCTCAAACGCCCACAAACTGTCATGGGGGCCTACGTTGCTTTTGCGAAACTCGAGAAACCTGACTCCTCTATAACGAGCACCCGATTCAAGAGACTCGATTCGCTATTCAGCCGCGCGATGCCATGGCAGCTTTCAATTTTCCGTACTCCTGGCGACACCTTACTCGAAAGGGTGTAAACATGGAGCGGCAATTTTTATTTTTCGTTACGTATGTAGTTAAGATTTTTGCAGGTCAATTGCACCCCGATATTAATCAGCATCAAGGAAGGGCTCACCGTGCTTAGGTTAACCAAGAACGCAGTCTCAACGATCATCGCAGCCACCCTAATCTCTGCCATCTGTGTACCAGCAGCAAACGCTTTCGATGTCGTAGTGAAAAATGATCTATGCATTTTCAAGCTGAATGATTTGGAGAAGGACCGTCAAAGCCAGCATTACTCTCAAGAACCGTTATCCATGCCTGTATCGGGCGCAGATTATTATGCCGGAGTTGCCGAACGTCGTCTTTGGGCTGATGAGGAAACCATCAAGAATTACGAAATCGCTTGGGAGGAATCCGGGGACCCAAAGTATCAAAAGGAGCATGAGGCTCGTTTACAGACTTACAAGGACAGCGCCGAATTTTACAAATTCGTAATCAAAGCATACGAGGCTTGTTCCGCAGGAAAAACAGTTCGCGGAGTGAAGGCTTTTGAGAACAACACTGGCGGGAATCAGAGCAATCAGATCGCTCCCTTGCTCTCGTACGAGGACAAAACACTCACCCCTGAGGGAATTGGGCTTACCACAGCAGGTGTAATTCTCCTCCTTCTCGGAATCATTGCTGCGCTATTTCCACAGATTCAAGCAGTACTCCTCTGAGTGAAAAGGAAACCCCACGCACCGACAACCTGGTGCGTGGGGGCGTTTTGTTAGCGGGTGGCTTTTTCCAGCAGGTAGATGATGTGCTGGTAGTCCTTGCCGGTGTGCTGGGACATGCCCATCTCGCAGGTGCGGTTGGCGGAGGCGTAGTCATCGGCAGGGCCGTGTTCGGATTCGAAGGAGGCGATGCCGGCGCGCTCGTCAAGGGTGGCGGCCTCGGTTAGTTCGGGGTGGAGGAGGCCACGGTCGCCGGCGGTGCCGCAACAATGGGCACCGAGGGGGACCTCGACGTGACAGGCGATGGCCGAGGCAAGCGACGTGAAATCGTCGACAAGCCCAAGGTGCTGCATGGAGCAGGTGGGGTGGACGACCAGATTGTCGAGCTTGTGGGAGACCGTGAGGTGCGGGAGGAGGGAGTGGGCCCACTCGACGGCGTCTAATACGTTGATGCCTGGGATGTTTTCGATGATGCCGTGGGTGCAGGACGCGGCGTCACAGACGACGGGGATGCGGCCGTTATCCGTCCACTCGAGGATGGCATGTTCAAGTTTTGTGGCCATGTATTCCTTGGCATCGTGGAAGCCCTTCGAGCTGAACGGGGTGCCACAGCAGAGGCCCTCGACCTCCGGGATCCACAGGGGCTGGCCAGCGCGGGCGGAGAGGTTGACGAGCGTGTGGGCGATGGAACCGTGGTCGTCGCCAAACATCCGGTTAATACAGGCCGGGAAGTAGACGGCTGTAGCGCCCTGACGGGCGGTTGAAGGTGGGTCCCAGGTGGCGGCGGGCGGGAGGCCCTCGCGGGCGGTGTACATGAGGTCCGGGTCGATGACCTGGCGGACGGCGTCCGTGAGGAGGCCAAGGGCCTTCGTGCCGAGCGTGTCACCGAGGATGGAAGTCACGGCGTCGGTGGCGGTAAGGCCGGCGCGACCAGCGACTTCGACCTTGTCCCAGTTCTTGGCGAGTGTCAGCGCCACTTTTTCGGTGGCGTGGGTTTGCTCCATCTGGCGGAAGAGCTTCACCATCTTGCCCGTGTCGATGGAGATCGGGCAGGCGACGAAGCAGGAAGAATCGACCGCGCACGTGTCGACACCGTCGTAGGCGTTTTGCTGGAGAAGATTCTCCAGAAGTGGGGAGTCCTCCGGCTGGCGGGCCATCTCGCGACGGATGACAATGCGCTGGCGCGGCGTGGTGGTGAGGTGGCGCGACGGGCAGACCGACTCGCAGAAACCGCACTCCACGCAGGGGTTCGCAACGTCTTCGATCTTCGGGTGCGACTTGAAGTTTTTGATGTGCAGTTTTTGGTCGCGGGTGAGCTTGATGTCCGGGGCAAGGATGCCGTGCGGATCCATGAGCTCCTTGATCTCCCACATGATGGCGAAGGCTTTTTCGCCCCACTCGCGCTTAACGAAGGGGGCCATGTTGACGCCGGTGCCGTGCTCGGCTTTCAGCGACCCCTCGTACTTGTCGAGGGTCATCTCGGCGAATTCCTGAAGGAAGGCATCGTAGCGGTCGACCTCCTCGGGGATTTCGAAGTTCGGTGTCATGCAGAAGTGGAGGTTGCCGAAGGTGGCGTGTCCCATGACGAGGAGGGGGTAGTTGTACTTGTCCAGGAGGTCGAGAAGGTCCTTGGTGGCCTCGCCGATGCGCTCCGGCGGGTAGCAGACGTCTTCGGTGATCAGGGAACAGCCCTGGTCGCGCTTGGCACCGGCAAGCGGGACGAGGCCGGCGCGGATCTCCCACGCGTTCTTGATGTCGGTGGGCTCGCGCATGAAGTCGAGAGGCTGGAGGAGGTCGGCGTCCTGGAGGGCGTTGCGGGTGGCTTGCATCTTGGCTTGGAGCGCGTCCTCGTCATCGGCGGCGACCTCGACAAGGAGGGCGGCCATCTCCTCGGGGAGGTTGAGCCAGTCCTCGTGGGCGCCCGGGAAGCTGCCGACGGCCTCGCGCATCGCGGGGCTGGCCAGCAGCTCGACGGATTCGGCGCCGGCCTTGACGAGGCGGTCGACGTAGTTGGCGGCGAGGTCCATCTGGGGCATCATCACCCAGGTGACGGCAGCGAGCTTCGGCTGGTTGAGGGTCTTGATTTCTGCCTCGGCGATGAAGCCGAGGATGCCCTCCGCGCCGATCATGAGGTGCTTGAGGATCTCAACCGGGGTGTCGAAATCGAGGAACGCGTCCAGGCGCAGGCCGTTGGTGTTGCGGATGGTGAACTTGCGGCGGATCTTGGCGGTGAGCTCTTCGTCCTTTTCTATTTTGGATTTAAGTGCAAGCAGGCCGTTGTAGATCTCCGGTTGCTGGTCACGGAGGCGCTCGTTGGCGTTCGGATCACGCGTATCGACGACCGTTCCCGACGGGAGAATCATCCGCATCTGGCGGATGGAATGGTAGGAATCCATGTCCACGCGGCACCGCATGCCGCCAGAGTTATTGGACAGGATGCCGCCGATGGTGGCGATGGAGGAGCTCGCCGGATCCGGGCCGATCTTGCGGCCCTTGCGGTTCAGGACGGCAAGGACGTTGATGAGGGTTTCGCCGGGTTTGACGGTGATCGTATCGGGGTTGACTACCAGACCCCGGAAGTTTGAGCGAACATCAACCAGGATGTCGTCGGAAAGCGACTGACCGTTGAGCGAGCTACCGCCGGCGCGGAAGGTGAGGTGATGGCCCTCCTCGCGGCAGAAGCGGTGGAGTTTGATGATGTCCGATTCCGTGCGGGGCGAGACCACGACCTGCGGAAAGAGGCGGTAGTGGGAGGCGTCCGAGGCGTAGCGGACGAGATCGATCGTGCGGGCGCGGACCTGATCCTTGCCGAGGAGGGCCTCGAGCTTTTTGCGGAGGGCGGCGGGCGTGCCGTCAGCGAACTCCAGCGGGTAAGGGTCGGGGGAGGGGTGGGTCTTGCCCGCGGGCTGGCCGAGACGGGTGGGGTCTTTCGCGAGGAGTTTCTTCATGGGTTAATAGTAAAACGGGAATTCGTCATACCTTGGGTGGTTATTACCCCCGTGCAATGTCCGATTGCGAGGATTAGCGAGGTTTCAGGCTCCGGATACTTTTATGTGCGGGACCGATCGGTGCGACGGAACCGATCGAGGCGTGGTTGAATTCACACCCGGAAGCGTGACCACAAAACCTTTCCATCACCGAAACCAGGGAGAAGGAAGGCGAGGTGGGCGAGGTAGAACAACCCCGTTATCTTCTGCCCTGCGAAGCAGAGCCCGACACCGACTGCTGCGGGAGCCAGGGGGCCACAGAATGCGATGAACCGATTAACCCACTGTTTGCGGTGGCGCTCGGCAACAACCGAAATCCGGCGATTGTGTAAAACGAGCGGACACCGCATGCGGCAGCGGTGAGGAGATGGGAGACCTCGTGGAGCCAGAACGGTGCGAATCCGATCACAAGCACCAGGGTGAGGAGGATACGAAAGACAGCCGGCAAGGAGGCATGTCCCCACACCACCGTGATGCACAGGGGAACCGCAAGCTGACACGCCAGTGCCACGGAGACGCACCGAATGGCACCGGCTAAGCAGGTGGCACTGCTACCCCCTTTCAGCTTTCAGCTCCTTTTGGTAACTGCTCAGTCGGCCGAAGAAGAAGACGACGAGGAGAGTGAAGGCGAAGACCAACAGGAAAATGAGAAAAAGTGGGAGTCCATTGGCGATGCCGAAGAACACGTCCAAATTACCGTTGGGAAGAGCGGTGGAGGAAACGTAGACGCTATCGAACAAGCCGGCATTGTTTACCCCTCCGAGAAGAACGTAAAAGAAAACGATTTCTCGCAAGAAGATTACATGATCGTGCGCGAGGGAATCGACCACTGGGTCAACCAATACACCAAAGATGCCGAGGGACTTCTGGAGTCCATTGAATATCTGAACGACAGAATGGGATTACCGAGGAGTACTACAAAGACCAGGTGACCAACGAGGAGGGGTTTTACATAACCTTCGTGAGGGAAGCCATACTCTTTCGCGCGTGCAAGAACTCCGAGCCGCTTACCGACGCGGATGTGGATGCGCGAGCGCTCTTCAGCTCGCCCGATGAGAAGAGCCTCAACGGCACGGGAATCGGCGTCACTGGGGCGGGCGTTGTTGTCGTCGTGCTCGGGCTGCTTGTCACAGCGCTCCCCCCAAATAAAGCCGCTGCTGCCGGCGGAGGTCGCGCGTCTTCTTCCGTAGGGCACGACGAGTAGCCCGAGGTTCTCTCGGGCTTTTTGGCGGGCTGACTTCGTCAGCCTGGTGGGCGGGGGTCGATGGGCATGCCGAGTTGCATCCGGGCAAGTCGCACCGCCCCGCCTTGGGCGCACGGGTTCATGTTCAACTTCAGCGGACCGCCGAAGGCAGGCTTCCAATACTCCAGGTCATCGATTCTCACCATCCGGCCGTACATGGGTGTAGCCGGATCATCATCATTGCGACCGTTGAAAAACTTACACAACAACATCAGATTCGACGACACGGTTTTCCCGCCGAGTTTGACCGGCCAAATGTGGTGCACCTGGCACTCACTAGCAGGAGTCGAACACCCCGGATGCGGACACACCGGGTTACGAATCGACTGGTTAATAAACTCCAACACATCCGCAAACCGGGAATCCTCCGTCATTTCAAACGAGTACAAACCAAAGTTTCTGGTGCAAGAGGACTGACAAGAGCAATGATCCCCTCTTTTTCTAGCTCAGCCTCCACAATCTCTTTACCCGTGATGGTGGCACCGTTAGTAAGCGAAAACACAAACTGGTTTCGCTCTTCCTCCTTGTACCCCATAAAGTCCCAAGTGAACGGAAGCACAAACAAAGGCTTGCCAACAGTTGGAAGCGACCCATCCGCTTCCGACAAAGCCAACCTAACCAGCCCATCCGCAGGACACGTCTTGTCCGTGGCTTTCGCACGATCATAGATCTGCTTCAACCGCGACGATTCCGCCGTCAGCGTCAATGTGGCGAACGTGGAATTCTTTATCGCCCGATAGGTCAGCTTCTTGTCCGGGTTATCGGCACGGTGATCATTCAACTCCTGGATAAGACGTGCGTCTTCGGCATTAATGGTGGTGATATCCCGCCCGTAGGGAACAAGAGTCTCACGAATCGTCCAGGCGTGCTTCTTCGGAAACTTTGCCACAAACCGTTCAATGGCTTTCAGAGAAGCGAAGCTACAGCCGGCCGCGGTGGCCTTTTCACGGGCATGCTCCTGTTTGCGTGGGGCGCTGGCGCGCCCGAAGTAGATACCAGCAAGGTTTTTAATATCGTGGGCGGTGGTGGGGTCATAACCCGTGCGGATGAGTGCCTTTTTGGACATGCCGAACGCCTCCCCGGCGATTATCATCGCCTGCGACAGGAGGGAAGCACAATCCGTTAAAGCGGTCATGCCACACACAATAAAGCAGTCTCAGGGTGGGTCAAGGACAGCGACCCAAACCTGTGGATAACCCGGCGGGAGGCAGAAAAGTTATCCACAAGAGCGTCGAAAAGCTACTAGAGCAGGGAGAGGGCGACGGCGGCAACGATGAGGGTGATCCAGCGGCCGCGGGGCTGGCAGGCGGCGAGGCTGGGGACGATGAGGGGCTGCAAAAACCTTTCGATGGGGAAAATTATGCGCCCAGCCTATACAAATGCTCGCGTGATGATAGCCGTCAGCGTTCGCGCCCGCTCCTCATCCTCTTCCCGCTCAACCACTCGAAAGCAGCTTTGCCCATGGCGACGAGGACTGGTGGTCTGCCACCATTTCCCTCCGAGCACAGTTGCAGGTGGATTCTCGCGCAGCGTTGGACGTGGTCGTGGCCGAGGCGCGCGGGGTGGGAACAAGTTTGAAGACGTCCGTCATATAGGGGGCCTTGTCGACGATGCCACCAATGCTGTTTCGCAGGGTGCAGTCTCCGCGTTGGCCCTTGGTGTGGAAATTTTGCCAATCGGCACAGTGTTCCGGTGCGTGCGTTCCGCCCCAATTGATGGCAAAGAGGACGATGCTCGTAGGGTTTTCGAATTGCTCCGGGGTGGTGGAATCGCTGATGTCGAGGGTCCGCAGTCGGTAGTAGACGTCCCAATTCAGTGTGCTGATCATATGTACACTTTTTCGCGTTTCTTCGACATATTAATTTAATAGGTTTACGAGGTGTACATATGGGGCGGATTAGCTAGGAAACCAGGAGCCGAAGGGGTCTTGTTGTTGGTGGGCGCAGGTTGGGCAGAGAGTGTCCGCTGGCGCGGACGCGATAAATCGAGTGTGGCACTTTTTGCAGGTGGTGAGGGTTCCGGTGACGAGGGGGACAACCTCAGCGGTATCGGGGGTAGCGGGGCGGAGGGCATCATACGGGCAGACATCGACGCAGACGGTGTGGCCGGTGCAGCGGGTGCGGTCGTGATACAAGGCGACGTCGTCGCCGTTGAGGTGCAGGTAGAGGGCGGATTCGGGGCAGACCTTGGTGCAGACGCCGCAGGCGATGCAGCCTTCGGCGGTGAGGCCGTGGAGCTCCGTGGGGAGGCCGAGGATCTGGTTGGCCTGGTAGAGGCGCTCGTGGTCGGGGGCAGTGGGGTCCACGGGGAGGTCTCGGCGGAGGGCGAAGAGGGAACGTCGGGAAATGGGTGGTTGGGAAATCGGTGGGGTGTCGCCGGAGGGGCCGGTCCAGCGGGTGGCTGGG
>JALFAQ010000084.1 GCA_022772305.1 Corynebacterium glucuronolyticum
TAATGGCAGGAATGATGATGACAGGGATCGTCGCCTGCAGGGGCATGTGGAAAAGATCAACGGGTTGGACATGTGAGTGCCTGCCTTCGGCGGGGCACCGAAACTGAACATGCACCCATGTGCCCAAGGCGGTGCCATCAGGCTCGCCAAGAAAATGGTCAAACGAGAAAACGCCTAACCCCCCAACAAACCACAACAACCAACCCCCAGGTGGGGCGATCAGGCGTGACCACAACGCACACCCCTCACCAGGGGGCGCATCCGCGCACGCAAAAGTAGCTAACACTGCCCAAATCACACAGCTATGACCAGGGACTCGGCCTGGCGCTGTTGTGCGCGCTCGATGACGACCGCGACGATGGTGGAGGCGAAAATGATGGGGATCATGATCCAGCCGTTGTACAGGTGGTGATTGCCGGAGCCGGCGAAGGCGAGGCTGACTGTCAGCGAAGCGGCGATGGTGAACTGGGTGAGCCAGCGAGGTGGCCGGATGGTGCCAACGAGGGAGAGCAGGCTGGCGTAGTACCAGGGGAGCGTCACGGAGTTAAACACCATGAAGGAGGCATAGGCTGCGACGGTGCCGCGAACGTTGTCGCGGGTAGTTTTACGGAAGAACCACCATGCAGCGACGAGTCCGGCGAGCATGAGCAGGCTGGTGACGGTGCGCACGCCACCGAGGAGCGCGTTGTAAGAGAAATCGGGGTCGAAGAGGCGTCCGATGGGGGTGATGAACCCGGTGATGAGAGAGGGCAAAGCCAGTGGGTTGATGACCTTGGAGTTGCCGGTGACCTGTGAGACCCATTCCCAGCTGGTGCCGGAAGCAATAGTGACCAGTGCGACGGTTCCGAGCGTTTCGGTGGTGAGAACAAAGCCCGAGGCGAGAAAACCGATGACGCGGTGGACACTGTAGCGGTTGTGGAGGCAGCGGACGGCCATCCACACGACGAAAGGCAGCGCGATGACAGCGGTGGCTTTGAGCGAGACGGATACGGAGATGACTGCTACGGCTGCAACGATGTGCCAGGGGCGTTCGGTGACAGCCCAGTACAGGCCGAGGCTGACGAGGCCGACCATAACGGATTCGTTGTGCATGCCTCCGACCATGTGGAACACCATGGCGGGGTTGAGCACGCCGAGCCACACAGCAAGGCGGGGGTCGCCACCGATGCGCTGAGCAATGCGGGGGACGCACCAAGCGATGAGGGCAAAGCCGGCGACGGAAAGTATTTTATAGGCGATGATCCCGAGGGTGACGTTGTCGCCGACGAGGCGGGTGATGCCTTCGCCGATCCACAGGTGGAGTGGTCCGTAGGGGGTCGTGGTGTTGCGCCAGTCGTGAGAGACCTCCATGAGGTAGGGGCCTGGGTTGACGGCTGCTCCTTGCTTATAGGGGTTGAAGCCGTCGCGAAGCATGGCGCCCTGCATGAGGTAGGAGTAGACATCGCGGGACAAGATGGGGGCCGCCACCAGGAGGGGCGCAGTCCAGGCAAGGAGCAGCGTGCGAAGGCGCACCTGGGCGAGCCTCATGCCGGCGACGCACCAAGCGAGGACGAAGAGGATGAGTCCGCACCACAGTACGAGGTTGGAAAAGGACGCGCCGTGGCCGTAGGAAAAATAGTCGAGGTGCAGCGCGCGGAGGATACCGCCTTTGTAGCGGATGGCACCGGCACCGTAGCTGCCGAGCGCGATGAGTACTGAGCCGATGGTGCCGAGGACGAGCGGGTCGGGTGCTTTCTCGGCGATGCGCGTCAGCGTTTTTTCTGCGGGGGTCATTTGGCGCGTTGGGTGGTCTTGATTGCGAGGTCGATGAGGATAGCGGAAGCCTCGTCGGAGATGGATACGGTGTCCAGGTAGGCGAGGCCGGCATCACGCAGCGCGGTGATGCGGTTTTCCATTTCGTCTGCGGCACCGGAGTCGCGGATGATGGCTGCTAAGCGGGCGATGGTGTCGGGGTCGGAGGTCTTGCCCACGGTGTCCTGCAGGTACGTCGCCTCCGGTGTGTCTTTTAGCTTGTCGACGGCGACAGCAAGCAGCTCCGTGCGCTTTCCTTCGCGCAGGTCGTCGCCTGCTGGCTTGCCGGTGACCGTGGGGTCACCGAAGACCCCGAGGAGGTCGTCGCGAAGCTGAAAAGCGATGCCCAGATTGCGACCGTAACCGGCGAAGGCCTCGAGGGTTGCCTCGTCGGCGCCGGCGAGAAGACCACCGATCTGTAGTGGCCGGGAGATTGTGTAGGACGCGGTCTTGAAAATGTTGACGCGACGGGCGGTGTCTTCGTTTGTTTCTCCCACCGATTCCGCACTGATATCGAGGATCTGGCCACCAATGACCTCCGTGCGCATGGCGTTCCATGCGGGGCGTGCGCGCATGAGGTCGGCGATATCCACGCCAGACTCGATAAACATGTCTTCTGCCCACACCAGCGCAAGATCGCCGATGAGGATCGCGACAGACGTGCCAAACTCGGTTGCGTTGGCCACCGTTCCCGTAAAGCCCGGGTATTCGCGCAGGTAGCGTTCCATCCGACGATGGACCGTGGGATTGCCTCGGCGGGTATCCGAGGCATCGATAATGTCATCGTGGATGAGTGCGCACGCCTGAATGAATTCGAGCGAGGAACAAGCGCGTTGGACCGCTTCGTTGGACGGATCGCCACCCGTTCCCACGTATCCTGCCCAGGCGTACAGCGGGCGGACGCGTTTACCACCGTTGAGGACGAAATCGCTCAGTGCCTCCGCTGCTATATCCACGTGCGAACCGATGGCGCTAACCTGTGGCCTGCGCGAATCGAGGAACCTCCGCAGATTTTCAGTAACGTCTGCCTGGATAGATGTGAAGTCAAAAGTCACGGGTTCTCCTTGTATGTGAAATCGGCCACTCGGTGCGCCAAATCCTTCGGGCGCATCTCAACGATACCGGCCGCGGTATGGCGGAAGCGGTTACGCCTCCTGCTGTGTGTACAAAACAGCGAAGGGACGGCTATCGCCGTAGAAGTAGAAATTGCGAAGCAGATCGTGAAAACCGAACTCGGGTGAGCGGTAGAGGGAAAAGGCGCTGTTGGCCTCACCAGGAACCTCCGGGGTGGACAGTAATACGAACGGCAGCTCGGTGCTGGCTACAAGCGCGCGAAGGAGCTTGCGACCGATGCCTGCCGACTGTGCTGCGTCGCGGACGTGGATCTCGGATACCTCGAAATAGCTATCAAGAAGACGTGCAGCGTCTACGCCGACGGGGTTACGTGAGCACACGCCACGCGCAATTTCCCTGTGCCACCAACTGTCTCTATCAGCGTTGTGGCCGTAGCAGACACCGAGCGGAATATCGGGGGAGGCCGGGTCGACTGCCTCAAAGGCGCAAAAGCCGTCCAGTCTGCTGTCGAATTCCCACGCGGCGATCCGCGAGGCGCGCAGACGAGAGTCGTACCGCATCGCTGCCATATATATGCCCACGTATTCCTCGACGTTTGCCAGGAATCTATCCTCCGTCAGTGGGACGATCACGGCACGGGTGGGATCAGGTCCGGAGAGCTCGTCGTCCGGTGGATCCGTAGGTGTGTGGGAGGAAGGGGAGAAGTTTTCCACCAGCCATGAGACGAGCGATGTCGTCGGTTTATCCATAAAGGACATGGCAGTGTTCTCCTCTCTTGGGTTAGTAGGCGTACCTCTCAAGTGTGGCACGGTGTGAGCTTTTGTGGGGGCGAGTTCGCTCCCCGACGCGGAATTAGAAAAAATGTTCGAAAATCTTAGAGAGTGTGTTACGGGACCTTCATATATTGAGTGGCAACAGTTCAGTAAGGAGGAAAGGTGATGGCGGGTAACGTCGTGTCGGCAACGGTGAGGTCGATGAACCGAGAGGATCCCTCAGAGGTCTTTATGTCTAAAGCCCACGGTCTCCTGCTGGCGGCCGAGCAATCCTTGGCAGCTGGACAGTATGCCGATGCGCTGGAACAGGGGTATCAGGCTGCGCTGCGGATTGCGGGGTCGCGTATTAGCCCCCTGTCACAGCGGAAACGGAAACGCGCCGGCGTAAGCGTGTGGGAAAAGCTTGCCATCGTGGACGAGGCTGGGGAAGAACAGGCTCGAATTTTTGAGCCGTACTCTGGTACTCGTTCCCGGGTTCTCAATGGGATTGACAAGGATGTTTCCGCGGAATATGTCGGTGTCCTGTTGGGACATGTTGCCGAGTTCATTGACTACGTGGAACGTGAGCGGGGGTGGCTTTCCCCTGCGGCCTAGAACGCCGTAAGATGGTAGGTGGCTAGCGTCCACGTATAGGGAACAATTCCAGGTGCTTGTTCGTTAGTAGAAAGTGAAGAGACATGGTGGATTAGAAGCACGCTAGCTTGTAGGTCACTATGTTGAGGTCACATACCACTTTTCTAAGGGAGGACACGTGGCACTGACAGATAAGGAAAAGGAAACGCTCCGTGAAATGGAGCGCTTGCTGGAAGCTGACGATCCGACATTCGGCTCGTCCATGCGCTCTGCCGCCCGTGTGGGTTCTGTTCAGCCTGGGTTTAGCCTTCGTGGCATTGCCCTCGTCGTTGTGGGTATTGTCCTTTTGGTCGGTGGCGTGGCGCTGGCATCGGAGAGCATGTGGTTTATAGCTCTCAGTGTCATCGGCTTCCTCGTCATGTTCGGCGCGTCCCTGTGGATGCTGAACGGCGGTGGCAAGGTTGGTGGACAGTCTCGCACACCGAAGTCGTCACGGCAGAAACTACGCGCTGTCAAATCCGAAAAGTCTGGTGGTGATGTAAGCAGCCGGATGGAAGAGAACTTCCGTCGGCGGTTCGAGCGCTAGAAGAACGTAAGAAAAGAACCGGTTTCCCGTGAGGGGAGCCGGTTTTTTCGTGTCCCCACTTTCCCCCACCTCGGATCCCCACTTTCCCCCACAGCTCAATTCAACTGCGTGGTTTCCTGGATTCTTGACTGTGACTTGTGGTGTTATTGAGCCCTGTAGATGCCGTAAGTGGCTCCGGTGACGGGTAAAAAAGGGGGTGGTAGCAGGTGAGCGCAGGGCGGCTCCACCACCTTTTTTATGTGTGTTGACATGCGTGTTTAGTATTTCTGAGAGAAATTTATCGTGTTCTGTGGTTGAAAGTGGGGGAAAGTGGGGTAGTGTGGACGGTGTTGGTTGGTGAATAAGGGACGTGTCCCTTGGCTACCTACCACGAGGTAAACGGATCCAGCTGAGACGCTGACTGACTGCTCATCTGAGTGGGGAAGGGAGTAACCGAGATGTTTCTTGGTACTTACACCCCAAAAATGGATGACAAGGGTCGCCTCACACTTCCGGCGAAGTTCAGAGATGACTTGGCTGGCGGGCTTGTAGTGACAAAAGGTCAGGATCACAGTTTGGCCATCTACCCCAAGGATGAGTTCGAACAACGGGCTCGCAAGGCGGCACGAGTGTCGCGCACGAAACCAGAAGCGCGCGCGTTCATTCGTAACCTGGCTGCGAGTGCGGATGAGCAACGTCCGGACGGGCAGGGGCGGATTACGTTGTCCCCGGCACACCGAAAGTACGCAGGTCTATCAAAGGAATGCGTGGTTATTGGCTCCGTGGATTTCCTCGAGATCTGGGACGCACAGTCTTGGGTCGATTACCAGGCTGAAACAGAAGCTGATTTCTCAGCTGCTGAAGATGAAGTCTTGGGTGGCCTTCTGTAACAAGGAGGCTTCCCGCTAGCGCGTAGCGCGTGCAGGAACTCTGCTCGAGTGAGCGGGGCCTTGCTCTGATGTACTTCCCCGATATCAGAGCGGGCCCGCACTCGGGCAGGGCTCTGTACGCACTCAACTCACCGGTGGCACGTAGTGCCACGGAAAAACGAAAGGGTGTCGACGGAAAAGAGCTCACTGGAAGGAGGGGAGTGGCGCATGAATAACCACACTGACGTGCACACTGACAGTGTCACACCGACCCTTTCCATGCAGCAGCAACAACGTGACCTGGAGGAAAACCACGGCCACGTTCCCGTGCTTCGCGATCGGATGATCAAACTCCTCCGCATGGGTATCAGCGCGGACGGCGCGACCGGAGTTGTCGTGGACGGCACGCTCGGGGCGGGCGGACACACAGAACACCTGTTGGCCACGGATCCTACTGCTCGAGTGATCGGTGTTGACCGCGATACGGAGGCGCTCAAAAACGCGACCGCCCGTCTGGCTCCCTTCGGTGATCGTTTCGTCGGCCTTAACGTGCGCTTCGATGAGTGGATGGAGGCCGCGCAGGCCTCTGACAATCCGATTTGCCGGGATGCCGTCGCTGGTGGCATTTCCGGGGCTCTCTTTGACCTAGGCGTTAGCTCGATGCAGCTGGATCAGGAAGAGCGCGGGTTTGCCTACAAGGTGGACGCACCTCTTGATATGCGGATGGATCCGAGCACAGGCATCACGGCCGCCGAGGTTCTCAACACGTACTCGCACGGTGACCTCGCCCGTGTTCTCAAAACCTATGGTGAGGAGAAGTTCGCCGGAAAGATTGCTTCGGCGGTTATCCGCGAGCGGGAGAAGGAACCGTTCACCCGCTCGGGGCGACTGGTTGAGCTCCTGTACGAGACGATCCCCGCGCCGGCCAGGCGTCACGGCGGGCACCCCGCGAAGAGGACCTTCCAGGCATTGCGCGTGGAGGTCAACCAGGAGCTGCGGGCGCTGGAGCAGGTCATTCCGGTAACCGCCGATGCCCTGCATGTGGGTGGCGTGATGGTGTACATGAGCTACCAGTCGCTGGAAGACAAGATTGTGAAAAACGCGCTGGCAAAGCTAACAACGTCCACTAATCCTCCCGGGTTGCCGGTGGATCTCCCCGGCACCGAACCCCACTTTGCGCTTGTGACGCGGGGCTCCGAGAAAGCATCCAAGGAAGAAATCGACCAGAATCCGCGTGCCGCGTCCGTGAGGGTGCGAGCAGCCCAACGAGTTCTGAATGGAGACAGGTCATGACGCTTCGCACACGGCCCAGCACGAGAAGTCGGCGTTCCACCACTCGCCAGCAGCGCAGTGCGAGTAGGCGCCCCGCCGGGACGCTGGTGGATCACCGTAGCGAGCTTCGCTCACGCACCGCGGTCCCGAAGTCGCCTAGTCAGTTCAAGCCCGCGCGGCAGCCGTTACCGGCGCGGCGGTTTGGTGAGTCTCCTGTTACCCGGCCGGAGCATTCCTTCGGGCGCCGCCTGGGATCCAAGCAGATCACGTCGTATCGCGGTCGCAGGATCGTCCACGAAAGGGCGGATTCCAATACCGTCCGTTTCGTCGTTCTGCTTTCCGTTTTCTTGGCGGTAGGTGTTGCTATCTCTGTCTGGCTTTCGGGTATTGCTACGCAGCAGTCCTTTGAGCTGAACAGGTTGGCCCAGCAAGATGCGTCCTTGTCTAGGGAACTGGAGACGGCGAACCGTGATCTCGAAGAGCTGCGCAGTGGTGCGGAGATTGCCCGCCATGCGCAGGGGATGGGTGCGGTTGTCGCAACCGAGCCGGGTATTTTGGCCACGGACGAGTTTGGTGCTGTCATTGAGCAGCGCCCGGCGAACCCGGCAGAGTCGCGTCCGCTGACGGATGTCAACGATGCACCGGTTCGCTCCAGCCGAGCCTCGAGCTCCCCGGAGAGCACCGATGAGATTACCGATTCGGTTGTCCAGATACCGCAGGAGGCGAGCACTCCGATGCTGCGCTCCAACGCCGGTCTGGCACCGTACGATCCCAACGAGAGGTAGTTTTTCGGGCTTGTCGACGGCCTGTCTACGGCCATCCTGGCTCCGTAGCGCTTAGGCTGTGCGATAGCACAAGACAAAGGAGTGAGGATGCAGTCGAGGCCGTCGAAAAGCCACCAAAGCGCAACCAAAAGCGCGTCGGCAATGCTGACTTCCCGGGTGAAGATCGTCAACATTATCGCGGCTGTCCTCGCTATCACCCTGATCGGCCGACTTACGCTCGTGCAGGTCGTATGGGGTCCGAAGCTGGCGCTGCAAGCAGAAGAGCAGCGCACCAGAACGTACGTCGACCCTGCGCGGCGAGGCAGTGTTGTTGATCAGACGGGCAAGGAACTGGCCTACACCATGCAGGCGAGCACGCTGACCGTCTCGCCCAACATCCTGCGCAAGGAGCTGCCCATCTACATGCGTGGCCAGCTCTTGGAGTCGGGATTCTACGAGCAGTACACCAACGACCAGCTTGATGAACTCGCCGTGCAAAAGGCGACAGAGCGCATTGACGAGATGGCCCGCGAGATTCCCGTCATGGTGCGCGAGTCTGCTGCCAATGCCGACGACATCAAGGAAGAGGACATTAGGAAGAAGCTGCTCGCGGATTCCAACTACGAGGTACTCGTCCGCAACGTCGACCCGGATGTTGCCGCCAAGGTCCGCGAAACATACTTCGGCATCGCTGCCGACCACCAGGATATTCGCCAGTATCCCAACGGAGCGATTGGAGCGAACGTCGTGGGGAAGGTGGATACCGACGGCACCGGCCAATTCGGTCTAGAGGTGTCACAGGATAACCAGCTTGCTGGTAAAGACGGCAAGAAAACCCAGGACGTGGCCGCATCAGGAGAAGCAATCCCCGGCACGCTGCGCGATGTCACTCCGGTAACCGATGGGGCAGACATCAGCCTGACCATTGACCTCGACCTGCAAACGTACGTGCAGTCCCAGGTGCAGCAGGCAAAGGACATGTCCAATTCCAAGGGGGCGGAGGCTGTCGTCCTTGATGCCAAGACAGGGCGCGTCCTTGCCATGGCCAATTCGGACACTATTGATCCCACCGGGGATATCGAAAAGCAGCTGAAGAAAGACCGCACCTTTGGCAACACGACCATCAGCAATCCGTTTGAGCCCGGCTCCGTAGCGAAGATCATCACCGCAGCCGCGGCCATCGAGGAAGGCGTGACCCAGCCGGATACCGTGCACACTGTCCCCGGGGCCATCAATATGGCAGGCGTGACGGTCCGTGACGCGTGGGAACACGGCGACGTCAACTACACCACCACCGGCATCTTCAGTAAGTCCTCCAACGTGGGAACACTCATGCTTGCGCAGATGGTGGGCGAGGAAAAATACGCCGAATACCTTGACAAGTTCGGCATCGGGCAGGCCACCGGAATCGAACTGCCACAAGAATCTGCAGGCCTGCTGCCCGCCCGCGAACAGTGGAGCGGTGGGACCTTCGCCAATCTCCCTATCGGCCAGGGAATGAGCTGGACGCTGCTACAAATGGCGAGCGTGTACCAGGCCATCGCCAACGGCGGCGAGCGCATCGAACCGCGCATCATCGACCACGTCACGGCCGCCGACGGCACCCCCATCGAGCAGCCAGAACCAGCTCACACTAAAGTGGTGAGTAAGCACACGGCCGCGACGCTCCTGGACATGTTCCAGGGAGTGACCCAAAGCGACCCCACCGGCATCAACCGAGGCACGGCACCGGACGCAGCGATTGCCGGCTACCAGGTTTCCGGAAAAACCGGTACGGCACAGCAGGTGGATCCCGTGACCCACGCGTACTCCAATTCGGACTACTGGATCACGTTCGCGGGTATTGCACCCGCCAACGATCCGCGCTTTGTTATTGCCCTTATGCTGGACGATCCTGAGCGTGGCGTGCACGGCGGTGGCGGACAGACCGCAGCACCGCTGTTCAAAGACATCGCCTCCTGGCTCATCGAGCGAGACAACGTTAACCCCGTCCCGCCGGGCGAGCCGCACGTTTTACAAGTACCGTAGCGGGCAGCAGGGGAGTACCCGGTCCACGTGGGCTTTTTTAATCCGTAGGACAGAGGTGCATACTGTTACGTCGGACTGAGATAAAAAGTAAGAAAAGGAACGTAAACCAAGTGGCTGTGACAATCGAACGTATCGCAACCGAGTGCGGCGGCGACCTACACCTACGTCAGGGGTCCGCGGACCTCGAGGTGTCCCATATCGCCATCAATGGTGTCGATGCCCGCCCCGACGGTCTGTTTGCCGCAGTTGCCGGCACACGCAGCCACGGCGCACGGTTCGCAGGCTCCTCCGATGCTGCCGCTATCGTCACAGATAAGCCTGGTTACGAAATCCTCAAGACTGCAGGAGAAACCCGCCCCGTCATCGTTTTTGATGACCTGCGTGCCAACCTCGGGGCTGTGAGCTCCCTTGTGTGCGGAAACCCCTCCGCAGACATGACCGTGATCGGTATTACCGGTACCTCGGGCAAGACGACGACGAGCTACATGGTGGAGGCAGGTCTCGCAGCAGCCGGCGCCACCGTGGGGCTCATCGGCACCACTGGTACTCGCATCGCGGGGAAGAAGGTTCCCACCTCGTTGACCACCCCCGAAGCGCCGACGCTGCAGGAGCTGTTCGTCACCATGCGCGATGCCGGTGTCACCCATGTGGTGATGGAGGTCAGTTCGCACGCCATCGCGTTGGGTCGCGTCGGTGGCGTTGACTTTGATATCGCGCTGTTCACTAACCTCTCGCAGGATCACCTGGACTTCCACCCGACGATGGAGGACTACTTCCACACCAAGGCGAAGCTCTTCGTTCCGGGTTCCCCGATCCGCGCGAAGAAGTCCATTATCTGCATCGACGATAAGTGGGGCGTTGATCTCACCCGTCTTGCAGGTCCCGCAGCAACGACGGTAGCCACCAAGGGCGCGCCTGCAAACTTCGCGGCTACGGATATCGAAACAGCACCGGATGGGACCTCTGAGTTCACCATCACCTACAAGGGCAAGAAGCAGCACGTGCTGCTACATATCCCGGGAATTTTCAACGTCGCCAACGCTAGCCTCGCCATTGCCGCAGCTGCGTTTACAGATCTGGACGTCCGCGCGTTCATCGACGGGCTTGCCAACATCCAGGTTCCTGGGCGGATGGAGAAGATCACCAATGATCAGGGTGTGCTTGCCGTTGTCGATTACGCGCACAAGCCGGCTGCTCTCGAGGCGGCTATCAAGGCGGTTCGTGACGAGGTCGAGGGGCGCGTCATCGCTGTCTTCGGTGCCGGTGGCGACCGCGACCACGGCAAGCGTCCGATGATGGGCGCTGCCGCGGTAGCAGGCGCAGATGTCGTCATTATTACCGACGACAATCCCCGCACGGAGGATCCGGCGACCATCCGGAAGGCGATTGAGGATGGCGCGAAAGAGTTCGTCGCCTCGCACCCCAGCCGCCGTAGCGTAGATATTTGCAACGTCGACGGTCGTGGCGCAGCCATCAGCCTGGCCGTGAGCAAAGCACACCCGGGCGATGCCATTATCGTCGCGGGCAAGGGTCACGAGCAGGGGCAGCTTGTCGGCGAGGAGATGAAGGACTTCGATGACCGCGTGGAGCTCGCCAATGCGCTTGCTAACGGAGCAGGTTCCGAGGGCACGCAGGGAAGCTAGATTCCTGGCGCTGTCACGCAAAGCTACTAATCTGACTTGGGTAAACCGGTACACCACCGGTACGACACAACCGAAAAGGACGGATCATGATTCCATTACGCCTCGGCGACATTGCCACTATTACAGGCGGGGAACTCGTAGACGGTGCGGAGCCTGACACCATCGTCAGCGGCCCCGTCGAGTTCGACTCCCGCAATGTTTCCGAGGGATCCCTGTTCATCTGCCTGCCGGGTGCCCGCGTCGACGGGCACGATTTTGCCGGCATCGCCGTGGAGCAGGGTGCCGTGGCGTGCCTCGAGGGGCATCGCACTGGCCAGCCGGGAATCGTCGTGGATAACTCGGATACGGCGGAATTGAGCGATTCTGCATCCTCGTACGTACTGGAAGCCGACACGACGGGGGAAGGGCAGGCCGTCATCACCGCACTGTCCAAGCTCGCGCGTGCGCACACAGAGAAAGCTGTTAGCGAGCACGGTCTCACCGTCATCGGTGTGACTGGTTCCGCCGGCAAGACATCCACGAAAGACCTTATTGCCAGCGTTCTCCGGCAAGCTGGCGAAACAGTTGCTCCTCCCGGCTCTTTCAACAATGAGCTCGGGCATCCCTACACCGCGTTAAAGGTGGGGGAGCAGACGACGTATCTGGTTAGTGAGCTATCCGCTCGTTCCATCGGCAACATCGCGCACCTGGCGCGCATCGCTCCGCCACGTATCGGCGCTGTGCTGAACGTCGGTACCGCGCACATCGGCGAGTTTGGGTCCAAGGAGAATATTGCGCGCGCGAAGGGCGAGCTCGTGGAGGCTCTGCCCGCAGCAGATGATGGAGGAGTGGCGGTCCTTAATGTCGACGATCCCCTCGTCATTGGGATGCGTGATCGGACAACTGCGCGGATCGTGACGTTCGGTGTCACCAACCACGCGGACGTTCGTGCTGAAGATGTGGAGCTCGACGCTGTTGCCCGCCCCGCCTTTACGCTTGTTATCGCCGGTGAGAAGCCACGGCGTATCCAGCTGCGGGTGTTTGGTCGCCACCAGGTGTACAACGCACTTGCGGCGGCTGCTGTGGGGCACGCCGCAGGACTTGATTGTGAGTCCATCGCGGATGCGTTGTGCGAGCATGTCTCTTCGTCCGAGTACCGCATGGATGTGCGGACCCGTGCCGACGGCGTGACCGTCATCAACGATTCTTACAACGCCAACCCGGATTCCATGCGGGCAGGCATCGACGCACTCGCGTTCACTGCCTCCGGCCGAGAGAACTGCCATTCGTGGGCTGTCCTCGGGTGCATGGGAGAGCTCGGCGAGGATTCGTTGAGTGAACACGTGGCTCTGGCTGAGGTGCTGTACAACCGTCATATCGACAACCTTGTCGCCGTGGGCGAAAACACGGCGATGGGCGCGTTGGCCCTGGAAGCTCGGCGCTACGGGGTTAATACCGAGGTGGTTTCCACTACCGAAGAGGCTGCGGATATAGTTTTAAGGCACCTGAAACCAGGGGATGTGGTCTTGGTCAAGGCTTCAAATTCGTGTGGTCTGTGGGCTGTAGCTCACACTCTTCTCGCGTCTCCTGCAGATTCGGGTGCGGAAAATGTATCCGATAGCTCGAGTAGTAATTCGCGTGAGGTGAAGTAGCGCGCATGACCCAGATCATCATTAGTGGCGTCATTGCCTTTTTGTTCTCCATCCTGTTCACCCCGTATCTGATTAGGAAGTTCTCCTCTGAAGGCTTAGGACAGGAAATTAGGGAGGACGGCCCCAAGTGGCACCTGGCCAAACGAGGTACCCCCACCATGGGTGGTATTGCGATTCTTTTGGGCATTATCGTTGCCTACGTTGTGACCTCTATTTACGCCTCCATCATGGGCTACGGCGGATTCACCGCCTCGGGGCTCCTCGTCCTAGGGCTGACGGTGGCGATGGGTGCGCTCGGCTTTGCCGACGACTTCATCAAGCTGTACAAGAATCGCAACCTCGGGCTGAACAAAACGGCAAAGCTCGTCGGACAGTTCGTCGCCGCGATCCTCTTCGGCATCCTGGTTGTTCGCTTCCCCGACGAGACGGGGCTGACACCGGGGTCGACGAGCCTCAGCTTCCTCCGCGATATCCCCACAATCGACCTCGCTTTCGGCGATGGTGGCATCGTCGGGGCACTCGGCTTCGTTGTCTTCCTGGCTTTCATGTACATTCTCATCTCTGCGTGGTCGAACGCGGTGAACCTCACCGACGGTCTCGACGGTTTGGCTGCCGGATCGACAGCAATGGTGATGGGTGCGTACACGCTTATTACGTTCTGGCAGTTCCGTAATTCCTGCTCGGTTGAGGTCGAGACTTCCTGCTACCAGGTGCGTGACCCGCTGGATCTCGCCGTTTTGGCAGCAGCTGGGCTCGGTGCCTGCCTTGGCTTCCTGTGGTGGAATGCCGCACCGGCAAAGATCTTCATGGGGGATACCGGTTCGCTGGCACTCGGCGGGCTGGTGGCCGGCCTGTCCGTCACCTCCCGTACAGAGCTGCTCATGATCATCATCGGAGCACTGTTCGTCGTCGAAGCTGCTTCTGTCGTCATCCAGGTGGCAAGTTACAAGGCCACCAAGAAGCGCGTCTTCCGGATGGCTCCGTTCCACCACCACTTCGAAGCAGGTGGTTGGGCCGAGACGACGGTGGTCATTCGTTTCTGGCTTCTCGCTGCAATGTCGAGCATTGCCGGGCTGGCGGCGTTCTACGGTGATTGGCTGACATCCGCACCGATGTAGTGGGTGAAACCTGTAGCGGTACCGAATGAGTTCGGTATCGCTTTTTTATTTCGCACACCACTGTGGCTCTCGGTAAAATTGTGATTATTGTGACTAAGTGGAAAGTGTGTGGCGCTTGGGAGGTGCATCCCCGATTGCACCCCACGAGTGAATACACTTAGGGCCACACTAGGAACTACCGGCAGCGAACCTACAGAAAGTGCAGTGGATATGAGTAAATGGACCGGCTCGCTCCCGGAGCAGCTCACGGGGCCACTCGTCGTCGCTGGCGCGGGGGTGTCCGGTTCGGGCATCGCGCGCCTTTTGTGCGCGTGCGGGGCGGATGTCACGCTTGCTGATTCGAATGTTGATCTCGGCGCACGGGTGGCTAATGAGACGGGCTGTGGATTCATCCCTCTTACCGACGCTGAGGAAAACGTCGCCTCCTATCGTGCCGTCGTGACTTCACCTGGCTGGCGCCCAACCTCGGAGCTGTTTGTGCGCGCTGCTGAGAAGGGGATTCCGGTCATTGGTGACGTAGAAGTCGCTTGGCAGCTCGATCAGGCAGGTGCCTTCGGTGAGCCCCACACATGGGTTGCCATAACTGGCACGAATGGAAAGACCACGACGACGAGTATGGCTGCAGCGATGCTCGCCGGAGACGATCCTGACAATCCGCAGGCATTGCCGGTGGGGAACATCGGCGTGGCCGTCGGTGACGCGCTTTCACATCAACCGTGCGTCGACATCCTCGTCGCCGAGCTTTCCAGTTTCCAGCTGCACTACTCGTCCACCCTCACCCCGGCGGTGGCGACGGTGCTCAACCTTGCCGATGACCACCTCGATTGGCACGGCAGCTTTGAGGCCTACGCGGCGGCGAAAGCCAAGGTATTGAAGGCAAAGATTCCCGTAGTCAACGCCGACGATTCAGTCGTCCGTGCTCTCGCCCCAGAGGCGATCAGTTTCACGCTGTCTGAGCCGGAAGCGGGCCAAGTAGGTGTCCGCGATGGCTACATTGTGGACCGGGCATTTTCCGATGACCTCGTCATTGCTCCGGCGGACGGTATCTCCCCTCCCGGGCTCGCAGGCATCTCCGATGCCCTGGCCGCCACGGCTGTCTCCCGTGCACTCGGAGCGACACCCGGTCAGATCGCCCAGGCCCTCTCTTCTTATTCGGTCTCCGCCCACCGTGGCGCGGTGACCCACACGGGCTCGGGTGTCACCTTCGTGGATAACTCCAAGGCCACTAACCCGCATGCAGCCACTATGGCGCTGAAGGGTGTTGATCGCTACATCTGGATCGGTGGCGGGCAGCTCAAAGGTGCGCATATCGATGACTTCCTCACAGAAAACGCTCACCATATGAAAGCCGCTGCGCTTCTTGGCGTAGATCGAGAAATGCTTCGCGCCGGTCTGGAGGCTCATGCCCCTGCCGTGCCCGTATTCGTCACCGAATCAACGGACAAGCACGAGGCGATGCGCGACATTATGGAATTTGTCTACCGTGTTGCCGAACCCGGCGACACCGTGATGCTCGCTCCGGCTGCAGCCTCGTTGGACATGTACCAGGGGATGGCAGAACGCGGCAACATCTTTACCCACCTGGCACGTGAATACTTCCCCGACACCGAAAGCGACGGTGCCCACGATGAATCATAACGAGTCCACGTCCACAAAAACCACTTCGGAAGGCCCTCTGGTCACCTGGTGGCGTGCCCAGCACGCCAAGCCACTCATGGACTACGGTGTCATCATGGTGACGATCGGCCTGCTCACGGTATTGGGTCTTGTAGTTGCTTACTCCACCACCACAACATGGTCAGTGGTAGATGAGGGCGCAACGGTGTGGAGCTCCGCTGCCCGCCAGACGATTTACGTGGTGCTGGGGCTTCTCGCCATGTGGTTGGCCATGAAGATCCCACTCGATTGGGTACGCAAGTTCTCCCCGCTGCTCATGATCATCTCCCTCATCTTGCTGGGGCTGGTGCTGGTCATCGGTACCGGTGCAGAAGAAGTGGGTTCGCAGTCGTGGCTCCGGTTGGGACCAGTGTCCTTCCAGCCCAGTGAGCTCGCCCGCGTGGCAATCGCCATTTGGGGCGCACACTACCTGGCTGGCTGCCGGGCACCAGGAAACAACTTTCACCCACGCCAGTGGGCGTTCATCGGGGTGTCGCTACTTACCTGTGGCCTCATCATGCTGCAGGGCGACTTCGGCATGACCGCCACGACCATTCTCATCGTCGCCGCGCTTCTCTTCTTCACCGGCATGAGTTGGGTGTGGATCGGCGCAGGCTTCGGTATCGCCGTGTTTTTGCTCATCGCTCTCTTTCTCTTCGGCTCCGGCTACCGTGCAGAACGCATTACTACGTATGCAGACGCCCTCACCGGGTACTTCGAGGAGACGCGGTCGAGCGCCTTCCAGACCTACCAGGGCTTCCTTTCGCTTGGCGACGGCGGCCTCCTTGGCCTGGGATTGGGGCAGTCCCGCGCCAAGTGGTACTACCTGCCGGAGGCAAAGAATGACTTTGTCTTCGCTGTCATCGGCGAGGAATTGGGCCTGTGGGGCGGCATTATCGTCATTGGGCTGTTCGCGGTGCTCGCTGTCTACGGCTTCCGCACGGCGATGAAGAACACCCGCCCATTTATGTCCCTCATGTCCGCGACTCTCGTGGCTGGCATCGTTTTCCAGGCATTTTTCAATATTGGCTACGTTATCGGGCTGTTCCCTGTTACCGGTGTGCAGCTGCCCCTGCTGTCCTCAGGTGGTACCGCGACGGTGATTACGCTGGGCGCGCTGGGCCTCGTTGCCTCGTGTGCGCGACATGAACCGGAAGCAATCTCCTCGATGCAGTACAACGGGTTCCCCACGATCGATCGCCTGCTGCGCCTTCCCGAGCCCACTCCGAGCGACGGCACCCTCGGCGCTAGGCGGGCCACGCTGCCATCGGAGGAGGAGCTGGACGTTCAGCGAGCACAGCGTTCCCGAGCGCAGCGCCCTGTGGGGACGCGCTCCCGCCGTTCACGGCCGCAGGAGAGAACACCACGCGGGACGGTTCGGCATGACTTCCATTCCACGGACAGGCTTCGGCACTCCGGTTCGCGGGACGCGCGACCATATAAGACGGAGCGCTACCGCGCGCACGGACGAGATTCAAGGAGAACAAGGTGAGTAAAGTACACGATCCGCTATCGATTGTGGTCGCTGGCGGAGGAACAGCAGGCCACATTGAGCCAGCACTTGCCGTCGCAGAGGTACTCCGCGATGACCACGGTGCGCGTGTCACCGCTTTGGGGACGAAGAAAGGTCTGGAAAAGGATATTGTTCCCGAGCGCGGATTCGACCTGCGGATGATTCGTCCGGTCCCGGTCCCGCGAAAGGTAAATACGACTCTGGCAAAGCTCCCGTTTAACGTTATTCGCGCCGTGCGGGAAACGCAGAAGATCCTTGCCGATGTGGAAGCCGATTGCCTCATTGGATTCGGCGGCTATGTGTCCGCCCCTGCGTACATCGCAGCACGGTTGAGTGGCATCCCGTTCTTCGTCCACGAGGCTAACGCCCGCGCAGGGATGGCCAACAAGCTCGGAATGGCGCTGGGAGGCATCGGCCTGACCGCTGTAGCAAACTCGGGGGTCAAAGGTGATGTTGTCGGTGTTCCGATTGCCCGTCGCCTCTACCCAGGGGATGGGGAAACGCAGGCGAAGCGAAAGGCACAGGCCTGTGAGAAATGGGGCCTGGATCCGGACAAGCGCACCCTGTTCGTCACCGGTGGCTCGCAGGGGGCTATGAGCCTCAACCGTGCCCTGGCCGCTGCAGTGGAATCCATCACCGCTGCGGGGTTCCAGGTCCTGCATGCCTATGGGCCGAAGAACAGCGCACCGGAAGACCACGAGGCGTACACGGCCGTTCCGTTCATTAAAGATATGGATCTCGCCTACGCGGTGGCAGACCTCGTCGTGTGCCGTGCAGGAGCCATGACCGTAGCCGAGGTGACAGCAGCGGGCATCCCTGCGATCTATGTACCGCTGCCACACGGCAATGGTGAGCAAGCGCTGAACGCCACCCCCGTGGTATCGACGGGAGGCGCGACGCTTATCGCCGATGCCGAGCTGACGGGTGCCACACTTGCTTCCCAGGTGCTAGCTATCCTCAACGATCCGGAGATTCTAGAATCTATGGGGGAGGCGACACGCCAGAGCACTCTGGGACACGCCTCGGTTGATATTGCCGAGCGAGTCATCGCCAAGGCATCGAGCTTTAGGAAGGGTAAATAAGTGGATCTCCACCGCGTACACATGGTCGGCATTGGCGGTGCAGGAATGAGTGGGCTTGCCCGCATCCTGCTGTCCCGGGGTGCGGTAGTCACCGGTTCGGACGCTAAATCTTCTCGCGTCGTCCTGGCGCTGCGGTCCATGGGGGCGCAGATCGCCGACGGGCACGCGAAAGAAAACCTGTCACTGTCCGGCGAACTGCCGACTGTGGTCGTCACCTCGTTTGCCGCTATTCCCAAAGACAATCCGGAGCTGGCCGCTGCCCGCGAGCAGGGAATCCCCGTCATTCGTCGCAGCGACCTGCTTGCTGAGCTGATGAAGGATCACATTCAGGTTCTCCTCGCCGGCACGCACGGCAAGACATCGACCACGTCCATGGCTGTCGTTGCGATGCAGCAGGCAGGCCTAGACCCCAGCTTTGCCATCGGGGGCCAGCTGAACAAGGCCGGAACCAACGCTCACGATGGCACGGGGCGCGCGTTCGTGGCAGAGGCCGACGAGTCGGATGCCTCGCTGCTGAGCTATGCGCCGGATGTGGCCGTCGTGACGAACATCGAGCCTGATCACCTTGACTTCTTCAAAACACCGGAGAAGTACTTCGAGGTGTTTGACAAGTTTGCACAGGTGGCTGCCGATAATGGCGGTGAGCTTCTCGTGTGCATGGAGGATGAGCACGCCTCGCGGCTGGCCACCTCTGCTCCGGGGACAGTGTATGGCTACGGTTTCGCCGAGACACTCGCCTCGTTCCCCACGGTAACTCCGCTTGTCGCCGTCGATTCGGTGGAGCTTACCGCCTATGGTTCCGTCGCCACGATGCACGTGCACGTTCCTGGGGGAGAGGTTCTCTCCGTGGAGGTCACAGTGCGTACGCCGGGCAGGCACATGGTCCTCAACGCAGCGGCTGCTCTGGGCGCGACCTTCCTCGCGTCGAAGCGTGAGAACGGCTCCTTCGATGCTGAGACCCTCACCGAGCTTGCCGCAGGAATTAGCGATTTCACTGGTGTGCGGCGTCGCTTTGAGCTCAAGGGGACGGTGGAGCGCGGCCCGCTTTCCGGCGTCACAGTCTACGACGACTACGCGCACCACCCCACCGAGGTGGCCGCCGTGCTGCGCGCGTGCCAGGCGAAGGCTGTGGGGGAGGCTCGCGCTGCTGGTAAGTCGGACGAGGAGCGTCCGCAGGTGATCGTCTGCTTCCAGCCGCACCTGTACTCCCGAACGATGGAGTTTGCCGACGAATTCGGAGAAGCGCTATCGCTGGCCGACCACGCGATTGTGCTGGATATTTACGGTGCCCGCGAGGAGCCGATTGAGGGCGTTACGGGTGCGCTGGTGGCGGATAAGATCGACGGCACGGGCGAGTACGTCCCGGGATTTAACGATGCGCCGGCTGCTGTCGCGCGCGTGGCTAAGCCGGGCGATGTCGTGCTCACCATGGGTGCAGGCTCGGTAACGATGCTCGGTGCGGAGATCATCCGCTCCCTGGAAGAGCTGACGGACTAGAAAGAAACGAGGACACACGCGCGTGAAGAAGGTACTCCTGGGCATCGGCTCCCTCGTCGTCGTGGTGGCGATTGTCAGTGGGCTGGTTTTCTTCGCGCCGTGGTTCGCAGTGAAAAGCATCGATGTGCGTGGGGTGGAACGCGCGTCGGTGGAAGAAATCCAACAGGCCACGGGGGTGCGTGAGGGGGAGCAGCTGGCAACCGTCGATTCGTCCGGGGCGGCCCGGGATGTGGCAGCCCTTCCATGGGTGAAGAAGGCGACGGTGAGTAAGAAATGGCCGTCGACCTTGTCCGTCGAGGTGACGGAGCAGCAGGCCGTGGCGTACGTGAATGCCACGGACGGGCCCACCCTCATCAACGCAGAGGGGAAACCCTTCGTCATTGATCAGCCACCACTTGGCACGGTGGAGATCGCAGGTGCTTCCGTGGATGACCCGGCGGTATTTACCGCCTGCTTACAGGTGGTGGGGGAGCTCCCGGAGGGGGTACGCAAGGATGTGGCTCGGGTCAAGGCACCGAGCCAGTACGAAATCACGTTGGAGCTTCTCGACGGTCGCACCGTCTACTGGGGTTCGGCCGAGCAGGCGCATAACAAGGCGATTGCCACAGAGCTCGTTCTTGCCCGCCCCGGCGAGCATTTTGATGTGTCCAACCCCCAGCTCGTTACCGTCGAATAGCGAAAGCCTCAAGCGGAACCCCGTAAGAACCAACTGTAAAACCTAAACCTCAAGTAGAGGGTGGAGACACGCCGCGCAGTTGGTAGAACACATTTTGCTTGTCGTGGTTGAGAATTGGAAGGAACCTTTAACCAGGAGCCCTAGCAAGCAGAATTTGTACAGAAAGGCGAGCTTACCCATTATGACCTCACCAGATAACTACCTCGCCGTCATTAAGGTCGTCGGTGTCGGCGGCGGCGGTGTCAACGCGGTTAACCGCATGATCGAGGAGGGGTTGAAAGGTGTTGAATTCATCGCCATCAACACCGACTCGCAAGCCCTCATGTTCTCCGATGCTGATGTGAAGCTGGAGATCGGTCGCGCCGCCACCCGTGGCCTTGGCGCCGGCGCGAACCCCGAGGTGGGACGTACCTCCGCGGAAGACCACAAGAATGACATCGAGGAGATCCTCAAGGGTGCAGACATGGTTTTCGTCACCGCTGGTGAGGGTGGCGGAACCGGTACCGGTGCCGCTCCTGTGGTAGCAAACATTGCAAAGAAGCAGGGCGCGCTCACCGTCGGCGTTGTCACCCGCCCGTTCACTTTCGAGGGACGTGCGCGCACGAAGCAGGCTATGGAGGGCATCGACGCGCTCCGCGAGGTGTGCGACACTCTCATCGTCATTCCGAACGACCGGCTCCTGCAGCTTGGTGACGAAAACCTCTCTATGCTTGACGCTTTCCGCGCAGCAGATGAGGTGCTGTTCAATGGTGTTGATGGCATCACCCGCATCATTACTACCCCGGGCATCATCAACGTGGACTTCGCCGATGTCCGTGCCGTGATGAGCGATGCCGGCTCCGCCCTCATGGGGATCGGCTCCGCCCGCGGTGAAAACCGTGCGGTCACCGCCTCCATGCAGGCCATCGAATCTCCGCTGCTGGAGTCCACGATCGAGGGCGCACACGGCCTCGTCGTGTCCTTCGCTGGCGGCTCCGACATGGGCCTCCACGAGGTCAACGAAGCCGGTCGACTCATTGCTGAGAAGGCTGACGAAGATGTCCAGACCATCTTCGGTGCAATTATCGACGACAACCTCGGCGACGAGATCCGCGTCACCGTCATTGCCACCGGCTTTGATAACAAGAACAACACCGAGGACGCCAAGAAGAAAGCAGACGAGGTTCCCGGTGGGCACGCAGAATCTGCAGCAGCGGCCCCAGGTACCGAGGAGGAGCGGTCCTTGCACAGCTACGCAGCTGATGTCACCCCTGCACCGAGTGAGTCCGAGTCCCTTTTTGGTGGCCGTTACTCCCACGATGACCAGGCAATCTCCCGCCACCGCATCGCGGATGGGCCGGAGCAGCGCGAGCACCCTGCAGACCGTGGCGAGCGCACGGAGCGTCGTGGACTCTTCACCGAGCGTGAGGACACCTCCCGTTCCTACCGTCGTGGTCCGGACGATGGCGACGACGATCTCGATGTGCCGAGCTTCCTCCGCTAGAGCAGGAACACATGGCGAACATGAATGCGGCCGAGCGGCCGGTGAGGATCTTCTTCACCACCCGTGGCGGCGGTGCCTCACAGCCCCCGTACCAGGGGCTGAACCTAGGCGATCACGTAGGAGATGACCCCGCTGCTGTGGCACGTAACCGTGCCTATGTGGCGGAATCCATCGGCTTGCCTGTCGACCGCTTCGTGTACATGGAACAGGTGCATTCGCCCACCGTCACCGTCGTTGATTCCACGACTCCCACGCCTGTAGAGCTTACCGATGCCATCGTCACCACCGAACGTGACCTGGCGCTGGTCGTCCTTACCGCGGACTGCGTTCCCGTGCTGCTATCTGATGCCGACCACGGCATCGTTGCAGCCGTGCATGCGGGACGACTGGGAGCGCGCAATGGGATCGTCGAAAAGACAGTGAAACAAATGGTGAGCCTCGGGGCAACCCCAGCCACGATGCACGCCTGGATCGGCCCTGCAGCCTCCGGTCGGCACTACGAACTGCCAGCAGACATGGTCGCCGATGTCGAAGAACACCTGCCGGGTAGTGCCACAAGGACGGTGCAGAACACCCCCAGCGTCGACTTGCGGGCGGGGATCGTTCGGCAGCTGTACGGGCTCGGAGTGGTCGCCATCCACACCGATCCGCGATGCACCATTGAAGACGAAGACTTCTTCAGCTACCGCAGGGACGGAACGACGGGGCGCCAAGCGTCCATCATCTTCCTCCCCTCGGAAAATGAAGGTAACAAACAATAATGCCGGCATAGAGCCAGCGTCCTCCCCGTCGCCGATGGGCGGGGAGGAAAAGACGAGAGGTTGAAAGGTACGGATAGTCATGGCGCGGGAAGACGAAATAGCCGCAGGACTCAAGAAAGTGCGCGGGCGCATCGCGGAGGCGATGAGTGCTGCGGACAGGACCGACGAGGTACGCCTCCTCCCCGTGACGAAGTTCCATCCCGCCGAGGATATCGCCATCCTCCACACCCTAGGGATCGAGGCGGTGGGTGAGAACCGAGACCAGGAAGCCAAGAAGAAGGCTGCCGAATTCCCGTCGATGGCCTTCCACATGCTGGGCCAGATCCAGACCAAGAAGGCCAACTCCGTCGCCCGCTGGGCCACGGCGGTGCAGTCGCTCGACAGCCTCACGCTTGTGCAGGCTTTGGACCGTGGCATGCAGCTCGCACTCGACCGTGGCGATCGCACGACCGACACCCTTGATGTCTACCTGCAGCTCTCTCTCGACGGTGACACCGCCCGCGGTGGTGCCGTCGCCGAGGACATCCCCGCCCTGGCTGATGCCGTGGCAGAGACCGAGCACCTGCGCCTCGCCGGTCTCATGTGTGTCCCGCCGGTGGACAGCGATGAGCAACGGGCGTTCAGCACGGCTCTCGCGGTGAAACAGGATCTCGATAAGCGTGTCAGCGAAACCCTGGAGTTTTCCGCCGGGATGTCCGCTGACCTCGAGGTGGCCATCGAAAATGGTTCGACACTCGTGCGTGTCGGAACCGACATTTTGGGACCACGTCCAATACCGTAAAAAACAACAAGCCACATCGAAAACGCAGCAACGTCAAGTGCGCTAAGGAAGGACCACACACATGACAAACGTTCAGAAATTCAAGGAATTCTTCGGCTTCGGACCGGCGGAAGACTACGTCGCAGAAGACGAGTACTACGGCTCCGCTCGCCCCTCCACCGATTACAAGCAGGAGTCTCGTTACGAGCGCTCCTACGGAAGTTACAGCCAGCCCCGTTACGAGCCGTCTGTTGTTACTGTTCACCTGAACTCCTACCAGGAGGCCCGCCAGCTCGGTGAGCCCTTCCGTGATGGTGACGCAGTGATCTTCGACATGACTGCCATGGACACCGCCGATGCACGTCGCATCGTGGACTTCGCTGCAGGCCTCGTGTTCAACGCTCGAGGCACCATGGAAAAGGTTGGCCGCAAGATGTTCGCCATCATCCCTGAGGGAATGGACATCACGGTCTCTGAACTGGAGCGCGCCGCTCGCCGCTAGGCGGTCGATCCCCCTTTTCCAGCACTTTTGACGCTGCGTGCCCCCGGCCTATGCCGGGGGCATGTGTTTTAGATAGAGTTAGAAAACTGTGAGTACTGTTATCTCCATCCTGCTCCTTCTCGTGCGGATCTACACGTGGATTCTCATTTTCCGCATCATCATTGAGATGATCGGCTCGTTTTCACGCGATTTCCGCCCACCCCGGTGGTTCTCCCTCATGTCTGAACCGCTGTTCCTCGTCACCGACCCACCGGTGAAAGCGCTTCGTCGGCTCATCCCGCCGTTGCGGATGGGAAATATTGGGCTCGATATGAGTGTTCTCGTACTATTTTTCGCCCTCCAACTAGTTCAAATACTGCTTTCCTCGATGGTCGTCTAATACGCCTGCAACGTGCGCTTTTGTACTAATTCTGCTGGTTGCATACCGAGAAACCGGAGGGTTTTAGGTGTGACATGCGTGAAGAATGGGTACACTAGTGAAAGAAAAACAATTAAGATTAAGTACAAGTTGATGTGCAGCCCAGTTGGTTGCACTCACCTTAACCGGTGAAACCACCTAGGTAAGTGAAGGGATTCGTCAATGCCGCTGACTCCAGCTGACGTGCACAACATAGCTTTTAGCAAGCCGCCGATTGGCAAGCGCGGCTACAACGAAGACGAGGTTGACCAGTTCCTCGACCTTGTTGAGGACGAGCTCGCCCGCCTCCAGGATGAGAACCAGGACCTCCGCCAGCGCGTAGAGGATCTGCAGAAGGAGGCTGGCTCCGGTGCCGCTGCCGGCAGCACCTCCGTTGCCTCCATCTCCCGCGCAGACGAGGACGAGATTCGTCGTAAGGTTGCAGCCGAGTATGAAGCCAAGCTTGAGCAGGCGCAGAAGCAAGTGGCAAGCGCCCGCGAGGAGGCCAACAAGGCCCGTCGCGAAGCAGCCTCCGCCCGCAATGCCCAGCAGACCGCCACGGTCGCCGATACGAAGCCCGCAACCGAAGGCCAGGCCTCTGCAGAAACGCACATGCAGGCAGCCCGCGTCCTCGGACTTGCCCAGGAGATGGCCGACCGACTCACCAACGATGCTCGCAGCGAGAGCCAGTCCATGCTGGACGAGGCCCGCGCAGCAGCAGAGTCCACCATTTCGGATGCGAACTCCTCCTCGCAGCGCACCCTGGCAGATGCCAAGCAGCGTTCCGACAAGATGGTTCGCGAGGCACAGGAAAAGGCCGATCGCCTCATCAGCGAAGCGACGACCAAGTCCGAGACCCAGATCCGGCAGGCGCAGGACAAGGCCAATGCCCTTCAGGCAGATGCCGAGCGCAAGCACACCGAGATCATGGCTACCGTCAAGAGCCAGCAGGCAGCCCTGGAAAACCGCATCGAAGAACTGCGTACCTTCGAACGCGAGTACCGTACACGCCTCAAGACTCTGCTGGAATCCCAGCTGGAAGAGCTGCAGAGCCGTGGCTCCTCCGCACCGCGTAGCCCGCAGAACAATAAGTAGCTTCGGCTAGATAACAGGGGTGTGGGCTCGTAGCCCACTCCCAGGTACATGACCGATTTCGGCTATTGATGTCCCCTCCCACGTTGTGGGAGGGGACATTTTTGACGCGCGTACCATTTTTGGTGGTATAGTTCGTTCCAAGGCTATGACCCGGCTATCACCGGCGAGCTCCCGGAAGAAAAGCGTGAAAGCCGAGTAGAACCGGGCGGACATCAGATCGCCGATACAGATCCTTAAAAACTCGAGCGGAAGTGCGTAGCGCTTCAAGCAGGGTGGTACCGCGCAACGGAGGTTGCGTCCCTGCGTTAACAAAAAAAGACAGTTTTTAAGGAGTGATCCATTATGACGGCGAAAAGCAACGTAGGGAATGTGTACCCACGCGTCGACTTGTCCGGAAACACCAGCAAGTTCCCCACAATGGAGGAAAACGTGCTGGAGTACTGGGACAAGGACGGCACTTTTCAAGCCAGTCTCAAAAACCGCGAAGAAGCCCCCGAATATGTCTTCTACGACGGCCCGCCTTTTGCCAATGGCCTGCCGCACTACGGACACCTCCTCACCGGCTACGTAAAGGACATCGTTCCCCGCTTCCAGACCATGAAGGGCAAGCTTGTCCGTCGTGTTTTCGGCTGGGATTGCCACGGTCTGCCGGCTGAGTTGGAGGCCGAGAAACAGCTGGGCATCAAGGACAAGGGCGATGTGGAGGCCATGGGCCTCGAAGCCTTCAACAAGTACTGTGGCGAATCCGTCCTCCGCTACACGGAGGAGTGGAAAGACTACGTCACCCGCCAGGCCCGCTGGGTCGACTTTGACAACGGCTACAAGACGATGGACCTCAACTTCATGGAGTCCGTCATGTGGGCGTTCAAGACCCTTTATGACAAGGGCCTGATCTACCAGGGCTTCCGTGTTCTCCCGTATTCCTGGGCTGAGCACACGCCACTGTCCAACCAAGAGACCCGCCTGGATGATTCCTACAAGGACCGCCAGGATCCCACGCTCACCGTCACGTTCCCGATCATCGGAGCTGACGAGGGAAGCGCTGGCGAGAAGGTTCTGGATAGGCTTTCCGACGTCTCCTTCCTTGCGTGGACGACGACGCCCTGGACGCTTCCGTCCAACCTGGCACTCGCCGTTCACCCCGATGTTCGCTACGTCGTTGTGACCGTCGGTGAAGATGGGCTCGAAGAGTTCGTGGGTCGCAAGTTCCTCCTCGCCGAGGATCTCGTGAGTGAGTACAAGAAGGAACTGGGCAGCGCCGAGGTCGTCGATACCTTCATCGGCTCTGAGCTTGAAGGTCTGACCTACAAGCCATTGTTTGACTTCTTCCTGGACACGGAGAACGCCTTCCACGTTCTGCTCGCTGATTACGTCACCACCGAGGACGGCACCGGTGTCGTCCACCAGGCTCCCGCCTTCGGTGAAGACGATATGAACACGTGCAAGAAGTACGGTGTTGGCCTTGTCATCCCCGTAGATATGGACGGCAAGTTCACCGAGCAGGTGCCCCCATACCAGGGTCAGCTCATCTTCGATGCCAACAAGAACATCATCCGCGATCTGAAGCACATCGGCCGTGTGGTTCGACACCAGACCATCGTGCATAGCTACCCGCACTCGTGGCGTTCGGGCGAGCCGCTCATCTATATGGCGCTGCCCAGCTGGTTCGTTGAGGTGACGAAGTTCCGCGACCGCATGGTGGAACTCAACCACGAAAAGGTTGAATGGATCCCTGAGCACATCCGCGATGGCCAGTTTGGCAAGTGGCTGGAAGGTGCCCGCGATTGGAACATCTCCCGTAACCGTTACTGGGGTTCGCCGATCCCCGTGTGGGTGTCCGATAATGACGAGTACCCGCGCGTCGATGTCTACGGTTCCCTCGATGAGCTGGAGCGCGACTTTGGCGTGCGCCCGAAGAGCCTCCACCGCCCGTACATCGACGAGCTGACTCGCCCGAACCCGGACGATCCGACCGGCAAGTCGACGATGCGCCGTGTACCGGAAGTTCTGGACTGCTGGTTCGAGTCTGGCTCCATGCCGTTCGCGCAGAAGCACTACCCGTTTGAGAACAAGGAGTGGTTCGATACCCACTCGCCGGCTGACTTCATCGTCGAGTACTCTGGCCAGTCTCGTGGCTGGTTCTACACGCTGCACGTGCTGGCCACGGCGTTGTTTGATCGCCCGGCGTACAAGCGCGTTGTCGCCCACGGCATCGTGCTGGGCAACGACGGACTGAAGATGAGTAAGTCCAAGGGCAACTACCCCAACGTGAAGGAAGTGTTCGACCGTGACGGTTCGGATGCTATGCGCTGGTTCCTCATGAGCTCGCCGATTCTCCGCGGTGGCAACCTCATCGTGACGGAACAGGGCATCCGCGAGGGTGTCCGCCAGGCGATGTTGCCGATGTGGAATGCGTACAGCTTCCTGCGCTTGTACTCCTCCAAGCAGGCCACGTGGTCTGTGGACTCCGAGGACGTACTGGATCGCTTCATCCTGGCGAAGACCCGCGACCTGATCACCGCTGTTGATGCCGCGCTATCCGCATCCGACATCTCCACGGCTTGCGATGAGATCCGCGTCTTCTGTGACGTCCTCACCAACTGGTACGTGCGTCGTTCCCGTGACCGCTTCTGGGCTGGCGACGATGAGTACCCGGAGGCCTTCAACACGCTGTACACCGTGCTGGAAACCCTGTGCCGGGTGACTGCTCCGCTGCTGCCGATGACCACCGAGGTCATCTGGCGTGGACTGACCGGTGAGCGCTCTGTGCACCTCACCGACTACCCGGTCGCCGAGGACTTCCCGGCCGATGACAAGCTTGTCCAGGCCATGGATCTTGTGCGCGCCGTGTGCTCGTCCGCATCGTCGATCCGCAAAGCCGCGCAGCTGCGTAACCGCTTGCCTCTGGACAAGCTCACCGTTGCCGTGCCGGAGGCGAACAGCTTGGCTGAGTTCGCGCCCGTCATCCGCGACGAGGTCAATGTGAAGAATGTTGAGCTCACCACTGATGTCGACGCTGTCGGCTCGTTCAAGGTGAACGTCATCCCGAAGATCGCTGCACCGCGGTTGGGGAAGGACTTCCAGCAGACCCTCGTCGCTGTGAAGAAGGGCGAGTACGAGCGCGATGGTGACACCGTGAAGGCTGCCGGCCAGGTGCTGCAGCCCGGCGAGTACGAGGAAGTCCTCGCCGCCGCCGACCCGGATTCCACCGCCCGCATCAGTGGCCACAACGGCCTTGTCGTCCTGGACAAGAACGTGACTGAGGAGCTCGAAGCCGAGGGCTGGGCTGCCGACGTTATCCGTGGCCTGCAGGATGCCCGCAAGGCGGAGGACTTCGAAGTCTCGGACCGCATCGCCGTTCGCCTCCAGGTGCCGGAAGACAAGTCCGAGTGGGCCAACCGCTTCGCCGAGCACATCGCCGAGGAAGTTCTCGCCACCGATTTCGCCTTCACCGACCAAACCGGCGAACACGAGATCATCTCTGGTGTGACCGCAACGCTCAAGAAGAAAAACTAAAAACCGGCGCGTGACAGGGTGATCGGGGATCGCCCCGCACCACCTTTTCACGCCACGGTTGTCCACCCCAGGTCATCGCACGATGATGACCTGGGGTGCTTTTCTTTGTTGTACAGCCTTGCCGTTTGGTAACACTGCCGGAAGGCAGCCACGTGCAATCCTGCGCCGCTGCGGGGTGTCGTTAAGATATTTTCCTGTGAATAAGCTCTACGTCCCTTTGCTGATGATCCTGGCTGGTGCTTCCAACTATCTGGGGGCGGCGCTCGCGGTCTATCTTTTCGACGTTCAGTCGCCCTGGATCGTGGCGTGGATGCGCGTCGGCGCAGCGGGCATTATTCTTGTCGCGCTGGTGCGCCCCAAAAAGGAGCATTGGAAGAGCGTCCCCGCGCTGGTCTACGGGGCAGTGACGCTGGGGATGAATACCGCTTTCTACGAAGCCATCGATCGCATTCCCCTGGGGATGGCGGTCGCAATTGAGTTCATTGGCCCCATCGCTGTGGCCGCGTGGGGGAGTAGAACCGTTCGCGATTGGGTAGCGCTCGTTGCAGCAGCGACGGGTGTCCTTGTCCTCAGTGGAACGCAGTGGGGGACGAACACTGCGGGGATTATCTGGATCATTATCTCTGGCGTGTTGTGGGGACTGTACATCCTCGCCTCCAACAGGTTGGCGCACGGGGAGTCAACATTTGAGTCCATGGGCGTGGGGCTCATCTATGCCTCCGTCGCAATGACTCCCTTCGTTGCAGCTTCGTGGGAGACAGTGACGATTGGAGGATCAGGAGAGTTGGTGCTGCCTGTGGCGATGGCCTTCGGTCTCGGGTTGTTGAGTGCCGTCATTCCCTATGGTCTCGATTTGGTCATGCTGAAGATGGCCTCCGCTGGTTACTACGCGGTGCTTTTGTCCCTCCTTCCCGTGACAGCCGCGGTCATCGGCATGATTATGCTGGGGCAGATCCTCTCTGAGGTGGAGGTGTTCGGTGTGCTGCTCATCGTCGCGGCGGTGGCGCTCCGAAAACAGACAGCTTAGTTCACTTTCTAGACCAAGCGGTATATAGTGAACGCGTGGACAAAATTAGAGCGGAAGAAACGCAAGGATATAAAAAGGATCTCAAGCCACGTCACATCCAGATGATCGCGCTTGGTGGTGCCCTCGGAACAGGGCTGTTCCTCGGTGCCGGCGGCCGTCTGGCCGTCGGTGGCCCGGGTCTTGCCCTCGTGTACGCGGTCTGTGGGCTTATCGGCTACCTCATGCTGAGAAGCCTGGGGGAGATGGTAGTGCACCGCCCCACATCCGGATCCTTTGCCTCGTATGCGCGGGAGTTTCTCGGTGAGCCGGCTGCCTTTGTTGCCGGGTGGATCTACTTCCTTGCCTGGGTGACCGTCGGCACAACGGATCTCACAGCCGTCGCCATTTATCTCAAGTTTTGGCCCCTGTTCCACGACGTACCCCAGTGGATTCTCGTCGCCGTAGCTCTCGCCGTGGTGCTCTCCGTAAACCTGCTTGGCGTGAAGGTATTTGGTGAAGCAGAATACTGGTTCGCAGCGGTCAAGGTGGGGGCACTCGTCATCTTCCTCGTCGTCGGCATCGTCCTCCTCGTCACGGGGCACGCGCCGGGTAGCACGATCAGCGCAACAGCGCTTGGCGATTGGTTCCCCCACGGCATCATGCCTCTTGTGATCCTCACCCAGGGCGTGGTGTTCGCCTACGCCGGTATCGACATGATCGGAGTGACTGCAGGTGAAACCGATGACCCGGAGCACCAGATCCCCAAGGCGATCAACACGACGGTCTTCCGGATCATCTTCTTCTACGTCGGCTCTATCCTGCTGCTCGGCTTCCTTCTGCCCTACACGGCCTACAGCGCAGGGGAATCCCCGTTTGTGACGTTCATGAATTCCATCGGCGTGCCCTACGCCGGTGACATTATGAACCTCGTCGTCCTCACCGCTGCGCTGTCCAGTGTGAACGCGGGCTTATACGCCACCGCGCGCATCCTCCGGCCGCTGGCCTTGACCGGATCCGCGCCGGGCTACCTCGGCCGCCTCTCTGAACATGGGGTGCCGAAAAACGGTATCATCACCACAGCGACGCTCATGGTAGTGGGCATTGTGGCGAACTACTTCGTCCCGGAAAAGGCGTTTGAAGTATTCCTCAACCTGGGTGCCATCGGCATTCTGGGCATGTGGGCGATGATTTGTTTGGCACATATCGGCTTTGTTCGCTCCGGTATCGAGCGCCCGCAGTACCGGTCCTCAGCTGTCTTTGACGTCATTGTGCTGCTGTTCCTCTTCGGTGTGTTTATCCTCATGGCCTTCGATAAACCAGTGGGCAGCGCTACCGTCGCCGTGACCATCTTCGGACTCGTCCCAGCCTTCGCAATCGGCTGGTTCTTTCTCCGTAAGCGTGTAAGGAAGCAGGAGGAGCCCGCGGAGGAAAAGGTCGTCACGCCTGCTGGTTAAGATGGGGGTATGCAGCGCTGGGTCCTTCACATCGATATGGATGCGTTCTTTGCGTCCTGTGAACAGCTGACCCGGCCGACGCTGCGGGGGAAACCTGTCCTCGTTGGCGGTGTTGACGGGCGTGGGGTAGTTGCCGGCGCCTCCTACGAGGCCCGGGCGTTTGGTGCTCACTCGGCGATGCCCATGCACCAGGCGCGCGCACTCGTGGGGTACACCGCCGTGTCCGTAGCCCCTCGAAAAGTGGTGTATTCGGCGGTGAGCCGCAAGGTCATGCGGCTAATCGAGGATGAAGCCGGCATCATCGAACAGCTGAGCGTGGATGAGGCCTTCATGGAACCGACAGTGCTTGTCGGGGCTAGTGTAGATGACGTTGTCGACTGGGCAAATATGCTGCGCGAGAAGATCCGCACCAGCATCGGGATCCCCTCTTCCGTCGGTGCCGGTGCCGGAAAACAGTACGCCAAAATTGGTTCCGGGCTGGCGAAACCTGATGGAACCTTTGTCATTCCGCGTGAGGAGCAAGACGAGATTCTCGGCCCCTTGCCGGTTCGTTCGCTGTGGGGCGTGGGGCCTGTGGCGGAAGCGAAACTGCGCGGGCTGGGAATTACAACGATTGCCGAGTTTGGTGCGCTCAGCCAGAAGGAAGTCGAGGTCACCCTCGGCAAAGCCGTCGGCGTCACGCTGTGGGAGCTGGCGCGCGGACGCGATGATCGCGTCGTCGCGCCCCGAGCCGTGGCCAAGCAAGTCTCGGCTGAGCAGACCTATGCACGTGACCTCACCACGGTGGACGAGGTGGACCGTGCTGTTCGGCATGCTGCCGAGGATGCCCACGTGCGGCTGCGAAAGGACGGCCGCGGTGCCCGCACTGTGACAGTGAAGTTAAAGATGGCCGATTTCCATATCGAGTCCCGCAGCTACACACTCCCATACGCGACGGACGAATTCGATACGCTTTTTGCCGCTGCGATTCGGATCACGCGCTACCCCTCGGAGGTCGGTGCCATCAGGCTTGTGGGTGTGAGCTTTTCCGGGTTGGAGGAAGCCTTGCAGGATGTCCTGTTCCCGGAGCTGGATCAGGAAATCGTGCGTGAAGAGGTTGTAACCGAATACGATGCCGGGGTTGATTTCCCTGAGGTTATTGTCAATGCCGAGGGGGAGGCAGTGGTCTCCCGCTGGCGGGCAACACAGGATGTTTACCATCCTGACTACGGGCATGGGTGGGTGCAGGGGACAGGTGGTGGCATCGTTACTGTTCGCTTCGAAACACGCACGACAGGCCCCGGGAAGATCCACACTTTTGCCGTGGATGACGAGGAGCTGCAACCGGCAGACCCCTTGGATAGCCTCGATTGGCCAGAAGATCCCCAGGAACCAGAAACCGGCGACGAAGGACTCACCGACGAGTAAGAAACTAGGGGAAGGCCGCCGCCTCCTGAACGAACCCCTGTGGTTGCCCTATCAGGTGTTGCCCGAGTCGGTTATGAATTGTTACCGTTGTAGGAAACGTATTTCCTGAGGATGCTCGTGCACCCTTAAACCTTTATCGAGAAGGAAGGTAACCATGAATCTAGATAATCCCTGCAAGGTAGCAAGCGGTTTCGTCTCCGTACTGGCCGGCGTGTGGATCTACTGCTTGCTCATCTCCTCAATCTTCTTCAGCAGACCCTACGGTGAGGTGGCAGCGGAGCAGGCGCGCGAGATCGGGATCGGGTTCAGCGTCGTCATCGTCCTCGTCGGCGCGGCTTTCACCGCCTACTCGGCGTGGCGCGCCCGCAAGAACTTGCCCGAGGAACGCTAGTATAAGGCAAGAAAGGGGAGACAGCACCGTGTGCTGCCTCCCTTTCTTTTCCGTGAAAAAACCGAGTGCTAGAACAGGGTTGCCGGATGCCTGCCGGAGGCAATAGCGATTGCCAGGAGAATCCGGGACTGCCCCGCGCGGAAGTACTTGGAGCCAAGCGCGCCCTTATCCAGGAGCGTCTTGCCACCGCCGACACCGCCGTAGGTGCCGGACACGTCGCCACGGGGGACGCGGGTGGAAATGATGACCGGGATGTCCTTCTCCAGGGCATCGGCAAGGGCCTCGGCGAAATCGGTGCCCACGTTCCCGTTGCCCATGGCTTCCACAACAATGCCCTGGGAACCGCTGGCGATGGCGTTGTCGATGAGGTCACGGGGCGCGCCGGGGTAGGCGTAGAGAACATCGACGCGAGTGTCAGCGAGGGTGACCGGTCCGACGGGATCGGCGCGTTCCGGCTCCTCCGGTGCGTTCGTACCGAAGGCGAGCTCATCCGAGGTGTGGAACTTAAGCGCACCGCGGGCGGGAATGACAGCGTGACCGAAGACAATGAGCGTGCCAATTCCGCGGGCGGAGGGCTCGCCTGCCGTCATGACGGCCTCGAAGAGATTCTGCGGGCCGTCGCCGTCGGGGTCGTCGAACGGGTGCTGGGCACCGGTGAAGATGACCGGCCGGGGATCGTCGATAAGCGTATCGACGGCGAGGGCTGACTCCTCCATAGAATCCGTGCCGTGGGTGACCACAATGCCGTCCACATCAGCGTCCTTCAATACCTCACGGATGCAACCGACGATGAGATCGAGATCCTTCATCGTGAGCGACGAGGAGTCCAGCTGGGTGAGCGGGTGGGAGGAAACGCTAATTCCCGATCCCTCGAGCATCGGGGTGATGGTTTCGATGAGGTCGTCGCCTGTCTTTGTGGGGACGAGGGCACCCTGCTCATCTGATGTGCAGGCGATGGTACCACCTGTGGTGAGAATAACGATGTGACGTGGGGGAACGGCGTTAGTCATATACCAACTCTAACACCGAAGATCGGATTTCTATGTGGGTTTGAAACTATCTCTAGCATGGCGCTGGTGTTGGCTGTGGCTTGTCGACGCCCCCTCGTACGCGAGTGCTGTCTCGTCGCCGCCCTGCGGACAGTTTCACTGTGGGGCCTGGAACTTTGACTCACCGACGGCCGTTGTAAATAATGGCACCCTGATAAAGGCTCCGGGACTCGCGTTTGTGGGAAGCGCCCGGAAAAAGTTTATTACTTTTTGGTAACGGTCTATGCGCGTGTACGATGTAGACAATTGTGGCCAGAGGGTATGAAGTGGCCGAAGAAACAGCCGACGAACGGTAGCGACAGCTATCGGAAAAAGGAGAATCGTGAAAACCTCGAAGATTGCACTAGCCGCTATGGCGATGGGCCTGTCCGTATTCGTAACCGCCTGTGGTGGCGGGGCCGAAGAGGCGACGACCTCTGAGACTACTTCCGCTACGGCTGAGGCCACCACCTCTGAGTCTGCCCCCACCGCCGCAGCTCTGCCGACGGTTGCAGACCTCAACGGTGTCATCGCCACGGCCACCGATCCGGCTGCCACCGTGGAAGAAAAGATTCTCACCGTGCAGGGGGGTGAGACCGCTCCTGAGCTGTTCGAGACGATGACGCAGTCCAAGGCTGAGTCCGGCGCGAACTTCACCGTTGTGGAGCCGGTTCTCCCGGGCTACACCCCGGATTCTGTTCTCGCGACCGTGAACTTCACCCTGCCGGATATGGCACCGCAGACGGCAGAGAACGTTGAGTTCGTCTTCGAGGATGGACACTGGAAGCTCTCCCAGCAGTGGGCATGCACCCTGATTCAGAACACCGTCCAGCCCGAGCAGGTTCCGGCCATGTGCCTCGGCGGCGACGCAGCAGCTCCTGCCCCCATCGATCCGGCAGCCCCCGCCGAGGGCATTGACCCGGCACCGGCTCCGGCAGAGGCACCTGCTGAGGCTCCTGCACAGTAGAAGCACGGAATACCCAGCGAACGAGCTCAGCAAAGAGCCGTGAGCTAAAAAACTACGCGCATCCACCACACAGTGGGTGCGCGTTTTTGCGTCTGGCAGAGGAAAGCCGCGTAGTGGCCTAGAGGATCTCACTCTGCTGCGATGAGTGGTTCTTCAAATCCACGAGCCCATCCTTGTGGCTCATGACAAAGCGGCGCCCCTGCCACCTGTCGCGGAGCCAGCGGTCGTGGCTTGCAACGATGACGATACCGGGGAAGTCCGCAATAGCCTGCTCCAGATCCTCGGCGAGGGTGAGCGAAATGTGGTTGGTGGGCTCGTCTAGAAGCAAAATATCCGGCGGGGAAGCCAGCGTGATGCCGATGGCGACTCGTCGGCGCTGCCCCAAGCTGAGCGCCCGCATGGGAAGGCGCGACTTCTCCTCGGTGAGCAGCCCCATCTCCACCAACGAGGGGGAACCGGCGGGGACAGCAGTAGCGAACGTCTCTGCAGCGCTCAGCCCCATGTCGTGCCAGCGGGAATCCTGCGCCAGGTAGCCCACCGTCAGCCCCTCCTCAATGGTGAGGAAGCCTTCGGTGAAGGCAACAGTCCCGGCGATAACCCCCAGCAGCGTGGACTTACCGGCACCATTGACACCCTGGATCAGCACGTGATCGCGGTCGAACACATCGAGGGCCACCTCCGGCATGCGGTCCTCTACAGCAACATCGAACAGGCTAATGGACGGCGTGGATGCGCGGGTGAGCGTCACCGCATCCGTGTTACCGGCAACGAAGGTGAGTGGCTTCGGCGGCTCCGGCAGCGCTGTTCGCTCCAGCTCCTCCAACCGGTTTTTCGCGGCACGGATGCGGGTGCCGGCCGTCTTGGCCGCGCGATCGGCAAAGAACTTAGCGGACTTACGAACCTCCGACTTGTTCTCCGTCGAATGGAAGATGTCCTCCTCGCGCTTTTCCACCTTGTTTTCCAGCATGGCGCGCTCGTTTTCCTGCGCGTTGTACAGGGAACGCCAGCGTTTGCGCGTCTTGTCTCGCTCCACCAAATAATCAGAAAATGTCCCGGTGAAAAACGTCGCTTGCCGGGTCATCTCACCACGCCCACCCTCGGGGGCAAGTCCTGGGTCAAGGTCAATGATGCACGAGGCTGCCTCGTCAAGGTAGTAGCGGTTGTGGCTGGCCGTGATGACGGGGCCGCGGTAGTCCTTCAACTCGTCGATGATGAAGTCCGTCGCATCGTCATCGAGATGGTTGGTGGGCTCGTCGATGAGCAAACAATCGGCGGGGGACACAAGCAACATGGCAAGAGCCAGGCGGCGGCGCTGCCCACCAGAAATCTCGGCAATGGTCGCACGGCGATCCAACCCCTCAACTCCCAGGCCGGTCAGCACCTGCTCGATTCGCGAATCGAGTGTCCACAGTTGGAAAGCTTCCGCGCGGGCGAGCGCCTCATCATAGGCGGTGGACAAGCCGACGAGGTTGGGCGCTGCGGCAAGCTGCTCAGACAGCTCAACGATTTCGTGCTCGATGGCTTGGACTTCTCCCACCGCGTGATCGATGAGGTCCTGCACCGTGTTATCGGGACGAAGGCTTACCTCCTGCGGGAGGAAGCGGGTGCGCTCCGGGACGTGGAGCGTGCCGGCATCCGGCTGGTGCTGGCCGGCGAGAAGGGATAACGTGGTCGATTTTCCGGAGCCATTTTCGCCGATGAGTCCCGCTACCTGGCCTGTGCCCACTGTGAACGTAATATCCGTGAGGATCCGCGCGCCACCGGGGTAAGAAAAGCTCACGCCGTCGGCTTTAATGTACTTTTTCATGCCATCCTCTAAACGTCAGTGGGCTTATCCCGGAGGCGACAACGCCACCCGGATCCTGGTCTACAGCCCGGATAACCTTAACCGCTTCCATTTTATTTCTCCCAGCACACAAAACCTAACAGTGTGCACCCCGACATCCCCTAGAAAGGACTCGCATGAAAGCAGATGGAAGCACGACGGAAGTGAGGCAACTAACCGTCAGGTGTGAGACGTGCGTGCGCGAAGAGTAATGCACGCGAGCGACGTAAGTGAAAAGAAACCGAGCTGCTGTTGGCAGGCACCGCGTTAGTCGAAGCTCGTGGACTGGTGGGCATCCTGCACGATGGCGTACTGGCTGTCCGCATTGCCGTATACCGTCCGGGTGGTAAACGCGGAGCATCCTGCGACAGGGTACGGCTGGGACAGGTCGATGGTAAGACGCGAAGAACTTGTCGTTTCTGCTGACTGGATATCCACCTTTTCTCCGCTGTCAAGCGTGAGGGAACCGACACTGGGGCGCTGCGACACGGTGGCATCGACAACCACGGTTGTGCCCTCGTGGCTGACGAGCGTGTACGTGGTTTCCTGTGACGTATTCGATTCGCCGATGACCGGCATCTCCACCGTCCAGCGTGCGCCAGGGGCGAGCGGATCGTCAGGGAAGACAACGAGCTGGCCGAGAAAAGCAGAGACGTACCCCTCGAGGAGGGCGTTGACCTCGTCGGTGCTTTCCTCCGGCTGCTCGTAGCTGATGGCGGTCACGCGCCCAGAACCCGTGGCCTCCCACGTGACGGTGATCCCGTTAGCCGGGGACACGTCGACGGTGTCCGCAACGCTGGCAGCGGACGGGTCCTCTCGGACGAGGTCGGTCAGCGTCATGGAGACGCTGCGGGAGGCGCCTGCCTCATCGTCGGTTAGCTGAGCCGTCGACAGCGTGGCAGAACCTGTGAGGGGAGCACCCGCGACCTCCGCAGGTGCCTCGGGAGACACATTCGTGGCGGGAATGGCCTGTTGGGAGAACCCGAGGCTGACGTTAAACGGAGCCTTTTGGTTCGCATCCATATCCTGGTAGGCGACGGGGGCGCGTTCGCCTTCGCCGGGAGTAATGACCGTGACCCGTGGAGCCGCGATAGCTGCCTTCACGCTCGTGGTGGCAGGTGACGAACTGGAGGATTCACCGTCGCTTGTGCATCCAGTGAGGGCCAGTGCGACGGAGAGGCTGGCAGTGAGTAGGGCGCGGGTTACAGTCTTTTTCACCCCTCTCACGATAATGGAGACAGTCTGCGCGGGTGCCAGGCGGTATAGGCTTTGGGTGTTTATCGGTGCCGGCAACGTCTGTGATGCTGGTGGAGTTACCCTGGGGGACGGTGCTATTGGCAATTCTGCACTGTCATAAGTAACAATATGAAGGTGGCTACACTCACGAGAAGATATGGAAGGCTAGTTGTAACAGTAACGCTCATCGTTGCCGTCGTTGACCAGATAGTAAAAACACTGGTGATCGCAAACATGAGTCCGGGGGAAAGAGTCCCCATCATCGGAGATTGGTTTCGATTCCTGCTCACCTTTAACTCCGGTGCCGCCTTTTCCATGGGGGAGAACGCCACGTGGGTCTTCACCACAATCCAACTGGTGTTCATCGTGGCCGTCTTCACCTACTTTTTGCCACGCCTGACAAACAGGTGGTCAGCCGTGGGCGTGGCGCTCATCGCCGGAGGTGCGCTGGGCAACGTCATTGACCGGCTGTTCCGCGCGCCGGGGTTCTTCGTCGGCCATGTCGTTGACTTCATCTCGGTAGGCAACTTCGCCATCTTCAACATCGCTGATTCTGCGATTACCGTCGGTGTTGTGGTGTTCATCATCGGTGTCTTGAGAGAGGAAAACGAGGAGAAAGAGGAGCAGGAACAGTGACAGTGCGGAGGCTTCCCATCCCGGAAGGAATAGGTGGCCTGCGCGCAGATCAGGGGCTGTCCAAGCTTCTGGGGCTGTCGCGGTCGGCTGTTGCAGACATCATCGCCGAGGATGGCGTGCGCCAAAATGATATGATCATCAGCAAATCCACCCGGCTTACTCCGGGGACGTGGGTGGACGTGCGTCTTCCCGGCCCGAAAAAACCACTGCTTCCGCAGGCGGAGGAGGTCGTGGGGATGAAGATCCTGCACGTCGATTCCGATGTCGTCGTCGTGGATAAGCCGGTGGGCGTTGCAGCACACCCGACTATCGGTTGGGAGGGCAAGACGGTTCTCGGCGGTCTCGCCGCTGCGGGCATCGATGTCACCACTTCTGGCCCGCCGGAGCGTAAGGGAATCGTGCATCGACTGGACGTGGGGACGAGTGGTGTCATGGTGGTGGCCCGTTCGGAGCGGGCGTATACGCTGCTCAAGCGGGCGTTTCGGGAGCGCACCGTGGATAAGACCTACCACGCCGTGGTGCAGGGGCACCCTGATCCCCTGGAGGGCACGATCGAGGCAGCGATTGGTCGCCACCCGAAGAAGAGCTACAAGTTCGCAGTGGTGGAGGGTGGCAAGATGGCTGTCACCCACTACGAGACGTTGGAGGCCTTCCGCGAGGCCTCCCTCCTCAAGGTGCATTTGGAGACGGGGCGTACCCACCAGATTCGCGTCCACTTCTCCTCGCTCCACCATCCCTGCGTGGGGGATCCCATGTACGGCTGCGATCCGAAGCTGGCAAAGCGCCTGGGGCTTACCCGGCAGTGGTTGCATGCCGTGTCCTTGGGCTTTAATCACCCTAACGGCACGCATATGGTGATCGAGTCCGACTACCCGGAGGATTTGTCTCATGCGCTGGAGATTCTCCGTGCAAACTAGGCATCTGTGGGCAGTTGCTGTGGCGTTGGGAATGGTGCTTGCTCTTCCAGGCTGCTCCTCCCCGGAGCGCCCCGCGGTGTATCAGGATCAGCTCGGTCCAGAGGCGGGGGAGAGCGTTGCTGACTACGTTGCGCGAACCCCGTTTGTTCGCCCTGCTGTCACCTCATGGGCACTGGTGACCTTTACGTCGCCGGTATCGCTTGTCGACGCCGCGGCCTTCGCCGATGACCACCCCAGCCAGCGCGTCAACCAGCTGGTTTTTGCCGACCGGGCCCCGTCTACCGTCCCGGAACCGGGGGAGTACGCAACGCGGGAGGACCTGTTTCGGATCTACGGCGACATCGCCGGCGCGGAAAACGTCACCGGCTTCGTCGTCTACGCCAGCTCGGACACGTTGGTGGCCATGAATGATGATCCGGCCACCATGCACGTGGAGGTCCTTCCGGCGGATGCCACCTGGGGGTTCATCGGCGTGCGTCCTGTACAGCTAGACAGCTAGCGCGCATCACCTCGCTGCACGCCAAGCAGGAGAAGCGGTGTGGCACAATACGGGCACACCCCTACTGCTCACACCGATGTTCGAGGAGGAGACCGTGGCCAAAGACCGCACGAGGAATGCGAAAATAACCGCGCTCGTCATGCTTGTTGCAGCGGTGGCAGTGTGGGTCGTGGACATGGTGGTCAACGACTTTAACCTTTTTACTTTCGGTGTGCTCGCGTTCGTCGGTGTGGCCTCATATTTTGCATGGAACAACCCACGGGAAAAGAATGCGGCTTCACTAGGTGTCCTAGGGGTCGGCACCATCATCTTTGCTCTCGCCGTTTTCGGTATCGATGGCACGAGGGGGAGCGGAGCAGGACTGATGCTCGGGTTTGGGTTTCTCCTTCTCCTGCATTCGCTAGAACCGGTGAAACCCGCTCGGTGACCCGGGCAGTGCCGGGGTACAAGGCATAGCTAGTGTGGATCCACCTGATCGTCGACAAGCATGGAACGCCGGGTACGAGCCGTGCGGGCATCACTGAGGAGATACAGGGCGATGGCCACCCAGATGATGACAAAACCGATCCACCGCGCGGAGCTGAACTCCTCCTGGGTGACAAGAAGGGCCCAGAAGAACTGCATCGTGGGAGAAATAAACTGCAACATTCCCATCGTCGAAAGGCTGACGCGCTGCACCGCGGTGCCGAAGAGCAGGAGCGGAACGCCCGTAACGATGCCCGTGGTGGCCAGAAGTACAGCGTGGCCAGGCCCCTGAGAGATAAACGCTCCAGCACCCGTGACTTCGAGGTACACGATGAAGGCCACAGCGAAGGGGGTAAGGACAAGAGTCTCCGCGGTGACCGAGGCAACCGAGGAAATCGTCACCTTCTTCTTCACCGCACCATACAGCGCGAAGGTGACGGCGACACCGACGCCGAGGACGGGGAAGGAGCCCTCTGCCACGGTGATGAAGATGACGGCGACCGTTGCGATCCCCACCGCAACCTTTTTCAGCGGGCGGAGCCTCTCCCCAAAGATCGCCATCCCGAAAGCGACGTTAACCAGCGGATTAATGAAGTAACCCAGTGCAGCTTCGGCGACGTGCCCACTATTGACGGCGTAGACGTAGATGAGCCAATTGGAGGCCACGAGCACGCCCGCAACGGCAAGTACACCCCACTGCTTTCTGCTCAGGTGGAGCATCTCTCGGTGCGCCTTCGTAATAAGACACACAATCCCCATGAGGACCGCCGTCCACGTAATTCGGTGGGCGATGATCTCCACCGCGCCGGCCGGCTCCAACAGCGGGAAATAGGCGGGGAAGAGCCCCCAGAGGAAATAGCACAGAGCACCGAGAAGCATGGGAATACATATTAGTATTTCTGGGCAACAATAGTGGACCTTGCCTTTTTATCTCTTTCCGCTCCCTTCTTTCCTCGAGGCTTCGTGCGCCTGAAAAGCACGCTCATAACGGGGTAGGAAGGTGTGACCTGGGGACTGTACCGATGCGCTGGCTCTGGCTAGAATGTGGCACCATGAGCAATTCCTCCTTCGTACACCTGCATAACCACACCGAGTACTCGATGCTGGACGGTATGGCGAAGGTGGATCTCCTCGCTGAAGAGGTAAAACGCCAGGGGATGCCCGCAGTTGGCATGACCGACCACGGAAACATGTTCGGCTCCGATGCGTTCTATCGCAAGATGACCTCGGAGGGCATCAAGCCCATCATCGGCATCGAGACCTACATGGCGCCGGATAGTCGCTTCAACAAGAAACGTGTGCTCTGGGGCGAACCACACCAGAAGCGGGATGACGTCTCCGCGTCCGGTGCATATCTGCACCAGACGATGATTGCGGAAAACGTTACCGGCCTGAAGAACCTCTTCTACCTGTCCTCCATGGCCTCGTACGAAGGCCAACTGGGCAAGTGGCCACGTATGGATGCCGAGCTCATCTCCGAGCACGCTGAGGGGATTATCGCCACTACCGGGTGCCCGTCCGGAGATGTACAGACCCGCCTGCGCCTTGGCCAATTCGACGAGGCTCTCGCGGCAGCAGCCAAGTGGCAAGACATCTACGGTAAAGACAACTTCTTCCTCGAGCTGATGGACCACGGGCTCGACATTGAGCGCCGCGTCCGCGATCAGCTGCTGGAGATCGGCAAGCGGCTCAACCTGCCACCCTTGGTGACTAATGATTGCCACTACGTGCTCCAGTCGCAGTCGCATGACCATGAGGCCATGCTCTGCGTTCAAACCGGCAAGACGCTGCAGGATCCGGATCGCTTTAAGTTTGGCGGTGACGGCTACTACATCAAGACCGCTGCCCAAATGCGCGACACGTGGGACAACATGGTCCCTGATGCCTGCGATAACACCCTGTGGATCGCCGAGCGCGTGGGCGACTACTCCGAGATCTGGGAGACACACACCCACGACCGCATGCCAATTGCCGACGTGCCGGAGGGGGAGACTCCGACCTCGTGGCTCACCCATGAAGTGATGGAGGGCTTGAAGAAGCGCTTCCCCGATTCTGAAGTGCCCCAGGAATACATTGACCGAGCGAAGTACGAGATCGAGGTCATTGACTTCAAGGGGTACCCGTCCTACTTCCTCATCGTGGCCGAGCTCATCAAGCACGCGCGTTCTGTGGGCATCCGCGTGGGGCCGGGTCGTGGATCCGCTGCCGGCTCCCTTGTCGCATACGCGATGACCATTACGAACATCGACCCGATGGAGCACGGCCTCCTGTTTGAGAGGTTTCTCAACCCGGAGCGCCCGTCTGCACCTGATATCGATATTGACTTCGACGATCGCCGTCGCTCAGAAATGATCACCTACGCCGCCGAGCGTTGGGGCGCCGACAAGATCGCACAGGTAATCACGTTTGGCACGGTGAAAACCAAGCAGGCTTTGAAGGACTCTGCCCGCGTGCAGTTTGGCCAGCCGGGTTACCAGATCGCCGACCGCGTCACCAAGCTGCTGCCACCCGCGATCATGGGCAAGGACATCACGCTCAAGGGCATCGTCGACCCGAACGATAAGCGCTACAACGAGGCGGAAGAGGTTCGGCAGCTCATCGAGACGGATCCCGATGTGCGGAAGATCTTCGAAACCGCCCGTGGCCTGGAAGGAGTTGTCCGCCAGGCCGGCGTTCACGCCTGTGCCGTCATTATGGCCTGTGTGCCCCTCATGGATCACATTCCCATGTGGAAGCGCGCACAGGATGGCGCGATCATCACCGGTTGGCCCTACCCGGCGTGCGAGGCCATCGGCCTGTTGAAGATGGACTTCCTGGGTCTGCGCAACCTCACGGTGCTCAACGATGCCCTGGAAAACATCAAGGAAAACCGCGGGGAGACGGTGGTTCTGGAGGACCTCACCTACGATGCCCCCGAGGTGTACGAGCTCCTCGGCCGTGGCGATACCCTCGGTGTGTTCCAGCTCGATGGTGGCGGCATGCGAGAACTTCTGCGCCGCATGAAGCCGACCGGGTTCGACGATATCGTGGCCGCCCTGGCTTTGTACCGCCCAGGCCCCATGGGCATGAACGCGCATATGGACTACGCCGACCGCAAAAACGGCAAGAAGCCCATCGTGCCGATCCACCCGGAGCTCGCCGAGCCCCTGGAAGAAATCCTGCACGATACCTACGGCCTTATCGTGTACCAGGAGCAGATCATGAAGATCTCGCAAAAGGTGGCCAGCTACACCGCCGGTGAGGCAGATACGTTCCGTAAGGCCATGGGTAAGAAGAAGCCGGAAGTGCTGAAGCAGCAGTATGCCAAGTTCTCCGGTGGTATGAAGGACAACGGCTACTCGCAGGAAGCAATCGATGCTCTGTGGGGCACAATCGAGCCGTTCGCCTCCTACGCGTTCAACAAGTCTCACGCTGCCGGCTACTCGGTGGTGAGCTACTGGACGGCGTACATGAAGACGTTCTACACCCAGGAGTACATGGCCGCCCTTCTCACCTCCGTCGGTGACAACAAGGACAAGTCAGCCATTTACCTCGCCGATTGTCGCCACCTAGGGATTAAGGTTCTGCCACCAGATGTCAACGCCAGCCTGGAGAATTTCCAAGCTGTCGGCGAGGATGTCCGCTTCGGTCTTGGCGCTGTGCGTAACGTGGGCTCCGATGTGGTGGAGTCGATTGTCAAGACCCGTAAGGAAAAGGGCGATTTTACGAGCTTCTCCGATTATCTGGACAAGATCGAGACCGTGCCCTGTAACAAGCGCGTGACGGAATCGCTCATCAAGGCAGGTGCTTTTGACTCCCTCGGCCACCCGCGTAAGGGGTTGGCACTCATCCATGAGGACGCTGTTGATTCCGTTATCGCCACCAAGAAGGCAGCCGACAAGGGGCAGTTTGACCTCTTTGCGGGCCTCGGCGGCGGCGACGGTGGCGGCGGTGGCGAACCGAGCGTCTTCGACGTGCAAATTCCCGATGAGGAGTGGGACAGGAAGCACAAACTCGCTCTGGAGCGAGAGATGCTCGGCCTTTACGTCTCGGGCCACCCGCTCGACGGTTACGAGGCAGCGATTGCTGCGCAGACGGATACCGAACTGACCACCATCCTGGGTGGCGAGTTGAAGCACGGCCGTGAGGTGAAGATCGGTGGCATCATCTCGAGCGTCGACAGGCGCGTGTCCAAGCGTGATGGCTCGCCGTGGGCGATTGTGACCATTGAGGACCACAACGGCGCATCCGTGGAACTCCTTGTGTTTAACAAGGTGTACTCCATCGTTGCCCCGCAAGTGGTGGAGGACAACATCATTTTGGCCAAGGCGCACATCTCCATCCGCGATGATCGAATGAGTGTCTTCTGTGATGATCTGCGTGCCGCAGACCTTGGCCCAGGGTCGGGCACGGGAGTCCCACTGCGCCTCACCATGACCACGGAGCAGTGCACGCTAGAGAACATCCACCGTTTAAAGAACGTCCTCGTCAGCAACGCCGGCCAGACCGACGTGTACCTCAATCTTGTCGACGGCGAAGAGTCCACTCTCATGGTGCTGGGTGAGCATCTGCGCGTTGACCGGTCTGCCAACCTCATGGGCGATCTCAAGGCAACAATGGGTGCGGGGATCCTCGGCTAGCTCTGCAACTAGCACCAGTATGTAACAGCATTGTGGCCTAAGGGTTCTTGGTCTGGGCTGTGAAAATGAGTCCTCGGAGCGTCGATTGCTCCGGGGACTGATGCATATACGGGTGAGCAGTGGATTAGCGTGGACTAGCGTGAGGGGAGCGCTGTGACGGTTACATGTGGCGCTGGGAAAGAGGTGCGTTTGACGCTGACGCAGTTGCATCAGCGGGCGGATGGCATTACCCCCGTCAGGTACCCCCGTGAAAATGCTATAAACACTAGACAGAGCGGTTTGTTTGCTTTTCTCTGGCCGGGGAACTGGCATTTTCGTCGCTGGGCGCTAATATAGACCATGCTGTCTAGCGCAGTGGTTAATGACACGAGAGACGGAAGGACATCGCAATGGCGAACAAGATTTTGACTACGCACGTGGGCTCGCTGCCCCGTACCCCGGAACTGTTGGAGGCGAACCTAAAGCGCAAGGAGATCGGCGAGGAAGCTTTCCGCGAGATCCTCACTAACTCCGTCAACGACGTGGTTAAGCGCCAGGTCGACCTCGGCATCGATATCGTCAACGAGGGTGAGTACGGCCACGTCACCTCCGGCGCTGTTGACTACGGTGCGTGGTGGAATTATTCCTTCACTCGTCTCGGTGGGCTCACCATCACGGATGAGGATCGATGGGCGAACGAAGACAAGATTCGTTCCACCCCCGGCAATATCCAGCTCACCAGCTTCCAGGACCGTCGCGATAGGCAGCGTTTCCGTGAAGTGTACGAGGATCCGAACGGTGGCGTCCTCGTTGGCCGTGCGTCTGTTGGTAACCCGAAGTTCACGGGTCCCATTACCTACATCGGCAGGGAACAGGTGGAAACCGATGTTCAGCTTCTCAAGAACGCCATCGACACTGCCGGTGGCGACAAGGGCTTTGTAGCAGCTCTGTCTCCCGGATCTGCTGCACGTTTGAAGAACGAGTTCTACTCCTCAGACGAAGAGGTTGTCTACGCTTGTGCCGATGCTCTCGCGCAGGAGTATAAGGTAATCACCGACGCGGGCTTTACCGTTCAGTTCGATGCCCCTGATCTAGCCGAGTCGTGGGACCAGATCAACCCGGAGCCGTCGCTCGATGATTACAAGAAGTGGCTGCAAATCCGCATCGATGCGCTTAACCACGCCATCAAGGATCTCCCGCGTGAGCTGACACGTCTGCACATCTGCTGGGGCTCCTGGCACGGCCCGCACTCCACCGATATTCCGTTCGCCGATATCGCCGATCAGATCCTGGAGGTCAAGGCCGGAGGTTACTCCTTCGAGGGCGCATCGCCGCGGCACGCCCACGAGTGGCGCGTGTGGCAGGACCACACCCTGCCGGAAAACACCGTCATCTACCCGGGTGTCATCTCCCACTGCGTCAATGCCATCGAGCACCCGCGCCTCGTTGCCGACCGCATCATCCGCTTCGCTGAGCTCGTTGGCCCCGACAAGGTCATCGCTTCCTCCGACTGTGGTCTCGGTGGTCGCATCAACTCGGAGATTGCATGGGCGAAGCTTGAGTCCCTCGTCGAGGGCGCTGAGATCGCCAGCAAGGAACTGTTCGGGTAAGAGACTTTAGGGAAGGAATCCACTTCCTCCTAGGGGAAGGGAATTCGTTGTGCCGGAAAGTGATACACATGAAATAAGGGGACCGCTCGGTCCCCTTATTCCTGTAGGGAGCAAATTGGGATTCTTTAAAAGCGCGAATCTACTGAAAAATCTCGTTCGCCCCCCCACTTGATCGCAGTCGACTAGAGACTGATGACAATTGCCACAATGATCAGGATCGCCATGAGTGAGGCGAAGACTAGTAGACGTTGACGGTTTGTCACGACGTATGCCGAATCAACTGAAGACGTAGCATTATTCTTTACAACGAAAAATGTTACGACGGTTAGAACAGTAAATTCCAAAAGCCATGCCCAAGCCGGAAGTTCCAACTTTGTCATTACGATTGCTGAACCTGCCGTAATGCTCGCTCCGATCATCGTGGCATAGACCCATATAGGCATCTTGATGCCCAATGGTGACGAAATGGTGCTTTTTGCAGAAGGTTTACTCATTTGAACCTTTTCTCTTTGGTAGCTAGCAACTTGCAGCTGTAATGCCTGCGCCGACTGCGACACCGCAGCCGAACCCTCCGACACCACCGGTAGCTGCTCCAACAGGCGCGCAGACTAGCGCATCTGCAGCGACATTGATTCCGAGCGCAACCCATTTATTGTCGATACACCGGGCTGCGACTCCGTCTGCGCTGCCAGCGTAGATGACATCGTTCGCGAACTTTAGAACAACCCCGTCGGGCAGATCTGCTCTGATGCTTCCTACAAGTTGTCCGTTCCGATCGTAAGTGTTGATCAAGTCGCCTTCGATCTCGACACGGTCTCCATCCAGAGTATGCGGAACAATAGCATTTTCGGAGATGTCAAAGGTACGGGTACCTTCTGGCGACTTGAACCAGAAAGCGTGAGTTTGATCGACGCTTTGTTCGTTGCCACAGTTTTCTTGGGAAGGGGAGGAAGAGGCGTCGGACGGCGTTGCATTACTCGCTGTAGGAAAAGCGATTGCCCCTATGGCAATAAGGAATGAGGTTGCTTTCTTGAGGGGGAATACGCTCATTTTGAACATTGTCCTTTCTTGGAAAAGCTGGTTTGGGGATGCTCAAGTCAAATGTAACGGCGAGGTTTTGAGTAGCGGGGGCGGGTTGGTCGGATAACGGGTGCGGGTCGGTCGGGTAGCGGTTAAGACTGTTTGCATCCAGCACACAGGGTGCTGGTGTTAACTTTGGAGGTCTTTTCCGTGACTGATTT
>JALFAQ010000003.1 GCA_022772305.1 Corynebacterium glucuronolyticum
TATGCGTTCTGCTGGCCCGTTGAGTACCAACACGAGCTGACCTTCGCCAGCGAACATGTCACATCGTACGCTGTCACTGGTATCCGCAATGGGGAAAACTGCTGTTCCCGTAGCCGAATCTTCATTCCAGCTTGCCTCAATTTTATGGCTGAAATGGCTGGCCAGCTGTTTGCCGTAGCGTGCCGGACGGTCGGTGGCCACATGTGCAGTTGAAGTCATAGTCTCAGTCATGCAGCCAAGCTTAGCCAAGACTAACCATAGTTTTCCAGGGCCAATGCAATTCACGGTTGTACCAACTGACGGGCTTTAGTGCAGAATAGAGGTGTGACGAAATCTCCTTCCGACTCCCCCACATCTGAGCTTGCCGACGACGCAACCAATGCTCAATCCTCGGATGCTGCGGCTGTCGCCGTCGGCTCACCGCAGTCTGCGGAAACGCAGGAGGCAATCGCCACGTTTAAGGAACTCCAAGAACGGGACAACATTGACCGCTCTAGCGTTCTTGCCGCCGGTGTGATCACCTTTTCACACTGGTGCCTCCGGCTTCTCGTCATCGGAATCACCATGTACGCGGGGTGGCGGATCCTCGGCGCACTGTGGCAGGGTGTTCTCCCCGTCGCCCTTGCGCTTCTCATCGCATCGGTCCTGTGGCCCCCGGCCGCGTGGCTGAAGCGCCATAAGCTTCCCGCGTGGCTAGCAGCCCTCATCACGATGGTCACCATGTTGGGTGCGTTTACAGCCATCATTGCGCTCATCGCGCCAGGGGTGGCTCGCCAATCACAAGCGCTCTACTTCCAAACGATTGATGCGATCCAGCGCTTGCAGCTGTGGGCACAGGAGCCGCCACTGTCACTCAAGAATGAGGACTTTAACCGGATCTTTGGCGAGGCAGTCACCTGGATCCAGCAGCAAGCCGGCAACATCGCAGGTGGCGTCTTCGCCGGATTGGGAGCCGCATCGTCTGCACTGGTGCTCGTGACGATCACCCTCATCATCACCTTCTTTGTGCTCAAAGACGGCGAACGTTTCATGCCGTGGGCTCGCGCGTTTACCGGAAAGCAGGCCGGCTGGCACCTCACCGAGCTGCTCACTCGCTGCTGGAACACACTCAGCAATTACATCCGCGTGCAGGCTTTCGTAGCCCTTATCGACGCAGTTCTCATCGGTCTTGGACTGGTCGTTATGCAGATTCCGATGGCGCTCGCGCTGGCAACACTAACCTTCGTCGCTGGCTTCGTCCCCATCGTCGGCGCATTTGTCGCCGGCACTGTGGCGGTGGCCATTGCCCTTGTCACTATGGGGCTCACCAAAGCGCTCATGGTGCTCGTTCTCATCCTCGTGGTGCAGCAGTTGGAGGGAAACGTCTTGTCCCCGCTCCTGCAGTCCAAGGCCATGAACCTCCACCCAGCTGTCGTCATCCTCGTCGTCACTGTCGGCGGTGGATTGTTCGGCATCGCCGGCGCCCTACTCGCGGTTCCTATCACTGCAACCATCGCCGTGTTGCTGCGTTACCTGTCCGATATCGTGGCGCTGCGTTCTGGAGAGAAGACTGCTGCGGACATCGAGTTTGCCACGGTCGCCGGTTCCATCACCGGCTTGCGGGGCGAGGAGGCCGCCCGCCAAGCGCGTCGCCGAGCTGCCGAAAGCCCTGACGGCACCGACCCCGATTCCCTGCTATCCCGCGCCCAGGAAGCAACAGCATCTCTCGCACACTTGTTCCATAAATCTGGGGATTAATCAGCTTCGTGTGGTGCCAACCGACTACGGTTAAACCACATGAGTGCAACTGGCTACATCTTCTTACTGATCGGCATCGTTATTGGCATTGTCGTGGGCTTTTTCCTCCGTGACCGCCAAGCATCCACCCGGTCGGCTCCACTCGCGCAGCTTCCCACCGCTGACCAGCTTGCCGACGCCATGGATGGTATCTCCTCCCGTCTCCACGCACTCGATGTCTCCCGGGCCGAAACATCTGCCCGGCTCAACCAGGAAATGCAGCACCTCACACAAACAAGCCTCGCACTGGCAGGAAAGACGGATAAGCTCCTCACCACGCTTGGCGGTCCCGGTCTACGCGGACAGTGGGGTGAAATGCAGTTGCAGCGCGTGGTCGAGCTTTCAGGAATGGTCAAGCACTGCGATTATGATACCCAAGTGTCTTCGACCTCCCACTCTGCACGCATCCGTCCCGATCTCGTCATTCACCTTGCTGGCGGGCGGGACATCGTTGTCGATTCCAAGGTGCCACTGTCGGCGTACACGGATGCGCTCGAGGTCCACGATCCGGAGGAACAGGCGGGGTATCTCCGTCGCCACGCGTACCTCATGAGGCAACATGTCACCCAGCTATCGGCCAAGGACTACGTCCGCGGATTCGCGCACACGCCAGAATTCGTTGTCATGTTCATTCCTGCCGATCCCTTCCTCGACGCAGCCCTGAAATGCGATTCGGAGCTGTTAGAGTTCGCTTTCAGCCGCAACGTCATCATCGCTACGCCCTCAACGCTCATGGCGTTGCTGCGCACCGTCGCGCTTGGCTGGCAGTCGGCAGACGTGGAAGAAAAAGCAGAAGAGATCCACGAGCTAGGCAAGCAGCTCTACCGCCGGCTGTCGACGCTGAACGAGCACTACGCCAAGTTGGGCGGACTTCTAGATAAGACGGTGGAACAGTACAACGCAACCATCGGCTCGATGGAATCCCGCGTGTCCGTCACAGCCAGGCGCTTAGCAGAACTCGATCTCGACAGCGGTACGCAGGGAGAGCTTCCAGTTCTCTCCCATGTTGACCGTCACCCGCGCCACTCTTCTGAGTTCATGTAGCATGATCGGAGTTCACTTTCTCCCCTTTTACTAGGTAACATTAGCTTTCGTGTCCGATCAACCGCTGCAGAACAACCGATGTCCCGCCCCCGATCACGGTGAGGGATGCCATCAGCCGAGCTCATCTCACCACGTGGATGAGTCGGCGCGCGGTCGGCAGAAGTACTCCTTTACCCCCTCCGCATCCACGCGGGTGTCGAAAAAATGGGACTACTCGTCTATACGTGGCTCACTGGAAGACGAGTCGAAGCTCGTGACCAAGGGAGATCGGCGGCGTTCACAGACACCGTCCGCCCCCACGGCAACGCGACATGAGGAGCGTACGCGCCAGCACAACCGCGCGCGGGGCCGTCGCAGCAGCGCCACCAAAGTAACGGCACCCGCCTCCAAAGACGAGGGGATCCGCGGGATTCCACTGTGGGCCGTCCCGCTCCTTCTCATTGCGACACTGCTCACCGGAGCAGTAGTTTCCATGAGTGGTGGGACGCTGGGGTGGATTTACCTCGTCTGCTTCGGCCTCATCAGCCTGTGCATCGCCCTGCTTGTGGAACCACGCGGAATTTTCCTCGCGGTAGCCCAAATCCCCCTCGTGTTCTCGGTTGTCACCCCGTTTGCTGGCTGGCTTGTCGCACAGACGCACAGCGATAACAATTTCTCCGCCACCGTGATTATCGGCTCGGCGTACCCCCTCTTTCAGCAGTTCCCCTATCTACTGGTGATCACACTTGGCGCTGCTGCAATCGGCTATCTGCGCCTCGCCCAGCTGCGGCGCGCCGAGCGCGGAGAAATCCGGCAGCGCGAGGAGACCGCACGAAGGCAGCGCACCTCTGACGAGAAGAACCGAAAGGTGGCGCAGCGTGCGCGACGGATCTCCACGTCCACCTCTGCACCGCGGAGTAAGGGGCGCAGCAGGGCTGCGGGCCAGCGCGGATCCGTCACCGTGCAAGATCTGCTGCGCCGTCAGCAGTCAGACAACAGCACCCAACGCAGCTCTACCCCGTCGGGTAGGCGGAACCGTTCCGTCGACGACGACCTGTACCAGTAGTCGTCGACAAGCAAGAACTACCTAGCGCTTCGCCCTGTTAGCCGGGCGAATCTCACGCGGGAGACCAAAAACAAGCTTCTCCGTTGCCGTCTGTACCGTCTCCACATCGGTGAACCCATGCTCCGCCAGCGTCGCCAAAACGTCCTTCACCAAGATCTCCGGGACCGAAGCACCCGAGGTCACACCCACGGTCTCCACTCCCTCCAGCCACGCATCCTCAATCTGGCTCGCGTAATCAATGAGGTAACCGGCCTTTGCGCCAGACTCCACGCCAACCTCACGCAGGCGCTTCGAATTCGACGAGTTCTGCGAACCGACGACAATGAGAAGATCGCACCGCGGCGCAATGGCCTTCACCGCGCTCTGACGATTCTGCGTCGCATAACAAATGTCATCGCTCGGCGGGTTCTCCAACTGCGGGTAGCGCTTGTGCAGAAGGTTGACGATCTCCATCGTCTCATCCACGCTCAGCGTCGTCTGCGACAACCAGATGAGCTTCTCGTCAGGGCCGAAATCCGGCAGCTCATCCACGCCATCCAGGCCATCAACGAGGTACGTCGCGTGCGGGGCCTCCCCCATCGTGCCCTCTACCTCCTCGTGGCCCTTGTGCCCAATGAACAAAATCGTGTAGCCATCACGGTCAAAACGCTTAACCTCGTTGTGCACCTTCGTCACCAGCGGACACGTAGCATCCAACGTATTGAGGTTCAGGGACTTTGCCTCACCACGAACCGCAGGGCTTACACCGTGGGCAGAAAACACCACGTGCGCATCCTCCGGAACATCCGTGGTCTCATCCACAAAGATCGCCCCGCGTTCAGCAAGCGTATCCACCACATAACGGTTATGTACGATCTCCTTACGCACATATACCGGTGCGCCGAACTTCTCCAACGCACGCTCCACCGTCTCCACCGCACGGTCCACACCTGCGCAATACCCCCGTGGGGCTGCGAGGAGCACTTTCTTAGCTGACATGGGTTCAAGGCTACCGTCTTTCTTCTTCCCCGTCACACGGAGGTCCAGCGCGGTAGGCTTCTACACAGCTTCACATTGAGAGCGTAAGGAAGTGGGAACCACATGGCCAAACAGACTACGAGCGCTGAGCACCCGTTTTCTGTAACTACTATCAACAAACTCGTTGGGAATTGGGTCGGACGATTGGGAGATGCGTGGGTCGAAGGCGAACTCATTCAGATAAACCTCAAACCCACCTGGTCGTTTTCCTACCTCAACCTCAAAGACCTGAACGACGACGTTTCTATACAGCTAACATGCCCCACCCGCATTGCTGCGACCGCCAAAATCTCCAACGGGGACAGAGTCATCGTGCACGGCAAACCGAGACTCTACGAACGCAATGGTCAGTACTCATTCATGGTATCGGAGATCCGGCACGTAGGCATCGGCGAGGAACTGGCGCGCATCGAACAGCTGCGCCGTGACCTCGCCGCCGAAGGCCTCTTCCGTCCAGAACTGAAAAAACCCCTTCCTGTTCTCCCAACCTGCATCGGCTTGATTACTGGGCAAGGATCTGCCGCAGAGCGCGACGTGCTAAAAGTAGCCCACGACCGGTGGCCGGCAGTGCGGTTCACCATCATCAACACGGCTGTCCAGGGACAACGCGCGGAACCGGAAATCATTGCTGCACTGTCACAGCTCGACAACGACCCGGAGGTCGATGTCATCATCATCGCGCGCGGTGGTGGCTCTGTGGAGGACTTGTTTCCATTCTCCAAGGAGGGGCTCGTGCGTGCAGTCGCTGCGACCCGCACCCCCGTTATCTCCGCCATCGGACACGAGCCGGACCATCCCATTTTGGATAATGTTGCGGATTTCGCAGCGAAAACTCCAACGGACGCAGGGAAAAACGTCGTTCCCGATGCCGTGCAGGAGGCCCTCATGATCCAGGAGATGCGCAGCCGCGCAGCCACTGCCCTCCGCTCCTGGGTGGTTCGGGAGGAAGAAGCCCTGAAGAGTATGCGCTCACGCCCCGTGCTCAGCAACCCGTACACCATCGTGGAGGAGCAAGACGCTATCATCGCCGAATGCCTGCAGCGCAGCAGGCAAAGCGTGGCGGCCGTGATCACACAGGAGGATCGGGAAATCGTGAGTCTACGTGCACGAGTGACCGCGCTCGGGCCGGCGGCCACGTTGAAGCGTGGCTATTCGGTGGTTCAGGTGATTCCCCGCGACGGGTCGGAACCGCATGTCGTCACCACCATCGACGAGACACCACCTGGCAGCCAGCTGCGGATTCGGGTCACCGACGGTTCCATCACCGCGGCAACAATGGGAACGACACCAGCCGACTAGCCGGCGAGTGCAGTAACTTTTAACGTATCGGTGTACAGAGAAAGGACATCATGGCAGGCGAAACGATTGGTTCAGGAAACAGGCCGGAGTTTGAGCCGGTTGAAAACTTAAGCTACGAGGAAGCGCGCGGGGAGCTAGTCAATATCGTACGCGTACTGGAACTCGGCCAAATGGGCCTCGACGAGTCCCTCAGCTACTGGGAGCGTGGCGAAGCGCTAGCCAAGCGCTGCGAAGAACACCTCAGCGGTGCCCGCAAAAAGATCGAGGAAACCCTCGGGGACGACTCGGACAGCGAGTCCGACTAGCGCTTCTGAGGCGCCTACTTCCTTTCAGAGATAGCGGCTGCCACCAGCTCCTCGAGCTCGGGGGCATCCGCAGAGCCTGTGACAACGAGCCGGCTATCGCCGGCATCGGCGATATAAATGTCGCGCTCCCCCTCCGCCTCATAGTGGTGAACGGCAGTGCCCGCGATCGTAGGGGTATCTGTCTCCTCATACGGCTCAGAGTAGGAACCGATGATGTCTTCTACCGACGCGCCAGTCTGCATCAGCTGCGCGTAGCCACCCGCTGCGGTCACCCACCCCACGGTCGGTGCAATGCTTTCTCCAAAAGCCGACCTGCGAGCGGAGTTCGTCTGCCACCCCTCCGGCATGTCCGGCAGCACGATGGGGAACGGGGAATTGGCTTGTTCCTGCTGAACGAAATACTTGGCATCAACCTCTTGCACGGGACCGTTTTCCGGTGCCCCCGGATTGAAAGAGCACAACCCGGTAAACGCCACGGAGAAGACCATGATGACCACGATCACCGCCATGGAGAGCGTCATATCTGACATTCCTTGAAATACACGAGGTTTCTTTTCAGCCACGGCATTAATTGTGCCAGACAATGCATTGACGGGTTACGTGAGGTTCTGATGCGTATGGAGGGAGCAAATTGTACACCCCCGTTTTAGTTGTTTTTTATTTCCTCTTCAACCCATTTCACCAGGGGTTTTGAAAAGTGGGGCCATTTTAGCGCATCTGGTCATAACCATACGCACTTTTCACTGGTGACAGTAGTACCCTAGAAGGTAAGAGATTATTGACTGCAACACCATGGCCTGGTCTTTTAGTAGGGACCAGCCACGGCGTTCAGTATGCCCAAATGCCTGTAGGAGGCCTAACCATATGACTGCAAACCATCCCGAAGCACCGGATCGTAACCTTGCTCTCGAACTCGTACGCGTAACCGAGGCAGCTGCGCTGGCAAGTGGCCGGTGGGTCGGCCGTGGTGAAAAGAACTCCGGCGATGGTGCCGCGGTTGACGCCATGCGCAAGCTCATCAACTCCGTCGAGATGCACGGCGTCGTGGTCATCGGCGAGGGGGAGAAGGATGAAGCCCCGATGCTGTTTAACGGCGAGGAGGTCGGTACAGGCCGTGGCGCAGATGTCGACATTGCTGTAGACCCCATCGATGGCACGACACTTATGGCAGAAGGTCGCCCGAACGCCATCTCCGTCCTCGCTGCCGCAGAACGTGGCTCTATGTACGATCCGTCCGCCGTCTTCTACATGCGCAAGATCGCCGTTGGCCCACAGGCCGCCGGCCTCATCGATATCGAAGCGCCGGTCAAGCACAACATCGAGGTTGTTGCTAAGGCGAAGGAGAAGCCGGTGTCACAGATTGTTGTAACTGTGTTGGATCGTCCCCGCCACGCGAACCTCATCAAGGAAGTCCGCGCGGCGGGCGCCAAGATTCGCCTTATCCACGACGGCGATGTCGCCGGTTCTGTTGCCGCAGCACAGTCGCAGGCAATGAACTCCGTCGATATCTGCATGGGCACCGGTGGCACCCCTGAAGGCATCATCACCGCTTGTGCGATGAAGTGCATGGGTGGCGAGATTCAGGGCATCCTCGCCCCGCGCAATGACGAGGAACGCGAGAAGGCCCGCAACGCCGGCCTCGACCTGGACACAGTGCTCACCACCGCCGACTTGGTTAAGTCCGATAACTGCTTCTTCGTGGCAACCGGTGTCACCAACGGTGACATGCTGCGTGGCGTGACGTACAACGCTGATGGTGCGACCACCCGTTCCGTCGTCATGCGTTCCAAGTCCGGCACGGTTCGCTACATTGAGTCGGTACACCAGCTCAAGAAGCTGCAGGAATACTCCGTCGTCGATTACAGCCCGAAGTCTGAGTAAGCCCTCCTTTTCCACCCCCAGCCCCTGCCGCGTAAGCGGTGCAGGTGCCGGGGGTGTTTTTCGTCGAAAAGCAATGAGGAGACCGTGACGGCGGAGATATGACGAAGATCAAAGAAAAGAGGAATCTTCACAATCATCACACCACTGCTCTGACGAACAAGCTAAGGTAGTAGGTGTTTACATTCTCCGAGACAAGGAAGTGAAATGTCAGACCAGGAATACAGGATTGAACATGACACCATGGGCGAAGTTAAGGTGCCCGTGAACGCACTCTGGCGTGCTCAGACGCAGCGCGCCGTGGAAAACTTCCCCATTTCCGGCCGCGGGCTGGAATCCCCCCAGATTTCCGCACTTGGCCAGCTCAAGGCAGCCTGCGCCCAGGTGAACAAGGATAAGGGACTCCTCGATGCCGAAAAGGCCGATGCCATCATCGCCGCCGCCAAGGAGATCGCCAACAACGAGCACGACGATCAGTTCCCAATCGACGTCTTCCAGACCGGCTCTGGCACCTCCTCCAACATGAACACCAACGAGGTCATCGCCTCCATCTGCCACAACAAGGGTGTCGAGGTTCACCCCAATGACCACGTGAACATGGGCCAATCCTCCAACGACACGTTCCCCACCGCAACGCACATCGCTGCCACGGTGGAAACTGTCAACGACCTCATCCCCGGCCTTAAGGTTCTCCACGAGGCCCTGGCCGAGAAGGCTGAGCAGTGGGAAGAAGTGGTCAAGTCTGGCCGCACCCACCTCATGGACGCCACCCCGATCACCCTTGGCCAGGAGTTCTCCGGCTACGCACGCCAGGTTGAGGCCGGCATCGAGCGCGTCGAAAACGTTCTCCCCCGCCTTGGCGAGCTCCCGATCGGTGGCACCGCTGTCGGCACCGGCCTGAACACCCCCGCCGATTTCGGCGAGAAGGTCACCGCTGAGCTGGTCAAGCTGACCGGTGTCGATGCCCTTCGCCCCTGCAAGAACCACTTCGAGGCACAGGCTGCTCGCGATGGCCTCGTCGAGTTCTCCGGCGCCATGCGCAGCGTTGCCGTGAGCCTGTACAAGATCGCTAACGACATCCGCCTCATGGGCTCCGGCCCGCTGACCGGCCTTGCCGAGCTTCGCCTGCCGGAGCTCCAGCCCGGCTCCTCCATCATGCCGGGCAAGGTCAACCCAGTTCTGTGTGAGTCCGCAACGCAGGTCGCCGCACAGGTCATCGGCAACGATGCCGCAGTCGCCTTCGGTGGCACGCAGGGTCAGTTCGAGCTCAACGTGTTCATCCCGATGATGGCTCGCAACGTCCTCGAATCCGCTCACCTTCTGGCCAACATCGCCCGCGTCTTCGCAGAGCGTCTGGTCAAGGGCACCGAGCCGAACACGGACAAGCTGCGTCACTCTGCAGAGCGCTCCCCGTCCATCGTGACCCCGCTGAACTCTGCCATCGGCTACGAGAACGCTGCCAAGGTGGCCAAGACCGCTCTCAAGGAGGGCAAGACCATCCGCCAGACGGTTATCGACCTCGGCTTCGTCGACGGCGAAAACCTCACCGAGGAGGAGCTGGACAAGCGCCTCGATGTCCTGAGCATGTGCAACACGGACCGCGACGCGAAGTAAAACGCTCCCGCCCCGAAACCACGCGTACCCCGCAGGCACCATCTGCCTGCGGGGTACGTTTTTAGGCGAGTAGCGGACTCTGGGCATGCAGAATGGCCCGAGTGGGTGCTCGGGCTACTAGGCGGGTTAGCCTATCCGGGTGGTGATGGGTCGATGGGGATGCCGAGTTGCATCCGGGCAAGACGTACGGCACCACCTTGGGCGCACGGGTTCATGTTCAGTTTCAGTGGCCCGCCGAAGGCAGGCTGCCAATACTCCAACCCGTTGATCCGCACCATGTGACCATGCCTGGGC
>JALFAQ010000035.1 GCA_022772305.1 Corynebacterium glucuronolyticum
GCTGGGCGTGGATCCGGTTGTCCTTGCCTCCAGTATCGTCATGCGCTTGCAGACGATCGTCTCCCGCGAAATCGGCCCGAGCGACGTCGCGGTCGTGACCGTCGGCTCCGTCCAGGCCGGCCAGAAGTCCAACATCATCCCCGATAACGCGACCCTGCTCATCAACACCCGCGCCTACGACAAGGACGTGGAGAAGAAGGTCCACGCCGCCATCGAACGCATCGTGAAGGCGGAGTGCGTCGCAGCGGGCAGCCCGAAGGATCCGGAGATCGAGTACTACGATGTCTACCCGCTCACTGTGAACGACGACGCGCTCACCGCCAAGGTCCGCGCCGCCTTCGACGCGTTTTTCGGCGAGGATTCCATCGACATCACTCCGCAGTCGGCATCGGAGGATTTCTCCATCATCCCCGACGAGGTGAACACGCCGTACGCGTACTGGGGCCTCGGTGGATTCGCCGACCAGGAAAACGCGCCGGGCAACCACAACCCGGCGTTCGCCCCCGATCTGCAGCCCACCCTCGACCGCGGTGCAGAAGCCGCCGTCGTGGCCGCGTCGGCATGGCTGGTGGGTGAGTAGCCATGGCAACAACATTTAAGGGCAACGACAAGGCCCTGTTCGGCATTGTCCTCGCCGTCATCACCTTCTGGTTGTTCGCGCAGACGACGCTGAACATCGGCCCGGTTATTGCGGAGGACATCAACACGCCGCTGTCGGTGATGAACATCGCCATCTCCCTGTCGGCGCTGTTTTCCGGCATGTTCATTGTGGTGGCCGGCGGTTTCGCCGACCGCCTCGGCCGCGTCAAGGTCGCCATCCTTGGCAACCTCTTGAATATCGTCGGCTCCCTGCTCGTGGGCCTCGCCTTCGGCGGCGGGTTGGCGACAGTCATGCTCATCACAGGCCGCATCCTGCAGGGCTTGTCGGCCGCGTGCATTATGCCCTCGACGATGGCGCTGCTGAAGACGTATTGGGAGGGCGCCGAACGCCAGCGTGCCGTGTCCATGTGGTCAATCGGCTCGTGGGGCGGCTCGGGCCTGGCAGCGCTCTTCGGCGGCTTCATGGCGTCGACGATGTTCGGTTGGCGCTCGGTGTTCATCCTCGGCGCGCTCATCTCCGTCGTGTCGATTATCCTGCTGCGCGCGATCCCCGAGGACGCCCCCGCAGCCGCCTCCCAGGCAAAGACGGATGTCGCCGGCATCGTCACGCTGGCGCTGACCGTGTTGTCGCTGCTCATCGTCGTAACGCAGGGCTCGGCCATCGGCTGGACGAGCGCAATCACGTGGGTGCTCGTCGGCGTGTTCGTCATCTCGCTCACGGAGTTCATCCGCACGGAGCAAAAACTGCGGCCCCGCTAGTCGATTTCTCGCTGTTTTCCAACCCGGTGTTCACCGGCGCCACGGTGTCGAACCTGCTCATCAACGCGACGGCGGGCCTCATCCCCGTCTCCCTGTGGGTGCTCCAGGGCGCCGGTGGCATGTCGGCGGCGAAGTCCGGCTACCTCACCATCGGGTATGCGGTGTTCATTATCGGCTTCATCCGCGTCGGTGAAAAACTGTTGCGCACATTCGGCTCGAAGAAGCCGATGATCTGGGGCGCGCTCATTGTCATCGTGGCTATTGCATTGCTCATGTTTACCAACGTCATGCAGGGCACGTACGTCATCCTGGCAATCATCGCGTACTGTCTCTTCGGGCTCGGCCTCGCCTTCTATGCCACCCCGTCCACGGATGCAGCTCTCAGTGCGCTTCCCGACGACAAGGCCGGCTCTGGTTCCGGTGTCTACAAAATGGCATCGTCTCTCGGCGCCGCCTTCGGCGCCGCGATTCCCACGTCCATTTTCACCGCGCTGCAGACCTCTGGCTCGGAGTTCCTTGGTGCGGCCGTCGTGTTTACCGGCCAGCAGGATAACGTCGCGGTCCGCCAGGCAGCGATGATTGCCATGGGCTCCATCCTCATCATGGCCCTTATCGCCCTGAGTTCCATCATCCTTCTCATCCCGGCAAGCTCCGGCAAGAAGATCGTGGAGGCGCAAGCCGACGAGCACCCGGGTGCTGCCCGCATCGCGGAGATCGAGGAGCAGCTGGAAGCGCTCCAGTCCCGCGCGCAGACCCTGGAAGACCAAATCGCCGACACCAAGCACAGGCTGGAAGAAGCGAAGCGAGAATATTCCTCCTAAGAATCCTCGGAGACGGTTTCGGCTTCGCCCTTTTCGTTGTGGCGAATCTGAATCTCCTTGTGCGCCTCCTCGGCGGCGGCGCGGCGCTGCCGTTTCTCCTCGGCCTCGCGCGCTTTCTTGCGCTCCCCAAGTTTGGCGGGGTCGTCTTTGGACGGGTCCTTCTTTTTCTTGGGGGCTTTCTGCTTGAGGTCGTTGCGGGACAGGTGCTCGGGGTCGTAGAGCTCTTCGCGCCGGGTGATGCGGCCCTGTCGCTGTCCCACGGTGGGGGCGGTGAGCAGAGTGAACATAATGATCAGCGCGCAGATGCCGAGGTCGCCGCGTTCGGCAGGGCCGAAGGTGGGGCTAGCGGTGACGCGCAGCGCGATGCCCACAAGCGTGAACACGATGCCGAGCGACTGCGGCTTGGTGATCGCGTGGAGCCTCGCCATCGTGTCGTGGAAGCGCACGAGGCCGAGGGCGGCGGAGAGGCAGAGGAAGGCACCGACGAGGATGAACGCGATGGACAGGCCGTCGAAAAGCCCTCGCCAGGGGAGCGTGTTGAGAAAATCCATTACTCGTCCCTCTTCCTAAATCGGGTGACTGCGACGGAACTGATGAAGCCCAGGAGCGCCAAAACAACCATGGCGTTGACCACGGTGGTGTCCAGCGACCAACAGATGTAGGCACCGAGGGCGCATTGTAGGACGGTGACGGTCGTGTCGAGGGCCTGCATACGGTCCATGGAGTTAGGGCCGACGATCATGCGGTAGCCGACGAGCAGGAACGCCGCGGCGAACATGATAGCCGCGATGAGTAGCAAACTGTGATACATCGATTACCTCCCTGCCTTGTCAGTGGACGCCTCGAATGTGGCGATGAGCCGGCGCTCCAAGTCGGCGATATCGGCAAAAGCCTGGTCAATCTTGGAGGTGGAGGACGCGTCCAGCAGGTGGACGGTCCATTCCTTCTTGGCCAGGTCCATGTCGAGCACGGTGCCGCCGGGCTGCAGGTTGTACAACGAGACACCGGTGACCATGGCGAAGTCGCTTTCCACCCGCATGGGCACGGTGAGGATGGCGGACTTCGGCGGATCCTGGGGGCGGATCGCCAGCCAGGACACGCTGACCGCGCCGGACAACAGCCCGGTGACGAACATCCACATGAGCCCGAGGAACTCCCTAACATTCACGTGTACCATCTGCAGTGGCAGCGCCGGCAGCGGGAACACGAGCTGGATGATGATGCCGACGGCCACGCCCGCGACGATGTTGGCCACGGTGACCTCCCCGTAGAGGAGGCACCACATGGCGGCCAGCCAGACGAGGCTAAACGGTCGGATTCTGCGAATCAATGCGCTCATTTTTGTGCCCCCTCTAGTGGTTCGAGGACGGAATTTTCATCGGTGATGCTCGGGTCGGAGTGCTGCATTTCCACTGTGCGGCCGGGTTTGACGGTGGCATCGTTTTCGGCTGATTGGTCGCCGAGGACGGCGAAGCGGTAGCGCGACACGTCCTGCGCGGCCTCTGCCGAGCGGGTGGTGATGGTGGAGATGGGGCCGGCGAGCACGGTCACGGCGAGTGACGCGGCAACGAGCAGCGCGGTGGGGGCGACCATGCCAAACGGCATGCGGCCGACGTCCTTTCGCTCCTCGAGTTCCACGTGGACGGTGACTTCCGTCAGTGGCGTGGGACGGATTTCCACCTTGGTGCCCTCTGGCGCGTCCTTGCGGTCGCGCCAGAACGCCTTCGACCACACGCTCATCATCGTGTACAGCGTGAGCAGCGAGGTAACGACCGCGCCGCCGACGAGCAGCCAGTCGAGGCCGGTGCCGGAGTCGGCGGCCGCCTCGATGAGGATGATCTTGCCCAGGAACCCGGAAAATGGCGGGATGCCGCCAAGGTTCAGCGCGGGCACGATGTACAAGACGGCGAGCAGCGTGGAGCCGCTGGCCAGCGACCCGAGGGAGCGCAGTGAGGTGGATCCGGCTTGCCGCTCGATGAGGCCGACGACGAGGAACAGCGCCGTTTGCACGAGGATGTGGTGCACGGCGTAGAAGATCGCGCCGGACAGCCCCTGCGGCGTGCCGATGGCGATGCCCATGATCATGTAGCCGATGTGGCTGACGAGGGTAAACGAAAGTAATCGCTTGATGTCGTTTTGCGCCATGGCACCGAGAATGCCGACGAGCATGGTGAGCAGCGCCGCCCACATGAGCATGGTGTCGAGCGACCCGTCGGTGAACATGACGGTGCGGGCGCGGATGATGGAGTACACGCCGACTTTGGTGAGCAGCCCGGCGAACACGGCCGTAATCAAAGCCGCGGCCGTGGGATAGGAATCGGGCAGCCAGGAGTACAGCGGGAACACGGCGGCCTTGATGCCGAACGCGATGAGCAGGACGGCGAAGATGGCGGATCGCGTGCCGCTGGGTACTTGCTCCATCCGTTCGCCGATCTGCGCCATGTTGACGGTGCCGACGGAGGCGTAGATCATGCCGAGGGCGAAGAGGAACACCATGGAGCTGACCATGGAGACCATGACATAGGAGATGCCGGCGCTGACGCGTTTGGCGCTGGCGCCGAGGGTGAGCAGCACGTAGCTGGCCACGAGGAACACCTCGAAGCCGACGTACAGGTTGAACAGGTCGCCGGCGAGGAATGCGATGTTCACGCCCATGGACAGCAGCAGGTAGGACGGCAGGAAGATGGCGACGGGCTCTTCTTCGGTGCCGTCGCGCTGTGCCTGTCCCATGGCGAACCACATGACGGAGAACAGCACGAGGGAGCTGACGGACAGCATGAGCGTGGACAGCCGGTCGGCAACAAGGGTGATGCCGATGGGTGCGTCCCAGCCGCCGATCTGCACGGTTTGGATGCCGAACTGGTCAACGAGGTACAACAGGGTGAAGCACAGGACGATGAGCAGCACGTACGACAGCATCGTCAGCCCGCGTTGCACGCGCTTGAACCGTGTGAAAAACAGCACGAGCGCGGCGGTGATCGCCGGCAGGAGAATCGGCATCGGCACGAGGTAGGGGAGGATGTTGAACAGGAAGTCTGCCATCTAACTCTTCTCCTCCTTTGTGCTTGTCGACGCTTCTTCGTCTTCAGTGGTTACGGGCGCCTCGAACGATGCGGGGCCGAAGGCGTCGCCTTCGCTCGTAGCCCGGCCGGTCTCCGGATCGTCGGAGGCATCGTGGTCGGGGGCTGCGGCCGCCGTCGGCGGCCGCATGGCGATGGCTGCATCCTCGGCGTCGTTTTCGATGTAGTCGGCGATGCGGTAGCGGTACTGGCGGAATGCCAGTGCCAGGATGAACGCCGTCATGGCCATGGAGATGACGATGGCGGTAAGGATCATGCCCTGGGCGAGGGGGTCGGCGACCTTCTCGGTGAGCTCGCTGCCGCGGCCATCGATCGGCGGTTCGCCGGAGCGGCCGCCGGAGAGCAGGAGCAGCAGGTTGGCACCGTTGCCCATGAGCATGATGCCCATGAGCATCTTGGTCATGGCGCGCTCCAGGAGGAGGTACGCGCCGGTGGAGATGAGGACCCCCGCGGTGATGAGCAGGAACAGGTTTGATGCCATTTAGTTCTCCTCCTCTCCTGGTATGTGGTACTTGGCGTGTTGTGCGGCGGCGTGCTGCTTGGCGCGCAGCTTCGCCTTTGTGCGTTCCATGCGCCGCTGCCTGTCGCGGGCGCGCTGCTTACGCATATCCTCGTCGCGGTCGAGCTGCGAGCCGAGCGACTCGATGATGTGCAGCACGAGGCCGATGACGATGAGGAACACGCCGGCGTCGAAGGCTAGCGGGCTGACCACTGTGACATCGCCGATGACGGGCACCGGGATCTCCCAGTACTGGGAGCTGAGCGGCGTGCGGCCGAAGAACATCGGAATGAGTGCCGTGCCCGCGGAAAGCAGGAGGCCTGTGCCCAGGACGCGGTTGGCATCGATGGGGAAGGCGGCCTCAAACTCCTCGCGGCCACCGGCCAGGTAGCGCAGGGCGATGGCGAGCGCTGTGACGAGGCCTCCGGCAAATCCTCCGCCGGGCGCGTTGTGGCCGGCGAAAAAGAAGTAGGCGGCGAGCACGATCATCGAGGGGAACAGGATGCGCGTGGTGACATCCACCATGAGCGAGCGGGAGCGCTGCACATCGGTTTGGGGCACCGAGGCCAGCCACTGCGAGCCGTTGTCGCGGAGGACGGGGCGAACGCCGATGCGTGTGAAGTCGCGGTTGCGGAACACGATGGAGGCCACACCCGTGGCCACAATGACGAGGACAGAAATCTCACCGAGCGTATCCCAGCCACGCAGGTCCACGAGCAGCACGTTGACGGCGTTGGCGCCGTGGCCAATCTCCTTGGCCAGCTCCGGAATGTAGACGCTGATGGGTGTTGCCGAGCGCGCGTTGGACGCGAACGTCGACAGCACGACGACGACCACGCCGAGCCCCACGGACAGCCACGCGCGCAGGCGGATGAGCTTCTTGTCCGGCGGCAAAATCGTTGTCACCGGCAGCTTTCGCAGCACAAGCATGAAGATGACCATGGAAATGGTCTCCACCAAAACCTGTGTGAGTGCGAGATCTGGGGCGCCGTAGAGTGCGAAAATCATGGATAGGCCGTAGCCCGTCATACCCACCATGATGAGTGCAGACAGGCGGTTGTTGAGCCGCGTTGCAGCGATCGCCGCGACGATCATGATGAGCGCGATGATGCCCTGCAGCGGGGTATCCCACAGCACCATGCGCACGTCGGTGCGCTCGCCTGCCAAGAGGGCGACGAGCGGCACGAGCATGAGTGTTAGGAAAATAACCGACTGGTTGAGGGGCAGCGAACCGCGCTGGGTCGATGCCGTCGTCTTCAGGGACAGCTTGCGCATCCCGTTGATCACCGCATCGAAAGCGTAGTCGGCGTTGCCGAGGGCCGGTTGCTCGAATTGTAGCTGTGCGACAACGCTCCGCTGCCAGTGCATGATCGCGCCGGCGAGGATGATAAACGCGCTGAGCGCGAGCGCCGGCGTGAGGCCGTGCCACAGCTCCAGGTGTGGTGCCTCATCGGAGACGCCCCACATCTGCTGCAGGTCGGCTTGGATGGGAACGTCGAGAAGCCTGGGGAACAAACCGAACACAATCGTGGTGAGCGTGAGCACCGTCGGCGAGATGATGAGTTGCGGATCCAGCCGATCCATGGTGAGGATCGGCTCCGAGGTACCGCCACCGGAGGGGTGGCTCGACGGCTTGGTGGCGAAGGCCCCGTAGAGGAAGCGCAGCGAGTACGCCATTGTCAGCACCGAGCCGGCGACGAGTCCGACGAGCATGATCTTGCCGGGCATGCCCGTGAGCAGCTCCTCGTGCAGGACCGCCGTAAGTGCCGCCTCCTTGGCCACGAAGCCGAACAGCGGTGGGATGCCTGCCATCGACGCAGCCACGATCGTCGCCAAAATAGCGAGGTACGGGTGCTTCCTACCCAGGCCACTGATCTTGCGCACGTCACGCGTACCACTCGTGTGGTCAATCGCGCCGACGATCATAAACAGCGTTGCCTTAAACATCGAGTGCGCAAACGTAAGAGCCAACCCGGCCATGAGCGCCTCGCGGGAGCCGATCGCCACGACAGAGATGATAAAGCCCAGCTGGCTCACCGTGCCGTACGCCAAAATCAGCTTGAGGTCGACCTGCCGCAGTGCCATCCAGCCACCCATGAGCATGGTGAACACGCCGAGGGAGATGGTGAGGAGGTGCCAGCTGCCGATCTCGTGGAAGGTGGGGGACAGGCGGGCAACCAAATAGATGCCGGCCTTCACCATCGCGGCGGAGTGCAGGTAGGCGGACACGGGTGTGGGCGCGGCCATCGCGCCGGGAAGCCAGAAGTGGGTGGGGGCGATCGCAGACTTACTCAGCGCACCAGCCAGAATGAGGACCACGGCGACGCGGCCGGCCAGGGAATCGAACAACACGCCGGAGCCGGTGAGCTCCGACAGCGTCCACATGCCGGTGTCGAACCCGATGAGCACAATGCCTACGAGCATCGCCAAACCACCCAGCGTCGTCACCATGAGGGCCTGCCCCGCCGCGCGCCGTGACGACGCACGCTCCCGGTAGTAGCCCACCAACATGAACGAGAGCACCGAGGTGATCTCCCAGAACACGTACATCTGGAGCAGGTTGTCCGAAATCACAAGCCCGTACATCGCGAGCGAGAAGCACGTCATCTCACCGGCGAATTCCCGCAGGCGCTTCGGCGCCGAATCGAAGTACCCCCAGCAGTACAACAGCACGAGTGCGCCGACGCCCAAGATAATGAGCGCGAAAATCGCGGCCAGCGCATCCATCCGGAACTCCAGGTTGAGGTGCGCCTCGGGCATCCACTCAATGGTGGCCGTAAGCCCTGGTTTTTCCCAACCAAAGGTGCCGTTCACAAAAAGGGTCACGACCCAGGCGAAGCCTGCAGCCGGAACAAGAGCAAGAATGCCAAACGCGGCCCGACCCACAACTTTGACCAGTACCGGCGCAAGAGCGGTAGCAATCAGAAGTGCGAGAAAAGTTATTAACACGTGGGCTCAATCATTTGTCGTTTGGGCATTAACAGTTGGCTATAAACTCCCCACATGTGGGGTAAACCGTTTTAATTGTACCGGGAATGGCATGACTGTGCCGAGGCAGCATATGGTAAAACGGCAAATCCACTGCGCACCGTTCGAACGCGTTCTAAAAACGGCGTTTTCGTGTGGCTAACATTTTTGCCTTTATGTCATGAACTGAGGCGGGGAATCTCCCCCGGCACCCCGTCGGGGACCGCGCGGTTCATATACATAGAAAACGACCAATCAGTGGCCAGCTAACGCACCCCAGTCCGTCGAAGCTCCGAAGAAGTCGAAGAAGCCTTGGTACAAGAAGTGGTGGGTATGGCTCATCGTCGCCATCGTCATCATTGGCATCGCCGGCAGCAGAGGAAACGAGGATGGTTCCTCGCCAGGAACCTCCACGGTGACGAGCACGGCGGCGCAAGGGGCCTCCGAAGCGTCCCAAGCGTCCGCGCCTCCGTCCAAGGAAAAGGAAGCGGACGTGCCCAAGGAGTACAAGAACGCGTTGCGCAGCGCGAAGAGGTACCCGGATACCGTGCACATGTCCAAGCAGGGTATCTACGACCAGCTGACGAGCCAATTCGAGCAGTTCACGTCCGAGGAGGCCCAGTACGCGGTGGATAACCTCTAACGCAAGAATGTCTGGCACACACCGGGCATTCTTTTATTCGCGCTGTTAGATCGACAACAGCAGCAGCGTCTCCGCGATGGCGACGCCGTAGATCTCCTGCGGGTCAACGGACTCGTTGGGGGAGTGGATGTTGGCGGCGGGCTCCTCGACGCCGTACAGGGCGATCTCGGACTCGGGGAAGAGTCCCTGCAGCTTGGTGGTGAGCGGGATGGAGCCGCCCATGCCCACCTTGACTACCTCGGCACCGTCGTAGGCGGCAGAGAGTGCCTCTTCCAGCAGCGAGATGGCGGGGCCGTCGAGCTTGGCGCTGAACGGCTGGGACACCTCGGAGAGTGTGACCTCGCACTGCGCGTTGAACGGCACGTGGTTTTCCACGTGCGCCTTGAGCTTGGCTGCGACCTCGTTGGCATCCATCTTTTCCGGTACGCGGAAGTTGACGCGGGCGCGGGCGATGTTCGGCACGGCGTTGACGGCCTCCTCGACGGGGGTGGAGCTGAAGCCGGTGACGGTCACGGCGACGCGGGACCACAGCTGGTCAGAGGGGGTGCCTTTGTCGCCGGCGATGATGTCTACGCCGTCGAGCACGCCGGCATCGGCGCGGAAGTCCTCGGCGGAGTACTGCTGGCCTTCCCATTTGACGGTGTTGTCCAGGCCGTCGATTACGACGAATCCGTCCTCGTCGCGCAGCGAATTGAGCGTACGGATGAGGGCGAACGTCGCGTCGGGGGCGGGCCCGCCGAATTCGCCGGAGTGGGCGGGGGAGGCCATCGTCTTGATGGTGATGTCCATCTGGCCGCCGCCACGCAGGCTGGAGGTCAGGGTCGGCACGCCGGCCTTGGCGTTGCCGGCATCGACGATGCAGATGATGTCGGCTTTGAACAGTTCAGGGTTGGTTTCGATGAGGTTGTCGAGGCCCTCGCCGCCGACTTCCTCCGACCCCTCGATGACGATGCGGAGGTTGGCGCGCGTCCCTCCCAGCTTTTCGACGGCCTCTAGTACCGCGAGGTGCGCCGCAATATTGCCCTTGCAGTCCGCCGCGCCACGGCCGTACCAGCGGTCGCCACGCTTGGTGAGGGTAAACGGATCGGATTCCCACTTTTCCGGGTCGCCTGCCGGCACCACGTCGTAGTGGGAGTAGAGGAGAACCTCCGGCGCGTCGGCATCGCCTGCGCGCGTGCCCACGAGCGCGAGCGTCCCGTCGGAGGTCTCGTGTGCCTCCATATCGATGCCGAACTTCTCAAACGCGGCCTTGACCCACTCGGCAGCCTTCCGGTTGCCTTCCTCACCTCGCGGTGAGTTGAAGGCGACAAGCTCACTGAGGTTGCTAAAGATACTGTCTTCTTGCTTTTCGACGGCTTCTCGTACCGTCTTCCCGTCAATTTTCAATGTCATAACCGTAATCGTAGCCCCTGCCTTACTCCTCAGGAAGGATCCGGAATATGAAATCCCTCGTAGTTCTGCCCCTGCGCGTCGGCCTCGTCGACAAGCTCCCTGAGCTCTGCGTTGTTTTGCTTGCCGACGACGATGCAGTAGATCGTCAGATCGTCACCGCACTGACGAGCACGGCGACTGCTGTGATGAAGCGAAAGATTGCGGTGGTGGCAATCTTGTTTCCTGTCATGGTTTGGACACTGTAGCAAAATCCTATCTTGCACTCTTGGGGTTCGAGTGCTAAAAATGGCTTTAGCACTTCTCATCTGTGAGTGCTAAAAAATGAAACTTGTGGTGTAGGTGGGCTTTACGTCCATCGCCGTCGCGGGCACCTACACGGCACGACAAACAATAAGGAGTATCACTTCCACCATGGCTAAGATGATTGCCTTTGATGAAGAAGCACGCCGCGGTCTGGAGCGGGGTCTGAATACCCTCGCCGACGCCGTCAAGGTCACCCTTGGACCCAAGGGCCGTAACGTCGTCCTGGAGAAGTCCTGGGGCGCCCCGACCATTACCAACGACGGTGTCACCATTGCCCGCGATATCGATCTCGAGGATCCGTACGAGAAGATCGGCGCGGAGCTCGTTAAAGAGGTAGCCAAGAAGACCGACGACGTCGCCGGTGACGGCACCACCACCGCAACCGTTCTCGCCCAGGCACTCGTCCGCGAGGGTCTGCGCAACGTTGCCGCTGGTTCCAACCCGATGAGCATTAAGCGTGGCATCGAGGCTGCAGTAAAGAAGGTCACCGAGAAGCTCCTGTCCACGGCCAAGGAGATCGACACCAAGGAAGAAATCGCCGCCACTGCCGGTATTTCTGCTGCTGACCCTGCCATCGGTGAGAAGATCGCCGAGGCCATGTACGCCGTGGGTGGCGGGGAGCTGAACAAGGACTCCGTCATCACCGTCGAGGAGTCCAACACCTTCGGCGTGGACCTCGAGGTCACCGAGGGCCTGCGCTTTGATAAGGGCTACATCTCCGGCTACTTCGCCACCGACATGGAGCGCCTCGAGGCCGTCCTCGAGGATCCCTACATCCTCCTCGTTGGTTCCAAGATCTCCAACGTCAAGGATCTCCTCCCGCTGCTGGAGAAGGTCATGCAGTCCGGTAAGCCCCTGCTCATCATCGCAGAGGATGTCGAGGGCGAGGCTCTGTCCACCCTCGTTGTGAACAAGCTCCGTGGCACCTTCAAGTCCGTCGCCGTCAAGGCTCCGGGCTTCGGCGATCGTCGCAAGGCACAGCTGCAGGATATGGCCATCCTCACCGGCGGCCAGGTCATCTCCGAGGAGGTCGGCCTGTCCCTCGAGACCGCTGGCATCGAGCACCTCGGCTCCGCCCGTAAGGTCGTTGTGACCAAGGATGACACCACCATCGTCGATGGCGCTGGCTCCGCAGACCAGATCAAGGGCCGCGAGCAGCAGATCCGCGCCGAGATCGAGAACTCCGATTCCGACTACGACCGCGAGAAGCTCCAGGAGCGCCTGGCTAAGCTCGCCGGCGGTGTCGCTGTCCTCAAGGTCGGCGCTGCTACCGAGGTCGAGCTGAAGGAGCGCAAGCACCGCATCGAGGACGCCGTCCGCAACGCTAAGGCTGCTGCGGAAGAGGGCATCGTCTCCGGCGGTGGCGTGGCTCTTCTCCAGGCCGCTGAGGTTCTCGACGACAACCTCGGTCTCGAAGGCGACGAGGCAACCGGTGTCTCCATCGTCCGCGAGGCACTGTCCGCACCGCTCAAGCAGATCGCTGCCAACGCTGGCTACGAGCCCGGCGTTGTCGCTGCCAAGGTCGAGGGCCTGCCCGCAGGCCAGGGTCTCAACGCCGCCACAGGCGAGTACGAGGACCTCATGGCTGCTGGTGTCAACGACCCAGTGAAGGTCACCCGCTCTGCGCTGCAGAACGCTGCCTCCATCGCAGCCCTGTTCCTCACCACTGAGGCCGTTGTCGCCGACAAGCCGGAGCCCAAGGCTCCCGCAGCCCCCGGTGCCGACGAGATGGGCGGAATGGGCGGCTTCTAAGCGCGCCTAACTGACGCTTCCATGGGCACCTGTAGAGTTTCTCTGCGGGTGCCCGCTTTCTTTTGCCTAACCGATGTGCCCCTAAAAGGGGGTGGGGGAGAAAAAAGCCTTCGCGATGGGAGCGCTTTATCGGCTTTCCGCCTCCCGAGTGTTACACTCACCGGCAAATTTCGGTCAATTCTTACCACCTTCTCAGGCGTACAAATCCCGTAAAACAGTCTGACCATTAACTATGGGGAAAATGGCGCAAAGGGAACTCTTCGTTAAGTACCTGTGCACACTGTCTGAACATAGCAAATGTGGTGAGAAAGACCTCATAAAGGCTTGACGGTACGACCAATACCGCCTAAATTAATCATCGACGGTCGAGAGACGTTATGAACTTGTAATCCCAGCCCCTTGGGGCTGGCCAACCCAAGGAGAAAATATGGATCTGTCTGCAATCAAGGATGCACTGAGCTTCTTCATTGACCTCGTTGAGGGCATCACTAAGGTCTTCAAGGGCCTGCCGAAGTTCTTCGAGGCATTCACCAAGATCGACGACGATGGCTTCTTTAAATTTGGTGAGGGCTACTTCAAGGAGCTCCCGGAAGCCCCCAAGGCTGACAAGTAAAACCAACATCCCTATTCAGATCTTTTAACACTAGGAGTTTTTCATGGAGAATCAGGATTTCACCGTAGACCCGGGCTACGAAGTAGCCATTGAGAACTGGTCCAAGCTGTCCTCCGATTCGAACGGCTTCGGCTGGCTCTTCGGCCTGTTCGAGACCCTTCAGGACATCGCCAAGGGTATCAAGGCCCTTATTGGCCTCGTCTAAGCTAGTTGCTTTCAGGCTGACAACGCAATAGCGTTAATCGACTAATCCCCTGCAGATCTGCAGGGGATTTTTCGTATCTGTTTTCGCCAGGCGGGCAGGCAAGGATCTGACTAATATTGTGCGTATGGCCGACGATAATGAGGAAATCCCCGTACTTGACCTAGCTAAACTGCACGGATACCACGTCGATGACAGCGACGAGGACGATCCGGTGCTGGTCAAACCCAATGGCGAGCGCGTAGACACGTGGCGCGAAAACTACCCGTACGACGAGCAAATGAAACGCCCCGAGTACGAGCACATCAAGCGCGCCCTGCAAATCGAGCTCCTCAAGTGGCAGAACTGGACCAAGGCAACAGGACAGCGCCACATCATTCTTTTCGAAGGACGCGACGCCGCCGGCAAGGGCGGCACTATCAAACGCTTCAACGAGCACCTCAACCCCCGCGGTGCCCGCATCGTCGCACTGGAGAAGCCGTCCCCGCGTGAATCCACGTCCTGGTACTTCCAGCGCTACATCGAACACTTCCCGTCCGGCGGTGAGATCGTCTTCTTCGACCGTTCCTGGTACAACCGCTCCGGCGTGGAGCGCGTCATGGGCTTCTGCACCGAGTCGCAGCACGCCGAGTTCCTTCGCGAGGTGCCGATGCTGGAGAACATGATCCTGGGCTCCGGCATTTCGCTGACGAAGTTCTGGTTCTCCGTCACACAGAAGGAGCAGCGTACTCGCTTCGCCATCCGTCAGGTGGACCCCGTGCGCCGCTGGAAGCTGTCGCCGATGGACCTCGCCTCCCTAGACAAGTGGGACGACTACACGCGCGCCAAGGAGGAGCAGTTCCGTTACACGGACACGGACGAGTCCCCGTGGATCACCATTAAGTCGAATGACAAGAAGCGCGCTCGCCTCAACGCGATGCGCTACATTCTGAGCAAGTTCGAGTACACGAACAAGGATCACGAGATCGTCGGCGAGCCGGACCCGCTGCTCGTCAAGCGCGGCCGCGATCAGATCGGCGATTAGCCCCTACTCGTCGTCGGCAGGCGTTAGCACGGCCTTGGACATCTTCCGTAGCTGCTTCTTGGAGGATTCGTCCAGGGCCGTTTTCTCTGCCTCCGTCAGCGCCACGACCTGCCGGCTCCGATCCTCCGCCGCGGTTCCCGCGTCACGCACCAGTTTGTCCAGAATCCGCACGACATCGGAGGGGTCGATTCCCAGTGCGTCGGTAAGCTCCGCCTGCTGCGTCGTGGACGCGGAGGCGGGACACGTGAGGACCACGTGAGGACTCAGTACTCCCGCAGCGTGACGTCATTGGCGGACAGTGCTGCCTCCACCGCGTCGCGCGTCGTCTTGCGGAGTTTCTACAGTTGGAAGGCTCGAGATCTCGCTAATAAGTGGTGAATGTCGGATAATAGCCAAAATGCCGCCACCCACAACGGGTGGCGGCGACAAGACGGGTAAGTTAACTTACCCCTCGTTTGCGAGGCGCTCGATGGCCTCCTTGTAGATGCGCTCGGCCTCATCCTTGCCAGCCCAGCCGGAGCCGGAAACTTCCTTGTTGGGCTCCAGGTCCTTGTAGTGGACGAAGAAGTGCTCGATCTCGTCCTTGACGTTCTGCGGCACGTCGTCGATGTCCTGGTAGTGCTCGTAGCGGATGTCGTCGACAACGCACAGCAGCTTGTCGTCGCCGCCTGCCTCGTCGGTCATCTTGAACACGCCGAGGGGACGGGCAGGAACGATGACGCCGGGGAATACGGACTCGGGGAGGATGACGAGGGCATCCAGCGGGTCGCCGTCTTCGCCGAGGGTGCCCTCGATGAAGCCGTAGTCCTGCGGGTAGGCCATGGGGGTGAACAGGTAACGGTCGAGGTAAACCTTGCCGGTCTCGTGGTCGATCTCGTACTTGTTGCGGGAGCCAGCGGGAATTTCGATAGTGACCTCGAAGCTCATGTGAGTCCTTTCTGTAAAAACGTTTACTCGCCCTCCCATCCTAGTCGGTCACGGCAGCCGGGAACCGCTACAGTGTGTGGAGTGCGTAGAAAAGGTCTTTTCATTGGTGTCATCGTGGCCGTCCTCGCCGTCGTCGCGGTGATAGTCACGGTCGCCGTCGTGTCGGCCACCCGCGCGACCACGGTGGAGCCGGGCATTCAGCCGCCCACGGCCACCCCGCTTGCCGTCCCTGCTCACCGCGACGGCCCTGTTGATCCGGCGCAGGCCGCGGAGCTGGACGCGCTGTCGCTGGACCCGGCTCTCGGTGAGTTCTTCGGCATCGTCACCGATGTGCAGACGGGGGAGACCGTCTGGGAGAAAAACGCCGACGTTCCCGGTCGCCCGGCCTCGATCACGAAGGTTCTCACCGCGACGGCCGCCGTCCACGCCCTCCCCGCCGGTCACCGCCTTACCACGGAGGTCTATCAGGACGGCGACACGACCTACCTCAAGGCCGGTGGCGATGTGTGGCTTTCCGATGCCTCCCTCACCACCCTCGCCTCCATGGTCACCACCCCGAACCTTGCGCTTGACACCTCGGTGTGGGACGGCTTCGAGTCCTTCGCGTCCACGTGGGACCCCGTCGATATCGACGCGGGCTTCGTCGCCCCCATCGAGCCCGCCATGCTCCACCAGGCCCGCATCGACGCCACCACGGGCGACGTTCCCCGCTCCCACACGCCCGCCCAGGATGTCCTCACAGCCGTCGCCGCCCAGTCTCACTCCACCCCCATAGGCTTGTCGACGGTTCCCCCCACCGCCACCAAGATCGGTGAGGTTTCCTCCCCGCGTCTCGACGACCGCCTGGATGCCATGATGGACCACTCCGACAACGTCATGGCCGAGGCCATCTGCCGCGAGCTCGCCGTCGCCACGGGCGCGACAAACCCCGTCGATGCCATCACCACCGAACTGGCAGCACTCAACATCCCCACCGCGGGCCTGGAACTCAATGACTGCTCCGGCTTGTCGGCGGACAATCGCATCGCCCCCCGCACCATCGACGTGGCGCTGTACACCGCAGCCACCGACGACACCCTCCACCCCGTGCTGCGGTCCCTGCCGGTGGCCTACGGCTCCGGCACGCTTGCCGAGCGCTTCGGCGGCAAGGACGGCCAGGGCTGGGTCCGCGCCAAGACGGGCACCCTCGATGCCACCTCCGGCCTTGCCGGCACCGTAACCGGCGAGGACGGCAGCGTCTACACCTTCGCCTTCCTCTCCAACGGCTCCGACATCCTCGCAGCCCGCGAATCCCTCGACACCCTCGCCTCGGCGCTGCGCAAATAACATGTACCGATTTCCAGAGCCCAGTCCCCATTTCGTGCGGGTAAGAAACGCGGTGCGACGGTTGCACTGCCACGATGTCGCAGTCGGCCTTTCGGGTGGCCCCGATTCGCTCGCCCTCACCGCAGCCCTTGTCGCCGAGGGCGTCCATGTCACCGCCCTGTGCGTCGACCACGGCCTGCAGGACGGCTCCCGGGAGGTGTCCGAGGAGGCAGCCCGCATCGCCCGCAGCTGGGGCGCCGACGCGGAGGTCATTCCGGTCACCGTCACCCCACATACGGAAGCCGCCGCGAGGAAGGCCCGCTACCGCGCATTCGCCGAGTGGGGCGGCACCGTCTGCGTCGCGCACACGATGGACGATCTGGCAGAAACCTTCCTCATCGCCGGCCTGCGCGGCATGACGGCCGGGATGCAGGAAACCGCCGAGATTGAAGGTGCACAGATTATCCGGCCATTACTGGCCGTGCGTCGTGCGGACACCGTCGCCACGTGCCAGGAAATCGGCGTCACCCCGTGGTCCGACCCGCAAAACGACGACCCGGCGTTCACCCGCGTCCGCGTGCGCAAGGAGGTCCTCCCGCTGCTCGGCGATATCGTCGGCGGCGACGCCGTGCCCGCCCTCGCCCGGGCTGCCCGTAGGACACAAGCGGAAGCGACCCGCATGACGGCGACTACCGTGCCCCTTGCCACCAAGGATCTTCCCGAGGCCACCCGCCACGACATCATTGCCGGGGCCCTGCGCGCAGCGGGCGCGAAGGTGAGCAAACCGCACCTGGAGGGCGTCGACAAGCTACTGACGCAGTGGCATGGGCAGGGGCCGCGGGACGTCGGGGGAGGATTGGTAGCATTGCGTATATCCGATGCGATAAACATAGAGGAGAAAGAATCCAATGAGTGAGTCCCGATACGGCGACGAAGTCCAAAAAGTACTGATCAGCGAAGAGACGCTGCAGACACGCATCCAGGAAATGGCGGACAAGGTAAGCGAAGAATACAAAGACATTGATGATGACCTCATCCTCGTCTGCGTGCTCAAGGGCGCGGTGTACTTCCTCACCGACTTCTCCCGCAAGCTGACTATCCCCAGCCAGATGGAGTTCATGGCCGTGTCCAGCTACGGCAACTCCACCTCCTCGTCCGGCGTGGTGCGGATCCTCAAGGATCTCGACCGCGAGATCGAAAATCGCCACGTGCTCATCGTGGAGGACATCATCGACTCCGGGCTCACCCTGTCGTGGCTGGTGCGCAACCTCAAGTCGCGCCACCCCGCCTCCCTCAATGTCATTACCCTCCTGCGCAAGCCCGAGGCCCAGAAGGCCAAGGTCGAGCTTCTCGACGTCGGCTTCGAGATCCCCGACGAATTCGTCATCGGTTACGGTCTCGACTTCGCCGAGCGCTACCGAGACCTGCCGTATGTAGGAACACTTCACCCACGGATGTACGAGAACTAACACAGTGCCAAATACTTCAAAGAACGTCACACCTGCGGACGACAAGAACAAGAAGATCATTCGCTGGGCGGCCATCGCCACGATCATCCTCATTGCCCTGTTCAGCTTTTCCGTGCTGACAGACGACACCCGCGGCTTCGCCAAGGTCGACACCTCCGTCGCCATGGGCGAGCTTACCTCGGGCAACGTCTCCGAGGCGCGTATTGACGACCGCGAGCAGCAGCTGCGCCTCAAGCTCAAAAACCCGATCAAGGTGAAAGAGCAAGAGGGCGTGGCGGAAATCATCGCCCAATACCCAGCTCGCGCGACCGGCCAGGTCTTCGACGCTGTCAGCAAGGCTGATGTCGAGTCGTACAACACGAAGGTGACCAAGGACAGCTTCTTCGGCTCCATGCTCATGATGATCCTGCCCATGCTCCTCATGTTCGGGCTGCTCATCTTCTTCTTCACCCGCATGCAGGGCGGCGGCGGAATGTTCGGCATCGGCGGCTCCCGCGCTAAGGAGCTCACCAAGGACATGCCGACGAACTCCTTTGCCGACGTCGCCGGCGCCGACGACGCGCTCGATGAGCTCCAGGAAATCAAGGACTTCCTGCAGGATCCGTCGATCTACGAAAAGCTCGGCGCGAAGATCCCGCGTGGTGTGCTGCTCTACGGTCCGCCCGGCACCGGCAAGACGCTCATGGCGCGCGCTGTCGCCGGCGAGGCCGGCGTGCCGTTCTACTCCATTTCCGGCTCCGATTTCGTGGAGATGTTCGTCGGCGTCGGCGCCTCCCGCGTCCGCGACCTGTTCAAGCAGGCTCGCGAAAACAGCCCGTGCATCATCTTCATCGACGAGATTGACGCCGTCGGTCGCCAGCGTGGCTCCGGCATGGGCGGCGGCCACGATGAGCGTGAGCAGACCCTTAACCAGCTACTCGTGGAGATGGACGGCTTCGGCGACCGCGAGGGTGTCATCCTCATCGCCGCCACCAACCGCCCCGACATCCTCGACCCGGCGCTTCTGCGCCCCGGCCGCTTCGACCGCCAGATCCCCGTCGTCAACCCCGACCTCAAGGGTCGCGAGAAGATCCTCGAAGTCCACGCCAAGGGCAAGCCGTTCGCTCCCGACGCCGACATCAAGTCGCTTGCCAAGCGCACCGCCGGCATGAGCGGCGCCGACCTCGCCAACGTTTTGAACGAGGCCGCGCTCCTCACCGCCCGCATCGGCGGCAACGTCATCACCGCCGACGCCCTCGAGGAGGCCACCGACCGCGTCGTCGGTGGCCCGCGCCGCAGCTCCCGCGTCATTTCCGAACACGAAAAGAAGATGACCGCCTACCATGAGGGCGGCCACACGCTCGCCGCGTGGGTCATGGAGGGCCTCGAGCCCGTGTACAAGGTGACGATCCTCGCCCGCGGCCGCACCGGAGGCCACGCCCGCCTCTCGCAGGAGGACGACAAGGGCATGAACACTCGCGCCGAGCTCTTCGCGCACCTCGTCTTCGCCATGGGCGGCCGCTCCGCCGAGGAGCTCGTCTTCGGCACGCCCACGACAGGCGCGTCCGCCGACATCGAGCAGGCCACGAAGATCGCCCGCGCGATGGTCACCGAATACGGCATGTCGCCCGACCTCGGCCCCGTCAAGTACGGCGAGGAGCAGGGCGATCCCTTCGTCGGCCGCGGCTCGGACAGCACCCTCGACTACTCGCCGAAGGTCGCAGCACTTATCGACGAGCAGGTGAAGTACCTCCTCGACAAGGCCCACGAAACCGCCTACTCTGTCCTCGAGCGCAACCGCGACTACCTCGACACCCTTGCCTCCAAACTCCTGGAGAAGGAGACGCTGCGCCGCCCCGACCTGGAAGCTATCTTCGACGGCATCGACACCGTTGCGCCGGGCGACGTGTTCCCAGGCGAGAGCTACCGCTTCGGCCGCCAGATCGGCCGCGACCCGGTGCAGACCCCCGTCGAAATCGCCGAGGAGAGGGGAGAGGAGCCCCCGAAGCGCTTCTCCATCCTCGAGGCCTCCCGCGCCGCCCGCGCCCGCCGCGAAAAGGAGCGCGCCGAGAAGGACAACACCCAGGGCCCCATCACCCCGCGCGGCGAAAAGCCCGCCCCCGCCCCCGTCTACGGCGGTACCCCACCGCCGGAGGACTGGGTGGTGCCCGGCTACGAAGAACCGGAAAAGGATACCGAAAAGACACAATCCACGCGGTCGCTGTGGCCACGTCGCGGAAGCGCGTCGACAAGCCCGAGCCATGCGGAGGAAGACCGCACGGATCCGCACATGCACCCCGGCTGGCAGTCGTACGGCGCCGGCCCCGAGGGGGAGGAACAGATTGGGTTCCGCCTCCCCGAGAAGGAAGAAGATGATAAATAGTGGCAGATTTTGATTTCGAACGTGCGCAGGCAGCCGTCCGCGAGCTCCTCTACGCTATCGGTGAGGACCCCGACCGCCCCGGTCTCAAAGACACCCCGCGTCGCGTGGCCAAAGCATTCGAGGAAAATACCGGCGGTCTGCACGTCGATCCCGCCGATCATCTGGGCAAGGTGTTCCCCGAGAACCACACCGAGCTCGTCATCGTGCGCGACATCCCCATCTACTCCATGTGCGAGCACCATCTCCTGCCGTTCTACGGCGTCGCCCACATCGGTTACATTCCTGGTGGTCACGGTTCTGTCACCGGTCTCTCCAAGCTCGCCAGGCTTGCCGACGGCTACGCCCGCCGCCCCCAGGTTCAGGAACGGTTGACCTCCCAAATCGCCGACGCCCTCGTCGACCGCCTCGACACGCAGGCCGTCGCCGTCGTCCTCGAATGTGAGCACATGTGCATGACCATGCGCGGCATCCGCAAGCCCGGCTCCAAGACGACGACTTCCGCCATGCGCGGCCGCTTCAAGACGTCCGCCGCCTCCCGCGCCGAATTCCTCACACTGATTAGGGGCTAAACCATGGATCTTTTCAACGCCGACCGCTGCCTCGTCATGGGCGTGTTGAACGTCACCGACGACTCGTTTTCCGACGGCGGCAAGTGGAACACCTTCGACCGCGCCATCGCCCACGCCCACGACCTCTTCGAGCAGGGCGCCGACATCATCGACGTCGGCGGCGAATCTACCCGCCCCGGCGCCACCCGCGTCAGCGAGGAGCAGGAACTTGCCCGCGTCGTGCCCGTCATCGAGGCGTTGTCCAAGGAGGGCATCGCGACCTCGGTAGACACGATGCGTGCCGCCGTTGCCCGCGCGAGCGCTGAGGCTGGCGTAACGATCCTCAACGACGTCTCCGGTGGCGTGGCCGATCCCGACATGTTCTCGGCGATGGCGGATACGGGCATTCCCGTGATTTTGCAGCACTGGGACGTCACCAACTTCGGCGATGCCGCAGGCGATACGCTTGTCGGCAAGGACGTGGTTTCTGAGGTGCTGCGCCTCCTCGGTGAACTCGTCCAGCGCGCTCAGGATGCGGGAGTGAAGAAGGACAACATCATCATCGACCCAGGCCTAGGCTTCGGTAAGTCCCGGCTCGCGGACTGGCAGCTCCTCAACGCGTTGCCGAAGCTCGTGGAAACCGGCTACCCGGTCCTCATCGGCCAGTCCCGCAAGCGCTTCCTCGGCGACATGCGCGCCGACTACGCCCGTGACGAGAACACCGCCGTCGACCGCGACGACGCTACCCACGCCGTCTCCGCGCTATCTGCCTACCACGGCGCCTGGGCCGTCCGCGTCCACAGCGTCCGCGGCTCCCGCGATGCCGTCGAGGTCGCAGCCCGCTGGAGGAACCCGCGTGGCTGATCGGATTGAGCTCACCGGGCTGACGGCAACCGGCTACCACGGGGTATTCGACCACGAAAAGCACGATGGCCAGGAATTCTCCGTGGACATCACGTGCTGGCTGCCGTTTCCCGACACCGACCACGTGGAGGACACCGTCCACTACGGTGAGCTCGCCGAGATCGCCTACCGCACCCTCACCGGCCCCGCCTACGACCTCATCGAAACCGTCGCAGGCCTGATTGCCGACGAGGCGATGCTCGCCTTCCCACTCCTCCACGCCATCGAGGTCACCGTCCACAAGCCGCACGCCCCGATCCAGCACGACTTTGGCGACGTCGCCGTTGTCCGTCGCCGCAACCGCAAGGGCGCCTTCCGCGCCATCTTGTCCCTCGGCTCCAACATCGGCGACTCGGAAGAAATCCTTCGCCACGCAGTATCCCGCCTCCACCCGACGAAGGTATCCTCCGTCCACACCACCGCCCCCTGGGGAGGCGTGGAGCAGCCCGACTTTCTCAACCTCGCCCTGGAAATCACCTGGTGCGGCACGCCGCTCAGCCTCTTGCGCTACTGCCAGCACCTGGAAAAGTGCGCGCACCGCACCCGCAAGATCCACTGGGGCCCGCGCACCCTCGACGTCGACGTGGTACAGATGTACGGTGCCGAGTCCGACTCCCCGGAACTCATCGTCCCGCACCCGCATGCCCACGAGCGCGACTTCGTGCTGCGCCCCTGGGAGGAAATCGAACCCGACGCCGAGCTGAACGGAACCCCCATCACGGAGCTGCCATGAACCTCACCGACATCCGCGCCCTCATCGCTGCCGGAGGATTCTTCGCCGCCGCTGCGGCCATCCTCACGTGGCGGTTCTACGGCGCGATCGGTGGGTTTTCCGCTGCAGCAAGCGTGACACTGTGGGCGATCGCCGGCCTGTGTGCCTACCTCGGCTGGCGGGTACGTCGTGCGATGAAAGACGACAATATCGGCCAGGACCGCTCGCAGCTCAACCCGGTGACGGCGGCGCAGTGGCTAGTCATCGGCAAGACATCCGCCTGGACGGGCGGCATCGTCGGTGGCGCCTACGTCGGTGTCCTCATCGTCCTCCTCTTCAACCTGCACCTCGCCTCCGTCGTGGAGGATCTGCCCAGCGTCATTGCCTCCGCCCTCGGCGGCGTGTGCGCGTGCGTTGCCGGTCTTTACCTCGAGCGCGGGTGCCACATTCCACCGTCGTCCGCAGGCGGTGAAATCGGTTTATAAAACGCACGGAAGTGTACGTCCTTTTCTATATTCTTGACTACAGTCGAATGAAGCTTTGAAATCTCCTCTGAGGATGATAGATTGTCCGGATCAAGAATGAGTTGCTTCCCAATGCAGTTTCCGGACCGGTGAAATATAGCGCGCGTTCGAGTCTGCTGTGAATGCTTTTGTGGGTTTGTGGATGCTCCTAAACTGAAGTAGGAGAGTGGATGTCGTGGGATTCGATTATATCCGAGGTTTTGGGTTGGCAGCTGGAGTTGGTTTATCTCCCACACTATTGGAAGATTTCGTGTAACCATACCAATAGCTAGGAGCTGCTTTTCGAGATTACGAAACCTCTTTTTCAACGTGGTTGCAGACGAATCTTCCAGGATGTTGTGCGCTCATGGAGTGTGTCACACCGTGGTGTACATACTCCCATGACCGGAGTGGGAGGTAGCTCCTCTCAGGCTGTTATGGGTTACCTCGCATTTTCCAAGGTGTCGAGAACAGGCGACGTGCGCATCTGTTCGTTGATGGTGAACCTCAGGTGGTCATTTTCCTGTGGTAGGACCTGGTACCAGCTAACTCGAAGTGAAACCTAAAAAGGCACTCGATACTTCACAGCAATTTGTGCAACACCGGCCAACGGTATTTCAAGGTCGGATGAACCCAGATACCAGTAATACCTGGACAATCAGAGAAAACGGATGCTTTATCTGCTAAAATTTGAGTTATGTCAAATGCTATCAGAAAGATTTGTAATACGGTTCTAAGTGTCGTGCTAATTTGTAGTGGGGTGGCCGGTACAGCTCTGGGGGCTGAGGAGTTTCCTTCGAGTGAAGGGCTATTTGTGTCCACACTAAAGCTCAATTTGACGCAGGCAGATCGAAATGGTGATTCTCGGGCGAAGGAGAATTTACGAGTCCTGCAATCATTAGATGCTAGAGATCTGCAAAAACTTGAGAGTATACTGGAATGGGGGCCAGAGTTTTCCCAGCTTCCGTCGGATTCGGAAGTCGCTCCTAAACTCTTAGACGACGGGATCGTTAACCATGAGGTAACCACTTACGCTTTTCAAGGTGTCGACACTAAAATGGGGTGCCTTGCTTGGGAACCTCTTGGAATTAGTGTTACCGAAGTGTGTACCGGGGGGACGTACCGGTCCAGCAACGGTCTTGCGATTAGTATTGATGACGCTCGAGCCTATGTTGCGCACAATTATCAGCCTTTTTCTGATATTCGCATGGAGGATGCCAACGGTTGGGTATCAGGCGGTGCTGCTTGGTTTAAGAGCACGGTTACAGTTGTGCGCGGTCCGATTCCAAGACTGGGGGGAATCTTTCAACGCATTCGGGTATTCATACTGTAATGGTAGTGCCAACTGGGAACTTTGTTGGGTATAACACTATTGCGGATAGATAGCATATCGTGATGACAGAAACGACAACATTTTTTGCTCCTAACGCTGTTGAGATACTTATCGGTTTTTCGTTCATAGCCATCGTGCTCGTGCTGCTGTGGCTGTTCAAGAAATGGTGGAAGCACTAAGTTGCGATACACTACTGCAACGTCGTAGGCTATCCCTCGCTTACGCGAATGTCGATGGAATCGGTGAGCTCGTGTGCTCCTACCGTTGCCTTGGCAAAGAGCCGACCGGAAAGAATCTCCAGGCGGGTGAGCGTGATGTCTGGTGCGACGTCGAACACGGCGCGGGCGGCCGCGATAACCGCGTCGTTGCCTTTCGCCACTTCGTGGGCACCGGTGGTCAGCGCCGCCGAGATTGCCAACGCGGCCTGGCGTTCCTGCGGAGTCAGCTCGGCGTTGACTCGGGCGAGGGAAAGACCGTGGGATTCCCTAAGCGTAGGCAGCGTGTGGACGGTGACCTCCAAGGCCAGCTCGGTGATGGCGTGCTGGAGGCGAAGGACTTCGTCGAAGTGGAGTTCGCTGACTATGATGTCTGTGCAGTGGGTGAGCCCCACGAGCCGTAACGTGCGGGTGAGGGGCGGGGGTGGAGTCGACGAAGGCTACATCAGCGGGGTCAGTAATCGTTTGTTTCCACGGGGATGCAAGGGTAGGCCGCAGGGTGTGGGACAAAGAGGCTGAAAATGGAGGAGGTCGGTCTGGATCCGTAAATCCCGTAGTTGGCGAGCAGGAAGAGACCCTGGCAAAAGGATTGACTTCTAGCCAGGGCAACTCGTAGTTTACTGATTCTTCTTGCTTTTACGAAGAAATAACAGTGAGACGGTTACTGAGTAAATTGCTAGGAAAATAGTTAGAACAGTGTGCATGGTTTCCTCCTATCCGCAGATTTTCTTTGTTGCAGCAGTACATCCTAAACTGGCGATAAGTGCGCAGACTGCAGCGCACCCCAGTCCACCTGGTCCAGAGACAAGACCTAAAGCTATGCATGCGCCGTAGCATGTTACTCCTCCGCCAGTTCCGCAAAGGGCACCAACAGCCCATTCGCAGGTGCTACGTGTGGAGGTAGCGCCAATAGTTGGGCTGTTTGGATCAGTTGTTACGTCGCCGTTTTCCGAAACCGTACCAACCCAGAAAAGATCTCCGTCGGCATATAAGGGAGCTTGGGAGATCCCCGTATCCACATTAGGGGCAGAAACTTCGTACCGCTGAACGGTTTTGACACCAGATGTGATATCAACAGCGACGCGGTAGAACTGAGTGCCACCGTTGTATGGGTGCTGGTCAGGAGCTACGGTGACCCAAGCCAAAGATTCACTAACAGGGTCTACAGTGGCTTTCTCCCATTTCAGTTCGTCATTATCAAGATAGCTTCGAGCGATCGATAAAGATTTGGCCTCGACACTGTCAACTGCTTCCGCTTGAGGCATCAAGCCGACCAGCACTGCAAAAGCTAGGAAGAGTGAGAAAAGCGATCTCTCTGCAGTTTTGGTTTGCATGGTTGCTCCATGGTTGTAAGTGGTGGGTTTTACCTCTGGAAGCCGATCCGGGAGGTGTTCGCAAGTCTAGAGTTGAAAAAGAGTGCGTAAAGGAATAAAAACGAGAAATACCCCCCAAACAGGGGGGGTAAAAGGAAAAATAATACGGTGCAATTGTTTTTTAACTGGTGTTTTAGCTTGATCGGGGGTGGAGTTCTCTACTGTGGGTTTCAAGAATATGCCAATGAAGCAGGAACTCAGGATATTTTCCTGGTGTAGATTTCTAAAGCGGTGCGAGACTCCTACGAGGCCTTGTGGACCGATTCCTAACCTGGAAGCGAACTGGTCCAGTCGTTCAGGAATTCACACAGTTATGATTGTGCCAACAGGAAATTTTGTCGGTTATAACACTATTAGTGATCGGTAAGTTGGAGACGTTTGGTGACGGGTGAAGATTTTTTGCTGCCGAATTTGATGGATGTAGTCATTGCGGTTGTAGGGATCATCGCGCTACTTCTATTGCTTTGGGTCTTCAAGAAGTGGTGGAAAAGATAGGCCTGTAGGAGGGGGCTCTACTATTCCAACGGCCGTGCGCGCAGAAGATTGAGTTGGTGCCTAATTTCCAGTTACCCGGAGGTCCATGGTGTCGACAAGTTCGTTTTCGCCCACCGTGGCGCGCGCAAACAGGCGGCCGGAGAGGATTTCCAACGAGGTGAGGGTGATGTCGGGGGCGACATCGAACACGGCACGCGCAGCGGCGAGGACGGCGTCGTCGCCCTTGGGTGCTTCGTGGGCGCCGGCGGTGAGTGCCGCGGAGAGGGCGAGGGCCGCCCGCCGTTCGTCGTCGGAAAGCGACGCGTTCACCCGGGCGAGCGCGAGGCCGTCGGGTTCACGGAGAGTGTGCAGCGTGTGGACGGTGACTTCGAGTGCGAGGTCGGTGATTGCCTGTTGGAGGCGCAGCACCTCGTCGAAGTGGAGTTCGCTGACCATGATGTCTGTGCAGTGGGTGAGTCCGATGAGCCGTACGGTGCGGGTGAGGGAGGGGGAGTCGTCGACAAGCACCACTGGAGGAGGGGTGGAGTCGACGAAGACCACATCTGCGGGAAGTGCACCTGACGGCGCACTAGAAGCAATCGAAGCCACCGCAACGACAACGGCCCGGGGGATTCGCCGTGCCGCCTGCATCAACACCTGTTGGCCGGCGTCGGAATCGGGGACGAGGACGACGGGGCGCGCGGTTTTGCGCATGGCGCGCGTGTACATGGCGAGGCGGGCGGGGTCGGTAATGGTTTCCACAAATATGTAGCCTACCCGGGCGCGCCCGGCAGCCTACCGCAGGTCGCGGGGCGCGGAAGGTAGCATAATCACCATGAATATCAAGGGCAGTGAAGTTTTTCTCTGGGTGCTCATCGGGCTTGCCATCGTGGCGAGCATCATCATGATGTTTTCGAGCTCGGACGCCTGGCAGAAGATCGCTGTCCTTGTTGCGCTGTGGGCCGCCGCCCTGGGTGCGTTTCTCGTCGTTAAGATGCGTGGCGAGGCGCAAGCCGATGCCGACCTTGTGAAGGAGTTGGAAACCCAACTTGACTATGAGCGGGCGCGTGCCGATGAGGAGCGTGCCCGCAGCGAGCAAGCTATCGCCCGCTCCGAGGAGTCCGACGAGACGCTGGCTGCGATCCGCGAGCAGTTGGAAGCGATGCGCGCGCAGCTGGAGGAACTTACCGGTCGCGCCTACGAGTACGAGCCGAATTCCATCACCGCCTCCGCCACGCGTCTGCGCGAGATTGGGTCGTCGCCGGACGATTTCTGGCACGAGCCCACAGAAACCACCGACACACCTGATGAGCCAGAGGTTGCCGAGGTTGTGGCTACCGCAACAGATCAGGGAGGCAGTCACGAGCAATCCGCTGACGAGGAGCCGGCACCCGAGGAGGAGACGGCAGCGTGGGAGTGGACCCCGCCGTCGAATTCCTACGTCGAGCCCGCGGAGGAGGATTACCATGGCCGTCGCCGCAAGGAGGAACCGTTCGATTTTGATTTCGTGGGGTCGTATGTGCCGGCGGAGGAGGAGTACCACGGCCGCCGCCGCAAAGAGGATTTCGGTGGTTGGACTCCGCTGACGGATGACACGTCGGCCGACGAGGCGCTGTGGGGCCCGGCGGAGGAGGATGTGGTCACGGCGAAGCCGGACCAGACCGCGCAGATTCCGCAGGTGAGGGAGGAGCAGTCGTCTGGCCATGGCCGTCGCCGCGCGGATGATCGCGAGGGTGGCGTGTCCGTCGCTGAGCTGCTCAAGAACCTGAAGAAGTAGTTGTGGCATCTCCCGCGCAGCGTGTCTGCCACATCGGTTCGGATCCGCACGTCACCGAGGGACTCGCCCGCACGCACCACACACTGGTTTCCCGCCCGGAGGACGCGACTCTCATCGTTCTTTCTACTCGCGGTGACTTGCTTTTCGACGCCATTTCCTCCCTCGAGACCCTCATTCGTCCCGGTCAGGTGGTGGTCCACACCGATCCGCGCATGGGCGCGCAGGTGCTCGATCCACTGGAGGTCCGCGGCGCGTTGTGCGTGGCGCTCGGCGCGCTGGGGGACATGTGGTGCGTCTCCGCTGTCGACGAGTTGGGTACGACGATCGGCACGCTCCTTGCCTCAGAGATGGGCGGGGTCTCGATTGTTGTTGACGACGCGGATCGCCCCCTCATCGGCCACGTCGCCACCGCCCTCGACACGGCGGCGGATGCCTACGCCGACGCGCGCCGCATCCTCCTCGATGTCACAGGCCAGGAGGACGTTGCTGAGCGCGTCATTTCTGAGCACCTGGACCGTGTTCGTCGCGGGCTTTAGGGGGCCTGCCGCGGCGGGGGATGGGCTGCACGTTTTTGGGCAGGCGCCGGTTGGTGCGCAGTGCGTCGCGTAGTAGTCGTTCGATCTGCGCGTTGACGCTTACGAGGTCGTCGGCCGCCCACTTCGCCAGCGCGTCGTAGACGGCGGGGTCGAGGCGCAGCGGGACGGCCTTGCGTTTTGCCATTAGTACAGGCTGCCTGCGTTCACCACGGGCTGCGTGTGGTTGTCGGAGCACAGGACGACGAGGAGGTTGGATACCATCTGGGCGCGGCGCTCGGGGTCGAGGTCGACGATGTCCTTTTCTTCCAGCTGGTCGAGCGCGGACTCGACCATGGACACGGCACCCTCGACGATGGTTTCGCGGGCGTCGACAATTGCTGCCGCCTGCTGGCGCTGGAGCATGGATTGGGCGATCTCCGGGGCGTAGGCGAGCGTGGAGATGCGTGCCTCGATGATTTCCACGCCGGCGAGCGCTGCGCGGGCGGCCACCTCGTCGGCGATCTCGTCGGAGATCTGGTCGGTGGAGTTGGACAGCTGCGTGTACGTGTAGTTGGTGGTGACGTGGCGCAGCGCAGATTCGGACTGGGAGTGGATGAATTCTTCCACTTCCTCCACGGCGAAGCAAGCTTTGGCGGTGTCTGCGACCTGCCACACGACGATGGCACCGATGTTCAACGGGTTTCCGTTGGCGTCGTTAACTTTCAGCTCCGCGGTTTCGAAGTTGCGCACGCGCACGGACACGTTCTTCGTGGTGCACAGCGGCGGGACGAGGCTGAGGCCGGTTTTGCGGTTGGTGCCCACGTACCGGCCGAGGAACTGATTGACCTGTGTGTGGCCGGGCGACATGACGCGGAACATGGTGATGAGTACGACGGCGATGAGCACGCACGGGATGTAGAGCGCCGGGTGGATGAACATAGGCAGGATGAACAGTGCGATGATGATGACCAGGTTGGCAACGGCCGCGCCGGGGCCTGCAACCCACGAGGGGCGTTCAGAGATGGTGACTTTGGTGCCGTCGTGGCCGACGGGTTTTTCGGAGACGGTGGGTGTCGTCATGCGGGGAGGGCCTTTCGGTAGGAAATTAATGTGATATCAGATTACACCCGGAACTGGAAACCTTGCCAGTGTGGGGTACTGTATGGTGCTATGACTGACGTGAAGAATGATCTGCCCGAACAGGTGCGCATCCGCCACGAAAAGCGCGAACGCCTGCTAGCAAGTGGTCGGGATCCGTACCCGGTTCAGGTTCCCCGCACCATCTCCATCGAGGACCTTGTTTCCAAGTACCACGTGGTCAAGGAGGACGCTCCCGCTGTGGAGGGCGCGACGAACCTCGAGGTGGGCGAGGAGACGGATACCGTCGTCTCCGTTGCCGGGCGTGTGATCTTCTTCCGTAACACGGGAAAGCTGTGCTTCGCCAAACTGCAGGCGGGCTCCGGCGCGTCTGTGCAGGCGATGATTTCGCTGGCGGAGGTCGGCGAGGAGTCGCTGAAGGATTGGAAGGCCGATGTCGATCTCGGCGATATTATTTCCGTGACCGGTCGGGTTATTTCCTCCAAGCGCGGCGAGCTGTCCGTCATGGCGACGGATTGGCAGATGGCGTCGAAGGCGCTGCGCCCGCTTCCGGTCGCTCACAAGGAGATGAGCGAGGATCAGCGGATCCGTCACCGTTACACGGATCTTATCATGCGTGAGGAGGCCCGTAAGAACGCGCTGACCCGTATTAAGGTGATGCGTGCGCTGCGGAACTTCCTGGAGTCGGAGGGCTTTTTGGAGGTGGAGACCCCGATGCTGCAGACGCTGCACGGTGGCGCTGCCGCCCGCCCGTTTGTCACCCATTCTAACGCCATGGACATGGATCTTTACCTGCGTATTGCGCCGGAGCTTTTCCTTAAGCGGTGCGTCGTCGGCGGCATTGAGCGCGTGTTCGAGGTTAACCGCAACTTCCGCAACGAGGGTGTGGATTCCTCGCACTCCCCGGAGTTTGCCATGTTGGAGACGTACCAGGCGTGGGGCGATTACAACACGGGTGCGGACCTCATCAAGCGTCTCATCCAGTCCGTGGCCACGGAGGTCTTCGGTTCCACCACCGTCACGCTTGTCGACGGCACCGAGTACGACTTCGGTGGCGAATGGAAGACGTTGGAAATGTACCCCTCCCTCAACGAGGCGCTGGCTCGGAAGTTCCCCGGCCAGCCGGAGGTCACCATCGACTCGACCGTCGAGGAGCTCTCCGCCATCGCCGATCACATCGGCTTGGAAAAGGGCAAGGGCTGGGGCCACGGCAAGTTCGTCGAGGAGATCTGGGAGTTCCTCTGCGAGGATCAGCTCTACGGCCCCGTCTTCGTCCGGGACTTCCCGGTGGAGACCTCGCCTCTTACCCGCCAGCACCGCTCCAAGAAGGGCGTGACGGAAAAGTGGGACCTCTACGTGCGCGGCTTCGAGCTGGCCACGGGCTACTCGGAGCTCATTGACCCGGTCATTCAGCGCGAGCGTTTCGAGGATCAGGCCCGCCTTGCCGCCGGTGGTGACGACGAGGCGATGGAGCTTGACGAGGACTTCCTCTTCGCCATGGAGCAGGGCATGCCACCCACATCCGGTAACGGCATGGGCATCGACCGCCTCCTCATGGCACTGACTGGCCTGGGCATTCGCGAGACCGTGTTGTTCCCCATCGTGAAGCCGGAGTAGCTTGCCAAGCGAGCTGTGGCGCGACCGACCATAATGATGGGCATGGCACCTCTTCTTACCCAACTTCCTTCTGCAGGGTGGGTGAGCGTCGGGCCGTGGGGAGGAGTTTCACGGAACCTGACCCAGCTACCACAAGGCCACCATGATGTGACCACACCCGCAGTCAACGGCAGCGGGTGTGGTCTTAGGGAGGATTCTAGTGGTTTTTCAGCAGCTGTCTTCCGAAAGGATGAGCGTCAGCGGATCGGCCGTGCGTATGAAAAGCTACACAGCGATTCTGCGCGGGCGACTGGCCGCACGTTGGCTTCCCCCTCACTGACGCTTAGGTGCCGGAAGACAGTGAGTTTGCAACGGCCCGCGATGAGCGCATCACCTCGGGGTTTGCCCTATGGGAGGTTGTTTTCGCTCATAGTTACGAAGTGTACGACCTCTCAAACCCCGACTCAACTGTCCGTGGAGGAAAAATGAGCATTTACAATCTCGGCGATGCCGTCCGCCAGCGTCGCCGCGAGCTAGGAATCAACCAGCTGGATCTCGCAGAACGCTCGGGTGTTTCTGATCGCTTCATCCGCGACCTGGAGCACGGCAAGATGTCGCTTCGCCTGGATAAGCTCATCGATTTGCTGGAAGCGCTAAACCTTGACCTGACGCTCACCGAGCTGAAGCGGAAATAGCGGTACCGATCGCCCGGAACGCGCTGGCCACATCGGTTCTCCACACTACGTCGGCCTTCGTGTCCGCGCGCCCCGGCCCGCCATTGATGACGGCGATGGGCTTTGCCTGCGCCTTGGCGTCGAGGACGAACTTGTAGCCGCTCATGACGGCCAGCGAACTGCCCACGACGAGCAGCGACGAGGAATCCGCGAGAAGCTCCTGCGCCAACTTCTTCCGTTCTTTGGGCACGGGTTCACCGAAGTAGACCACGTCGGGTTTGAGCTTGGTGGAGCCACAGTTTTCGCATTGGGCGAGCTGGAAGGCGGCGATGTCCGACTCCTTCAGCGTTACGTCGCCGTCGGGGTTGACCATGGATTTATCCAGGTGGATGGATTCCTCATAGCCGGGGTTGGCTGACGCCAGTCGCTTATCAAATCGTGTGCGGTCCTCCCGGTGGCCGCACTCGAGGCATATGACCGTGGCTAGGTCGCCGTGGAGGGGGATGACACGTTTCGAACCCGCCTCCATGTGCAGGCCGTCGACGTTTTGGGTAATCACACCGGATACGAGACCGCGGGCCTCAAGTGCCGCGATGGCGTGGTGGACGCTGTTGGGGTGGGCGGCATCCATGTGGCGCCAGCCGATGAAGCTGCGCGCCCAGTAGCGTCGCAAAGCCTCGGGGTCGTGTTGAAACTCCTGGTAGGTCATGGGGCGGTGGCGAGTGAGCGAGCCATTTGGGCCACGGTAGTCGGGGATCCCCGAATCGGTGGAGATCCCGGCACCCGTGAGCACGAGGCAGCCCGTGGCGCGCAGCATGCGCACGACAAACGGCAGCGCCTCCTCGGGCGGGGTGGGGGTGACCGTTTCGTGGACGACGCGGGCAATGGATTTCAGCGCCGAGTTGTGGGCCAGTTGGACGGCGGGGTCGGAAAAGCTACTCACGTTTGCCATTGTATGAGAAAGTAGGAACTATGCACTTTGTTCTTGACTGTGACCCCGGCATCGACGACGCGTTCGCCCTCATCTACATGCAGAAAACGGGGCAGCTCGACGCCGTCACTACGACGGGTGGCAACGTCGGTACCGCACAGACGGCCACGAACGCCAGGTGGCTTCTCGACGCCCTTTCTGGGTCCTCAGTCCCCGTCGCCCCGGGGGAACCCGCCCCCATCGCCCGGGAGCTTATCACCACCCCGGAAACCCACGGTGAGTTCGGGCTGGGATATGTGCATCCGACTGGCGTGTCGGAGCCCGCAGGCCCGTGGGAGCCGCTGTGGGGAACAAAGCTCATCGTCACGGGGCCACTCACCAATGTCGCCCGGTTTCGGGAGCGCTTCCCCGAGCGCTACGAGCAGATCGAGGAGCTGACCATCATGGGTGGTGCGATCGATTACCCCGGCAACACCACCGACCACGCCGAGTGGAATATCTGGGTGGATCCGGAGGCCGCCGAGGACGTCTTCGGCCACCTCCCGCCGCGCGCCCGCGTGACGCTGTGCCCCCTGAACATCACCGAGGCCTTCCGCATCGATCCGGACAAGCTCGCGCCGATTACGGAGGCGCTGGGCGGCCCGCTCGGCGAGGCGCTGCCCGAAATCATGCGTTTTTATTGGGAGTTCCACAAGGCCCACGGCATCGGCTACACAGCGCAGATCCACGACCTTCTCACCTGTCTCATTGCTTGCGACGCGGTGAACTACGAGGTAGAGGAGATGGCGCTCACCGTCGACACGGGTGCCGACCGCGGTGCCATGACCCGGACGACGGGCAGGCGCCCCGTGCGGGTGGTGACTGGCGTGGACTACGAGGAGGCGCATAGAGTATTCTTCGATTCGATTGCCCCGAGGTGACATAGGGGCCCCAACTGACAATTGGAGGCCATATGAAAAACACCATCTGTATCTGGGCAGGTGCCCTCGCCATCGCAGTGACGTGGTTGTACCTTGTCCTTACGCGACCGACAGAGTGGGGGAGTTCTACTCAAACGCTTGTTACTCTCGTCGGCTACGTCGGCGGTGCGATTCTCCTCATCGCCGGGATCCTGCCCCGGCTTACCGCCCGCGACCTCGGCCTTATCCCCGTGGCGCTGGTGATCAACATGATCGTCGGCCAGATAGTTGGCTCCACTGGGCTGCCGCTGTACCTCGACTCAGTGGGCACGATGCTTGTGGCGGCGCTGACCGGTCCCGTTGCGGGACTTGCCACGGGTGCGTTGACTAGCGTGGTGTGGGGTGTATTCAACCCGATTGCGCTGCCCTTTGCCGCCGGATCTGGCCTCACCGGCTTGCTGGCGGGTATTGCCATCCACCGCTTCAAGAGCTTCGAGCACCCGTGGCGGATCATCCCCGCCGGTGCCGTCATGGGCATCATCGTGGGAATGCTCTCCGCGCCTGTCGCCACCTTCGTCTACGGTGGCACCGCCGGCGTGGGCACAGGTGCCGTCGTGTCAGCTTTTCGTGCAATGGGTAACTCGCTTCTGGAATCTGTGACGCTGCAGTCGATGATCAGCGACCCGCTGGATAAGATCGTGGTGTTGTTCATCGTATGGGGGGTTGTGAAGGCACTGCCCGCGTCGATTGTGAAGCCCCCGCGGTGAACCCGCTGTCGGTCGCAGCCCTTGCCGCCACGGCGTGGATCGTTGTCCTCGGCGTGAACCAGTGGTGGCTGTCCGTTCTCGTCGCGGTGGTGGCTGCAACTATCGGCCGGGCGTGGGGGAAAACGCTTGCGTTCACCACGCCGATGGCGTTGTCACTCCTTGTCATCCACGCCCCGCACGGGCACACGCACCTTGCGCCGCTGCTCACCGCCGAGGGGCTTGCCACCACCGGTGAGCTGACCGTGCGTTTTGCTGCCTGCATCGCCGCCGTGTTCGCCGTGGCCCGCTTCGTGCAGGAGGAGGACATGGTGAAGGCGATCCAGCAGGCGGGCGCGCCCCGGCTTGCCTACCTCGTCGGGTCCGCCTTCGCTGTTCTGCCGGAGGGCAGGCGCGCCATCACCGAGGTACGGGAAGCCTCCGAACTAATCGGTGCGAAGACACCGAAACGGACGATGGTGACTGCCGTCATCACGGTACTGCTCGTCCGCGCGACGGAGCGCACGACGGCGCTGTCCCACCTGGCCGTCGATAAGCCTGGTCCGCGCACGATGTATGCGCCCGTACCGGGCGCGTCCTGGTGGACCCTTCCACTGCCGGTCCTCGCACTCGCAGCAGGGGTGCTCGGATGATCGACTACGTGTGGTGCGACGGCGATATTCCCCCGCAAAGCTACCCCACCGTGGGTGCGCGCCCCGTGCTCAGCGGTCTGCGCGCCAGTGTGGTCGAGGAAATTGCCCTCCCCATGGAACAGCGCGGTGAGGGGCGAGTAAACATGCGGCAGCGCGTCGATAAGCTAACAAAGAAGCTGGGAATCGCACACCTCGCCCAGCGCGACCCACGGTGCCTCTCGGGCGGGGAGACCCGGCTCGTCGCCGTGGCGAGCCTCCTTGCCTCAGGGGAACCAGAAATCGGTTTGATCACACCGATGGCGGGGTTGGCGCAGCCTGCCGTGGAGCGGCTCCGCGCGGTGTGCGAGGACACACCGCAGACAGTGCACTGGGTGGACTTCACTGACCGGCTGCGTGCGTTGCCGCGCCGGGTGGAACCGGTCGGTCCGCGCACGGTAGTGAAGGGGATTCCCCTCACCAACGGTGGCGTGACGCGGCTGGCCGGGCCGAACGGCGCCGGCAAATCCACTGCGCTGAAACGACTCGCCCGGGCGCTTAACGCACCGCTGTCCATGCAGTTCCCGGAGGCGCAGCTCATCCTTGCGCGGCACACGATGGACGGCCTGCACCCCCTCGACCTGTCGCTGGGGGAGCAGCGCGTCGTCTCCGTTGGGCTGCTGCGCGGTGCCCCGTACATGCTCATCGACGAGCCGGAGGCCGGCATCGGCCCCGCGCACTGGGAACAGATCCACGCGCAGATCTCCGAGGCGCTCGCGCGTGGGGTCGCGGTCGTTGTGGCCTGCCACGATGAACGGTTTGCCACAGATGTTGGAAAGTACGCGTGTGTAGAAACTGTCACAGTTTTGCGCTAGCCCTAGCGTGCGGGTAAGAGAAACGCTAGAATGATGCCCGACCGGGCAAAACCGGAAATAAGCAAAAATTTTCACCGCAAGGAGAGCACGTGGGAAAGCAAGTTACGAACAAGGTTGTACTCGTTGGTGCAGGCGATGTGGGATTGGCTTACGCCTACGCGTTGGTGAACCAGGGAACCGTTGACCACCTGGCCATGATCGATATCGACGAGAAGAAGCTTAAGGGCAACGTCATGGACCTGAACCACGGCGCCGTGTGGGCTGGCGGGTCCACGACGGTAACCGTCGGATCCTACGAGGACTGCTCCGACGCTGACCTGCTCGTTATCTGCGCAGGCGCTGCTCAGAAGCCGGGCGAAACCCGCCTGCAGCTTGTGGATAAAAACCTGAAGATCTTGAAGTCCATCATTGAGCCCGCCATGGCCAACGACTTCGACGGCATCATCCTCGTGGCCTCCAACCCGGTGGACATTCTCTCCTACGGCGCCTGGAAGTTTTCCGGCCTCCCGGCAAAGCGTGTTTTCGGCTCCGGCACCATCCTGGACACCGCCCGCTATCGTTGGATGCTGGGCGAGATGCACCACGTTTCCCCCTCCTCCATCCACGCCTACATTGCCGGTGAGCACGGCGATTCCGAGCTTCCGGTGGTGTCCACGGCGAACATTGCCGGTGTGCCGCTGCGCGCCTACGCCGACCGTGACGAAGGCTACGCGGAGCGCATCGAGAAGGTCTTCCACGAGACCCGCGACGCGGCCTACGACATCATCGATGCGAAGGGTTCCACCTCTTACGGCATCGGCATGGGGCTGGCCCGCCTCACCAAGGCCATCTTCAAGAACCAGTACGTTGCCCTGCCAGTGTCCGCTCTCCTCAAGGGCGAGTACGGCCAGCGTGATATCTACATCGGCACGCCCGCCATCATCAACCGCGGCGGCATCAACCGTGTCATCGAGCTCGACCTTGACGAGCACGAAAAGGCTCTCTTCGACAAGTCTGCCTCCGAGCTTCGTGAGGTCATGGACGAAGAGTTCAAGTAGTCCGACTACGTCGAACTGTTTGGAGGCCAGCGCCTTTTAGGCGCTGGCCTTTTCGCGTTAACGTGGAGGTATGCATTTTGCTTCTCGACGCCCCTCCCCACTGTCAGGCTCCAAACCCACCCGCTCCGATTTACCGGGTTTCCGTGGGAAACCCGTGGACGATCTCCTCCCAGCCGCAGGCGAAACCGAACGGCTCGCTCTCCTCATCGTCGGGGTGAACCCGAGTCCCTGGACCGCCGCTGTTAATGCGCCGTTTGCCCACCCCGGCAATCGTTTCTGGCCGTCGCTCTTCCGCGCAGGGCTCACCCCTTACGAGGTGGATGCCTCACGGGGACTGAAAGACGATGACTTTCACATGTTGGAGGAGCGTCGCATCGGCATCACCAACTTCGTTTCCGGTGTGGCGACACCGAAAGCCTCGGAGCTCACCACCGCTCAACTGCGAGAAGGGGCAGAAGGGGTACTCCAACTCGTCGAAAAGCTTCGACCAGAAAAAGTGGCCATCGTCGGCATCACAGCCCACCGGCAAGCTTTCCGCAAGCCCAAGGCGCAGCTGGGCAGGCAGGAAGGGGAGTTTTTGCCTGCCGGGTGGCCCGACGGCGTGGAGCTGTGGGTCGTGCCGCAACCAAGTGGCCTTAATGCGCACGAGACGATCGATTCGTTGGCCGAGAAGTGGAAAGCTGTCCTGCAACAGCGCGAGACGTAACTCATGACGCAAAAACACCGTCGGGTTCTGAGCGTGCGCAGAATGGTGTCGAGTTCATCGCTGAAGAGAATGCATATCCTTTGGCAGATATTAGTGATATTTCTCACATGCTAGTGTGGTCGCCGTAGGTCCATCGTAAAATTGGTTTATGAGCAAAACCACGCTTCCTGTTTCTTTCGTTTCCGTTTTGGTTCTTGTTTTTGGGTTGTTTTGTGTGCCGATTGTGAATGCAGCTGCTGCGGATTTAGGTGCGGGGCAGATGCCACCGTTTCCTGTGGGGTTGCAGGATGACCCGGGGGTGAAGGCGGCGTTGCATGAGGGGGAGACTAATCCTGAGGTTGATGGCGCAGGAGGGTTGACTCCTGCAGAGATTGATTCTTTGCGGGAGCTTGCGCGTGAGACAGTGGACGATGCGCATCCGCATTCCTCGGTGGTGGAAGGGCAAATGTGGTCGGATCGGATCGGTATTCCGGAAGGGGTGGATAAGCGTGTGGCGGATGAGGCGGAGGTTGCTATTGCTCATCAGCAGGTAGAAGAGTCGATAGCGGTGCGTTCTGTCACTTTGGCTTCGGGGTGTGTGCGGTATCCGTGGACTGCTTTTGATGTGTGTGGTGCGATTCGTGGGGAATATGATCGGCTTGGTGGTTTGACGAGTTGGCTTTTGGATCCGCAGGAGCCGGAGATGCGGAATCCGGATGGTGTGGGGTTCCACCAACGTTTTCGGAATGGGTTTATTTATTGGCATCCGGATACGGGTGCGTTTGCTGTTCAGCCTGATGTTGCTGCGGCGTGGCAACGTAACGGATGGGAGGCGGGCTATCTTGGTTATCCTACGGCTTCTGAGGTTCCGGTTAGCGGTACGACAGCTGTTGACGGAACAGTTGGTGGCTGGATGCAGCAATTCCAAGGGGGCAGGATTTACCGTATGGGGGGTGTGAACTGGCGTATTAGTGCTGCTATTACCGGTGAGATTTTGCAGCGGTGGCTCGCAATTGGGGGGGCCGGATAGTGATCTTGGTTTTCCTGTTAGTGATGAACAGGCGACTAAAGATGGTGCTGGTCGGTGGTCTGGGTTTGAAAATGGTGTGCTTACGTGGCATCCGTCGTTTGGGGCCTTTGAAGTCACGGGTGTGACGTACATTTATTGGCAGAAGCACGGTGGTACTGATTCCCGGTGGGGCTATCCTGTGGGGCCGGCATCGAGGGTTGATCAGGTGCCTGAGGTTCAGCGGTTTAGTAAGAAAGATTTTGATATTGTTCAAGAGAGCGCTGATGCGGGAACTGTGACGGTTAAGGGGCAGGTTGTGAGCCGGTTTTTCTGGGAAGTCATCTCGGCGATGTCCAGTCGTTACGGAATTAACCTCGACGCTATGTTTGCGCCCGAGGTTAGCCCCTTACGGGTGGATACCAGGCAGGCAACCCCTCAAGCGTTACCGCACCCAGCAACACCATTTGATGGCGGGGTTCATATCCCACAAAACTACATCTTCTGGGGTTACCTTGCGGGTTACCGTTACAAAGAGATAGGCGGACGGTTGCACGACTTCTGTTCTAATTCGCCTGAATCTGTCATTTTTAACTCGCCAAGCAAAGTTTTTCAGTTTCATGGATCATGTGCGAGACATGATATGTGCTATGAAAAGTTGGCTGGAAAAAACAAAAAGGATGAGGCAGTGAAAAAAGAGTACCGTAATTGTGATAGTGGCTTCATCTTTGACAATGTATCAGTCTGCAAGAACGTTAGCCCAATTTCAGGCCAGTGCTATTTAATTTCGTCTGCCTACTATTCAGCGGTGCGGCTCGATCATCCCGAAAATTACCAGTGATTCAATGGCGGTTTGAGGTATAACAACAAGACGGAAAAGTTTCATGGAATGGGTGAGACCTTGAAAAGAGTCGGCAAGCGACAACGAATAGAGGCTATTCTCAGCCGGGCTATTCTTTCTATGATGGCTGCAACATTAGTCATTGGAACAATGTACGTGTTCATCTGGGCGGGGATGCCGTTCAATCACGGGTACAGCTTTCTCATCTACACTCCGGGAATGATTGAGGGCAGGGTGGGGTTCGCCCGCGCGGAGGATGGCGCGACGGAACTGCTGTACCAGCCGTGTGGGACCGATGCGGACACATTGGTGGTGACGAACTTCGAGGGGCCGGCCACGGGAGTGGAAGCGAAGCAGCCACTCGGCTCAGACGCTCAGGTGTGGGTGCGAACGAGCGACGCAAACGAGCCCTTTACTGCGCGGCTGTTTCCGCCCACTCTGCCACCGGGGTGGTCTCTCGAATCCAACACATACCCGCCAAGCGGCAGTGCCGGGCCATCGCAACCATTGGTCGCTTACACCTACACCGATGGTGAGGGCAGGAGTCTGACCGGCATGCCGGTGAGGGTGACGGCGCAACCGACAATTACACACCTGGGGCCAGACGAGGTGCTCGTCAACGAGTACAAGCCCCTGGTCATGACGCGGGAGGACTTTTTTAACTGCGAGGTTGTCACACCAGAGCTTCCCGAGCCCCTTGTCTCCATCTACGGCGGGTTGTGGCTCCTTTCCGGTGTGTACACGCACTAAATGCCCTGGATGAGCATTAACGCTCAACTGGTGTGACATAACGGACTTTTCAAATTGGTTTGTGAGGTGTAGGGTAAACCTCGAATAAAAAAACAACACGTCAGGGTTGTTACTTAAACGGTAAAACGTATTGAGGCAAGACCTGAGGTTTAACAAAACGCACACGACCCATGTGTGCGCGGTTTGTTAAACCTCGGGTCTTTTTTCATGCGTGCACACTAGTCACGATCGAAGGAGTATGTAAGTGGCTACGACAATGAAGAATGTGGCGGCGGATATCCTCGCCGGCATCGGTGGCGCGGACAACATCCGTGCCGTCACGCACTGCGCGACGCGCCTGCGCTTCGAACTCAACGATGCCTCCGTTGTTGACCAGGATCGCCTGGAGAACAACGAGAAGGTCCTCGGTGCCGTCCCGCAGAGCGGTGACCGCTACCAGGTCATCATCGGTGGAGACGTTCCGAACGTGTACAACGCTCTCACCGCCCTGCCGGAGATGCAAAACCGCAACGAAGGCGGCAAGAAGGACAGCCGTTCCAACGCCGATGTGAAGGCGGAAGCCCGCGCCAAGAGCAAGGGCCGTTTCCCGTGGTTGGACAACTTCTTCGAGTACCTGTCCGATTCCTTCCGCCCGATCATTGGCATTCTGCTCGGTGCCTCGCTCGTCATTGCGTTTACCGCCGTGATGGAGGCATTCGGCGTGGTCGATACTCGCGCCGACGATAAGGCACCGGTGTGGTTCTTCCTCGACGCCATGTGGCGTTCCGTCTTTTACTTCCTGCCGATCATGGTTGCCTACAACGCGGGCAAGAAGTTGAAGATCGATCCATGGGTCTCCGCGGCGATCATGCTCGCACTCATGACCCCGGAGTTCATGGGGCTGCAGGACAACCCGGCAGCCACGTGCGTGGCCAACGATGCCCTGGGCACCGAGACCTGCTCTATCCCGATCCTGGGAATGAAGCTCCTGCTGAACAGCTACGGCGGCAACGTCTTCGTTCCGCTCATGATGGCTGCCGTGGCCGCAGTTGTGTACCGCTTCTTCCAGAAGGTCATCCCTTCCTCCGTACACATCGTGTTCCTGCCCTTCCTCACGCTCGTCATCGTCATGCCGATCACCGCGTTCCTCATTGGCCCGTTTGGTATCTGGCTTGGCAATATCATTGGTACGGGCCTCGCGTGGCTCAACGGCAACGCCCCGTTCGTGTTCGCCATCCTCATTCCGATGATTTACCCGTTCCTCGTTCCGCTGGGTCTGCACTGGCCACTCAACGCACTCATGCTCATCAACATTGACACGCTGGGCTACGACTTCATCCAGGGGCCGATGGGCGCATGGAACTTCGCCTGCTTCGGTGCCACCGCCGGTGTGCTCGCACTGTCTATGAAGGATAAGGACAAGCTCATGACGCAGACCGCAGGCTCCGCTCTCGCCGCCGGTCTCATGGGTGGTATTTCCGAGCCGTCCCTGTACGGTATTCACCTCCGCTTCAAGCGCGTCTACCCGCGCATGCTTCTCGGCTGCTTCGCCGGTGGCCTGACCATCGCCCTGCTCAGCCTTGCGACAAACGGTGTGACCACAAACGCCTTCGTGTTCACCTCGCTGCTCACCATCCCCGTGTTCAAGCCGATGGGTGTCTACGCCATCGCTGTCGCCGTCGCCTTCTTCACGGCGTTCGCGGCCATCTACTTCACTGATTACCGCACCCCGGAGGAGCGCGCAGAGATCCTCGCCCGCGTCGCCGCAGAGCGCGACGGGGAGACCGCCGCTGCCGTTCCGGCAGTCGCCACCGATGAGGCACCCGCAACGGAGTCTGCTTTTCCGTCGGAGAAGAACGATGTGATGGTGATTACTCCGGTTTCGGGCACTGTGGTTTCGCAGAAGGAACTGCCGGATCCGGCTTTTGCCGCTGGTGCGCTGGGCACGGGCGTGGGGGTAGTCCCCACGGACGGAACTGTCGTTGCTCCGGTTTCGGGCATGGTCATTTCCGTGGCCAAAACGGGTCACGCTTACGGCATTAAAACGGACAATGGCATGGAGATTCTCGTCCACATTGGTGTCGACACCGTGAAGATGAAGGGCGCCGGGTTTACCCCCCAAGTGGCAAAGAAGCAGTTTGTCGATGTGGGACACCCGCTTGCCGAGGTTGACTTCGATGCCGTGAAGGCCGCAGGTTACGACCCCACCGTTATCGTGACCGTTGTAAACTCGAAGTCGCTTGAAAGTGTGACAGAGGCCTCATCGGGCACCGTTCAGACGGGTGAACCTGTACTCTCAGTGAGGATGTAGGTACGACTCCTTATAGGTCCTTATAGGAAGGTGCGAGCCAGTGAAAATACTGCGTGTGTTTAACAACAACGTCGTGCTGGCTAAAGCTTCCTCGGGAGAGGTCATCGTTACCGGTCGCGGGATTGGTTTCCAGGCGCACCGGGGCGATGTCATTCCGCAGGGCAAAATCCAAAAGGTCTTTGTTCCCACGGACGGTCGCGACCCCGATCACCTGGCCCAGATGCTGTCTTTCATTCCGTCGCAGCACGTTGCAATTGTGTCGGAAGCATTGGAGGAAGTTGATCCTTCCGGTCAGCTGAAAGACAAGATCACCCTGATCACCGCGATTGCGGATCACCTCGGTTTTGCGATTCAGCGTTCCAAGGACCATCAGCCGATGGTCTATCCGCTGAAAAGTGAGGTGGAGAACCTGTACCCGCAGGAGTACCTGCTGGCGCGGGCCTTCATCGCCGCGGTGAATCGCAGAATCGATGTAGAGTTACCGGATTCAGAGTCTGTAGCTATTGCTCTGCACCTGGTAAACGCCGGTTTTGCGAGCGGTGACCTTTCCTATACGTACCAAATGACCGGTGTTATTCAGCAGATGCTGGAGGTCATCGGTTCACACTACGGTGTTCCGCTGGATTCGTCTACGATGAGCGTTGCACGGTTCATTACGCACCTGCGCTACTTGTTTGTTCGGCTGGCCCGGGGGGACCAGCTTGCAGACGAAAAATCGCAACTAGCGGACCAAATATTTACCCTCTACCCGGAAGCTGCCGGATGCGTGGAGCAAATCACTACTATCATCGAGCTCCGGTTTGATACAGAACTGACAAAGGAAGAAATCGCGTACCTGACCTTGCACGTGGCGCGGCTGGGTACGACGGAAAGGATTCGACATGAATGATCGTGTAGTACTTCACGGTATCGGCGTTTCGTCCGGCACCGCCGCAGGCCTTGCCGTGCGCATTACACCGGCCGCTGGCGTAGACGTGCATGAGCCGGCCTGCACCGACGTAGAGGCCGACGGCCAGCGCGTACGAGACTCTTTTAGCCAGGTAGCCGAGGGCCTCCTCTCCCGCGCGGAGCACGCCCCCGAGGCTTCCAAGGCGATCCTTACGGCTACCGCCGGTCTTGCTCGTGATAAGGCGCTCGTCAAGGGTGTCGACAAGCAGCTGAAGAAGGGTCTGGGAGTGACTGCTGCGGTCCACGAGGCTGTGGAAGTGTATGCTGGCAAGCTCCGCAAGATCGGTGGCTATATGGCAGAACGGGTGACTGACCTGTATGACATTCGTGACCGTGCCATCGCTCGCCTGCGTGGCATGCCAGAGCCTGGCGTTCCGGAGCTTTCTGAGCCCGCCATCCTCGTCGCCCACGATCTCGCACCCGCAGAGACCGCAACGCTCAACCCCGAGACCGTTCTGGGCATCGTCACTGCTGCCGGTGGCCCCACCTCCCACACGGCGATCCTTGCCGCACAGCTGGGCATTCCCGCAGCCGTCCAGGTTGCCGGTGTGGAGGAGCACCTCAAGAAAGGCGCGCAGATTGCTCTCGACGGGGGTGTCGGCGAGGTTATCGTCAATCCGACCGAAACGGATACGAACGAGCTGGAGGAACGCTCTCGCCGTCGTGCGCAAGCGCTGGCCGGTTCCTCCGGTGAGGGGGCAACTCGCGATGGGCACAAGGTGAAGCTGCTTGCGAATATCGGCACCGCCGACGATGCCCGCAAGGCTGCCACCTTCGACCTGGAGGGTTCCGGTCTGTTCCGCACGGAGTTCCTCTTCCTCGACCGCGACTCCGCCCCAACAGTAGAGGAGCAAGTGGAGACCTACACACAGGTCCTGGAGGCCTTCGGTGACCGTCGCGTTGTCGTCCGCACCATCGATGCCGGTGCCGATAAGCCGCTCAGCTTCGCCAATCTTGGCGAGGAGGAAAACCCCGCTCTCGGTCGCCGTGGTATCCGCCTCACGCAGGCCAAGGAAGAGCTTCTCGACGACCAGTTGGAAGCTCTTGCCCTCGCTCACCGTAAGACAAAAGCTGAGCTCTGGGTGATGGCTCCGATGGTTTCCACCGTCGACGAAGCCAAGTGGTTTGCCGCAAAGGCTCGTGGCTACGGCCTGCCCAAGGTGGGCATCATGGTGGAAACTCCTGCTGCCGCTATCCGCTCTAGCCAGGTGCTATCCATCGTTGACTTCGCCTCCATTGGCACCAACGACCTGTCCCAGTACACGATGGCCGCCGACCGCATGCAGGGCGAACTCGCTCACCTGCTCACCCCGTGGCAGCCCGCCGTTCTCTCTATGATTAAGGAGACCTGTAACGGTGGCAACAAGACGGGCAAGCACATCGGTGTCTGCGGCGAGGCAGCCGGCGATCCGCTGCTTGCCCTCGTGCTTGTAGGCCTTGGTGTGTCCAGCCTCTCCATGGCACCGAAGAAGGTCAACGCCGTCCGCGCCGCACTCCGCATGCACGACATGTCCACCTGCCAGCAGATGGCTGCCTACGCCCTGGACTCCTGGACTGCAGAAGATGCCCGCGAGGCAGCCCTCAACGTTGCCGACCCGGTCATGAAGGACCTGCTCTAGGGCCTATAAGGCCTCTAAGACACTGTGGCCAGCAACGCCTGAGTGCTGAGTAAGCCCCTTTCGCCCCGCAGCGAAAGGGGCTTTATTATGCAAACTTTTCCGATTAGTGGGTTGATTGATACGGTTACGGATTAAACACTAAGGCAACGGTTGAGGTGGCAGACCCGCTGACACTTGTTGGTTGCCAAAAATTAGGCATGGAAGGAAAAACATGTCGTTTTCTACACGCGCACTCGCGTCTACAACCGCACTTTCTCTTGCTCTCCTTGGCGGCACCGTCGTCGCCCCTGCAGCGGGTGCCACGGAATGGACGGACAGTTTTCAAAGCTGTATGAATGTCGCTGATAATCTTGTGAAAGGTGGCGAGAAGGTTGACGGATTTCTTGACACGAAGCTCGCCGATAAGGGCTGGAAAGCGTACAAGCTGGCCACGGACAACAACGGCTCGTCAGCTCCCGGTGATTCTTTCAGCCTGTGTATGGAACAAGCTTTAGCTTCAAAGGACCCGGAGAAGCAAGGCCCTGCTATCGGCGTCCTCATCGCCATCATTGCGGGCTCGCTTGGTCTCGCTGGTGCCCTTGCAAGCCTTCTTGATCAGCAGGGAATCATCAACTTACCTCGATAAATAAATACCCTGCAAGAACCGGCAAATTGATGGCCTGGGAGAAAAGCTCCCAGGCCTGTTGTTGTTTATGCTGCAGAGATAGTTGCAGTTAGGTTTTAAACAAACCAAAGGGAGATAAAAGTAAACTGGTAAAGGCCTGCAAAGAAGTTGTTAGGTTTGGTGTGGTGAGAAAAACGGCGCGGAAAGGCCGTGCTATACCTCTACGTTTCTGTAAGGAGAAACCCATGAAGCTTCGTGCGATTACTTCCGCAACTGTCCTCTCTGTAGCCCTTGCTGGTGGTTCTGTTGTTGCCCCGACGGCAGGAGCTGAAACTCCATCCTGGGGAGAGCAAGCCGGACAAACCTCTTCAGCGTTTCTGACGTGCGGATCAGTTTTGAAGGCAGCAGCTGAAACAGGAGGTAGGAGCGACGAATGGATCGAGGCAAACTGGGATTCTATTAAGGAGGATATGGGATCTAAAGGTTCTTCCGCCCCCGGTGATTTCTCCACTTTGTGCTTCGAGTCGGGTCTGGCGAGTGACGATCCTGAGCTAGCAGCAGTATCCTGGTCTCTTCTGATTTTCCTCATTCTCTTAGGTGTCGGCGCTGTCTCCACGGTCGTAGCCCCGAGGTAAATGAAAGAGTAAAGGTTTCTTTTCCGCACACGATACGAGGGGAGAATTAAGTTCCGCCCGGTAGGTCTACCGGGCCGTTTTTCGTTCCTTGACTCCGAAGTCCGCAGATAGGGGCGATGGCTGCTACATTTTCAGGTATCGAAGCAAAAGCCTGCCGTGGTCCTGGTGGGTATTGCATGATGAAAGGCAAAGGAAAATGAAAACTCGTGGAATCGCCGCAGCAGTGGCTACGAGCCTCGCACTAGCCGGTGGAGTTGTAGCAGCACCCGGTGCGGTGGCAGAGGAAAAAAGCTCGGAAAACGCAAAGGTCTTTGAGGCGTTCCAACAGTGCATGACGCAGGTGGACGGCGAAAAGGAAAAACTCGGCCACGACTTCACCGAAGGAGAGTGGGCTGCATTCAAGGGAGGCACCAAGGGGTCCTCCGCGCCGGGTGATTCCTTCAGCTACTGTGTGGAACGCGGGCTATCCTCTGACAACGTTGACCGGATCGCACAATCCTGGATCATTGTTGTGGGAATCAGCGTTGCCGTGGCCGCAGTGCTCGGCATGTTTGGCAGCTACCGTCTCGTCTCCTTCGAAAGCCCCTTTAGGTAATCGTAGAGGGGGCGAGCTTTTTCTGAACACGCCACAAGGGTCGCAATGTGGGGTAGAGTGGCGCGGAGCTCAGCCTGGAACGACGCGTTGCCGTGGGCGCCAGCGAGCTGCCGGAACCGGAGCAAAGATGCACGGGCCTCCTCTGCACTGGTGAACGTGCCAACGCGTTCCCCGTCGTGCCAAACGTGAAAGGTGTCGATGGCATCGTCGAGAGGGAGGATGGCATCGGGGACAGCATTGTAGCCGCGGTCGTGCCCGGCGATGCTCGTCCATCTAGGAAAGGGGAGACCGAGCTGCTTTTGGGCAAAGTATCGCTGAGCGATGCCGAGGCGGCTAACCTCGCCGGCGGTGGAGACAAGCTCCACGACGATGGAGTAACCATCTGCGACGAAGTCGCACACCGTGCGCTTAACGGTCACCGTGTTCGTAAGCGTGTTTTCCAGATAGACGTTAAACCGGTTTTCGCGGCATCTTTCTAGGATGCCAGCGAAGACGAAACCGACTGGTTCATTGGATAGCACATCCATCCGCATCTCATCGGCGTCCACAATCTCGTCGAGACGGGGGTGAAGCAGCCGGATTTCGTCGGAATCGACCACCACGCCCGGGCGGGTGCGCTGCAGCCTGCTTACAATGTGGCTCTTACCGGCAGCAGACTGGGCGGACACATACGTCAAAACGGGGTTATCCGCTGGTACTTGGTCAGCGGAGACAAGTTCCCACGCGGTATCAAGCATCGTGCGCTTTTGCTCATCGGTGGTGGCAAAGTCCTGTGGAGAAAGTGCGGTCATTACTTGCTCATCTCCTTTTCCAGTTCGGCCGAAAGAATGCGGGCCGCAGACTGGATCTCCTTCGGATCGTCGCAGTTAAGGGCGAGGTAGAAGCGTCGAAAAGCAAGTGCCTTCTGACGTAGAAACAGTGCGGTGGCGTGGTCGGTCTCAACGGCGGCGCGCCGCAGAAGACGGGTGGAAAGTGTGGTCGCAGCATCATGGACCGCGTCGAAAAGCATGATGTCGCTATGTGGAAGGGAGCTCATGAAATCGAGACTAGACGAGGCGGTCACGCGGAACGGTCCGGAATCGAACAGCAGGGTGAGAGAGCAACCATCTCTCATACGAAAGATTGAGAAAAAACCACACATCCGAAACTAGGAGCGCCACAAATCCGGAACTAGGGGCGCCACAAATCCGGAACTAGGAGCGCCACAAATCCGGAAGTAGGGTTTATTTCCGCTCGTAAACGCGCTATATTTGACCGCATGAATGTGAAGGAATTTACCGGTGTAGATTACAGCCGACGTGTGATTGATAGAGAGGTTGAAAACCTCATTAAGACGGTGCCTGCCATCGTCATTGAAGGGCCGAGGGGATGCGGAAAGACAATGACGGGCCTGAATTTCGCACGCTCCGCCGCTTTCTTGGACTCCCCCGAGACAGAACTGCTGGCGGCAACCGATCTGTCGCTTCTGACCGAAGGTGAAAATCCGCGACTCCTGGACGAATGGCAGCTTTACCCAGCCCTGTGGAATGTAGTTAGGCGAAAAATAGACTTTGGTGGCAGCTACGGCTCCTTCATTCTCACGGGGTCTGCGGTTCCAAATGATGATGTGCGACGGCATTCGGGTGCAGGACGGTTCATCCATCTGAGACAGCGCACGATGACCGGATTTGAAAAATCATTGTTGCGCGAAAATAGGGGTGAAAAATCGTCTGATGATGGCGGTGAGGTTTCCCTCCGCGGGTTGTTTGCAGGAGAGGGGGTTAAAGCTGACACCTCCAGCTCCGCGATTACAGATGTGATTAGCCAACTGTTAACGCCGGGGTTTCCGAACATGGTTCTGATGGAACCATCGGCGCGAAGAAGAATGCTGGAGGGGTACATCCAAGATATTTCAGAGGTTGATATCCAGAGGTTGGCGAATGTGCGTCACGATCCCCACTCAATCAGAGCACTTCTAGCTTCGCTTAGTAGACATGTCTCCACCAGTGTTAGTTGGGAGACACTCCGAAAGGATCTCCGCAATGTTGATGTGGAAATATCCGTGAAAGGGGTGCAACGTCTGATTGAGTTACTCGAGCGGATGTACGTGGTGGAAAGCGTTCCTGCGATGCGTACGCAGCTACGGTCACGGGCGGTACTGCGCAAATCATCTAAATTTGTCTTGGCTGATCCGGCACTTGCTGCAGCTGCACTTCATGCTGATGAAGAGGCATTATTGGCAGATATGGAGACGACGGGCTTCCTATTCGAGTCGGCAGTGATCCACGATCTTGCCGTGTTTGCGCAGGCACTGGAAGGCAACGTGGGGTACTACCGCGATTCCAATAATCATGAGATCGATTGTGTAATCGAATTAGAGAACGGGGCTTGGGCTGCCATAGAAGTGAAGCTTGGACTCAACCAAATCGAATACGGGGCAGAGAGACTTTCCTTGGCTGTTCAACAGATTGACAAGAATCCGCCTGCGTTTAAGGCTGTCGTGACCGGTAATGGACCAATATTGCAATTGAAAGACGGGACATTTACCTTTCCGCTTCATGCGCTGCGACCATAGCTAGGTCGGGGTTAGGAGCCTCGTTCGCTACAGGCGTACACCCCACTGAACTGGGAAAACGGGATAATCGAGGGAAGGAGGAAAATAAACCGGGGTGGGGAACGGTTAAGGTGGGTAGCAGTTAGATAAAGATAGAAGTACACGCGAAGGGGAAACATAAGTGTTCGAACGGTTTACAGACCGCGCCCGCCGAGTTATTGTGCTCGCGCAGGAAGAAGCGCGGATGCTCAACCACAATTACATTGGCACCGAGCACATCCTGCTCGGCCTCATCCACGAGGGCGAAGGCGTGGCCGCCAAGGCCCTGGAGTCCATGGGGATCTCGCTTGAGGATGTGCGCAAGGAAGTGGAAGAGCTTATCGGCCCCGGCTCTCAGCCCCCGAGCGGGCACATCCCGTTTACGCCGCGTGCCAAGAAGGTGCTGGAACTCTCCCTGCGTGAGGGTCTGCAGATGGGGCACAAGTACATCGGAACGGAGTTCCTGCTCCTCGGCCTCGTCCGCGAGGGCGAGGGCGTTGCAGCCCGCGTGCTGGTGAAGCTCGGCGCGGATCTGCCGCGTGTGCGCCAGACGGTTATTCAGCTTCTGTCCGGCTACGAAGGCCAGCAGGGCAACGAAACTCCGGAGGCTGGCGGGTTCGCCGGTGCGGGCGCTGCCCCCGGTAGTGGTGCCTTCGGCGGCCGCCAGATGGGCGGCCCCGGTGAGCGTTCCAATTCGCTGACGCTGGATAAGTTCGGCCGTAACCTCACGCAGCTGGCCAAGGACGGCAAGTTAGACCCGGTTGTGGGGCGTGAGAAGGAAATCGAGCGCATCATGCAGGTGCTCTCCCGCCGTACCAAGAACAACCCCGTGCTCATCGGCGAACCGGGCGTCGGCAAGACCGCTGTGGTCGAGGGTCTGGCGCTCGACATCGTTAATGGTCGTGTGCCGGAGACGCTGCGCGATAAGCAGCTGTACTCGCTGGATCTTGGCTCCCTCGTGGCGGGCTCCCGCTACCGTGGTGACTTTGAGGAGCGCCTGAAGAAGGTGCTCAAGGAGATTAACCAGCGTGGCGATATCATCCTGTTCATCGATGAGATTCACACCATCGTTGGTGCCGGCGCCGCCGAGGGTGCGATTGACGCGGCCTCGCTGCTCAAGCCGAAGCTTGCCCGTGGCGAGCTGCAGACGATCGGTGCGACGACGCTGGACGAGTACCGCAAGCACATCGAGAAGGATGCAGCCCTGGAGCGTCGTTTCCAGCCGGTCAACGTACCGGAGCCGTCCGTCGAGGACACCATCCAGATCCTGAAGGGTTTGCGCGACCGCTACGAGGCACACCACCGCGTGTCCATCACCGACGGTGCGCTCGCTGCCGCCGCCAGCCTGTCCGATCGTTACATCAACGACCGCTTCCTCCCGGATAAGGCGGTTGACCTCATCGACGAGGCCGGCGCCCGCATGCGCATCAAGCGGATGACGGCCCCGGAGGGCCTCCGCGAGATCGACGAGCGGATTGCCAAGGTACGCGGCGAGAAGGAAGCTGCCATCGACGCACAGGACTTTGAAAAGGCCGCGGGGCTTCGCGATAACGAGCGCAAGCTCACCGAGGAACGCGCCGAAAAAGAAAAGCAGTGGCGCAACGGTGAGCTTCAGGAGATCGCCGAGGTGGGCGAGGAGCAGATCGCCGAGGTGCTGGCCAACTGGACCGGCATCCCCGTGTTCAAGCTCACCGAGGAGGAGTCCTCCAGGCTCATCCACATGGAGGACGAGCTACACAAGCGCATTATCGGCCAGGAAGACGCTGTCAAGGCGGTCTCTCGGGCTATTCGACGCACGCGTGCCGGCCTCAAGGATCCGCACCGTCCGTCCGGCTCCTTCATCTTCGCCGGCCCCTCCGGCGTCGGTAAGACGGAGCTGTCCAAGGCCCTCGCCGAGTTCCTCTTCGGTGACGACGACTCGCTCATCCAGATCGACATGGGCGAGTTCCACGACAAGTTCACGGCCTCGCGCCTGTTCGGTGCTCCCCCCGGATACGTCGGCTACGACGAGGGTGGTCAGCTCACCGAGAAGGTTCGTCGCAAGCCGTTTTCTGTTGTGCTTTTCGACGAGATTGAGAAGGCCCACAAGGAGATCTACAACACCCTGTTGCAGGTCCTTGAGGAAGGCCGCCTCACTGACGGCCAGGGTCGCGTCGTGGACTTCAAGAACACCGTCTTGATCTTCACCTCGAACCTTGGCACGCAGGACATCTCCAAGGCCGTGGGCATGGGCTTCACCGCCAACAACGAGACGGACGACGACGCCAAGTACGAGCGGATGAAGGATAAGGTCACCGACGAGCTGAAGAAGCACTTCCGTCCAGAGTTCCTCAACCGTATCGACGAGATCGTCGTGTTTAAGCAGCTCACCCGCGATGAGATTGTGCAGATGGTGGACCTGCTCACCGCCCGCGTGGCCACAATGCTCCGCGAGAAGGACATGGGTCTGGAGATCACCGACAAGGCCAAGCGCCTGCTGGCCCAGCGCGGTTTCGATCCGGTTCTCGGTGCCCGCCCGCTGCGTCGCACCATCCAGCGCGAGATCGAGGATGCTCTCTCCGAAAAGATCCTCTACGGCGAGGTCGGTGCCGGCGAGATCGTCACCGTCGACGTCGAAGGCTGGGATGGCGAGTCTGAGGACACGGACAAGGCCACCTTCACCTTTACGCCACGCCCGAAGCCGCTGCCGGGCGTTGAGGAAGAAGAGACGCTGGAGGAGACTCCCGCGGAGAGTTAATCCGTAAAGCCTAGGCCGCCATTGCGCACTGCGCAGTGGCGGCTTTTTCTTGCTTTGAACCAACGGTGAGAGGGGAAGGGCGGTGAGGATCGAGCGTCGATAAGTAAAAAGAATTAAAAAGTAACAAGTTATTCTCTAGACCTCTTGACGGTGGTCATGAATGTGTGTATAAAGGGTTACGGAGGCAAAAACGGCACTCCACAGTTCTAGTTTCTAAGGAGACACGATATGGCACTTTTGACTATTGGAGATAAGTTCCCTGACTTCAAGCTCACTGCTCTTAAGGGTGGCGACCTTCACGAGGTCAACGCAAACCAGCCCGAGGACTACTTTGAGGAAGTGACCAACGAGTCTTTCCCCGGTAAGTGGCTCGTCGTCTTCTTCTACCCGAAGGACTTCACCTTCGTTTGCCCGACCGAGATCGCCGCTTTCGGTGAGCTCGACGAGGAGTTCCAGGATCGCGACACCCAGATCATCGGTGGCTCCGTCGACAACGAGTTCGCACACTTCCAGTGGCGCGCAACCCACAAGGATCTGAAGACCGTCCCGTTCCCGATGATTTCCGACATCAAGCACGAGCTCATCCAGGCCCTCGGCGTGGAGAACGCTGACGGCGTTGCAGACCGTGCAACCTTCATCGTTGATCCGGACGGAATCATCCAGTTCGTTTCCGTTACCCCGGACGCTGTGGGCCGCAACGTTGACGAGGTCCTCCGTGTCCTCGATGCCCTGCAGTCCGAGGAAGTTTGCGCCTGCAACTGGGAAGCTAACGACCCGACCAAGAACATTGACAAGATGGATGTCCTGAAGGAAGAGCTGAAGTAAACATATGGCAATCGATAACCTCAAGAGTGCTCTGCCGGAGTACGCCAAGGATCTCAAGCTGAACCTTGGCTCGCTGACCCGAACTAAGGAGCTCAACGAGCAGCAGCTGTGGGGCACCATGCTGGCAGCAGCAGCCGCAACCCGCAACGCTCAGGTTCTCAAGGAGATCCGCGAGGAAGCTTCTGAGCACCTGTCTGAGGAGGCTGTCAACGCCGCCTGCATGTCCGCATCCATCATGGGCATGAACAACGTTGCATACCGCGCACAGGAATTCCTCCCCGAGGAGTACGCAACTATCCGCATGGGCCTGCGCCAGAACGGAATGGCCAAGCCAGGCGTTGAGAAGGTTGACTTCGAGCTGTGGAACATCGCAGTTTCCGTCATCAACGGCTGCGGTAAGTGCACCGCCGCTCACGAGCACACCGTCCGCGAGGAAGGCGTCAAGGAGTCCCAGGTTTGGGAAGCTGTCAAGGTTGCAGCAACCCTCCAGGGAGTTGCCCAGGCTCTGTTTATCGAGTCCGCG
>JALFAQ010000050.1 GCA_022772305.1 Corynebacterium glucuronolyticum
ATGGCGGCATCCCGGCACGTTATCTGTTTGGTGGTGGCTGTGGTGGTGCCGAAGTAGATTCCTGCCAGGCGGTGAATCTGCTTGCCTAAGGCCGGCCCCGCACCATGTTTGACCAGTTGTGTCACCGACATATCCTGGTACAGCTCAAGAATACGGGTGACCGTTTGCGAGTACAAGGTAAGAAAACCAAACCCCCGAGATGTATCCATACCCCACACCATAACGGTGCCGAAGGCACCCCGCAGCACACAACGGGGACAAAGACACCCCCGCCCGGTATAAGATGGGTCCATGCTCGAATCCACACTTGCACGCAGGGCAAAGCATGCTAGCTACGTTTCGTTCGCTCCTGAGGATCGGGAAGAAGCGCAACAGTTTATGTCCACTTTCGACAATTCGGGGGAGGTTTTCCTCTCTCGGGATCTAGATCTGACGGAGGAGACGGTGCTATCCCTCGAAGAGGAGGACAAGGCGATCGAATTTCTGCAGAGCACCTGCCTGAAGGACGCACAGGTGACGATCGTACTGTTGGGGAAGAAAACGTGGAATAGCTACTGGTCGGATTGGGAGATCGCCGCGACGCTTGCGGGAAACAGGGGGCTCCTGGCGATCTCGTTGCCGTCGGTGGGCAGTGGCTGGGCACCGGCGCCGTCTCGGCTGGCGGATAACTCGGCCTACGCGGTCACCCACGCCTACCCGCCCACACCGATTCACCTGGCGAAATGGATCAACGGCGCGGCGGAAAGTACATCGCCTGTGAACAACGAGCGCCACCTTTTAGGATTCAACTTCACCCGCTGAGACGAAGATTTCGCCCAGGGCAGCCTCAGCCACGGCGACGGCCGCGCCGTCGACAAGCACATGAGCAATGCCGGCGACGGGAGCCTCCGGCATGTCGATGACGTGCCCGGGAAGAATGTTGTGTCCGGCGAGGTAACGGAGGAGTTCGGGGTCGGAATCGCCGATGCGCGCGATGCGGATGCCGGTCGCGGGCGCGACGCTGGACAGGGACACGGTGGCCGTCTGGGCGATGGTGCCGTCGGCTGCGGGGATCGGATCGCCGTGCGGGTCGTGGGTGGGAAAGCCAAGGTGCGCGTCGAGGCGCTCAAGGAAGCGATCGCTGACGGCGTGCTCGAGCACATCGGCCTCCTCGTGGACCTCGTCCCACGTGTAGCCAAGCGTCTCCACAAGGAAGGTTTCCAGGACGCGGTGACGGCGCGCCATGGCCAGCGCAATCTTGCGTCCGTCTGCGGTGAGGGTGATGCCCTGGTAGCGCTCGTGGTTGACAAGCCCGATGGATGCCAGCCGCTTGATGGCCTCGGATGCCGTGGATGCCTTCTGGCCGACGACCTCGGCGATTCTGGTCAGCGTCGCGGGCGTTGCGGAGCGCTCCTCGTGGTCGTAGATGGCCTTGAGGTAATCCTGGCTCCTGTCGGTGAGGTCAAGCGGGTGCATATTACCGTCCTTCCGATAGCGCGAGTGATAGTGAAAGAGTACTCGACTTTCCTGTGGTCGACGCATCGGGATAAGCTTTCGCAGGGGAGGTTCACTTATGCTTTTCGACGATCAGGGCTCCACCGTCCCCCTCACACAACCGGTGACGAGCGTGGTCAGCCTCGTGTCGTCGCTGACCGAAGCGGTCACTGCGACGACCCCCGGCGCGCTCGTGGGGGCGACAGACTGGTGCACACAACCGCCGGATCTCGCGGTCCCCCGCGCGCGGGGGACAAAGAACCCCAATATTGAGGCCATTGGTGCGCTGAAGCCGGACCTTGTCATCGCCAACGAGGAAGAGAACCGGCGGGTGGACATTGAGGAGCTGCGTCGCCGTGGCATTGCCGTGTGGGTGACGCGGATCAACACTGTCGACGAGGCACTGGCAAGCATGTCGCGGCTGTTCACCGAGGCCTTCGATGTGGCACTCCCCGACTGGCTGGCGCACGCGCGTGAGGAGTGGTCGCGCCCGCCGCGGGAGAACCTGCGACGGGTGGCGCTGCCGATCTGGAGAAAACCGTGGCGGTGGGTGGGGCCGGATACGTTAGCCAGCGACCTCATGTCACGGTTGGGGTGGGTCAATGTTGTCCCCGATAAGCGCTACCCACTTGCCTCCCCCGACGAGGTTGCCACACTGTTACCCGAGGTGATTGTGCTTCCCGACGAGCCGTATCACTTCACCGCCGAGGACGATGCCAGGTTCAGTGTCCCCACCATTCATGTCACTGGGCGCAGCCTGTTTTGGTACGGGCCGGCGATGGCCCGTGTGAACTAGTTGGCTTCCTTTAGCCACTCGTTGCCGTCCAAGTCGAGCTGAGTGATATCCAGCTTCGGCTTGATACCGCTGTCTGGCTGCAGGCCGTAGTGCTCGAGAGCGTAGCGGACGTACTCGAGGGCATCGACGTTGAGCGGGCCGGAGGTCCACATGGCGTAGGGCAGGTTGACGTAACGCTTTTCCTTGACCGCCTGCAGGTCCTTGGTGGCCGGGTTGGACTCGAGCTGGGCGATCTTCTCGGCGTACTCGGTCGGCGGGTAGTCGACAAAGAAGATGATGTCAGGGTTGGCCGTGGTGATGCGTTCCCAGCTGACATCGACCCATGTGTCCTTCACGTCCTCGAGGGCGTTGGTCACGCCGGCGCTGTCGAAGATGGCCTGGGGCGCGCCGAAGGCACCGGAGGAGAAGACGGTGGAGTCATTGGGGGAATCGAAGAGGAAGGTGACCGGGGTCTTTTCTGCCTTGGGGGCATCCTCCACGGCCTTGCGGCGGGCGTTGATGTCGGTGATTTCCTTTTGTGCCTGGTCCTCGTCGCCGGCGATCTTAGCGATGTTTTCAATGTCTGTGTTGAGGGCCTTCCACGGATCCATGGTGCCACGGGCCTGGCTGCCCTCCTGTCGGCACGTCTCCGACAGGAGATACGTGGCGATGCCGTGGTTGGCGAGGTCTGCGGGGGTGAGCCCATCGGACTCACGGAAACCATAGCCCCACCCGGCAAAGGCGGTCTGAGGGTCGGCAGCGAGGATGTTTTCCAGGTTCCAGTACTTATCCGAAATCTGGTTGAGGTGGTGAACCTCGTCGCCGTAGCGGAGGGCGATGGCATCTTCGTCGCGCTGGAGGCTGGAGACACCGACGAGATTGTCGTGGGCACCTGCTGCCAGGGCAATGGAGATGATGTTGCCGTCGTTGGCAACAAGGCGGGTGGTCTTAGGGTATTCCTTCTCCTCACCGCAGTTGGTGACGGTCACCGTGTCTTCGGCAGTCGTGGTGGAGGTGTCGTTGCCGGCTGAGGAGCAGCCGATCAGGGTCAGCCCACCGATGAGGAGGGCACTGATGAGTCGTTTCGACATGTTTTCCTACTTTCTTGTACTGACGTCGTTGATGATGAGATGGGATTGGGTGGTCGTAGGGCTGACGATCTGCTCTGCGTCCACGTTGAAGGTGGTGCGCATGAACTCGGGTGTGAACACGTCAACCGGGTGGTCGGAGGCCGTCACGCGGTGGCGATCGACGACGACAACGTGGTCGAAATAGCGCATGACGAGGTCGAGGTCGTGCATGGCCACGACGACGGTGCCGGGCAGTTCCCGGATGAGGTTGAGGGTGTGTAACGTCCACGAGATATCGAGGTGGTTGGTGGGCTCGTCGAGGAACAGCACCGGTGTCTGCTGAGCCAACCCGCGGGCGAGCATGGCGCGTCGTCGTTCGCCGCCGGATAGTTGGTCACAGGAGGTGGTCATGCGGTCGGAAAGCCCGACGGCTGCGAGCGAGGCCTCGACGATGGGGCGCTCATCCTCGGTGTTCACCGCCCAGGAGGGGCGGTGCGGGATGCGCCCGAGGGAGACCATCTCCTCCAGGGTGAGGTCGGCGGGTGGGGTTTCCTCTTGGCTAACGAAGGTGATGAGCTGTGCCCGCTGCCGCGCGCGAAGGCTGTGCAGGGGCTGCCCGTCAAGGGTCACGGTTCCTGCAGCTGGCTTTTCGATGCCTGCCAGTGCGCGCAGCAAGGTACTCTTCCCCGCACCGTTAACCCCGACGAGGGCGACCTTGGCCCCCGGTGGGATGGTGAGGTTGACGTCGCTGACGACGGTGCAGCCACCAACGGCCGCTGCCACGCCGTGGACGTCGATCTGTGGTGTGTCAGGCATCGCGACCTCCAAACGCATAGGAGTTCCTACCTATGAGGAAGAGGAACAACGGGGCACCGATAATGCCCGTCACCACGCCCAGTGGCATTTCCTGTGGGGATGCCACGGTGCGGGCGAGGATATCGACAAGCAACAGGAACAGCCCACCCCCGGCAGCCGCCACAGGAATCACCTTGCGGTGCAGTGCACCGACGAGGATGCGCGACGCGTGCGGCACGATGAGGCCCACGAACCCGATGCCGCCACTGACGGCGACGAGGCTGCCGACGAGGACGGCGTTGAGGATGAACACAGCATTGCGAACAAGTGGCACGTTGATGCCGAGCGCTGCTGCTGTGTGGGGGCCGGCTGCCAGTGCGTCGAGCCAGCCACTGAAGCCAATGACGAGAATGAGGCCCACAGCGACGACGACGATCGGCAGGATGAGCTTTTGCTTCGTCGCGCCAGCGACGGAGCCCAGGGTCCAGAACATGACCGAATTGGCCGCCCGCTGGTCGTCGGAAAGAAAGACGAGGAACGAGGACACAGAACTAAACGCCGCCGAGAGCACGACACCACTGAGAACTAGGCGTAACGGGGTGAGCCCGCCCTGCGTTCGGGCGATGAAGTACACGAGCAGTGTGGCGCCAAGCGCGCCGAGGAGCGCACCGACAGATAGCGCCCAGATGCCGAACGCGCCGAGGACACCCATAGTGATGACGACGGTCGCGCCGACCGCCGCACCCGAGGAAATGCCGAGGATGTAGGGATCGGCGAGGGGGTTGCGTACAAGCGTCTGCATGAGTGCGCCGGCGATGGCGAGGCCTGCGCCCGTCACGGTGGCCAGGATCGCCCGTGGCAACCGCAGCTCCCAAATGATGGTATTTGCGGGGCCGGTGACCGGCGTTCCCCCCACGTGCCCTTGCAGGACAGAGATGACCGTGTCCAGTGGGATTTTTTCGGCACCGAATCCGAGGGATACAACGGCGACGACAACGGTCAGAGCCAGCAGAACGAGGGTAATGAGAAGTGACGGGACTCTCCGGCGGCTAGACATTGGCGCGCCAGGAACGCGCTCGTTGCCAGGTTGATATACGTGTAGTTATAAGCATGATAATCCTTTCAACCCCGTGCGCGGAGGTTTCAACAAAGGTGGACACAATCCGCAGAAGATCGGTCTTCGGGCTCGGATCATTCGCCGCAGAACCTTCCCAAGCCGTTAGAGGCTCAGTGGATAATCTGCATTGTCACCATTACCGCTGCGCGCCAGCCGTGGAATCACACCACAGTTCCCACACCTCGGTGAGAGGTTAATCAACTGCAGGCTTGATTGTAGTCGGCGGTGAGCTTAATGAAAACATCACCCCCTAAGTGTCGACAAGCTCGAAAAACGAGAGAGGGAACCCTAAGAACGCCTGGTAACATGCAACCTATCAATTTTTGCTAGCCAATAGGCAAGTATTGTTGGTAGGCTCGTTGGTGAACAAAAGATCTGATCAAACGGAAGGAACCTCATGACAAATCCGAATGAGTCCGCCGCCGATAAGGTAGTCAACCGCGGCAAGTACCCCGCCACCCCCGGCGCCCACACCACCCTGCGCGGTGGCCAGCCGGTCCAGAGCGAGCATAAGTCCATCTCCTCCGGTGAGACCGGTGCGATCGTTTTGAACGATATCCATCTCATCGAGAAGCTCGCCAGCTTCGACCGCGAGATGGTCCCGGACCGGATCCCCCACGCCAAGGGCCACGGTGCCTTCGGCGAGCTGCACATTACCGAGGACGTGTCACAGTACACGAAGGCCAAGCTCTTCCAAAAGGGCACCGTCACCCCGATGGTCGGTCGCTTCTCCACCGTCGCCGGCGAGTCCGGCTCCGCCGACACCATGCGCGACGTGCACGGCTTCGCCCTCCGCTTCTACACCGAAGACGGCAACTACGACATCGTGGGCAACAACACCCCGGTTTTCTTCATGCGCGATCCCATAAAGTTCCCCGACTTTATCCACTCCCAGAAGCGCACCCCGGACTCCGGCTTGCAGAGCGCCGACATGCGCTGGGATTACTGGACCCGCGCCCCCGAGTCCGCCCACCAGGTGACCTACCTCATGGGCGACCGCGGCACGCCGAAGACCACTCGTAACCAAAACGGCTACGGCTCCCACACTTTCCAGTGGATTAACGAGAAAGGCGAGCCCGTCTGGGTGAAGTACCACTTCATCTCCCGCCAGGGCGTGGAGAACTTCACCGACGAAGAGGCAACGGAAATGGCCGGCAAGAACCCCGATCTGCACCGCCAGGACCTCTTCGAGGCCATCGAGCGCGGCGACTACCCCATCTGGGACGTCGAGGTCCAGATCATGCCGTTCGAGGATGCCAAAACCTACCGCTTCAACCCCTTCGATGTGACCAAGGTCTGGTCTAAGAAGGACTACCCGCGCAAGAAGATCGGCTACTTCGTGCTCAACCGCAACCCGCGCAACTTCCACGCGCAGATTGAGCAGATCGCCCTCGACCCGTCCAACATCGTCCCCGGTATCGGCCTGTCCCCCGACAAGCTCCTCCAAGGCCGCGTGTTCGCCTACGCCGACGAGCAGCGCTACCGCATCGGACCGAACTACCGCCAGATCCCGGTGAACCAGCCCCTCAACCAGGTGGTCACCTACACGCACAACGGTTCCATGGCCTACGAGTTCTCCGATCCGTCGCAGCCCCCGTACTCCCCCAACAAGTCGGAGGTTCTCGACGGACTGCTTGACGACGGCGACACCTCGTCCTCCCAGAAGTCCTACGATTCCGCCGAGGGTCTCTACATCAACCCGGAGCCGAACGACCCGAACTTCGCACGCTACGCCTACAAGAAGCATGCTGAGGACGACGACTTTGTCCAGGCCCGCGACCTATACCAAAACGTCTACGATGATGAGGCCAAGAAGCGCTTCATCTCCAACGTCGCCGGCGCAATGGACGGCGTTTCCGCAGCAACGGAAAAGCGCGTGTACGAATACTGGGCACAGGTCGACGAGGAGCTCGCTGACAAGCTGAAGAAGGAATTCACCGACGGCGTCACCGCCGGCAAGTTCACCAAGCCAGAGTAATCCCCCTCTAAAAAGGAGACATCCCGCCACCGACAGTGCCAAGCACTGTCTGCGGCGGGATTACCTTTTCTATTTCTGCGAACGCTTCTCGTAGCCCAGGCGGGGACGGAACTTATCCGGGTGGCGCAGGTTCACCACCGCATCGGCGATGAGCAGACGGAACCGCTGGGGCATCTGCGGCAGCTGAGCCACGGAGAACCACCGCACATCCGTGGATTCCTCATCCCCCACGTAGGGCTCATCATTGCCAGTGATCTCCATCCGGTAGCAAATATCGATGTAGCTCGTCACGTCCCCGTTGGGGTACGTGGTGGGACCGGAGGTGCCCGTGCCGATAATGGCAACAGCCTCGGCATCGACCCCCGCCTCTTCCTTCACCTCTCGGGACGCGGTGACGTGCGGATTCTCCCCAGGCTCGGCGATTCCCGTGACAGGAGTCCAAGTGCCGTTGTCGGCCCGCTTCACCAACAGCACCTTCGGCACCTCCCACACAGGAGCGCCCTTCGACACGGGCTTGAGAACAATAGCCGTGACACCAGGCAGGAAAAGCGGATCATGGCCGATCTTTTCGCGCAGGGTCACAATAAATTCGGGTGTAGGCATACCTCCACAGTACTGTCGCCCCGGTTTTGCCGTTCCTCGACATTGCCCGGACAATGCCCGCAAACACTCAATGCTGTGAGAAAAGTAACAGAATTGAACCCCACTATGGAATGATTACACGAGCCCCGTCACCACTTCGCCGTGTAACGTTATTGTTATTAAGGTGCTATCACATGCCGAATCCTCATGAAGTAGTTACACGCCGCGCGCTTGCGGTGTGGATGTCCGCCGTCATCGTCTACATCATCGCCATCACCGGGCGCACCAGCTTCGGCGTCGCCGGGGTGGAGGCTCTTGACAGATTCCAGGTAGATGCCTCCCACATCGCCGTGTTCACCGCAGTCCAGGTGGGCACCTATGCGCTTTCACAGATCCCCGCAGGCCTGCTCATCGATAAGTTTGGCCCCCGCAAGCTGCTCGTGTACGGCGCCCTTATCATGGCCTTTGGCCAGTTGCTTCTCGGTTTCACCACCGTCTACGGGGTGGCTATTTTCGCCCGCATCCTCATTGGCATGGGCGATGCCACGGCGTTCCTGTCCGTCATGCGCATCCTCCCCTATTGGATTCCGCTACATAAGTCCCCAATGTTCACCCAGCTCACCTCCTCCCTCGGCCAGCTGGGCCAGTTCCTCTCGGCGATTCCGTTCCTCACCCTGTTGCACTGGACCGGGTGGACCCCGGCGTTCGTCACCCTCGGTGCCGGCGGTGTCCTTGTCGCCCTGGCTGCTCGTGTGGCCGTCGCAGATAGCCCGGAGGCGGATGCTGCCATGGAGGAAATGCGTCACGCACGACGGGAGAAGGAAGAGCAGGTTAAGGAGCTTCGCCACCAGCGCGCCGAGGCCGCTAAGCGGGAACGCGCTGGCCTCCCGCCTGCCAAGAAGGCCACGGTCGTGGCACACCAGGTGGCTGAGCGTGCCGATGGCCAGCGTCGCGCCGTTTTGCGGGGCGCGCGGAAGTTCTTCCTCCCGCTCGTCGCCCTTACCCGCTTGCAGGAGGACGAAAAGCGTGGACGGCACGGCCACGACACGATTGCTGCCATCAAAGCCGTGGCGAAGAACCCCATCGTGTGGCTCGCCTTCCTCATCCACGCCACGTGCATGACCCCGGTCATTACGTTCACCCTTCTGTGGGGCCTGCCCATGATGACGCAAGGCATGGGGCTTTCCCCCACCGTTGCCGGCCTCGTGCTCACCGTGAACACGATCGTCAGCTTCGCCATCGGCCCCTTCCACGGGTTCGTCTCCTCCCGCCTGGGCAGGCGCCGTGATATCGCCGCCTTCGTTTTTGCCCTTGGTTTGGGGCTCACGTGGGTGATCTTCTTCTGGACGGATAAACCACGCGGCCTTGTCGCCGTCATCGTCGCCCTCGTGTGCATGTCCGTCCTCACCCCGGCCGCGAACTACGGTTTCGATTTCGTACGCGAGGAGCTTCCCCACAACGTCGTGGCGACAGGCACCGGTTTTGCCAACATGGGTGGATTCATCTTCGGCATGATCGCCTCCCAGGGCATGGGTATCCTGCTGGATATTTCAGCCGACTCCACGACGTATTCTTGGGCTGATTTCCAGTTCGGCTGGCGCGCAGTAACGGCCACGTGGTTCGCGGGGCTCGTCTTCATCGCTCTCCTGCGTACCGGAATCTTCCTGGCTTCTCGACACAGCCCGGCAGAACCGCGCCGTGTGCGCATCGTCGACACGTCCGAGGACGACTAGTTTCCCCTTTCTTACCATTTCTTAAGATTCGCCGCCGCCTTGTCCCTACCTGCGGCGGTTCTTCTTATTCAACAAAGCTAAATTGGTTCAGCACCATGGAGTAACTTGCACACCACCTTTCAAAGCAGTAGCACAGTCCAACTATGCAAACGTTGCTGGACACAGGCATGAGTTGCGACTCAACCAATCGGAATTACCGCCCGTTAGGCCACCCCCGTTGCCCACCCCCGTTTAATCTGATATTTTTTACTTTCCTATGCAAAATTTGGAACTTTCGTTCCCTGGCCACAACCCCAATAACCTCGGAATTGTCCGAAAGTTCCTTAGATTTCTTAAGCTTTTCACCATCAGCGAAATTTTCTACCTTGTAGCTTTTTGTTAACTTACCGCCAAAAACTCTTGAATGGCCACTTTTGCTGGTCTAGATTTAATATCGTTGCCAGCCGGCAGTCAGGCGTTACACATACCTTCCATTCGGCATGGCTTTCCATCCTTTCCTTTTCCGAAACCGCTACTCTTATCAGGAGATACACATGAAGTTCACCAAGATTGCAGCTTCCTTTATGACTGCAGCAATGGTTGCTGGCGTGTCCACCACGGCAGGCGCCGCCACCATCCGCGACGACTACAACGAGACCCCGAAGATCAACCCGGAACTCCCCATCGTTCACACGTTCCACGGTTCCGATCACATCAAGGCCAACATCCTCAACCCGCACCCGGTGTGCAACCCCTGGGAGGATTACCGCACGGTCCTGTACAAGGCTAAGGACAACTTCACCCCGGCAGGCACCATCTCTGCTACCAACCAGACCGACAAGGACATCCCGCTGTCCCAGTCCCTATCCATGAACCAGTCCATCTCCCTGAACGTCAAGGGCGATCGCACCATGAGCACCTCCATGAACATCGGTGGCGGCTACAGCAAGGATGGCGGCTCCATCTCCAACGGCATCACGATGTCCCTCTCCCAGTCCCTGGGAGCATCCGCTTCCTACAGCATCAGCTGGAACCAGGGCCAGGAAATCGGACCCTACAACATTGGCCCCGGCCAGACCGGTGAGGCTACCTACGGCTTCCGTACCATCACCATGGAAGGCACGCAGCAGTACTGCAAGCCGAACGGCACCTGGTCCACCCCGACCCTCTGGGCTGCCCTTGCTCCTATCAAAAAGGAAATCAAGGTTAAGACCTACTCCACCGCTGCCGGCTCCCACGACGCTGTTGCCGACAACAAGGTTGACCACGTTCTCAACGAGGACCTCGACAACAACACCGAGCCCACCGTTGAAGAGAACACCACCGTCGATGCCGGCGACGTTGTCGGCGATGACTCCGCTGTAGACGAGAACAAGGTTGTCGAGCCCGTCGAGACCGAGGAAATCGTCTCCGGTGACGAGGCTGAGAACAAGATGGCCGAGGAGGATGCCAAGGCTACAGAAGCCAAGGATCCGTCCGAGACTGCTACTACCTCCAACGAGTATGAGCTCACCCCTCGTCTCACCACCGTTAAGGCAACCGGCTTCTCCGGTGCCGTCGCTCTTCGCCTGAAGAACACCGGCACCAAGCGCTACGAGCCCGACTTCCCTTACACCACTTTCCGCATCGAAGTTAAGACCACTGCTAAGCCCGGCGACTACCTCTACGGCGTTGACCGCTTCATGACGGCTGGCTGGTTCAACGGTGCTTACACCCGCGACCTCGGTTTCGACCGCGATCGCTCCGTCCGCACCTTCGAGGTCACCCTCTCCAACCCGATTGAGCCCGGCGAGGAAGTCCTCGTTTCCAACATTCACTTCGGTGACGGCCTCATCCGTGGCCACCGCATGACCAACTCCATCACGGTCACCCAGACCGGCGGCCACAAGGGCGATGCCAACGTCGAGAACGGCACCGAGTTCGACTCTGCCGACATCACCACGACCGACACCGGCCGTAAGCTCGAGGGCATCTTCTAAATAGAGATACCTCCTCTATCAAAGGAGAGACAGAACCTGGTTCTGTCTCTCCTTTTCTTTTACCCACGTTGTGCCCGGTTGGCGAGAAAACGACATCAGACCTTCTCAGAAAAGCGCCCAAACGGGGTTATCGGAACCTTTCGTCCGGTCTTTATCAAATCGTTACATTTTGAGGTTTTGCAACGAAAATTTTAAGCAACATACTTCATATAGCACCCACCGCCTCCACACAAACAACCCCCTAACTGGCCTTTTAACCAGCAACCATCACCCGCTTACTATCGCCAGTAAGCTAACTACCTTTTATATTTAGATTGTTTCCTATAGAGTGAAAGTCTTTATTACAGGAAGGTTAACCACTGCGCTTCACCGGTAGGTACGACGCCCCCCGACTGGCTTGCACATTTTTCCTTACACTCGGCCGTAGTGTCGCACAGGTTGCGGGACATCATTTAAGGCAGCCAGCATTCTCACCACCCGCCGGTTTTCTTCCAAAAATTATCGTGATCGGCATCTTTCACCGGTTAATGGCAGTTTTGTGCTCCCCTTATTAGGAAAGGTGTCTAAGAAAGGATTAGTAGAACCTGACGGACAAGAGGAATATCCAGGATCTCCTGAACGCCACCGCTTTCGACGCTCAGGGCGAGAAGCTCGGCAAGATCAACAACCTTTTCGTTGATGACAAGACCGGTCTGTTCGGCATGAGCTCCAACCTGGTTCCGCCCCGTGGCCACCGTTACGCTCCACGAGGACAAGGTCAACGTGACCAAGGAGTCCGTCCCGGTCGAGCGCGTGTCCCTCGGCACCGAGCAGGTCCAGGAGACCCGCACTGTGACCGACACCGTCAAGCACGACGAGATCGACACCAAGGGCGTTGACGGCCTCACCGACCCGAAGGCTGACAAGTAGGATTAACCTCCACTTCTAGCTAGGTGGCTGCACACCACGACAGTCCGGGTTACACTACAAGGTGTGTTACGGGGGTTCAGAAGACTCGGGCCAAAGGCCCGCAAAAGAAAGATCCGCGCCTACGCCCGCGAGGCAGGTCTCGTCCTGTTTGTCATCGTCCTTTCCTATGCTGTGCTGTCCTTATCCACGGTGAAAAATCATGCGGCCTCTCCACCTTCAGCTCCGGTGGTACTGGAGGCATCACCGTCCGTTCCATCGCCGCCACCGCCCACCACACTGTCTGACACCGGGCGCTTGTTCCTCGACGGCCCCGCGCCGGTATCCACTGCCATCTACTCCCCCACCCCCATTTCCGACCCGCTAAAACCTCAGGCCGACGGCCTCAACGATGTCCAGTGGGTCGACGGTCTCGGAGTTCCTCCTTCACGTTCCGCCTCGGGGACAGTGTTCCTTGTCGGACATTCATGGTCCGGCACCGGCTACGCACTCAACACGCTGTCGCAGTTTGTCACCGCACGGACCGACTTCTCCGCGCCTACGACCCGCCTGCCGTCTCGCGGCGTTCAGGGCTCCACACTCACACTTGTCGACGACTCCGGGGTCACCGCCAGTTGGACAATCGACAACGCGTTTCTCATCGCCAAGCAGGACATGGAGCGAGATGGCGACATCTTCGATCCCGCCCCGCCGGGGCGGGTCGTTCTCATCACATGCGCGATAACGGCAGACAAAGACTTGGATTACAACGTCGTCCTCATCGGACACCGCCATAACGGTACAATGCCAGGTAGATAAACCCCCTGTGATGGAAAGGACTCTTCGTGGGCAAACCCGACGTGCTTCAGCAGCTTTTGCGTGCAACTGTTGTCGATAGCCAGGGCAAGAAGGTGGGCAAGGTCCGCGAGGTCTACGTCGACGATGACACCAAGGAGCCCAGCTTCGTCGAAGCCTTTCGTGGCTTCCTCCAGATGGATTCCGCGTTCATCCCACTCCTGGGCTACCGCCTGGAGGACAAGAAGCTGACGGTGAACTACCCCCTCGAATTGATCGATTCTGCGCCGGTAGAAAAGATCGGCAAGTCGCTATCCACGGACTACCAGAACTCCTTGTACAAGCACTACAAGGTGATTGGCCACGAGGAAGAGGAGCCTTCGGCCTCCCACAAGGTCGATCTAGAGGCCTTCAATAATGATGTCAGCTGAGCCAATCGGATCAGCGAGAAACTCCCGCGTCGCCTGCACCATCTCCGTGTCCTCATAGTCGGTGGGTACAATCCCCTCTTCTTTCACGGTGACGATGTTCGCGCCCGGTATGCCAGCGATAATCGGCGAGTGGGTGGCAACAATAAACTGACTGCCGTCGCGGGCGGCCAGCGCGATCATTCCCATGACTGCCATCTGGCTGACGGGAGATAGCCCTGCTTCCGGCTCGTCAAAGATGAACAGTCCGCGTTCTTTAAAAGCCTCCTCCAACACATTCAGCACCGTCTCCCCATGGGAGTGTCGGTGCGCCCCGGCATAGGTTGGGCTCCGATCCATTTTTGTGATCTGGTTGTAGTGTGTCTCTGCACGGAGGAAATAGCCAGCTCGCGGATTTTCCGAGCGGCTGACACGTAGAAGCTCGTGGAGAGCGGAGTGCGTCTGTGTACCCGTTTCACTAAACTTCCGCGCCTCTAAAAAGCCTCCGTCAGGGTTGAAGCGCATCGCCACGGCGAGCGCTTCCAGCAGCGTTGACTTCCCCGCCCCGTTATTCCCCACAAGGATTGTAACCGGCTTGGAAAACGCCAGTGGGCTCCTGCTCAGCGCCCGAAAGACGGGAAGACGAGCAACATATCCCAAATCGACCGGTGACCCCTTAGCGGTCTCGATCTGAACTTTCCGGACGAACACCTATTTGTTGTTATTCAAAATCGTGTCGGTGATTACCTGTCGCACGGCATCCTTCAGCGGGCCGGCATCGAACTGCAGGGGTGACGGAACCGGTTCGCCCTCCACCACATGATGCGGCTGAGCGTGGTGAGCATGCCGTACAGGGGCAGAAGAGCTCGGCTCGACGGTGAGGGTGAGGGTCGAACCCTGGAGCCGTACGCGCGCATCGGCGGTGACCCCAGACGAGCGGGCGGCGTCGACAAGCGAAGACAGATCCGCAAACGTTGCGTCATCGAGGTTAATCGAGAATGTCAGTGCCATGATTCCGAGTATACAGCCCCCAAAAAGGGGCACCGATTAATGAGATCAAGGTAACACTAATAAATCAATATATCCCAGAACACACCAGCACATTCGTCCAACGACCTACTACATGTAGTGTTTATCGTTTTCCATTTATCTATATTTGGTACCACCTCAACCAATGGTTGGACTTACGCTCATGTAATTACTGGCTTAAGATTCCTAGGTATGACCTCCACACTTGACCACGTGACAATTGACGCTATCTCCACGATTAACGAATACCTCGACCGCTCTGACTGGCGCGTCAACGCCAACGCCAACCAGGATTTCTCCCTCGGTGGCATGATGCTCAACACCTCCGGCAAGGTTGTCGCCAACTACTGGCTCACCCAGGTCTTCTCGCCTGAGGCCAACAAGGCACACCGCGAAGGTGCCGTCCACATCCACGACCTCGATATGCTCTCCGGCTACTGCGCCGGCTGGTCACTGCGCCAACTCCTCGAGCAGGGCTTTGGCGGTGTTCCCGGTGCCATCAGCTCGCTGCCGCCCCGCCACCTGTCCAGCGCGCTCGGCCAGATGGTCAACTTCCTCGGCACCCTACAAAACGAATGGGCCGGTGCCCAGGCCTTTTCCAGCTTCGACACCTACCTGGCACCGTTCGTCCGCCTCGACAATCTGAGCTACGACGAGGTTGAACAGGCCGTGCAAGAATTCGTCTTCAACCTCAACGTTCCCAGCCGCTGGGGCACGCAGACGCCATTTACCAACCTCACCTTCGACTGGGTGTGCCCGGCAGATATCGCCGATAACTACCCGTACATCGGCGAGGAGGTGTGCGACTTCACCTACGGTGAACTGCAGGAAGAGATGGATATGCTCAACCGCGCCTTCATTTCGGTCATGATGCGAGGCGATGCCGACGGGCGGCCGTTCACGTTCCCCATCCCCACGTACAACATCACCAAGGACTTCCCCTGGGAGTCTGAAAACGCCACACTTCTCTTCGAAATGACGGCGAAGTACGGTCTTCCCTATTTCCAGAACTTCATCAACTCCGAACTGGACCCCGGCATGATCCGCTCCATGTGCTGCCGCCTCCAGCTCGACCTCCGCGAGCTGCTCAAGCGCGGCAACGGGCTGTTCGGCTCGGCCGAGCTCACCGGCTCCATCGGCGTGGTCACCATCAACTGCGCACGCCTCGGCTACCTGCACGCCGGCGACGAGGACGGGCTCATGAAGGAGCTCGACGAGCTCATCGCCATTGGTGTGGACACGCTGGAACGTCGCCGTGCGACCATCGCCAAGCTTCTCGACGACGGCCTGTTCCCCTACACCCGTCGCTGGATGCCAAGCCTGGACAACCACTTCTCCACCATCGGTGTCAACGGCATGAACGAGATGGTGCGCAACTTCGTCGGCGATGCCTACGACATCACCGATCCGAGCGGCCACGAGATGGCACTGCGCATCCTCAACCACATCAACGAGGTTCTCGTCGCCGCGCAGGAATCCACCGGGCACCTGTTCAACCTCGAGGCCACTCCCGCGGAGGGCGCGACCCACCGCTTCGCCCGCGAGGACATCGCCCGCTACCCCGATATCATCCATGCCGGAACGCCGGAGGAGCCGTACTACACCAACTCCTCCCAGCTTCCCGTTTCGCACACCCCCGACCCGTTCGCAGCCCTTGCTGCCCAGGAGGATCTGCAGACGAAGTACACGGGTGGCACGGTGTTGCACCTCTATATGGGTGCAGCCATGAGCAGTGGCGAATCCTGCTCCAGCCTTGTTCGCCGGGCACTCACCACCTTCCGCCTGCCGTACATCACCATCACCCCGACGTTCTCCATCTGCCCCACCCACGGCTACCTGTCCGGTGAGCACCCCACGTGCGAGCAGTGTGGTGAGCAGACGGAAATGTGGACTCGCGTCATGGGTTACTTCCGCCCGGTGAGCTCCTTCAACACAGGCAAGAAGGGCGAATTCCACGAGCGCACCTACTTCTCCGAGAAGCTGGCCGCCCCGTCCCATGCCTGATCTGCCCATCGCCGGTCTCATCCCGTTTTCGGCGACGGATTGGCCCGGGAAGCTCACCGCGACGGTGTTCACCACCGGATGTCCGTGGGCGTGCGTGTACTGCCACAACCCTGCGTTGCAGGATCCCCACGGCACGACGACATCCACGCTCAGTGAACTTCTCGAGTTAGCGGCCTCGCGTCGCGGGCTCCTCGATGGGGTCGTCTTTTCCGGTGGTGAGCCGACCATGCACCGTGGTCTCCCCGACGCGATCCGGGCGGTTCGCGCCACGGAGCCGTCACTCGGCATCGGCCTGCACACGTGCGGTTACCTCCCCAACCGGCTCCGCGCCCTCGTTGAGGATCCCACGACCCGCCCGGATTGGATCGGGCTCGACGTCAAGGGGCTTCCCGACGACCTCCCGGAGGTTGTCCGTTGTACCCCCGCCGGCGCTCGGCGGGCATGGCAGTCCTTTGACTACCTCGCCGAAAAGACGCGCGCGGGGCTCGTCGATCTGCAGATTCGCACCACATTATGGCACGGTGGCGTGCTCGAGGAGCACCTGCCCGAACTCACTCGGAGAGTGAAAGAACGGGGCCAGGAACTCGTCGTGCAGTGGGCGCACGATGTGGACGAAAACGGCCACTACCACGGCAATTAGGGTTCGAACGAGAACTCCGATTCCGCTTCTCCCCAAAACACGTTGTCCACCACCCGGCGCGCCCGGCGGGTGGCCTTGAGGTAGTGCTCCAAGAAACCACGGGAATCGTCGGGATCCCAGCCTGCCGCACCGGCAACATGCGACAGTGCCGGCCCCGGTGGTGGGAGTTGGTCCGTCCGCTTGCCACGAACGAGGACGAGTGCGTTGCGGGCACCGGTGGCGGTGAGCCAGGCGTTGCGGAGGCGCTCGACGCTTGTCGCATCGAGGATGCCTGCTTCTTCGATGGCATCGAGGCCTTCAAGTGCGGAGGCCGTGTGGAGCGCCGGGTACTCGTGGGCGTGCATCATCGTCAGTAGCTGCACAGTCCACTCGATGTCTGTGAGCGCGCCACGCCCAAGCTTCGTGTGGGTGGTCTTATCGGCACCCTTAGGCAGACGTTCCTTATCCACGCGCGCCTTCATACGCCGAACCTCACGGATGGCGGATTCGTCGATTCCGCCTGCGGGGTACCGAAGCGGATCGATGATCTCGATGAACGCCTCTCCCACGTCCTTATCCCCGGCAATGTAGGTGGCGCGGAGAAGGGACTGCATTTCCCAGGTCTCCGCCCACTTTTCGTAGTAGCTGGCGTAGCTTGTCAGCGTTCGTACGACCGGTCCGGAACGCCCCTCTGGTCGCAATCCCAGGTCGACATCGAGCGGTGGGTCTCCCGACGGCTTGGACAGCCGGCGTCGCATCCTGTCACACACCCCGATGGACCAGGTCACGGCATCGTTATCGCTGAACCCCGGTAGCGGTTCACACACGAACAAGACGTCCGCATCTGATCCGTAGCCGAGCTCCGCACCGCCGAGTCGCCCCATGCCGATGACGGCGATGCGGGCCTTCGGCTCGTCGGAAGCGCGGATCTCTGCGTCCAGCGCCGCGTGCAGCACGGCATCCCAGACGATAGAAAGAGAGCGACACACGTCACGCACCCCCATCATGCCGAGCAGGTCAGCAGCACCAATACGGGCGAGCTCTGCACGCCGCAGCGAGCGTGCGACGGCAATGGCCTGTTCAGGGCTGGACTGCCTGCCGGCTGCAGCAACGAGAGCGGTGCGGACCTTATCCGGGTTGGTGGAAATAAGCTTGGGGCTATTCGCACCGTCCCCCAGCAGTTTGACGGTGTCAGGCGAGGACAAGAGGAGCTCCGACACGTACGGAGAGGTACCAAGGATGTGCATGAGGCGCTTGCCCACAGCACCCTCGTCGCGAAGCAAACGCAAAAACCAGCTGCGATCCTCCATCGATTCCGAGAGCTTACGGTAGTTGAGCAGACCGGCATCCGGATCCGATGTCGACCCCAGCCACGTCATGAGGCTGGGAAGGAGAAGCTGCTGCAACTTGTGCTTGCGTGACGAGCCCGATGCCAACACTTGGAGGTGCTGATAGGCGCGGTCTGGGAAGTTGTAGTTCAACGCGCTCAGCTGCAGCTTCGCCGCCTCGGGTGTCAGGGCTAGCGTGCCTGTATCCAGGTTGACCACCGAATTCAGAAGCGGACGATAGAACAACTTGGTGTGGATATCCGCAATGGAGTGCTGCGTCTTGCGATATCGCTCCACCAGCTCCGTCGCCGAACTGTGCCCGCCGGTGCCGGTAATCCCCGCAGCCCGGGCGATCCGGCGCAGTGCGTCCACGTCTTTTTCCTTTGGCATCGTGTGAGTACGCCGCAGCCTCTGCAGTTGCAGCCGGTGTTCCAGAAGACGCATGAACTCGTAGTTTTCAATGAGCACGTGGCCATCCTCGCGCCCGATATACCCGCCGGCGATGAGGGCATTAAGGGCATCGACGGTGGAGCTTACCCGCAGGTCAGCATCGACACGCCCGTGCACCATTTGGAGCAGCTGCACGGCAAACTCGACATCGCGTAGCCCGCCCCTTCCCAGCTTGAGCTCCCGCTCCTTCAAATTCTCCGGAACATTGCGAATCACCCTGCTGCGCATCGCCTGCACGTCGGGAACAAACGAATCCCTTCGCGAGGCTTCCCACACGAGCGGGTGAAGTGCATCCACGTAGTCCTGGCCGAGGGCCATGTCTCCTGTTTGCGGGCGAGACTTGAGCAGAGCCTGGAACTCCCACGTCTCTGCCCACCGTGAGTAGTACGCCTTGTGGGACTCGAGAGTACGCACAAGAGCACCGTTTTTTCCCTCCGGACGCAGTCCTGCATCGACCTCAAAAAGAGCCTGTGACCCCATGCGAATAAACTCGCTGGCCACCCTCGTTGCCTTGGGTGATGCAGGCTCGGCGACGAAGATGACATCGACATCGGAGATGTAGTTGAGCTCTCGCGCACCGCACTTGCCGAGCGCAATGACTGCCAACCTGGCATCGGCAGACTCCTCACCCCACACCGAGCCCTGCGCACAGGCAAGAGTTGCAGTGAGGGCGGCGTCAGCAAGCGTAGACAACATCTCTGTCACCCGCGTGTACGGAACAGGAATGGCGACAGCCCCCGATGTCGAGCGAACGAGGAACGTACCGGCAAGATCAACCGCCGCGATGCGCATGAGGAGGGTGCGGTAGGCGTGTTTGATGGTCCGAACAGCCTCCTTCCCACGCAGGGGCGAGCGGTACATTCCCGGCGTATCCAGGGACTCCGTGGCTCCACTGCCGTCCTCTGCACAGTCCGGGCGTGCCTCCACCGCCTCCAGCATGAAATGCATCATTTCCCCCTGCGACGGCGCAGGCTTGCCCACCTCCTGCCACAGTTCCGGGTTGGCAATGAGGTGATCGGCAAGCACCGTGGACGCACCGAGCAGCCCAAAAATCCGCAGGCGCAGCTCGGGATTGATGTGCAGACTGTGGTTGAACACCCGCCACTCGTCTGCGGAAACGGCATCTTTAAGCCGCAACAGGCCGAGGAGCACCTGATCCGGATCGGCAGCACCCGACATGTCCCGCAGGAGATCCCCGTGTTCGGCCTGGTACCACCCCAGCTCTTCCAGCTCGGACTCCGCCGACGGCCGTTCGAACCCAAGCGCTGCCGGGGTGGGAACGGCTTTCCTCGTTGTCCGTGGTGTGTGCACTTTTCGCGTCCTTTACAAAACTCGTTAACTGCGGTTACAGCGGAAGGTTCGATTCCAGCTCCCAGGAGGTGATCTGCGCCTGGTATTCACGCATTTCCGCCCACTTGGTGCGGAGGAAGAACTCGAACACCTTCTCCCCCAACGTATTTGCCACCAGCTCGGACTTCTCCATCTTGCGCAGTGCTTGATCCAACGTCTGCGGCAGGTCGACGTACCCCAACGCATGCCGCTCTCGCCTCGTCAGTGCGGCGATGTCTTCTTCAGCCGGTTCGGCAAGCTCATAGCCTTCTTCGATACCCTTGAGCCCAGCGGCGAGCAGCACGGCGTACGCCAGGTAAGGATTGCAGGCCGAGTCGACGGAGCGCACCTCAATGCGTCGCGTCTTCGCCTTCTGCGGAGAGTAACCGGGCACACGGATGAGCGCGGACCGGTTAGACATTCCCCAGGTGGCAGCAGTCGGTGCTTCTGCGCCGAACATGATGCGCTTGTAGGAGTTCACCCACTGGTTCGTCACCGCGGAAATCTCCGGCGCGTGCTGCAGAATCCCCGCGATGAACTGCTTTGCAGTGGTGGAGAGATAAAACTCGTCATCGGGATCATGGAAAGCGTTGTACTCGCCCTCGAAGAGCGACAGGTGGGAGTGCAGGCCACTGCCTGCATACTCCTTGAAAGGCTTGGGCATGAACGACGCATGGACACCGTTGCGCAGAGCGACCTGTTTGACGAGGTAGCGAAGCGTCATGATGTTGTCACTCATGGTGAGTGCATCGGTGTGCCGCAGATCGATCTCCTGCTGGCCCGGCGCGGTCTCATGGTGGGAAAACTCCACAGAGATCCCCATCGATTCCAACGCACTCATCGCTTCCCTGCGGAAGTTCGGTGCCTGGTCGTTTTGCGCCTGATCGAAAAAGCCCCCCAGATCCGTGGGCTCCGGACGTTGCCCGTGCGTATAGATGGTCTTGAGAAGGTAAAACTCAACCTCCGGGTGAACGTGGAATGTGAAGCCCTGCTCCTCTGCCTTTTCCGTTTGGAAGCGGAGAATCTGCCTCGGATCAATCCAGCTCGGCTGTCCATCTGGCGTGGTGATGTCGCAGAACATCCGCGCGGTTAGTCCTGCCCCATCGTCCTCCTCAAGCGGGAGCAGCTGGAATGTCGAGGGATCAGGACGGGCCAGCGTATCGGCTTCAGCAACACGCGAGTAGCCCTCGATTGCTGAGCCGTCGAAGCCAATGCCTTCTGCAAAGGCGCTTTCAATCTCCGCCGGCACAACGACGACGGACTTCAGCATGCCCCACATGTCGGTGAACCAGAGACGAACGTAGCGAATGTCTTGTTCTTCCAGCGTGCGGAGCACAAATTCCTGTGAGCTTGTCATGCTTACCAATCTAGCTTTTCCCCTCCACACCGCGGGCCGGAAACGGGGGTAATTTTTCTCAGCATTGGTACTGGTTAGCATATTTGTTCGATTAAACGGGGGTAGTCGGCGTGGATGCCAGGTGTTGGAATGTCAACCAAAGCAACCACATGTTCGAAAGGAGCCCACGATGTGCGACCCACCATCCACATACAATCAGCCCTCACCAGACAGCCCCACCTACGACTTCCCCCACTACCCACTGTCTCCAGAAAAGGATCACTAACATGACACCCACCACTTTTGTCACCTACACAACCGATCTCCTCGTCAAGGTCGCAGCACTCGGCTGGACTCCCGCGGCACTCCGCCACCACCTGGCCAAGAACAAGGCCCTGCCCCTCCTCGAATACTGCATGTTCCTTGCCAAAGATAAACTGCCCGAGCGCATCTCCTCCGAGGTTCGCTACCACTGGCACGTGGAAGCCGGCTTCGCACCGAAGGAGTCTTTTTCCTCCTCACAGTTCCACACGCTGTGGGAAAAGCTGCGCACGATTCCCTATATTTCCAGCAACGATCTCCGCCTAGCCGAGGAGCAGGAGGACACCTCCAATCTTCCGCTGGAGCAGGTGAAAGCTCAGCGCAAGATCACCGCACTTCTCCGCAAAGCAGAATCGACCCCCTACGAGGAAGAAGCGGCAACGTACATCCAAAAAGCTGCAGCCTTGCAGACGAAGTACAACATCTCTGCGCTCCATGAGGAGATTCCCCGCAGCGTCCGCACCAGTCGCGTCTTCATATCCGCCCCATACGTAAAGGAAAAGTCCCTTCTCCTGGCCGCCATCGCACGCAACTGCGGTGCGCACGTCATCGCGCTTACCAACACGGGAGTCATGTGCGTCGTGGGCTATCCCGCCGATCTCGCCTACATCAAAGACATGTACGCGAGCCTCGAGCGCCAGTGCATGTACTTCATGGTGCACTCTCCCCAAGCGGACCGGGCACGTCAAAACGGATCGACCACATCCTTCAGGCGGAGTTTCATCATCGCCTACGCACACGAAATCGCGGACATCCTCGCCTCGGCTACCCGTGGAGCCACCGATGGAAATGGCTCCACGAGCCAGGCCTTGGTGGAAACCTCCGCTGCGGTGAAGAAGACGTTCAGTGACCTCTTCCCCGAGGTCACCACATCACGCGTACAGGCACACAACGCTGCAGGATACGAGGAGGGGACGCGTTCCGCGCAGTCCTCACACTTTGGCGGCGACTCTTCCGGTGTCGGTGGCCGCCGTAGCTTGGGCGCGTAAATTGCTCCGCCCCACGCGCCCGCTCAGAACCTGATACAAAAGGGTGTATGGGCACACAGAATTTCCTTGAGGTTGAAGCCAAGTTCGCGGTCTCTGATACGCTGCGCGTTCCCGATTTTAAGAAAATCGCGCACGTTGACTTAGTCGATGAGACCAACGTATATCACCTGTCCGCTATTTACTACGACACGGAAGACCTCGCGCTCACCCGCGCGAAGGTGACGCTGCGCCGGCGGACAGGCGGCAAGGATTCCGGCTGGCATCTCAAGCTGCCATCTGATTTGGGGCGCGTGGAGGTCCACACCGACTTCGATCCTGAGCAGGAGGGTCCCCTGACCCCACCGGAAGAGGTTCTCCACCCGGTGAAGGTTCTGACCCGGAACCGGGATCTCGTACCGATCGCCCAGGTGGATAACGAACGCCACGAAACCATCCTGCGCGCCTTCAACGGGACGGAAATGGCCGAGTTCTGCGATGACCACGTCACGGCGTGGTCACTTCTTCCCGGTGGTAACCGCACCGCGTGGCGTGAGTGGGAGGTTGAGCTCGGTAACGATGTTTCCCGGACAGAAAAAGGCCAGGAGATTCTCACCTCCGCTACCCGGCTGCTCATCGCCAATGGGGCATCCGTCTCCCACAGCCCCTCGAAGCTTGTGATGGCCCTGGGGGATTCTGTAAACAATGTGGCCAAGCCTATGCAGGCTGCAGAGGTAGACGAGGACTCTCCCCTGCATGCTGTCGTCACTGCTTTGACGGAAGGCCGCGACCGGATCATTGAGATGGATCCGCAGGTGCGCCGCGATGAGTGGGATTCCGTCCACCAGATGCGTGTAGCCACCCGCGAGCTGCGCAGCCACATGCAAACCTTTGAGGGCATCATCGTCGGCCCGCGCGTTAAAGAGCTGGAAAAGGAGCTCAAGTACCTCGCCGGCCTTCTTGGTGTCGCCCGCGATGCCGAGGTTGTAGAGGCTCGCTTCACTGATCTTGTCGATCAGGTTCCTATCGAGGTCATCGGTAGGGACACCCGCGCCCATCTCACTTCATCCATGTCGGAGGCCTACCGCACCGCCCATGACGAGATCCTCGCCTACCTCGACTCCGACCGCTACTTCACCCTGCTGCGTTCCCTGGACGAGATCATCAAGGATCCGCCGACCCCGGAAACTGTAGAGGTGGAGGAGCCGGAAGAAGCCGAAGAAACCTCAGCACCACGTGAGGCTGCTGTAGAGACTCCCGAGGAAACGGGTGAGGACACCCCGCAGGAAACGGAAGAAGAAAAGGAGCCTGCGGACGACTCCCCCGAATCAGTGTTGGCAGATCATCTGTCCAAGGCCTACGACAAGCTGCACCGTCGCCACCTCAAGGCCGTAGAAGAATGGGAAGACGACACCCTGCCTCTGGCTCACCGTGAGGCAAACTTCCACAACATGCGAAAAGCCGCCAAGAAGCTGCGCTACTCGGCGGAGGCAGTGGGCAAGGCCACGGGATTGAAGACGCGGAAACTATACGATGCGTGCAAGCAGATGCAGTCTGTCCTCGGCGATTTCCAGGACTGCGTAACATCCCGCGATGTCATCGCGGAAAAGGCCCAGGAGGCGCGGGAGCGCGGTCGCGATACGTTCGGCTACGGCGTGCTCTACCACCTGGAAATGGCCAACGGCCTCACCGCGCTGAAGGAATACAAGGATGCCGAAAAGGATATCCGCAAGGCCTACCGCAAGCTAGATAAGCAGGTGAAGAAGGCCAGCCGTCAGCGTCAGGCCCGCGAGGCACGCAAGCGTGAGGAGGAGGCCTCCTCACACGAGGAGTGGTAGAAGTTACTTCTCCCAGGCCGGCGGCTTCCCCCAGTTGTCGTCGGCCTCTTCTTGTTTGTCTGCGCTCTTGTTACGCTCCGCCGCGGTGGTAAGCGCCTGGCGAGCTTCCTCTTCGGTGTCGTAGGGACCCATGCGGTTGTCCCAGCTGGCCTGCTTGCCCTGCTGTACGTCACCGGTTTCCACGTTGTAGTACCACTTATCGCTCATGGTGGATTCATCCTTTCATGTGAGTGTGTTCCCCAGGTTACCCGGTTTGGGACGCAATCTGCCGGGGAAAAGCCTCCGCCCGTGTACCCTGGGACGGTAAACGGTTGGCGCGACAAAACGTATAAAAGGAGCGGTAGCTAAAGATGAAACAGTGGCCTAGCCCGCAGGAAAACATCGCAGACAGCGTGGCTCGCGAACACCAGCAGCAGTGGGGCGATCCTGATGGGGTGGCGTGCGCGCCTGCAACGAGCTGTCTCATGGGCGAGTTCACGGATTTCACCGGCGGGATGAGCGCGGTGACGATCCACTCGTTGGAGGCGGCGGTGGCCTTTTCTTACCGTGCTGACCGTGCTGTACACGTGCGTTTCGTGCAGACAGGTGTGGGAGAGAAGTCTTTTACTGCCGATGCGGATGAGCTGGAGAAGGCTGCCGCAGAGATCCTGGATCCGCCGGTTCACGAATTCGAGGAACCGCAACGGTGGAACGTGGCGGACAGTCTCCCCACGGAAGACTGGGCGGTGCGTCTTGGCGGGGTGGTCATCACGATGATCCACCGCCAAATGTTGACGCGCGACACTCCCGGCGTGAACGTCACGGTTGTGTGCGACATTCCGCCGCATGCGGGTCTCGGTCGCACCGCCGCCGTCATGTCGGCGCTGGCATTGGCTCTCAATGGCGAGCCTGACGAGCGTGACGACGCCCCGACGCGGGCGAAGCTGGCAACCGTCGCCCACTGCGCAGCCGAGGTGTTCACCGCGCTGACGCACCCGCGGGCCCGCTTCATCGGGTGTCTCCGCGGTACCGGGGAGGGGGTGAACCTCGTGAACTTCGGCGACGGTTCCCTCACGGTCGCGCCACGCATGCCCGAATGCACGATCGTCGCCCCGTCGCTCACCCGGCTACCCGAGGCCCGCGCCAACAGCGATCGGCTCGCCGCGCGTCGCGCCTTTGTCCTCCGGGCTCTGGAAAACTTCGGGGTCACCACGCTACAGCAGCTTCCCGACGCCTCCGCGCGCATCGGTGAGTGGCTCCGCACGCTCATCTCGGTGAAAGGTTGTGAGGGCTTGCCGACGCCTGGGGCTGCGGTGGAGTGGCTCACCTACCTCGACGACGAGGCGAAGCGCACCTGGGAGTTTATCCAGCTCCTGCGCTCCCGGCGCTTGCCGGAGGCCTGCGACATGTTCGCCCTTTCTGCCGGTCCGCTGCACCAGTTTGCCCTTGACGAGCCGGCCACCGACGAGGTTGCCGGTGTTCCCTCCCGTCCAGCTGCAATCGGCCGCTCCGATGCCACGGTGTGTGTGGCATCCGCAGCTGAGCTGCCGGAGGTTGCAGGAGCCATCGTCATTCCACTCGCACCGGGCGAGCGGGCACACTAGTCCGCAGGCCAGGCAAAGGTAATCGCCCGCTCCGCGAGATCCGCCGTTACGAGCGTCACCACTGCCTTTTCTCCTTCTGGTGGGGTTCCCACCAGGTCGGTGGAGATGATCGGTGGCTGGAAAAGCATGATCTTGGCGGTGTTCTTTTCCTCATTGGCCTTAAGTACCAGCGCCTCAAAGGTCGTTCCCACCCACGGCTGCAGGACCGTGGCCTCCGTCAGCCGGATACACGCGTTATCGACCGTGTTGGCCAGCTGCGACGTGCGACGCATGGTGTCGATGACAGCCTCCGCGTCGTCGCGCGCCCAGGACTCCGGTTCCCGCCCCTCCGCCTGCGCCAAGCAGTATTCCGTAGCGTAGCGATCGACGAGACGGCGCAGCGGAGCAGTCACATGCGAATATACTCCGCCCACGCCGGCGTGGACGACCGGCTCATCAGCTTCGAGGAAAAGGTAATCGGCACCACGCAGCAGCTTGGCGGCTTCCTTGTGCACCGCCATTCCCGTCACCGTCGTAGGGTCGACCGACGCGAGGAACACGCCGACCTCGGAGTTGGGATCAAAGTGGAGACCCAGGTTCGCTACCTCGGTAGCAAAGGCCTCGAGTGCCTCCGGAGGTGCCGGCCGCAGCGTGCGGAGGTAGCCCTGACCGTTGTCAGCCATCATCGTTCCCGCGACCATTCCCGTCATGAGCGAGACCTCGGAATTGTCATCCATGGCTTGGTTGCGGGGCTCGAGGACGAGCTCGTACTGGCCGTCGTCAAGCTTATGTACGCGCGTATCGGGCAGAGACAGGTTGACGGCCTTGCGGCGCAGGGAACTCGCGCGGCGCGCTTCGCCCAATTGCGGGAGGAGATCGATGGACGGGTGGTGGGCGTTGCTGTAATCCAACTGTGCGCGGGACCGGATGGTGGCGCGCGAGAGCTCGGTGGAACGCACCTCCCCCGCGGCGTCGACAAGCATATGCCAGCACACAGCGGGCCGATCAACCTCAGGTAAAAGCGAAGCCGACCCCTCGGACAGCTCCGGCGGGTAGAGTCGCGCGGGCGCATCCGGAAGGTAGATCGTTTGCCCGCGCTTGAAGGCCTCGTTGTAGAGCCCCATGCCCGGACGAACGAACGTCGCCACATCGGCGATCGCGTACCACACCTCCAGGTCATCACCCTTTTTGGTGATGTAGACGGCCTGGTCCAGATCTTTGGAGCCCACCGGATCAATCGTTACGAAGGGAATACTGCGAAGGTCACGGCGGTTCTCAGCAAACTGATCCGTGGCAGTTCGCGCCTCCTCGACGAGCTCAGGGGCGAAACCGCGCTCAACCTTAAACTCGCGGGCGACATCAGAGAAGTCCAATTCAGCGGCATACAGCTTCATACCTACCCATTTTGCCCTGAAATGTGGAGGCGAGTGAGCCAACCGTAAGCCGGATTCTGTCGTGTGGCGACCATCCATCTCGCTACCGCCATTGCTGACGGCCTTTTATGCAGCAGCTACCCGCAGACTTGGACGAGCAGCCCTCGTAACGTCTGCGCAGCCACACCACAAAGGATGCGGCCTTTTGCCTTGCTCTCGGTGGGGTTTACCAAGCCACGAAAGTCACCTTCCGTGCTGGTGCGCTCTTACCGCACCCTTTCACCCTTACCTGCACCAAATGGTGCCGGCGGTCTCGTTTCTGTGGCACTGTCCCTCGGGTCGCCCCGGGTTGCCGTTAACAACCACCGTGCTCTATAGAGTCCAGACTTTCCTCGGCAGCGCGCGTGGGGGAACTAGTCTCCTCGTTCGCGCCGACGCGATCGCCATGGCCGACTCACTCGCGAGAAGAGATTGTAGACCTTATCTCCCATATGGAGGAAATTTTCAGTGTGTTTCCAGGAACACTGTTGGAAACACGTGTCATATACGGTAAATTGAAGTAGATTTGTGTTAACTCTCCATGTGTTAATACACATGGATTCAACCTACAAATGCTCGGAAAGTTATGGCTGAAAATACTGAAAAATTCCCCAAAGAACTTAACGACCCGGTAGATGAAAACGATACCTTCTGGGACGACGATGAATTCGCCAGTGAAGATGGCGAACCCATGTCTCTCAGTGAGAAATACGATGAGGAACGACAGGGCAGCTTCTTCCAGCGCCGCAAGTGGATCATCATTCCCCTCGTCATCGCCGTTTTACTCGCAGCTGCCTTCGGCATCGGTAGCGCCGTCCTGACAGCTTTCAGCCCGAAGGAAACGGTGACCTCTACCGATTTCCGCACGGTAGCCAAGAAGGATGTCATCGACCGCGTCAGTGTGAAGGGAACTATTCAACCGATCCGGACAGCCACGCTTTCCACCAAGCTCACCACGCCCGTCCAGGATCTTCCCATCGCTGTTGGCGACCGCGTGAAAGCCAATCAGCTGCTGGCACGCATGGACACGTCCTCCCTCGAGCGCGAACTGAACAGCCAGCGCCAACAGCAGGCAGCCTCCAGCTCGGAATCCCAAAACGCTATCAAGCAGGCGCAGCAGCAGTTAGCCCAGAAGCAGGAGGCACTCAACCGCGGCCTGAACTCGGAGATCAACTCCGCTAACTCTGCACTCCGCGATGCCAACCTGCAGCTCGACGGCGCCAAGGAGGATTTCGCCACCCGTGCCAAGCAGGTGGAAAACTCCAACGATCCGGCGCTGCAGCAGCAGAAGGATGCCCTGGACGAGGCTCGCAAGGCCTCCCGTGATGCTGATCTTAAGCGTTACCAGGCAGATTTCGGTCTCGCCACCATACAGCGCACTAATGGTGCCGCCGAGCACCAGATGGATCTCAACCGCGAACGGCTGGCACAGCTGAAGAGCCAGGATCTTTCCGCTTTGGATCCCATGGAGAAGGAAGCAGTCCAGGGCCAGATTTCTACTCTGCAGGAAGCCATCGATGGAGAAAACGGTGAGCGTGCACGACGCGATCAATCCGTCGCTGATGCAGTGGCCGCAGTGGAGCAGGCGAAAAACGCCGCCTCCGATGCCAAGGATGCCCGCACCAAGGCCGAAAACCGCTACGCCGACGCACTTGCCGCCAGTGACCAGGAGCTCGGCCAGCTGCAGCGCAAGGTCAACGCAGCGGAAAACGCTGTCTCCGATGCCACCGTCGGCGTGGAGGCCGCCAAGCTCGGCGCCAAGCAGGGGCTAGAAACCTCCGCCTCCGCCCTCGATCAGGCCGTAAACTCCGCTGCTGCAGCCAATGCGGCCAGCGACCTGGCCAATAACAAACTCATGATCGACATTGATTCCGCCAACGTGAACAGCCCCTTCGACGGCATCATCACCTCGCTTCCTGCGCAGGAGGGCGCTCCCGTGTCCGGCCCGATTGTGACCGTGGCCGATGATTCCCGAAAGAAGATTGTGGTGCAGGTTAAGGAAATGGACCTGCCGAAGGTGACGAAGGATTCCAAGGTGCGCTTCACCACGCCGTCGACAGGCGACAAGGAGTTCACCGGCAAGGTAGTCAAGGTCTCCCCCATCGCCAACGACCCGATGGCCAGCATGCCTGCCGCCGCGGGCAGCGATTCCAGCTCCGGCGGTGCCGCTGCCGCCGGCTCCACCGATGTCACTTTCCCCGTAGAAATCGAGATCACCGGTGGCGACGAGCTGCGACTCGGCTCCTCCGCCAAGGCACAGATCATCCGCTCGGAAACCCGCGACACCATCGCCGTACCCCGCGATGCCGTCTACACCAATGATGCCGGCAAGACCGCCGTTCTCGTTCTCACCGGCGACGGGGGCTCGGGTACTATCGAAGAACGTGAGGTGGAAACCGGCAGTAGTAACGACTTCGATACGTCGATTAGCAAGGGCCTCGAGGAAGGCGACCGTGTGATCACCAGTGCAGAAAAGTACCGCGACAAGGTGGGTACCACAGCAAAGGTGCAGATGAACTCGAAGGGCAAGTAAATGAGCTTGCTCATCAAAATGAAGGATATTGTCAAAACCTTTAACATCGGCCAACCCGGCGAGTTGACGGTTTTGCACAAGTGTAATTTTTACGTCAAAGACGGCGAATTCGTTTCCGTGGTAGGACAATCTGGCTCCGGTAAGTCGACGCTCATGAACATCATAGGGTTACTCGATGCTCCCACCAGCGGAAAGTATGTACTCGGCGGTGTCAACGTGCTCAACGCACAACCTGACGAGCTCGCCCGCTACCGCAGCGAATCTATTGGCTTCGTGTTCCAGAACTTCAACCTTATCGGACGCATGAACGCACAAAAGAACGTCGAGATGCCGATGATGTACGCTGGCATCTCGCCGAAGAAGCGCGCTGCCCGTGCCCGCGAGCTTCTCGAACTCGTCGGTATGGGTGACCGCGTCGGCCACGAGCCAAACGAGCTCTCCGGTGGCCAAAAGCAGCGCGTCGCTATCGCCCGCGCGCTCGCCAACGAACCCAAGCTTTTGCTTGCCGACGAGCCCACCGGTGCCCTTGATTCACACACCGGACGCATGGTCATGGACATGTTCCACAAGCTCAACAAGGAAGAGGGGAAAACCATCGTGTTTATTACCCACAACCCAGACCTCGCGCAGGAGACCGACCGCATTGTCACACTGACCGACGGTTACATCGATAACCCTAACGGCACACCTGGTCTCGGTCGGGCACCCCGTGCAGAGGAGGTCACCACGCAATGAACCTCCGGGAAGCAATCCGCCTAGCACTCACCAGTCTTCGTGCCAATAAGATGCGCTCGGCGCTCACGCTCCTCGGCGTTGTCATCGGTATCGCCTCCGTCGTTGCCATTATGACCCTCGGTCGCTCACTGACTGCGCAGTCCCAGCAGACTTTCTCCGACATCGGTTCCACCGACCTCAACGTGGCCCTGCAGCAAAAAAATGACGAGGCTGAGGACCAAGACGACCCAGACGCTACTCAGAACAGCTCCATGTTCGGCCCCGCCGACCCGTCCAACGAAGCCGACCGCATCAGCGATGATGCGATGGAACAACTCCGTGCGCAGCTCGGCGACACCGCCGAGTATATTTCCATTAACGCAGGCGATATGTGGAACGCCACCATCTCCCGCGACAAGAAACGCGAGCAAGGCTACGTGCAGGGTGCTAACGCCGATGCTCTGAGGAGCAACGGCGTCGAAACCACTGCCGGCCACCTCTTCAGCGCTGACGATGTCTCAGGTGGCCGAAACGTAGCTGTCATCCCCGATAAGCTCGCCCAAAAGCTGTTCAAGGGCGACAACAACGCAGCGCTCGGCAAAGAGATCACCGTGGAATATCGGGGAGAACTCCAAAGCTTCATCGTCGTCGCTGTGTACAACTCCGACAAGGGGGGCGGGGTCATCGATATCAAAGGCCCGCCGACGGTCTACGTACCCTACCCCGTGGCCAAAAAGATGGATAAGTCCGTTGCTGGCATAACAAACTTTACTGTTCGCCCCGCCCGCGACGCAGACATGGAAGGACTCAAGCAGCGCATCACTGACTTCTTTTCAGCCTCCCAGGACTACTCGGTCAAGGTGACAGACAACAAAGCCACGCTGGAATCCATCGGTGGCTTTGTCACTGCAATCTCGGCGATTCTCTCCACCATCGCCGGAATTTCCCTCCTCGTCGGTGGCATCGGCGTGATGAACATCATGCTTGTCTCCGTAACGGAACGTACCCGGGAAATTGGCGTACGCATGGCACTGGGTGCCACTCGCAAGGACATCCGTACGCAGTTTGTCATCGAGTCCATGATCGTCTGCGTCATCGGTGGCATCATCGGTCTCCTCATCGGCGGAGGAATCGGCATGATCGCCACCAAACTCATAGGGAAGTTTGTGTTCCCACCACTTGGTGGTGCAGTCTTTGCCCTCGGCTTCTCCCTTGCCATCGGCTTGTTCTTCGGTTACTATCCTGCGGGAAAAGCAGCCCGATTGAACCCCATCGAGGCACTGCGCTACGAATAGGGCTTCCTAGAGCACGGGTTGGGGTGTGATCCCGGCTTGTTTTTGGGTGAGTCGGGTGGCCCCGCCTTGGGCGCAGGTGCTCATGTTGAGCCGTGGCCGTCCGCCAAACGGTGGCACGAAGTAGTCCAGGCCGTTGATTCTTTCGATCCGGCCGTAACAGGGCTTTGCCGGGTTGTCGTCGTTCCTGCCGTTGTGGAACGGGCACAGCATCGTCATGTTACTCATTGATGAATTGGTGTAAAACTACGTATATGGCTCACCCACTTACCAAAACCGCATTGCCCGCCGGTATCTACGTGCGCATTTCCCTAGACGAGCACGACTGCGCGGGCGTGGAACGACAAGAACAGGCGTGCCACCTTGTTTACGTCAACGGTGGAGAGCAAGCCCTAGATATGTGATGTCTCACTAGTTTTTGGACACGGAGTCCAATGACTTTTTGGGCATGGAGTCTAAGAGGTTTGTGGACATTGTGTCTTAATAGTTTTGGACACTTTTTGTGTGCAATGGCTAGATGAGTATTTCACTTTCTTTGCGTAAACGGATCGCGTCTTTCGATCCGGTTCGCGATGGTAAAACTGTCCGCCAGTTTTGTCGGGAGGCTGGTTGTTCCCGGCAGACCTACTTCAACATCAAGAAACGGGTGAAGGAGCGTGGGGAGGCTGGGATTATCCCTGACTCCACGGCTGCTCACACTCCGCACACTAAATTCGATGATGATGACCATAGGCTCATCCTTGAGACACGTGAACGGTTGAAGAAGTTCGGGGCT
>JALFAQ010000052.1 GCA_022772305.1 Corynebacterium glucuronolyticum
AAGCCCTTGCCCAGCGAGCCGAGATCCGGCATACCGCCGTTTTCCTCCATCTCCTGCTGGAGCTTGTTCAGCTCATCCATCGAGGGCATCTTCGGCGCAGACTTCTGCTGGTTGTTCTGCGCCATGGAGCCAAACTGGCGCTTGTTCTTGCCCTTCTTCCCCTTCTTTCCCTTGCGCTTATTCTTCTGCTTCTTCGTCGCGGAACGGTTCATCCCGCCGAGGCCGGGCATGCCCATCTGGCCGGCCATCTTGCCCATCATCTTCTTCGCCTCATTGAAGCGATCGACAAGCTGGTTCACATCCTGGACCGTCACGCCGGAGCCGTTAGCGATGCGCTTGCGGCGGGAGGCGTTGAGGATCTTTGGATCAGCGCGTTCCTCGGGCGTCATGCCACGGATGATAGCCTGGATGCGGTCGAGCTGCTTCTCGTCCACCATGTCCGCCATCTCGTTCATCTGCTTGCCGCCGGGGAGCATCTTCAGGATGTTGGAGATCGGCCCCATGCGACGAACCATGAGCATCTGGTCAAGGAAGTCCTCCAGCGTCAGCTCACCCGAGCCGAGCTTGGCTGCGGACTCGAAGGCCTTCTCCTGGTCCATCGTGGCTTCGGCCTGCTCGATGAGGGAGAGGATATCGCCCATGCCGAGGATGCGGGAGGCCATACGCTCCGGGTGGAAGACATCGAAATCGTCGAGCTTCTCGCCTGTCGACGCAAACATGATCGGCTTGCCGGTAACCTCACGGATGGACAGCGCAGCACCGCCGCGGGCATCGCCATCGAGCTTGGTGAGCACAACGCCGGTGAAGCCGACACCGTCACGGAAAGCCTGGGCGGTCTGGACAGCATCCTGACCGATCATCGCATCGATAACGAAGAGGACCTCGTCGGGGTTCACCGCATCGCGAATGCTCGATGCCTGGCGCATGAGCTCTTCATCAATACCCAACCGACCGGCGGTATCCACGATGACCACGTCGCGCTGCTGACGCTTGGCTTCTTCAATGCCCTGCTTGGCAACCAGCACAGGATCACCGTGCGAGGTACCCATTTCGTGTTCCGTGGTGTCCAGGGTGGTTCCGGGATCCGGCGCAAAGGTGGGAACACCCGCGCGCTCACCGACGATCTGCAGCTGCTGGACAGCACCCGGTCGCTGAAGGTCACAGGCGACAAGCATGGGGGTGTGCCCCTGGGAGGCGAGGTGCTTTGCGAGCTTTCCGGCAAGTGTCGTCTTACCAGCACCCTGCAGGCCAGCGAGCATGATGACCGTCGGCGGGGTCTTCGCCAGCTGCAGCTGACGCGTTTCGCCACCGAGGATCTCAATGAGTTCCTCGTTGACGATCTTGACCACCTGCTGGGCAGGGTTTAGCGCCTGGGACACATCCTGGCCGCCGGCACGCTCCTTGATGCGCTTGATGAATCCGCGCACGACAGGAAGGGACACGTCGGCTTCGAGGAGTGCCAGGCGAATTTCCCTCGCGGTGGCGTTAATGTCGGCCTCGCTCAGCTTGCCTTTTCCTCTAAGCCCGGTGAGCGCATCGCTCAAACGGTCTGACAGTGATTCAAACACTCGTCTTTCATCCCTTCTTACTGCAGTAGACATTGCACGGTAACACAGCTTCTTACATGGTAGCGAACAGTTGCTCTTGTCTTCTCACCCGCCTTGCGGTGGGTTTACCCCAGCGGGGTATCGCTGCACGCTTGATTGAGAAGGGGAGGCACTCCGCAAGCTATTCGAGCTATTCGACGAAATTCTCTGCGCCCCGCTACTCCCCCGTTATTCCCCCGCTGTTTTCTCCCTCATACTCGGCGACGATGGTCCTGCTCTTCTCCGCGACATCCTTCATGATTGCGTAGAACGTCCCCATCTCGTTCCATACACCGTCCTCACTCAGTACGCCGTAGGCAGCATCGGTCTCCGCAAGGTCTTTCGACCACTGGCTTTCGTAGTAGGCGATGAGGGGCTTGAGAGTCTCCCACACCTGAACAAAGGTATCCGCAACGTCCTCGTATTGGGAGTTGAAAGCGGTGATCTCGTTCAGGCGCTCATTGTTGCGTTCAATGCACTTCATCTGCTCATCCATGGCGCCATTGTAAAGCACAAACGCCTGCACGCACCGAAGCGCATGCAGGCGTTGGTTCTACCTACCGTTCCTCCCCTCCTGGCCATCACCAAGGAGGTCACACGAGAAAGAAAGGCGTCCAGTGAAAGAAACCGGAGGCAAGGTTTACACGTTTGCTCGCTAGTTAGTACAGCAGGGCATCAACGAAGCTTTCCACTTCGAACGGTGCGAGATCATCGGCACCCTCGCCGAGCCCCACGAGCTTCACGGGAACACCGAGCTCCTCCTGGACCTGGAAGACGATGCCGCCCTTGGCGGTTCCGTCGAGCTTGGTGAGCACCACGCCCGTGATATCCACAACGTCACGGAACGTGCGAGCCTGGATGATGCCGTTTTGGCCAACCGTCGCGTCGAGGACGAGGAGAACCTCATCTACCTTGGCCTTCTTTTCCACGACGCGCTTCACCTTGCCCAGCTGGTCCATGAGACCGGTGGAGGTATGCAGACGGCCGGCGGTATCGACAAGTACGACATCGACCCCCTCCTCGGTGCCCTTGGCAACAGCGTCGAAGGCGACGGAAGCCGGGTCGGCACCTTCCTTGCCACGGACGGTGGACGCACCGACACGACGGCCCCACGCCTCCAGCTGGTCAGCTGCGGCTGCACGGAAGGTATCGGCCGCACCGAACATGACGGAGTGCCCCATCGACACGAGCACGCGGCCGAGCTTGCCAACCGTCGTAGTCTTGCCGGTGCCGTTGACTCCAACGACGAGGACGACGGCGGGCTTGTTGTCGTACGGCATCGCCTTGATAGAGCGGTCGAGCTCCGGGCGACCCGCCTCGATGAGTGTCTCACGCAGCATCGCGCGTGCCTCATCTTCGTTGTGCACGCCTCGGGCAGCGATCTTTTCGCGCAGGGAGTCCACGACCTTCATCGTCGTGCTGGCGCCGAGGTCAGCCATGATGAGGGTGTCTTCGATTTCCTCCCACGCGTCCTCATCGAGGTCACCGGCGGACAGGATGCCGAGAACACCCTGGCCGATGACGTTGTTGGATTTGGACAGTCGCCCGCGCAGTCGGCCGAGGCGACCTTCCGCCGGAGCGATATCGTCGGTTTGTACCTCGTGATCTGCAGGCTCCGCCGTGACGGTGTCACCGGTCGGCTCTGGGCTTCCCAGCACGAGAGCGGCCTCGGCTGCTTCCACCTGGTGGGCTGCAGCCACTGCCGACTCGTTGATCTCATCCTGGGTCGGATGGGTGACCGGGGCTGGCATGTCCTCTGCTTCCGCCGGCTCTGCCGCTTCCGCCGGTGCCTTTGGCTCCACGGGCTGCTCTACGGCTGCAGGTGCCTCAGATGTCTGCTCAGCAGCAGGCGCGGACGGCTCCTCCGATTCAACCGCATCGTCTGCGGGAACCGGGGTGGCTTGATCCTGTACATCCGCATCGTCCCCACCACGCGATGCTTCATCCGCAACATGCTCCTTTGCCGGCTCGCCGGTGGCAGCAGGCGTCACGTGTGTGGGCTCCACCGAGTCCGTCTTCGGTTCTGGAGCTGGCGCTGCCTCGGACTTCGGTTCCGAGGCTGGTGTTGTCTCAGGCTGAGACGAGGCCGGGGCCGGGGACAACGGCGCATCGTCCACCGGTGCTGAGGTGGCATGAGCGGAAGGCTGCTCGGGGGTGTCCGGTGTTGGTGCCGTTTCCTCCAGCTGTGCAGGCTTAACTCCCGGTGCTTCCTGCGCCGCCTGGTCTGCTCGCGCCTGTGCCTCTTCCCGCTGCTTCTTCAGCTCCCGCGCTTGCGCCGTAGCAGCCGCGGCGGCACTAACTCCAGCAGCACCTGCGCCCGCGACGGCACCGGTTATGGCAGAGGACGACGTGTTCTTCGCCGGGGTCGCGGTAAGAGACTGTCCCTCGTTGACCACCGGCTGCTTGTCACCACCCCCGCCAGCGGCGAAATTAAAACCACTCTTGGCCTGGTAATTACCCGACTTCTCAGCCTGGGTAAGCTCCTTTGGCTCCTCCTTTTTTTCAAAGGAAACCTGCTTCGACTTCCCCCTTTTCAGTCCGAAGTAGATAATCAGGGCGATCACGATGATCGCAATGACTATGCCAATAATCCAGTAGGGCAACGTTGTGGAATCAATCATGCACCCCAGGTTACCGGCTAACCCCCACACCGTGTCACTGTGTGACTAACCAACCTGTTCCCCGGCGTGCGAAACGTGCCGGGGAGGGGCGACCAGGAGGGCGTCGACAAGCAGGAAGGCCGTGACCCCCAAGCCGGGTGAGTTGAGCTACCTCCTAGCCGACGATGCCGGGGTACGTCACAGCACACACCATCGCCTCAGCCGAGACGATGTCGCCGGTGACGAGCTCAGGCACGATGGCGGCGAGCTTCGCCCACCCGCGCGATGCCTGGGTGAGCTGCTTGGATTTGCCGATGAGCCCGTAGGCATGCATGCGGGCAGCCAGCGCGAACACAAGCGAGACGACGGGAGCCAGCGCCCACACGTTGTCGCGGTTTTCCGTATCCACACCATCAAGCTTGTCGAAGCGGATGCGGGCGGAGGTGTAGAGCTGCCGGTTCGCACCGCGCAGACCGCGCAGGAGCGCGACGGCGGCCTTAATCATCTGTTGGTCGGCGAGCAGCACGTTGAGCTCCTCGCGGTGCCGGAACGTCTCGTACACAGCCAGCAGCCTGGTGGAATCCTCCAAAATGGCGCCCGGGATGATCTCCGCTGAGGAGAAGAACATGGCAAGCAGCGTTTCCTGTTGCGTCGGGTCCATATGGGAAATCTGCACGATGCCTTTGTCCACGCAGGCGGTATCCAGCGTCGCATCGCGACCAGTGGCCAGAGCCTCCACCAGCTGTTTGCCACCTACTTCCTTTAGGCGGGCGATGACGGCTTTCTTCTCCTGCGGGGCAAGAGCCTGCTCCTCACTTGGGGGTTCAGACTCCGCGGCCTGTGGCTCCTCCTCGTTGTCCGGGTCACCGGCAACGCTTGCGCGCAGCTGGCCGATGAGCTGCAGGGCACCGATCCACGGCGCGCGGTGCACCTCCGTAGCCACTTCCCCATTGTTAAACAACGAGGTGATAAGCCCCGAGGCGATGATGCGTGAGGGCTGCTTCTCCGCCGGAATGAGCGAGGCAGACAGGCCCGACAGGGCGGCAGCCGGATGAGCCGTGAAGACGGACACGATCGCCTTGCGGGACACGCCCTCGGTGATTGCGCTGTCCCACAGCACAGGCATGATGGACGGGTCTGCCGGCGGAGTCTCCGTCTCGCCGGCGAGGAACGCCGACAGTTCGTCGAAGCCCGCATGGCTCGACGGGAAATGTCCCTCTTGGGTCACCGTCAGGCTTGTCGACGGAGGATTCAGTGGTGGCCGTACCGTATTGAAGGGGTCCGGGGTGTGTAGGTACACCGACAGCTGGCCGGTCTGCTGGTAGGCCTCCGGCAGCTCTACCTTTCCGTCCTCGACGGGAAGAGTCACTGCGTTGACCCACGGGGCAGAATCCGGCCACACCCAGGCGGCGAGAGCACGCGGGGTGTCATTCACCGTCTGCGTTGCCAGATCCGTGAACTCCAGCGTGGAGCCGGTGATCTCCGCGCCGGTGGCAACCGGGGTGGAATCCAAAATAGCAATGTTGACAGACACGCGACGGTCTGTGCCAGGATCCGTCCACTCGAACTCGATGCGTCCACCGTTGACACCCACAAGACCAGTGCCCAGCGGGGACAGCTCAGCCGAGTACGTGCGCCCATCTTCCGGCGTGAGGTTCAAGGTACGCACCGGTGCACCCGTGCGGTTGCGTACGGTCACCTGCGGTTTCCCGATTTCACCTGTGGCGCGGATGCGAATCCTGCCGGAGGTATCGATATCGGCAGCCGGGGTGACAATCCTCGTCGTCCGCCAAATCGGCCCGCACTCCTTAATCGGCAGCTGAAAACGCAGGCGCGACGGGAAGAACCGCATGGGCATCGTCGTGCCCTCCTCGGTTTCCACCGTGAAGTAAGCACCGGCCTCCTCGGGGCGGACATTCACCACCTTTGGAGTGACCTCAAAATCCTTCTCGCCTGGCTGCACGTGGAGGCTTGCCGTAGACAAACCGCCCTGCGCGGGGATACGCAGCGACGGGCCGGAGCCTTCCACCAAGGCCGTCGCCCCCTCGACGAGGGCATACTCGTGGCGGAAACTCTCCCCACGGGGTCCACGGATACGTACGAGGAACTCGCCCACCCAGGGCGCATCGTAGGCTTCCGGATCGAACACGTCGAAGACACCGCCCTCTGCGGGGACCTCGAGGGGTTCCGTCGGGGCGATCTCTGTGCCCTGCTGGTCGGCACCGGCATACGCGGCGATGGTAAGATACCACTGCTCGGTCGTCCCCGATTGCGTGGGCGGGAACTCGACAACGAGGGACTCGGTATGGACGGGAAGATCGGTGGACGAGTGGACGTCGGGAAGCACATCCTCCGGCTCAGTGAAGACGACGCGCTGGCGGGGGTCGATGCTGCGCACCGCCTTCATCGGGCTCGGGGTCTCGCCGGAGCGCAGCAGCTGGATGGAATCCGCCGTCGTGCAGTCCAAGATGCGGCCTTCCCAGCCGGTCCACCCCTCTACCTCAAAGACATCGTGGACGTGGATGTCCTTTCCTGTCACTACATCAATGAGCGTGCCGTCGGCCGGGCACACGCAGACGAGCTCCCCGTGGTGCAGCGACTGCTTTCCCGTGAGGTTTTGCCCACGGGTGGAAAACACGAGCAGCGGGTCATCGTTATTGACGACGGGCACCACCCACGTGTGTTGGTTGGTGACATCGGCGACCTGAATTTCACGCACCTGGTGGCGTAGCGTGAGATCCAGCGACTCCGTGAGATCGCGGGTGCTCCCCCACGGGCGGTTGGTGCGGAACACCTCGGTCGTCCCACCGACGGAAACACGCCAGTTGATGACATCCTCACCAGGATCCAAGATCTGCTCCGGCAAGCGGACGCAGACCTTGCCCTGTTCGACGTCAAGAACAAGTCGAGGACGCTCCTCGCGGTGACCGGTGCCCACCGCATCGCGGCGGTTCTCGGTACCGACGGGCCTTTCGGCCAGCTCGGCGAACACCTTTTCCTGGACGAGACGTGGGGCACCCAGCTCGTCTTCCATCTGCCACGTCGCGCGATTGTCGACGGTGTGCTGCCGAAGCTTCCGAACAGCCGCGACAATCCCGTCAATGCGTTCCGGCGCGACCTCGTGGCCTGCCGAGAGGTAGGGGCAGTCCGCATTGACTGAGGCATCATCTTCCCCAGCGTCCATGGCCTCGAGGAGCGTGGGCACCTCATCGCTTGTTATCCCCGCATGCAGGGTGAGAAGAGTGATCGGGTCGCAATCCTCAATGGAGGTAAGACCCACCTTGGTGATGAGATCCGCAATGCTTTCACGCAGATACTCCTCACTGGCCCCTTCCGTACCGACGATGCCCAGGCCACCAAAGTATTCGGTAAACAGGCTATCCGGATCCACCATCCGCGAGGCCCGGTACACGAGTGTGGTGACGGTCAGTGCTGGGGTGGACGAGACGAGGACACCGAAGTCTGCGCCGAAGTCCAACTGCCTGCCCAAAAAGGTGCCATAAAACTTCTCGATGGCTTCGCACTCATCGTGGCCGAGTCCGGCCTCGGTGAACCAATCATTGTCCTTGAGCGTGCTGGCCAGGCGAAGCTCCGTCTGGGATGCCCACCCGAGGAGGGAATCGTTCGGATCTGCAATGGGGGATTGAGGGGCACCCGTGGACACCGATGTTGCCTTTCTGTGTCAGAAAAATATTCAAGCAAATAACAAATGTAGCGTGTGGGTAGTTAGCCTACCGCGCAAGCCCGAAGAGATGGCGCACGCGCCAATCCGGGGACTGGGTTTTACGAGCTTTGTTGCCCGTAGCACCCCACCCCGTAGCCAATCGCTGAGGCCACGGCGACCAGCGCGATGAGCGCACCGATTGCGCCCGACACGCCCTTGCCGAGTCCTTTTTGGTATTGTGCGATCGGCTCTGGCAGCCCCGGCGCCGGGACGTGGACGGCAGCCAGCGCCAAAAGCGGAATGCCCCAGGCCAGTGGCAGGGCATAGCCCGCAGGAGTCGCAACACACGCGCCCGTGGTGTCCACCGCACCGCCTCGGCTCTTCACCGCCGCGTAGTAGGTTTTTCCATCAACGGTGATCCCCACACGGCCGGAGGTCTCTCCACTCGCGGGGGTCAGTTCGATGACATCACCGCGCACCGCAACAGTCCACCCTGCCGGTTGCGAAACGTGCACCTTCTTGCCCTTCAGGCTGCCCTTTTCCGGACGAATGAGGGCGACCCCGTTGGTGATGGTTACTTCGTCAGGAAAAGCCAGTTCCGTCATCGGTGTTCCGGGGTCCGGCGTCGGCTTCGGGGAAGGCTCCGGCTCGGAGGTCGGTTCCGGTTTCGGGGACAGCTCCGGAGCCGGTGAGGTTCCGGGGCTTGTCGACGTTTCCGTCCCGTCACCCACGACGAGGTTCAACGTCTTTGTCACCCGCGGTTGGCCGGGGTAATCGATGTGCAGCTTCACCGGATACGTGCCGGGCTTCAGGTTAGAGGCGATCTGCAGGTAGGGTGCGGTATTCGCCCGTTGTACGACACGAATGTCGGCAGGAGCATCGATACGTAACTCTGCGTTTTCAGGCAGGGGCAGGTCGCTTAACTCGAATACTCCCCCTGGATTTACCGAGTATTTTTCCGCCACTGCGAAGAACTCATTTGGCTCCACATTGACGGTGACCGTCCGAACCTGGCGCTCCTGGCCCGGCGTGGAAATAAAAATCGTCACAGAGTGGTCTGATCCTAATGCGGCATCGTCAACTGCAGAAACCATCACGACGTTGCCCTCCACCGTCGCGGTGAGGGAGGAATCGGAGGTGAAAGCCTTCAGCGAGGCTTCCGACGGCCATGGGGCAGTGTATCCACCTGGGGTCAGGCTGACACTGCTGCCGCGGTGCACGCTTGTTTGCTGAAGGAAGGTGATTTCCCGCTTACTCACGGTGAGCGGAATGGTGTCGTGCTCCACCTGGCCATTGGGGAAAGTAACCGTCACCGGGATCTCGTAGTCGCCCGGGTGTGCGTTCGGCGACACCACCACACGCACATGGGCAGCCGGCTTGTTATTCGGGTCGTGCTCGATGGTCACCATCGCGTTGCCACCGGTGACCGTCGTGCCGGTGGGGGCATACCCGCCGGGTGTGTATCCGCTTGATTCACCCGGCATCAAAGTAAAGCCTTTGTTGTCGAAAACCAGGCTGTATGGCTTAACGGTGAGCTCGAGCGATTGCTCAAAAACCTGGCCATCCACCGTGGCGTGGATGGTGAGTGGGTACGTACCGGGGCGAGCGTTCAGTGTTAGCGACAGCTGCCATTTCCCTTCACCGTTTTTGCTAAACGTAGCGATATCACTGCCCTTGGTTACCTGTAGGGAGGTAACGCTTGCGGGCAGAGTGTACGCGAGAGCAGTTCCAGGTGTGATCTCCGGATTTGCTATTCCGGAAAAATCTGCAGCGGATGCCGGCGGGATGACAGGCGCGGGGGCAACGTTGCTCGGGATGGCGGGTGGGGCGACAAGCGCAAGTCCACAGCACGCAGAGATGACAAGGGCACGAATTCTCACAGCTCATTCCTCCTTCGCCCCAGTGTATTTGTGAACCCAAGGAAAGTAAATAAATCCGCAGCCGCAGGTGCACTCGCTTTGTCGGGGACTACACGCGCCGTGACGCGCATACCTGCCGTAGGCTCCACCTCTGCCCCGCCCGGGGCGATCCCGCCGCGTCCTACGAGGTGAGAGAAAATTTAGGCAGGGTCGTCGGTCGCCGGGTGCAGGCGCTGACTGATGACGCGGGTGACACCATCGCCATGCATGGTGACACCGTAGAGGACGTTTGCCACATCCATCGTCGGCTTCTGGTGAGTGATAACAATGAGCTGGCTTGTTGCCCGCAGTTTCTCAAACAATGCGATAAGCCGGCGCAGGTTGACATCGTCCAAGGCAGCCTCCACTTCGTCCATGACGTAGAACGGGCTCGGCCGGGCCTTGAAAATCGCGACAAGCATCGCCAGAGCCGTGAGCGTCTTCTCCCCGCCGGACAGGAGCGTCAGGCGCTTCACCTTCTTCCCCGGCGGGCGTGCTTCCACCTCAATGCCGGTGGTGAGCATGTCATCCGGGTCGGTGAGCTTGAGCCGCCCCTCGCCACCGGGGAACAGCGTGGCAAACACGTCGGGAAATTCACGCTCTACGTCGTGCCAGGCATCGGTAAACAGGGTGAGGATCTTCTCGTCCACCTCTTCAATCACCGCATGCAGGTCCTCCCTCGCGCGGATGACATCGTCCAGCTGGGTGGTGAGGAACGAGTACCGCTCCTCCAGCGCCACGTACTCCTCCAGGGCAAGCGGGTTCACCTTCCCCAACGAGGCAAGGGCCTTCTCTGCGCTTTTCAGGCGCGTGCGGTAATCGGTAATGGAGAAGTCCTCGGGCTTTTCAAACTGCTCCCGCAGCACCGTCGCCGGCACACCAGTCTCCCCCGTCGCGCGCCGTTCGGCTTCTTCCAACCGGACCGCCGCCTGTGCCGCCGCCATCTCCGCGTCATGGTAAGTCGCCTGCGCGCGCGCCAACCGCTGCCGGGCATCGTGCACCTTCACGGACAGTTCTTTCACCGTCGCGTCGGCCTGGGCGACAACGCTCCTGGTATGTTCCCGTTCCTCGTGCGCACGCGCCAGCGCATCCTCGACGCGCTCCGCCACGCGCACCGCGTTGTCCCGCACCATCTGTGCTTTCTCGATGACCCGCTGGCGCTTTTCCTGCTGCTCGTGGTAGCGCTTTTCCGCCTCCGCGTCGGCTACCGCCTTCCTGCGCAGGCCCTCGGCCCGCTGGCGTGCACGCTCCACCTCGTCGGTGGCCTGGCGGGCAGCCATCTTGGCTTCCATCTCCATGGCCTGCACCTGCGCGAGCCGGTCTGCTGCGCGATCCCGCTCCTCGGTGGACACGTCCTCATCGGTATCGGTGTCCTCCACGCGCGCCAAACGGTCGGCTGCATCTGCCGCCTCTGCCTTCGCCTTCTCCAGGGCTTTCTCCGCGGCACTGAGCTTGTCGACGTTTGCCTCGTGGTTCCTCTTGCGCTCCCCAGCGCGCCTTACTGCCGCTTCCGCTTCGCGGACTAGTGCGGCATGCTCCGCCTGGAACTCGCGCATCGATGCCGTCGCCTGCGCCGCCTCCACGCGGGCTTGCTCCGCCGCTTCTTCCGCGCCGGACACGGTTCCCGACATCTCCTCCAAGCTCGCGCGAGCGGCGGCAAGGGCCTGCGAGGCGGCGTCGATAAGCCCGGAAACCTCGAGCGTGGAGCGGGTGCCCTCACCCACCTCAACCCACCCCTCGCCTACGACAAGACCATCGCGGGTGACCGCCCGCAGGCGCGGATCGGCAGTGACCAGAGAAAAAGCCTCCTCGGCGCTTCTTACCAGAACCGTATCCGCGAGCACGCGACGCACCGCAGCAGGGGCAGAAACATGCTCCGTCAACCACTCGGCACCGGCAGGCAGAACTTCCGTATCCACGTGCCACGCGCGCGCCTCATTCGCCCCCACGACGACCGTGCGCGACCACGCCTCCTCAGCGTGCGCCGACGGCTCACCAACAACGGCATCCGCGAACCTACCAAGAGCCGCAGCCACGGCCTTCTCGAGCCCCGGCGTGACCGTCAGCGAATCCGTAAGCGGTGGCAAATCAGACTGCGTGTAGCCGGCCATCCGCGTCGACTCGAGCGTCTCGATCCGCGAAGTGAGGGAGGCGACCTTCTGCTCCGCCTGGCGCTCCTCATCACGCAGCTGCTTGAGACGCGACTCCGCAGCCCCCGACTCGGCAACCGCCCGTACGCGCGCCTCCTCCAGTGGCTCCCAGGCATTCTCATGGGCAGACGCCTTTTCGCCCGCAGCCGTCGCCTCCGCATCCGCCTGACGGGTCGCATCCCGTGAGGCCTCACAATCCGCAGCTGCTTCCGCCACACGCGCCTCGGCTCGGGTCACCTCCGCACGCGCCTGTTCCTCGCCCGCCACCAGCCGCACGATCCCCTCACGACGGTCAGCGATAGCCCGCACCCTGCGCATATGCTCCTCATCGGCAGCGCGGGACACCTCTTTAGCATCCTCCACCTGCTCAAAAATGGTCTCCAGGCGCTCCGTGGCCACATCTGCAGCCTCCTCCAGCGCCTCCACCTGCGTCTCGGCATCATCCGCCTGCTGAAGCGTCGCCTCCGGATCCGGCCCCTGGTACGGCTCCAACTCTCGGTTTGTCGCCCGATCCGTGGCAATCCGCACCGTCGCGTCCACCTTCTCCTTCAGCGCCGACAACTCGAACCACACCTGATTCGCCGCCGATGCCTCCGGCTGCCGCGCAGCAAGCGCCTCCTCCGCCTCCCGATGCGTCTCCTCCGCCTCGCGCACCCCCGCGTTCGCAGACGTCAACTCCTCACCGGCTGCCACTTTTGTGCTTTCCGACGCTCGGTTGGCCTCCCACAGCCTCGTCAGCTCATAGCCCGCGATCAGCCCCCGCAGCTCCCGCACCTCTGCCTGCACTGTCTGCGCCCGGCGCGCCGCCTCCGCCTGCCGGGCTAGAGGCTTCAGCTGCCTTTTCAACTCATCCGTCAAATCCGTCAGGCGATCCAAATTCGTCTGCATCCCCGTCAGCTTCCGCTGCGCCTTCTCCTTCCTGCGCTTGTGCTTCAGCACACCCGCCGCCTCTTCGATATACGCACGACGATCCTCCGGGCGCGACTCCAAAATCTCCGTAATCTTGCCCTGCCCCACAATGACGTGCATCTCCCGGCCAATACCAGAATCACTCAGCAACTCCTGGATATCCATCAACCGAGCCTTCGAGCCATTAATCTCATACTCGCTCGCCCCGTCACGGAACATCCGCCGTGTTATCGACACCTCCGAGTACTCAATCGGCAGCGCCCCGTCATCATTGTTAATCGTCAGCGTCACCTCAGCGCGCCCCAACGGTTTCCTCGACCCCGCCCCCGCAAAGATGACATCCTCCATTTTCCCGCCGCGGAGCTGCTTGGCGCCCTGCTCGCCCATGACCCAGGCAAGGGCATCGACGACATTAGACTTACCAGAACCATTGGGGCCCACGACGGCGCAGATCCCAGGCTCAAATTTCATCGTCGTCGCCGAGGCAAACGACTTGAAGCCTTTGAGCGTCAGGGATTTCAAATACACGAAACGTACTCTAGCCCACCGAAGTTATCCACAGAAAGCTCCCCGCCGAGGACCCACATCGCACCCTGTGGATAACTTTCGTACTTTTTCTGTGCGCATACGTTACTGCCCCTACTGTGAGTGCCATGACAGCAATCCTTGGGAGTCTCGCAGACTCACTTCACGGCATCGCCATATTCGCGGAGGTCCACGCCCTCGCGAATACGGCTGCTTTGCGCGTGGAAAAACTCACCGAGGAATTTAACTTCTCGCAGCCGTTTGCCAAGCAGCTCGTCTCCGCAGCACGGACATGGGCAACCTACCAAGACCCAGAAGGCAAAACGGAGGCTATACCCGTCCAGCAGCTCATCCTCATTGCTAAGGCCGTCGAACTCACCGCCGCAGAGGATAAGAACACGACCCGCGACACTCTCCTCGACTACGCCTACGAAGGCCACACGTGGAAAGAGATGAAAGCACGCATCGCCGACACTCACCGCACCGTCAAGACCCGCAAGGTCAGCGATTCTGTCACCGTCTCCGCCGTTGCCGATGCCTGCGGTATGAAGCACGCCCACATCAAGCTCGAGGCTCTCAAGATGGATCGGTTCATCGGGATCCTTGCCGAGGCCTCCACCGCACCGAGTGACCTACCAGAATCCTTCCGCTGGGCCCAAGGTCTCAACCGCATCGTCCAAGACTATGAGGATGGGGTGTGCGGAACGACGTCGACAAGGCTCTGGAACCGCAGGCTAGCCCCAGCATTCATACTTCCTGTTCCTGACTCCACCTACATCGGCGACGGCAAGTTCGCCACCACCGACGGCGACATCCTCGATGCCGACGACATAGCCAAATGCCGGCTTGAGCCCTACGGATTCGCCGTCATGTACGACGGCAACAGGAAACTAGCCTGCACCATCCCCCTCAAAAACCAGCGGTTTGCCGACGGCGCGCTCCGCACCGGCATCGCCTGCGACCAAATCTTCTGCAGCCACCCCGGCTGCTACCGCATCGGCGCATATAGCCAGGCCCACCACGACAAATCATGGGCTCGAGGTGGCGAAACCACCGAAGAAAACATCCTCATAGCCTGCAAATACCACAACGGGCAAAACGATGACGACCCCACCAAACCCAAACACGGACGCCACGAACGCGACCCCGTCAACGGCGATCCCCGCTACATCCCACCCGACGGCGGACCACCCCGCTACCACGACAGCCCCTGCAAGGGATACACAGGCAGAGACATCGCCCGCAACATCCTCAAACAGGAAGCTGAAAACACCGACGACGAGTAACACCACTCCTCGCCCCACGGGCATGCCCGTGGGGCGAGGAGTGCTGCGCGCCTACCAAAACACCGTGTACTCTTTCGCTTATGTGTGGAATTGTTGGATACGTCGGTAACACCGAAAACGAAAACCTAGTCAACGACGCCCTCCATGTTTGCCTCGAAGGCCTCCGCCGCCTCGAGTACCGTGGATATGACTCCGCCGGCGTCGCAGTTATCTCAGACAACGCCATTGCCTTCCGGAAAAAGGCAGGCAAGGTTAGCGAACTAGATAAGGCGCTCAAAGCCTCCCCCTTACCAAAAGCACCCATCGGTATCGGCCATACCCGCTGGGCAACCCACGGAGGTCCGACCGACAACAATGCCCACCCGCACGTGGTAGACAACAGCCGCCTGGCCTTGGTACATAACGGCATCATTGAAAACTTCGCAGAGCTCAAGCGCGAGCTCAGCGCCGCCGGCGTGCACTTCTATTCCGACACGGATACCGAGGTTGCGGCCAATCTTATCGCCCACTACTACAACACGGAGGCGGCCGGCGACCTTACCAAGGCCATGCAGCTCGCTGTCGCCCGCCTCGAGGGTGCCTTTACTCTCCTGGCTATTCACGCGGAGCACCCCGATCGGATCGTCGCAGCCCGTCGTAACTCCCCGTTGGTCATTGGGCTTGGCGACGGCGAGAACTTCCTTGGCTCGGACGTCACCGCTTTTATCGACCACACCAAGCGCTGTGTCGAGATGGGCAACGACCAGATCGTTACCATCACCGCCGATGACTACGAGATCACCGACTTCGAGGGCACTCCCGCACAGGGCAAGCTTTTCGAGGTGCAGTGGGACGCAGCCGCAGCGGAAAAGGGTGGCTTCGACTCCTTCATGGACAAGGAGATCCACGACCAGCCCGCAGCCGTGCGCGACACCCTCATGGGACGTCTCGACGAGAATGGCCACATCCAGCTCGACGAGCTGAACATTGATGAATCGGTGCTACGAAGCGTCGACAAGATTGTCGTCATCGCTTGTGGTACGGCGAGCTACGCAGGACAGGTTGCCAGGTACGCCATCGAGCACTGGTGCCGTATCCCCACCGAGGTCGAGCTCGCGCACGAGTTCCGGTATAGGGATCCGATTGTCAATGAGAAGACGCTGGTCGTCGCCCTCAGCCAGTCCGGCGAGACCATGGACACGCTCATGGCGGTACGCCACGCAAAGGAGCAGGGTGCCAAGGTGATTGCTATCTGCAATACAAACGGCTCCTCTATTCCCCGCGAGGCGGACGCTAATCTGTACACGCACGCCGGGCCGGAAATCGCCGTCGCCTCGACGAAGGCATTCCTCGCCCAAATTACGGCGGCCTACCTTCTCGGCTTGTACCTCGCGCAGCTGCGCGGCAACATGTTTGCCGACGAGATCAGCGACATCCTCAACTCCCTGACGGAGATGCCGGAGAAGGTGCAGCAGGTAATCGACAAGGAGGACGAAATCAAGAAGCTGGGACGCGACCTGTCCACTGCCAGCAGCGTTCTCTTTCTTGGTAGGCATGTCGGGTTCCCCGTCGCCCTCGAGGGCGCTCTTAAACTCAAGGAAATCGCCTACATCCACGCCGAGGGCTTTGCCGCCGGCGAGCTCAAGCACGGCCCCATCGCGCTCATCGAGCCGGGGCAGCCCGTCTTCGTCATCGTGCCGAGCCCTCGTGGTAGGAATGAGCTCCACGCAAAGGTCGTCTCCAACATCCAGGAGATCAAGGCCCGTGGCGCCATCACAACAGTCATTGCCGAGGAAGGGGATGAGGCCGTCGTCGAGCACGCCGACCACGTCATCCGCATCCCCCAGTGCGCCACCCTCATGCAGCCACTCCTGTCAACGGTGCCGCTGCAGATCTTCGCTTGCGCCCTCGCCGGAGCGAAGGGCCTGGACATCGACCAGCCGCGAAACCTCGCCAAGTCGGTGACGGTCGAATAAGACCGTTTTTACGCTTCTTTAAACCCCGCGAATCCGCGGGGTTTTTTCCATTGCTCGACAACAGCGGTGACGTGACCGGGGCGTCGAAAAGCGGAAGGCTGCTCCCGTAAGCGGTGCAGAAGCTCCTCACACGCAGCGCGGTCCCCCTCCGCAACCACCTCCACGCGACCATCCCACTTATTGCGCGCCTCCCCCGCAAGCCCCAACTCCAGCGCCTGCGACTTCACCCACCACCGGAAACCAACGCCCTGGACATGGCCGTGAACAAATGCGAGGAGCTGCGTGTCAGTCATGGGTTGCATTCTACTAATCCCAGGACAACTATGAAACGCTTGGTAAGAGGACTCACTCGCGGTGATAACGGATTCAAAAGAGCAATACTAGCCATGGTCTTGGTAGGGTTCGCGGCATTCAACGCCGTGTACTGCACCCAGGCTCTCCTCCCCCCAGCTTTCCGACGCTTTCCAGTCCTCCCCCTCCACCACCGCCCTCACCGTCTCCGCCACCACCGGCGCCATCGCCATCGGTGTCATCCCCGTCTCCAACCTCTCCGAGCGCTACGGCCGCGGACGCATCCTCTCCGTCTCCCTCTTCGTCGCCATCCTCATCTCCCTCGCGCTCCCCTTCGCCCACACCATCGGTGTCCTCATCGTGCTGCGTGGCATTCAGGGCCTTGCAATATCTGGCGTACCGGCCGTCGCGATGGCGTGTATCTCCGAGGAAATCGACTCCCCCTACATACCAGTAGTCATGGGCTGGTACATCGCCTCCGATTCCATCGGCGGACTCTCCGGCAGACTCATCCCCGCAGTCGTCTCCAACATGGACGGCTGGCGGTGGGCGTTGGCGGTGAGGGGCGGGCGGAGGCGTCGTCAAGCTATGTGTTCAGCTACTACATGGGGTCGTCGATTTTGGGCTCGACGCTTGGCTTTGTCTACCAAGACCACGGGTGGTCGGGCCTTGTCACTGCACTCTTGGTAGGGACAGCGGCGATGCTGGCGATCATTGCCTTCGTCGCGCGCCACGTGGAAAAGCCGAGCTCCTAGTAGCGTCGCTGGCAACGCGGGCAATAGGTAGATCCGCGGCCGCCGATTTTTTCCTTCACCATTATGGTTCCGCACCGCGGGCAGGGGTACCCGGCCTGGCCGTAGGCGTTGAGGGAGCGGTCGAAGTACCCTGATTCGCCGTTGACATTGACGTACAGCTCGTCGAAGGAGGTTCCTCCCTGGGCGAGCGCGTCGCGCATGACCTCTTTGCCGGCGCCGAGCAGTTCGTGGAGCCTGCGGGTACTGATGTGGCTGCGGGCCTGTCGGGGGTGCAGGCAGGCACGCCACAGCATCTCATCGGCGTAAATGTTGCCGATGCCGCTGACAATCCCCTGGTTGAGGAGCGCTGGCTTCAGCTCTCCTCGTCCTCTCTTTAATTGCTTGACGACGCTCCCCTCGTCCAGCCCTGCGTCCAACAGATCGGGTGCGATGTGGGAAAGGGTGACGGGGAGGCCGTCGACAAGCTCGGACAGCGACCAGGAGCCGAAGGTGCGCTGATCGACAAATTGTACCGTCGGGCCGTCGAGGCGCGCGACGATGCGGGTGTGCGGTTAGACCGGGTCCGGGGTTCTGGTAAGGCGCATCTGGCCACTCATCCGGAGGTGGATGACAAGTGCTTCCTCGTCGTCGAGAACCAGCCACAGGAACTTCCCCCGCCGGCCAGTGCCACAAATGGTGCGGCCGGTGAGGCGTTCGGGGAGGGCGACGGTGCCGCGGGTGGCGCGGGGGTGGAGGACACGGACCGCTTCGAACCGGTGCCCTACCAAGAGTCGGTCAAGCCCGCGGCGAACGACCTCAACTTCCGGCAGTTCGGGCAATGTTTTCTTCCCTGATGACGGTGACGGCCTGCTTGGCGGCGAGCTGTTCGGCGGCCTTCTTGTTGTGGCCCTGGCCGGTGCCGACAACCTTGCCGTCGATGAGCGCGGTCGCGGTGAAGAAGCGGTCGTGATCGGGGCCGGTGAAGCTTGCCTCATACTCGGGCATGGGCAGCTTCCGCTCGGCGGCGCGTTCTTGCAGGAGGGTCTTCCAGTCCGTGTGGATGGAATCCGAGGAGGCGTGGACGATCTTCTCGTGGAACAGCGTGAGTATCGTGTGCCGGGCTGTCTCGAAGCCGTGCTCGAGGAAGATGGCGCCGAAGATGGCCTCGGTCGTGTCGGCGAGGATGGAGTCCTTGTCGCGGCCATCGGTGAGGATTTCGCCACGGCCGAGCAAAATATACTTACCAAGACCGATCTCGCGGGCGATGTCGGCAAGACCGAAGCGGGAGACGATGCGGGCGCGCATCTTGGAAATCACCGACTCCGGGGAGGACGGGTAGGTTTCGAACAGCTTGTGCGCGACGGAGCAGCCCAGGACGGAATCGCCGAGGAACTCGAGGCGTTCGTTGTTGGGCAGCCCGCCGTTCTCGTTGGCGAAGGAGCGGTGGGTGAGCGCCAGTCGCAGCAGCTCCGGAGGCAGGGTGGTACCGAGCTTGTCCAAAAGCGGTTGATGGTCGACGGCGTTGAAGGCCTCCTCTAGTGCTGCTTCACCGGTGAGGCGCTTCTTTTTGCTCATTTAAACTTCTCCAGTCCAGCCCAGCGCGGGTCGATGAGCTCGTCCGGGTTTTGCGATTCGGGAACCTCTGCTTCGACCGGGCAGGGGCTGCCGGTGAGGCTGTCACAGGTGGGGTTGAAGGGGAAGGATGTTCCGGCCTCGTCTATGACCACCTGGGTGAGGTCCATGATGTTGTTTTCCACGCGGGGGATGTCATCTTCCTCATCGTCTTCAACCTCGTCGCCATCGTGGGTGGTGATGAACGAGTCGGTGAGAGCGAAGATCTGGTCGATGTCGATGGTGACATCGACGGCGTGTTCAGTGAGACACCGGGAGCACTGGGCTATCGCCGTGCCGGTGACCGCACCGTGGACGTGGATCCCCTCGCCGAGGGGCAACAGATCGGCGTCGAGGGTGATCTCTGCGCCCTCATCAATCGCCATCATTTCCAGGCCGATGCGCTGTGGGCTTCTGCCCGTGACGGCGACGTGCTCGGACTCAGTGACACCGCGGACAAAACGCGTGCAATCTATACGTAGTGGATTTCCCATAACGTATCCACCCTAACGGTCGAGTCGACTCGACGCACCTGAGGCTCCGGCACCGCGCCGAAGTGCTGAGCGGTCGCGAGAAACAGACCGCAGCGTGGACTCGAGGGATGCCTCAAATTCGGCGAGCTTGCTGTCCACAAATTCGTCGCACTCGCGGCGCAGGCGATTGGACTCGGTGTGGGCCTCGTCGACGACGCGGTGGGCTTCCTCCTTCGCCACGCGGACGACCTCGGCCTCGGAAACGAGGCGGGACTGCTCGGCCAGACCCTCGTCGACGCTGCGCTGGTAGGCCTCCTTGGCCTGGGCGTATAGAGCATCGGACTCCTGGTGCGCACGGGAAATCGTGGCATCGGCATCGCGCTGTGCCCGCTCGGTGACGTCGTCGGCCTGCTGGTAAGCGTCGTCGAGCGTGCGCTTGGCCTTCTCCTCGGCGTCGTGAACGAGGCGGTCGGCCTCGGCCTTGGCATCTTCAAGGATGCGGTCTGCCTCGGCAGCGGACTGGGTTTCCAGCTGGTAGGCCTTCTCCTCGGCATCGTGGATGATCCGGTCGGATTCGTCGAGGATGTCTTGGGCTTCGTCCATCTCGTGCGGTATAGCGTCGCGGAGATCGTCGAGCCACTGCTGCATCTCGGCGCGGGGCACCATGCAGTTTGCAGTCATGGGTACGCCGTAGGCGCGGTCAACGGTGTCAACGAGCTTGTCCAGCGAGTCAAATACTTTGAACATGTCCCCCAGATTACCGTTTTCCTGGGTATTCCTTGTGATAACACCCCAGGGGGAAAAAAGAAACACACCCCGCTCACGAAAATACGTGAGCGGGGCCTGCGTGAGCGTGGGTTTTAGACCACGCCGTGGGCGATCATGGCATCAGCGACCTTCTTGAAGCCGGCGATGTTGGCGCCGAGGACGTAGTTGCCCTCGTGGCCGAACTCGGCGGCGGTCTCGGAAGTGGTGATGAAGATGTTCTTCATGATCCGGCGCAGGCGTGCGTCCGTTTCCTCGAAGGACCAGTGGTCACGGCCGGCGTTTTGCTGCATCTCGAGGGCGGAGGTGGCGACACCACCGGCGTTGGAAGCTTTACCAGGAGCGTAGAAAATACCGCTGTCCTGGTAGATGTCGATGGCTTCGTTGGAGGAGGGCATGTTGGCACCCTCACAGACGAACTTCACGCCGTTTTCTACCAAGAGGCGGGCGTGGGAGCCGGTGATTTCATTCTGCGTTGCGCACGGCAGGGCGATGTCAGCCTTGAGGGACCAGATGGAGCCGTCGGTGTGGAGGGTGGCGCCGTCTGCTTCCTTGACGTAATCGGCGACGCGGCCGCGGCGGACCTCCTTGACATCCTTGAGGAGTTCGAGGTCCACGCCATTCGGGCACTCAACCCAGCCGGAGGAATCGGAGAAGCCGATGACGGTGGCGCCGAGTTCCTGGGCCTTTTCGATGGCGTAGATGGCGACGTTGCCGGAGCCGGAGACGATGACCTTGGCACCATCGAAGGAGGCGTTGTGGCTCTTCAGCATTTCCTCGGTGAAGTAGACGAGGCCATAGCCGGTAGCCTCGGTACGCACGAGCGAGCCACCCCAGGTCAGGCCCTTACCGGTGAGGACGCCTGCCTCGTTGCGGCGGGTGAGGCGCTTGTACTGGCCGAACAGGTAGCCGATCTCGCGGCCGCCCACGCCGATGTCGCCGGCGGGGACGTCGGTGTATTCACCGATGTGGCGGAAGAGTTCCGTCATGAAGGACTGGCAGAAGCGCATGACCTCGGCGTCAGACTTGCCCTTGGGGTCAAAGTCGGAGCCACCCTTGCCGCCGCCGATGGGCAGGCCGGTGAGGGAGTTCTTGAAGATCTGCTCAAAACCAAGGAACTTAATGATGCCAAGGTTGACGGAGGGGTGGAAGCGGAGGCCACCCTTGTACGGACCGAGGGCGGAGTTGAACTGGACACGGAAGCCACGGTTGACCTGGACCTGGCCGCGGTCGTCGATCCAGGGAACGCGGAACATGATCTGGCGCTCAGGCTCGACAAGGCGCTCGATGAGGGCGTTGTCTGCGTAGCTGGGATCCTTTTCCAGGACGAACTTGAGCGAGCCCAAGACTTCCTCTACCGCCTGGTGAAACTCGGTTTCTCCCGGGTTTCGCTTTTTGATTTGGTCGTAGTAGTTGGCGATTTTTTCGTCCACATTACTCATGATGTGAGGCCCTTCTTGGTAGCTTTCTGAAAACGATACAATTTTCTTACCTGGCGTGCATATATGCAAGCGAGACGATTGTTGTATTTGTCACACTCGTGGTCACTGCTAGCAACGCCGTATGGAACGCTTGTGACGTTGTGTATATATTAACATCTACGAGTACGCTCGTACTGTTTTTTCGGGTCAGCTACGCTATTTTTTATGATCATCGTTTCCCCCGACCGTTTTCCCCCACTGTCCCCGGCGCAGGCCGCCGCTGCCATCGCCCCCGTCGTCCGTGGTACTGCTTTTCCGCTTATCGACGCCCACCTGGGCACGTCCTCCCACTTCGCAGGCGAACGGATTACACTCCCGACAACATCGGCCACCGGTCGGCTCACCGAGGCTACCTACACCTACAACGCGGACATCACCACGGCGTTCATCGACATGGAGGCAGCCTCCGGCGAGGTGGCCGGCTGCGACCCACGTGACGGCGACTCCTACGGCACCGGAGTGCTCATCGCCGATGCGGTGGCCAGGGGTGCCACCACCATCGTCTTGTCCGCCGGTGGCACGGGGGCGCACGACCTCGGCGCGGGGATCCTCACGGCCCTGGGCGCGCAGCTACAAACAGCCGATGGGCGGCGGTTGAGCCCCGGCGCGCCCGCCCTCGCCGACCTCGGCAGCATAGACCTCAACAGTTTGAACACAGCGGTACTCGGAGTCACCTGGCTTGTGTACACGCCGGAGGTGAAAGGAGTGGATGCGTTACACCAACCGAGCGTCGACAAGCTATGTGAGCACACCGGTGTGACACCTACCGCAACCAGTGGCAGCGGCGGTGGGGTTCCCCTAGCGCTGCAATACCTCGTTGATCTGGCAGGGACCGGAAAGGTGCTGGTGTTTAATCCCCTGACCATGTCCGAGCCGTACCAAGAGTTGCGGCGGGCTGCAGCCGACGCCGAGAAAGTACTAACGGCGACGCCTGCGGACGGCCCAACCGCGCTCACCACAGCTGTCCGTGAAGCCAGCGGTGACACAGAGGTCATCGAGCTGACTGGCGCGGGTGAGCGGGAGTGGACACCGGAGGCGCTGGCGGAGTGGGTGGCTAGCGCTCTACCTGAACCATCCACGGGAAAATAGCCGGCACCTCAAAGTCCAGCTCGTTATCCAATAACACCCGGTCCGCGGGCAGGTTAACCGCCGGGGTGAGCAGGCGGGACAGGCGCATCGCCAGCTGGTTGACCGAGCCTGTGAAATCCGGTGCCGAGATGACAAACCGCGTCACCCCCACCTCCCCGGCATCCTCCCCCACCGGGCGGTACGTCGCCGCCAGCTGGTCCACAACCTCCTTCGGGAGTGCGGGATCTGGCAAAATGTTGACACTCACCCGCGAATCCGCCACGCCGGGCAGGTCGCGCGCGGTTTGCAGAAACGCCGAGCGGAGAGCACGGGTATGCCCCGCCGGCATATACACGTCGAAGGTGATTGTCGCCATGACTCAACTGTAGCGAATTAGTATGGGGTGCATGTCTCCTATACATTCGCGTCCCCATCCGATCCAAACCATGGCCGATGGCACGATTAAACAGGTCAACCCGTTTTCCGGCACGGAGGTCTGGACTGTGCCCGGCCGCGGCAACCGTCCACTGACCACCCCTGCTACCAACCCACTGCCCCTCGGTGCCGATGCACACACCTCGAGCTGTGCCTTCTGCTCCGGCAACCTCGATGCCACACCACCGGAAAAATCCCGCATGGTGCGCACCGGTAACGGCTGGGAGATTCTCCGCGGGCTGCAGCACAGCGAGTTGCACGACTCCACCCCGGAGTTCCGCCGCGTCCCCAATCTCTTCGAGATTGTGACGTATGACTACTGGGAGAAGAACTACGGATTCACCATGGATCCGGACCTCCACGAGCGGATGGAGCGCTACATCTCCGAGCCTGCTGGCAAGGTGCACGTTCTCGATATTGTTCGTACCCGTCTGAAGGCTGCAGGCCAGGACCCCAACCAGCCGGAGGAAGAACTCCTCCGCCGGGCGCAGGGCTACTTCGGCGGTGGCCACGACGTCATTATCGCCCGCCGGCACTTCACCGACGATGCCACCCACGACAACCAACTCGCCTCCTCCGGCACGCTAACCGAGGATGAGCACCGGTCCTTCACCCAGTTCACCATCGACGGCATCCACGACCTGTACCAGCGCAACCGCTACGCCCACTACGTCGTGGCCTTCCAAAACTGGCTGAAGCCTGCCGGTGCCTCCTTCGATCACCTGCACAAGCAACTCGTCGCCATCGACGACCGCGGCGTGCAGGCCGACCAGGAGATCACCACGCTGCGCTCCAACCCCAATATGTACAACGAGTGGGCCGTTGACTACGCCGGCTACCGCAACCTCATCATCGCCGAAAACGACCACGCCGTCTGTTTCGCCGGTTTCGGGCACCGCTACCCCACCCTGGAGATCTACTCCAAGTCCGCCTCCTGCTTCCCGTGGGAGCACACCGCCGACGAGGTCAACGACATGAGCGACCTCATCCACGCCTGCCACGCCGCCACCGGACCCGATGTGCCGTGCAACGAAGAGTGGTACCACCAGCCCATTGACCTCGATGTGGCGATGCCCTGGCGTGTTATGATCAAGTGGCGCGTGTCCACCCTCGCAGGTTTCGAAGGTGGCACGAAGATCTACATCAACACGCGTTCCCCGTGGGACGTCCGCGACCGAATGGTGCCGGAATTCTACCGCCTGCGCGATGAGGGCATCATCAATAAGAACATCCGGATCGCAACCGAGTGCATCCTAGAACGCAACAGTCTCAAGTACAACCCCACCCTGAATTAGGAATCCATGTCCCCATCATCTATCGCCGGGCTTCTCAGCTCCCCCGATGCCCCAACCTACGAGTGGCTGTGGCAGCACTACCAGTGGCTGCACACCCACCCGGAGCTCTCCCTCAAGGAGGAGCACACCGCCGACTACATCGCCGAGGTGCTCTCGCAGTTCGACTGTGAGGTCACACGGGGCATCGGTGGGCACGGCATGGTCGCCGTGTTCCGCAACGGCGAGGGCCCCACGGCCCTCATGCGCGCCGATTTCGACGCGCTTCCCGTCGCCGAGGAAACCGGTGCCACCTTCGCCTCGGAAAACCCCGGTGTCATGCACGCCTGCGGTCACGACGTCCACGTCACCGCTTTGCTCGGCGCCTGCAAGCTTATCGACGCCTCTCGGGAGCGCTGGTCTGGCACGTTCATCGCCCTGTTCCAGCCCGCTGAGGAGATCACCCGCGGCGCGTCCATGATGCTCGAGGATGGGCTGGGCTCGCTCATCCCGAAGCCGGATGTCTGCTTCGGCCAGCACATCCTTCCGGGACCTGCCGGCACGGTTTACACCATGCCGGGGCCGGCTGCCGCCGCGTGCGACACGCTTACCATCACCATCCACGGGCGCAGCGCCCACGGGTCCATGCCCCACCTCGGCATCGATCCGACGATCGTCGCAGCCCACATCATCCTGCGCCTGCAGTCGATCGTCGCGCGCGAGGTGTACCCGGGCGATTTTGCGGTGATTACCGTCGGCAAGCTCCGCGCCGGCACGCGCAATAACATCGTGCCGGAAACCGCCGAGCTGGTGCTGAACACACGCTTCTACGACGAGGAGGTGCGCGATCACTGCTACCGCTCCATCGAGCGTGTGGTGAAGGCCGAGTGCGAGGCCTCCGCCTGCCCTGCAGAGCCGGAGATTGTCTACTCCGCCCACGGCGAACTCACCGACAACTCCCCCGAGGTGTTCAACACCATCCGCCCCGTCTTCGACGCAGCCTTCGGCGAAAACTCCGTCGATGCCACCCCGTGGACTGCCTCCGATGACTTCAGCGAGATCCCGCGCTCCCTCGGTGCGCCCTACGTCTACTGGACAGTCGGCATGACCCCGCGTGAGGTGTGGGAGGCAGACCCCGACGCTGCCCCGAGCAACCACCAGTCCACCTTTCTTCCCGATCCTGAGCCAACGCTGCAGGCCACGTGGAAGGCTGCGGCACTGGCACCGCTTTCATACCTGGCCAAGTAGCAAAAAATTCCCCACAGTTTTGAAACTGTGGGGAATTTTTCTACCCGTTTACTTTGTGTGCGGGGTGTCACCCAAAAGGTGAACGTGAATCATGTTGGTGTTGCCAGACACTCCGGGCGGGGTACCAGCAACGACGACCATCATGTCATCCCGCTTATACTCGTCCATTGCCAGGAGAGCCTTGTTGACCTCGCCGAGCATCTCGTCGGTGGTCTCCACCTCGGGGCAGAGGAACGTCTCGCAGCCCCAGGTAAGAGCCAGCTGGCTACGCACCTCGGGGTTCGGGGTGAACACCAGGAGGGGCAGGTGGGAGTGCAGACGAGCCACGCGCTTGGCCGTGTCACCAGAGGTGGTGAAAGCCACGAGAGCCTTAGCGTTGAGGCGCTCAGCAATGTCACGAGCAGAGTAGCTGATGACACCGCGCTTGGTGCGCGGGATGTGGCTGAGCGGCGGAACAACGCCGTCGAGCTCGGCAGAGCACACGATGCGAGCCATCGTCTGAACGGTCAGCTGCGGGTGCGCACCGACGGAGGTCTCACCGGAGAGCATGACGGCATCAGCACCGTCAAGGACGGCGTTGGCCACGTCGGAAGCCTCAGCACGGGTCGGGCGGGAATTCTCGATCATGGAGTCGAGCATCTGCGTTGCCACGATCACCGGCTTGGCGTTCTCGCGAGCGATCTGGATGGCGCGCTTCTGGACGAGCGGCACCTCCTCGAGAGGCACCTCAACGCCGAGGTCACCACGAGCAATCATGACGGCGTCGAAAGCAAGGATGATGGACTCGAGGGCATCGATAGCCTCCGGCTTCTCCAGCTTGGCGATAACCGGAACGCGACGGCCTTCCTCATCCATAACCTCGTGAACGAGATCAACGTCTGCAGGGGAACGGACGAAGGACAGGGCGATGAAGTCCACGCCGAGCTTCAGGGCGAAGCGCAGGTCGCGGATATCCTTCTCGCTGAGGGCAGGAACGGAAATGTTCATGCCGGGCAGGGAGACACCCTTGTTGTTGGAAACGGGGCCACCTTCAACGACCTCGCAGATGACGTCGTTGCCCTTGACCTCCTTGCAGATAAGGGCGACCTTGCCATCGTCGACAAGCAGACGATCGCCGGGCTTTGCATCCTTAGCCAAGCCCTTGTAGGTGGTGGACACGCGGTCGTGCGTGCCTTCCACATCGTCGACGGTGATGGTGACAATCTCGCCGTCGTTCCACACCGTGGCACCGTCAACGAAACGGCCGAGACGGATCTTCGGGCCCTGGAGGTCAGCGAGAATGCCGACGGCTTTGCCCGTCTCGTCGCCCGCCTCACGGGTCCAGTTGTAGTTCTTCACATGATCTTCGTAATCGCCATGGGAGAAGTTCATCCTGGCGACATTCATACCAGCTTCAACAAGTCCCTTGATACCTTCCTTGGAGGCAACAGCGGGACCGAGCGTACACACGATCTTAGTTCTTCTTTGCACGCCTAAAGGGTAGGTCAAAATTGGGAAAATGGCCACACGAAAACGGTCAGACCACTACCAAAAATGATGTTTTCCCAGGTCATGTGCGCTAAAAAATCCACACAACCAAACATAAACGGGCAAAAGTGATGTATTAGCTCGCGCTTAACGGTCGCGGATCTACCTCCGCAGGGGTCTCCCGCTTGCCTTTTCGCAGCATGAGGAATAGCACTGCCAGAGCAAAAAACACCGCCGACGTAATCGTGTTAATACGCAGACCGAACACCATAGTCGCCGGATCATCACGCATGAGCTCCACCATGAAGCGACCCACCATGTAGGAGGCGACATACAGTCCGAAGACGCGCCCGCGACCCATGTGGAACTTCTTATCCGCCCAGATAAGGAAGAGACACACAGCCACATTCCACAGCGCCTCATACAAAAACGTCGGGTGAACAATCGTCATAATTTCGCCGGTGGACCGCCCCGTCACCGGTGCGAGCTGGCCCGCTTCATTAACCCGGTAATAGATCTCCAACCCCCACGGCACATCCGTCGGACGACCGTACAGCTCCTGGTTGAAGTAATTGCCAAAGCGACCAATCGCCTGCGCCAGCACCAGACCGGGCGCGACTGAATCTGCCAAAGGCGCAATCGGCAGTCCGCGAATACGCATCATCACCCACACCGCGAGCACACCGAGGATAACCGCCCCCATAATGCCCAAGCCCCCCTGCCACACGTACAGCGCCTCAACGGGGTTGCAGGTGGAGCAGAAGTAGGAATCGTAGTCGGTGGCGACGTGGTACAGCCGCCCCCCAATAAGACCCGCCGGAATCGCGACAACCGCAGCATCCATGACCACGTCTGCATCGCCACCACGTGCGACATACCGCTTAGTGGACAACCACAGGGCGACAATGATGCCGGTGATGATGCACAATGCGTAGGCTCGAATGGGAATCGGACCAATAAACCACACCCCTTGGGGTGGAGAGGGAATGGTGGCAAGGATTGTTTCGGACACGCAGGCACCTTTCGATTGTGAGTTTTCTACCCACCACAATGTACCCTAACGAGCCGTCGGGCACGCCGGATGCATCCCCGCTGCCACCAGCGAGCGACACAAACGATCCGGTTCACTTGACCGCGACAGCGCCTCCCCCACGACGACAGCATCTGCGCCCGCCCCCGCGTACCGCATGAGATCCACCGGCGAGGACACACCCGACAGCGCCACCTTCACCACACTGGTCGGTAGCCCCGGCGCGATGAGCGAGAAACGCTCCTTGTCGATGGTACTCGACCGCATATCTCGGGCATCCACGCCAATGATGCGGGCTCCTGCTTGTACTCCCCGATCTGCTTCTTCCTCGGAGACCACTTCCACAATGGCCTCCATCCCCAAGGAGTGGACGCGATCCAACAGCGCCACCAATCTGTCCTGCTCCAGAGCCGCCACTTGAAGTGCAACGAGGTCCGCCCCGTAATACCTCGCCTCATGGACCTGATACGGATCGACGATAAACGTCTTGCACCACACGGGTGCCCCCACTGCTTCCTTTACCGTACGGACATCCTCGAGGTTGCCGTTAAATCGCCGGCTTTCCGTCTGGCAGCCGATAATGCAGGCACCCGCTTGCTCGCACAGGCGTGCAAGCTCCGCCGGATCGGCAACGGCATTGACATGATTGGTAACAGGGTCTGCCCGCTTGATTTCTGCGATGACGCAGCAGCCCAGCTTTTGCAAAACCGACAACACATCACGGGCAGGAGGCACATTTCGTGAAAGCCTCTTTATTTCCTTGAAGGGAACGACCTCTTCGCGGGCAGCCACATCAGCAATAACGCCCTGCAGGATATTGTCGAATAACGTGGCCATCATGCATCACTCCGCCCACACGTGTAACCGCGTGTAATGCTGCTCCTCAAAAACTGTGGCCATGCCGAAAATACTAGCCCGCACAGGGGTTAGGGACGAAATCCACAGATATTTATTGACTACCCCCGGTCTTTGTCCCTGCCTGTTAAATCAATACCTTCATCAAGCGCATCCCACATCACACGCTCCGAGTCAGGTGCCACCTCAATATCGTTTTCCAATTGCTCACGCCGAGTCCCCGTCGCCTCCAGCATGTCGGTCTTGCGCTTGTCCTCCCCCGGGCGCATGGCCAAAATCACCCCAACCACAATCGCCACCGCAGCCACGGCAATGGTGAGAACCGGGCCCAACACAGCCACATCGACACCGGTGATTTCCGCCCACTGACTGATCCGGACCGGGTCGGTTGCCTTTGCTGAGACCGCCCCCGTGGCCAAAATGTCATGCACCCGTTCACTATCTGCGCCACCGGTGACGAGCATGATCGGCGAGTACGCGAGCACGGCCCCGGCGCAGGCTGCCAGGACCCCCGTGATGCGGCGCCCAATAGCCTTAGACACAAGCCCTACAAGAAGCAACGCAATGAGCGCAAAGGAGGCAATCTGCAGCTCCGTTGCCCACGCTGCACCGGTGAGGACTTCATCCGAGTCGCCTGCCTTGTCATCGCTGACAGTCGCGTGGATCCACGGCATGCGCGCGAACAGCCACGAGGAAAGCCCGGCGAGGCCGAAAAGAAGCGGACACACAAAACGGGTATTCATGGTCTTTTACTGTAGCGCCACCGGGAAATCGTCGAAGCATGTCCTCGCCCCCGTGTGGCAAGCACCACCGGTCTGCTTGACGCGCAGGAGCACCGTGTCCCCATCGCAGTCGAGCCATACTCCCTCCACCTCCTGGATGTGACCACTGGTCTCACCCTTCACCCAATACTCGCCTCGCGAACGGGACCAGTACGTCGCCCTCCGGGTGTCGATGGTGGCGGCCAGCGCGATGTCATCCATCCACGCCAGCATGAGTACCTCCCCGCTATCCGCCTGGACAACAGCTGGCACCAACCCATCGGCGTTAAACCGCACCTTCGATGCTACGGCATCCGGCAGAGTTCTTATTGGGCGGGTGGCGTGGCCTGCCCTTGTCAGCGCCCTCTTCACCGCCCCAATCGACACATCCCCGTAGTGGAAAATGCTCGCCGCCAGGACGGCATCCGCCCCGGTTGCCACCGCCGGAGGAAAGTCCTCGGCTTTGCCTGCCCCACCGGAGGCGATAATCGGCACAGTTACGGCCTCCCGGATAAGTCGTAGGAGCTCGAGGTCGAAGCCCTTCTTGGTGCCGTCGGCATCCATGGAGTTCACGAGGATTTCGCCAGCTCCGCGGCGCTCGGCATCGCGCACCCACTCGATCGCGTCGATGCCGGTCCCCTTCGTGCCACCATGCGTAGTGATCTCGAAGCTGCCGTCGCTGGTCCTGCGGGCATCGAGGCTGAGCACGACACACTGGCGCCCAAAACGCTCCGCCAGCCGGTCGATAAGGTCGGGGTCTGCCACCGCCGCCGAATTGATGCTCACCTTGTCGGCCCCGCAGCGCAGCAATTCCGCGCAGTCATCGACGCTGCGCACACCGCCGCCCACAGTCAGCGGGATAAAAACAGATCCTGCGACCTTCTTCACCACGTCACGCATCGTGGCACGCCCCTGCACCGTCGCCGATACGTCCAAGAATGTCAGCTCGTCTGCCCCCTCCTCGAAGTACCGCGCTGCCAGCTCCACCGGGTCACCGGCATCACGCAGCCCCGCGAAGTTGACGCCCTTGACTACGCGGCCGTCCTTAACATCCAAACACGGGATGACCCGCACACCAACACTCATTTGTTATCTTCCTATCCTTCGCAGTGATTCACTCACGCGCCTTACGGTTTCTTCTTCCCCGCCGATCACCCCGTCGGAGCCGATCCTCCACAGCTCGCCGTGCAGATCCGAGACGTACGCACCCCGGGCAAGAAGGTGGCACACGCCCGCCCCGTTATCCCACACATGCGGGCTCATCGACACCGTCGTCCCCGCACCCGCCAGCGCCATGAGTCCCAGGTTCGCCCCCACGCACCCACTGATCCGGATGCGTGGCTGGGGGACGGAAATAAGCCCTTCGACAATGCTCTGGGTCTTGTGGATAAACCCTGGCACAAGCGTGTCGACGACCTTCTCCCCACCGTCGTCGAGACCCCACTCTTCCCCGTCGAAACGCATCTGGGTTTCCCTCACCGTCACCGACATGCCGTCCCCGACGATACTCGTCAGCGTCGTCTCCAACGCGGGCAGACTCGTCACCCCAATAAGAGGTCCCTCATTGGAGAACAAGACAGCAAGAATCGCGCACGCCGGGTTGCCCCGCACATAGTTGGAGGTCCCATCAATGGGGTCCACCACCCAATAGCGATGCTGCCCCACCGCATCATGCAGCCGGTCTATTTCTTCCCGACGGCTCCCCACACAGCCAATCGTCTCCTCCCCCACAACGGGAATACCCGTCTCTTTTTCCAACAACGCATGCAGCGTCGACTCGATGCGCACATCCGCGTCTGTTACCGGCGACCCGTCATGTTTGCGTCGAGGCGTCGCCCGACCATAGCCGGCGAGGAAAACCCCCCACTGACGGACAACGAGCTCCTCCGCCGTCTCCGCGAGTCGCTGCAACTCCATAGGTCTACTTATTTCTCAAGCACGCGCAGTGCGTCCTCGACTGTGAATGCCTTTTCCACAAACGCCTTGCCGACAATGACACCGTCGATGCCCTCATCCTCGTACTCGGCAAGAGTCCTAAGATCATCCAGCGTCGACACGCCGCCCGATGCCGTCACCGTCGCATCCGTCGCCGCTGCAACCTCACGCAACAACTCCACGTTGGGCCCCACCATCGCACCATCGCGCGACACATCGGTGACCACAAACCGCCGGCACCCCTGTGCATCGAGGCTTTCCAGCACCTCCCACAGGTCGCCACCATCGGCTACCCAGCCATGCGTAGAAACGCGCCACTGATCGTCGACAAGCTGACAGGCCAGATCAACCGCAACCGAATCACCAAACCGGTCCACGAGCTCCCCCACCCACGCAGGATTAGCCACCGCAGCCGTCCCCACGCTCACACGCGAGGCGCCGGCAGCAAACGCCGCCTCGACAGCTGCCGTATCGCGCAGCCCACCCGACAGATCAACCTTCACCCCCAGCCGATCCACGATCTCCCGCACCGCGTCACGATTGTTGCCCTCGCCAAACGCCGCATCGAGATCGACGACATGGAGCCACCCCGCCCCAATAAGAGCTTCAGCAACCTCCAACGGCGAGCCATACACCGTCTCGCTACCGGCCTGGCCCTGAAACAGGCGAACCGACTTACCACCACGGATATCAACAGCAGGAAAAAGCGTCAGCATAATAACCGATCCTACTACAGCGAATCGACCCAGTTACGCAACAATTTCAGACCTGTGCGGCCCGACTTTTCCGGGTGGAACTGCGTCGCCCACAACGGGCCATCCTCGACGGCGGCAATGAACCGGCAATCGGCGTGCTGCGTCCACCCAATAAGAGGTGCTGAAAACGGCGGCGTCCGATCGAACGAATCGGTGAGCACCCCGTAGGAATGCACGAAATAGAACCTCTCATTGGGGTCGATACCCGCAAACATCTGGGACTCCACCTCACGCTCCACTGTGTTCCACCCCATATGAGGAAGCGGTGTCACCCCCAGGGGCTCCACCGTGCCCGGCCACTGGGCGAGGCCACTCGTCGACACGCCATTTTCCACACCCCGCTCAAACATCACCTGCAGCCCCAAACAGATTCCCATCACCGAGCGACCACCCGAAAGGCGCTCTTCCACCATCCGAGCAACGGACAACGACCGCAGCCCCTCCATTGCCGACGCGAACGCACCTACGCCAGGAATGAGCACACCATCCGTCGACAAGCTAGGACGCTCCGTCACCGAAACATCCGCCCCCACTTCCTCCAACGCGCGTGCAGCCGAAAACAAATTACCGGCACCATAATCAACAATCGCAACCGACGGCCTAGCCATCACACAACCTACTTCTTTCGACGACGACGTGAAATCACCGGAGCATGACCCGCCACGTGCTTACCCAACCGCGCCAACTGACGCACCCGGGCAGCCGTATTGTCATACTCCACAATCCTGTGATTACCCATAATCGTATCCGCAATCTTCAACGACAAAGCAACCGCCACGATGACGGCAGCCGTCGAAAAGGCACCGACGTACCCCGACGACGCAACCACAAACCCCAATAAGAGGCTCCCCAACCCCGTCCCCGAATCAAACGCCATATTCCACAACGCGCTCGCCTCCGACAACTTCGAGCGCGGCAGCCTCGTAAACATATCCAGCATCGACTCATTTTGAATCGCACCATAGCCCAAGCCATACACCAGCACGCACACGAACAGCCACGGCCAGGGAAGGGCACCGGAAATCGTGACGGCAAGCAAGATAACCCCAATAAGAACAAGGATCTGCGCTGGAATCATCGTCGCACCGGGAACTCCGCGCTTATCCGCTACGACACCCGCAAAGTAGCGGGAAATCATCTGGGCGAAGCCAACAGCGGCAAGCAACGCTCCCCCAACAAGAGCTCCCCGCTCGGGCATGGACTCCTTGACGGCGGCGGGGAGGAAGGACGAAATTGCACCGTAAGCGATAGCAGCCGTGCAGATACACAAAGCAGGAACAAGCACAAGCTTCCACGTGGGAGCGAGGTAACGTCCGTCTTCGGTGAAGCGGGACTTATTGGGGGGAGCAGCCTGTGGCCTCAAACGAGGAATCCGCAGGCACATCAACGCCGACATAAGTGAAATCACAGCGGTGGCAACGTAGACAGGTGTGGTGCCCACTGCCTCCGACACGGAGAGCCCAGCGGGGAGGAGGATACATTGGGAGAGTCCGACGGACACGCCCAAAAGTGCGGTTGCTTTCCCCAAGAAGCGCACCGGTACGAGCTCGGCGATCAACGCGGACTCGGCTACACAGAGGGCACCGAAACCAACTCCGCGGATCGCGCTGACGGTGAGGACGGGTATGGCCTTGACGCTGGCGATGTGTCCCAGCGCCGGGATTCCAAGAAGAAAGGCTGCAACCACAAGAACAGGCGTGTAACCGAATCGTCGAGTGAGCTTCGGGGTAATCATCTGAGTACAGACGGTGAATCCCATAAACACGCCGGTTGTCGCGCCTGCAAGCGAGGCAGAACCGCCGTCGCGTAGTACGGCGTAGGGCACGACGGGCAGGAGCATGGCCCAGCCACCGAATGCGCTGGCGATGGCGACGAGGGCTGCTATGAATCCAGGCGCTTCCCAGACACTTGTAATTCCGTCCTTCTTATTGGACATGTATCACGCCTTTCTGTCTTCACTTTTCATCCTCCACCTCATTCAATCACTGAATCGGGTTAATGGCCATTTAGCGCATGCCAATGGCCCCTCCGCGTATGGAGGGGTTTGGCATGCGCTGGGGTTACAGCCAGAGGCGGCTAATCGTGCGGCGGAGTGGGTGGCCTCTGGTTCGCTGTATTCTTGCTTTTCGACGCTCCTTATCCGGCATCTTTCTTTGTTTCAGGTGGAGTGCCCGGCCATTGTATGCGGTGGAGGGGTGTCCGTTGTACATCCACTCGTCGCTTCCTGGCGGGTTGTAGCCGGCCTCACCTGTTATTGGGTGGCGGCCGTGCCATCCATTTTTGTTTCTTTCCTTGTGATCATCATTTTGCGTGTTGTGGCGTTTGCACAAGGGAATGATGTTTTCGGAGGTGGTTTCACCTCCGTCGGCGACAGCTGCGATGTGGTGGAACTGGGAGTATTGGGCAAGTTCGTGGCAGCCGGGGTGGGCACAGAAGATCTGGTCGAGGGTCACCGCGTTCCGGAGGTGTCCGGTGGCGAACCGGAGGTTCTTCAGCTCGTATTCAACGCCAATGTGTCCGGTGGAGTCGTAAATGCAGAGGAAACCGTAGGGGGCGAGTGTGTAGTCGCCGAAGTCTTTGGCATCGATGATTTGGCCGTCTGTCGTGGCGAACTTGCCGTCGCCGATGTAGGTGGAGTTATCCAGCGTAAGCATGATGGCTGGGACGAGAGAGCGGTTGAAGTGGTTCGAGTAGTCGGGTGAGGTGCCGGCAAGGAGGCGGAGGAGGCCGTCGGCAAGCCGGACAGCGACGGGCTCATTGCGGTTGATGGTGGTGGCGTTGAGCGCGCGGGCCTGGAGTTCATTCATCTGTTCCTCGCGGAGCCGCAGGTGAGCGTGTTTCATGCCCATAACGTCGGCTTCGTGGGAGATAGTCATGGTGTTGGTGACCTTCGCCGTGACGGTTTCCTTGAGCTTCTGCTTGGCGTGGGCACGGACCTGTTCGGGGGTTTTACCGTGCGCGTCGCGGGTGAGGGTGGTGCGCAACTGTTCGCGGATCTCTGGGTCGACCTTGTAGATGGCGCGGGAGATGGCGATAAGCGTGTCGAGGGGAAGATCTTCTGCTTCCGCGAGAGCGTCGGAATTGCCAGAGCCAAACCAGGAACGGGCGGCGGTGAGCCAGGCGGAGGCGGTCACTTCGAAGACCTGGGCAGCACGGGAGACGAGCTCGACCGCATTCGGGTGCTGCTGGTCGATCTCGTACACGTCGCGAAGCAGGGAGAGCCCGCGGGTGAGCCGTGCGTAGTCTGTCAAAGCTGTCATGAGGCACACGCTACGGCGCATCGCCACAGTGCGCGCGCGACGGCGCCACATCTTGTGGATAAGTGGCATTTTGGGAGGAAAGCGGGCTCCGACTGTGGATAACTCCCGCCCCTATTCCACTGCTTGTGGTAGTGGAAAAGTTCTTATTGGGCGGAGCTGTAGCTCATGAGCGCCAGTGCCAGCGCCCCCGCCGCCAAAATCCCCACTACGATGGTCCCCTTGAGGGATCCGTTTTTGTACATGGACCAGGCGCCGCCAACGAGGAGGCCAGCGACGAGGAACATGAAGTAGACGAACCAGGGGGCCACGAGCTACAGCGCTCCCTTAGTGGAGGGGACGCCTGCCTGGCGAGGGTCCTTTGTCGCTGCGGCGCGGATGGCGCGGGCGACGGCCTTGAATTCTGCCTCGGTGATGTGGTGCGGGTCGCGACCGTGGTGGCAGATGATATGGAGGTTCATGCGGGCGTGGAAGGCGAGGGTCTCAAAGAAGTGCTGGTTGATGACCGTCGCGTAGTGTCCACCGATGACGGAGGTGAGGATGCTATCAGGTTCACCGTGCATGACGAAATACGGCCTGCCGGACAGATCGACGACCGCTTCACAGAGGGTTTCGTCCATGGGAACGGTGGCGGAGCCGAAGCGGGTGATGCCACGCTTGTCACCAAGGGCTTCGCTGATAGCCTGGCCGAGCACGATAGCGGTGTCTTCGACGGTGTGATGACTGTCGATTTCAGTGTCGCCGGAGGCGTGAATGCTGAGGTCAATAAACGAGTGATTGGCAAACGACTGCAACATGTGGTCGAAGAAAGGCACCCCGGTTTGGATATCTGTTTTGCCGGTGCCGTCGAGGTTGACATCGACGGCAATAGTCGTTTCCTTGGTCGCACGCTCGACACGGGAGATGCGGTCCTTGTGTGAAACGTTGTCGGGCCGCTCGCGGGTAGAATAACTCATGTTAGGCATGCTCAATCACCTTAGTAGCGGCATCGAGAAACCTCGAGTTTTCCTCGGCTGTACCAATAGTGACGCGGAGGAAGCCGTCGATGCCGTTGTCGCGGATGAGGACTCCCTCGTCGAGGAAGTCCTGCCAGCTGGCGCACGGGTGGGAGATCATGAGGAAGTTGGCGTCCGAGTCGATGACCCGGTAGCCCAGGCCTCGCAGGTCGTGGGTGAGCTGGTCGCGGTCTTTCTTCAGCTTGTCGACGCTCGCCAGCGTCTCCTCCGCGTGCCGTAGCGCCGCCCTCGCCGCTGCCTGTGTGAGGGTGGACAGGTGGTACGGCAGGCGCACAAGCATGACCGCATCGATGAAGGCCGGGTGGGCCATGAAGTAGCCGAGCCGGCCGCCGGCGAAGTCGAAGGCTTTACTCATCGTGCGGCTGACGACGAGCGTATCCGGGAACTCCCCAATAAGAACCGCTGCAGATGGGGCATCGGAGAATTCTGCGTAGGCTTCGTCGACGATGACGATGCCAGGGGCGACTTCGACGATGGCGCGGATGGTGTCTAGTGGGGTGGAATTGCCGGTGGGGTTATTGGGGGTGGTGACGAAGATGACATCCGGTTGGTGCTTCGCGATGGCAGCAAGAGCCGCGTCCTTGTCGATGTCGAAGTTGTCGTCGCGTGGCACGCCGATGAATTCGGTAAACGTCCCCTCGGCTAGCAGCGGGTGCATGGAGTAACTGGGGGTAAAACCCATGGCGCTGCGGCCAGGTCCACCAAAGACCAATAAGAGCTGTTGCAGCACCTCGTTGGAGCCGTTGGCGGCCCACACATTGTCCACGGTGACATCGACACCGGTGGCTTTACTGGCGTAGGCGGCAAGGTCGGTGCGTAGGTCGACGGCATCGCGATCCGGGTAACGGTTGAGGGTGACGGCGAGGCGTGCGGCCTCCTCACCAATCTCGCGGGCAAGCTCGTCGCTCGGCGGGTAGGGGTTCTCATTGGTGTTGAGACGAACGGGGGTGTCCAGCTGCGGCGCACCGTACGGGCTCTTGCCCTTGAGATCCTCGCGGATGGGAAGCGAAATCATTTGTTCCTCCTGGCTGCGATGGCCTCGCCATGGGCGGGGAGGCGTTCTTCTTGGGAGAGGCGGATGACGTCGTCGGCAATCTCTTCCAGAGCCGGACCGTCGTAGTCGATGATGTCGACGTGCTTGAGGAAGGTGAGCGTCGACAAGCCAGAGCTGTAGCGAGCAGACCCGGACGTGGGCAGGACGTGGTTGGAGCCTGCGGCGTAGTCGCCCAAGGGAACGGGGGCGTGCGGGCCGACGAAGATGGCACCGGCGTTGACGATGCGGGAGGCGACGGCAGACGGATCGTGGGTGTGAACCTCGAGGTGCTCGGCGGCATACGCGTTGGCGACGGCGATCGACTGCTCGAGCCCGGAGGTGAGCACGATGGCGGACTGGTCGCCGGTGAGCGCCTGGGCGACGCGGTCGGAGTTGAGGGTGACCGTGTACAGCTCGCTAATCTTCGCATCGACGGCCTCGGCAAGCTCGGCGGAATCAGTGATGAGGACCGACGAAGCGAGAACATCGTGCTCCGCTTGGGAGATGAGGTCGTAGGCCACCTGGGTGGGGTCGGCGGTGGAATCGGCGAGGATCGCGATCTCGGTGGGGCCGGCCTCCGCGTCGATGCCGACGACGGTGCGCACGAGGCGTTTGGCGGCAGTGACGAAGATGTTGCCGGGGCCGGTGATCATGTCAACCGGCTCGAAATCCTCGTCGCCGTAGGCCAGAAGGCCGATGGCCTGGGCACCACCGACGGCCCACACCTCATCGACACCGAGCAGCGCGCACACGGCGAGGACGGTGGGGTGCGGGTAGCCACCGTTATCCTTCTGCGGCGGCGAGGCGACGACGAGGGTGTCGACGCCCGCAGCCTGCGCGGGCACAACGTTCATGATGACGGAAGACGGGTAGACGGCGTTGCCGCCAGGCACGTAGAGGCCGACGCGGGAAATGGGGATGAACTTCTGCGTGACGGTGGCTCCGGGGGCGAGGTTCACCTCGACATCGGCGGGTTTTTGTGCCTCGTGTACCGCCCGCACGCGGGAAATGGCGGTGGTCAGCGCCTTCTTCAGGTCCGGGTCGAGCGCGTCTGCCGCCTCCTGGCACAGCGCATTGGGGACGCGGAGGTGGGGCGGGCGGATCCTGTCGAACTTCTCACTGTATTCGAGGGCTGCGGCTGCGCCCTCTGTTTTGAGCTTGTCGACGATGGGTCGCACTGTGTCCAGCATTGCGTCCACGGACTGGTGGCCACGTGGCACGATCCGTCGCAACTCACGGTCGGAGTAGGTGCGTGTAGAAATGTCGATCGTTCGCAACATGGCGACTCCTTAGCACAGGTGGGATGCAGTATAACCTTCCATTATCCCCATTTGACCACGTCACGGCAATGTTTCTTGTATATAAGACTTTTATTCGGCGTTGGACGTAGTTGTGTAGACACCATATAGCCACGTCGCTGCAGCAGCCAGGGGAGCCCACAAAAAGGCCGCCCCCACCTCCACAGAGCTTCGTACCGTCACCAGCACGCCCTCCGGCCCCATGAGGGCGTCACGGTCGATGAGCATGTACGCCACGGAATGCCCCGCCGCCAGCACTGTGAGCGCGGCGACGAGCGCGAGCACGACAGCAACGAGCTGCCCGGTGATTGCCTTGCTCACACGAGAGCAGGCAGCACCGATGACAACCCCGCCAAGCACAACGATGACGAGGTAGACGATGTACAGGGGAAAATCATGTGCCCCGTAATCTGCCGGTGGCATGAAGGAGCCCTCCCCCAGTGTTTCCACCTCGGCGCGGGGTGAGAAAAAACCCCACGCAGCGCCAACCACACCCGAAAGGAGGAGGGTTACAGCGGTGATACCGGACAGGTCGCCGACAATTCTGCGTGGGGTTTTCGTTGTGGCCGTGCTCAATGCAGTCATGGCCTACAAGTGTAGCTTCTAGTTACACATCTTCCAGCGGCCGTCCTCGCGAAGGAACTTCATGGTGCCGGACTGAGTCTGGCCCTGCGAGGTCGTGGTCACCCATGCGGATGCCTCGTTGCCGTTGACGGTGATCTCTTCGATGGCATCGATGGTGGAGCGAGTCTCCTGGTACTGCGGGATCTGCTCGAGCGGGATCTCCGGTACCTGAGACAGATCGACGGCACCCTGACCACCGGCCTGCTCAATAACGCGCTGGCACGTGTTGTCCAGGAAGTTGCCCATGAAGGCGCGCAGCGACGGTGCCCACGTGACGGACTGGACAAGGTCAGCGATAGCCTGGGCGTCCTCTGCGCTGGCGGGCTCGCCTTCGACGGGAGCAAGGACCTCGGGTGCCGGCACCTGCGGCAGCGGAGCCATCTCAGGCTCGGCCGGCTGCTCTTCGACGAGCGTTTCCGGGGCCTCGTGAGAGGTGGTCGGAGACGGCGCGGCGGAGGTCGAAGTCTCCTCCTCCGGCGTGGCGGTCACCTGCGTCGTGCGGGTGTTCACGTTGGTCTCCGTCACCGGTTCTGCAGCCTGCTTATTATTGTCCTTGCTGCACGCGGCGGCGCTAAGAGCAACGGTAGACGCCATTGCCAAGGCGATAAACTTCTTCGAACCTGCACTCATTTTCACGATGGTCTTCGTCTCCTTATTAATTCATGGTCGTTTCACCGTGCTGCACCAAGATACACCGTCCACCCGCTCCTTCGCAGGCAATCGGGATTCCCGGTTGCAACAAAGCCAGCGAGTAAAGACAGGGGCAATCTCCGGTTAGGCACGGTAGCAGACTTTCCAATCTTTCACTTACACTATCACCGCACAGTTTCTATCGTTACAGATGCAGCACCATTTTCCGGCCATTGTGCGCCCATTGTGTGCGTTTTCCTCACCTACCGGCAGCCAATCCAAAGTCTCCCCGGAACGTGCCACGCCTTCTCCATCGTTTTCCCAGCCAGTACTCAAAGCCGGGGGCACCTCCTCGGTGTCTCGGGTGACCACGGTAGAGGTGGGCGTCGACAAGCAAAATACGACAGGAGGAAACCACCGGAAGCGGACAGACACCCCTGAAAGGAAAGTATTTTCGCAGTAAAACAACCTGGGGATTGACCCCTTACGCGACCTTATCCCCTGACGCATTAGTATCCACTACAATTGCCTACCGTGCACTTGGACAGAGATAAAATTATTGCAGCAGGACTTGAAATCCTGGACACGTACGGTCTCGCGGATATGACGATTCGCCGGATTGCGGGCAAGCTTAACTCTGCGCCGGGTTCCATCTACTGGCACGTAAAAAATAAGCAGGAGCTTATCGCCCTTATCGGCCATGCCATCATCGACCAGATGGACACGGACCAGGACACCACCGCAGACATGCTCCGCGAACTGCGTCGAGCGATGCTGGAGTTCCGCGACGGATGTGAAGTGGTGGCCGCAGCCAACAACTCCGGACTCGTTCGCGACGACCTCATCCGACTCATCCGGATGCCGGACGAGGATCTCTCGGAAACAGCCGCCTCTACCCTGCTCAGTTTTACCCTCGGCCACGTGCAGTACGAGCAGTTCCAGCGCCAGCTCCTCGCCCTCGACGCGGCAGCCACCAAGGCCAGCAACGACAAGAGCGCCAAGCGCGTCGCTGCGAAAATCGCCGACCTCCAAGAAGAGGAAGCCGACGAGGGCAACCGACTCTTCGAGGACGGCCTCACGGCGATCCTCCGCGGGATTTCCACCGAATAGGACTGCATAGTACCCAGCGTGGCGCACCCATGCGGCACCGTCGCACCGGTCGAAAACTCGGCCGGATTGCCCTGGGTGCGTCGAGCCCTCCACGTTCGACACAAGCGCACCACCCTCGCCATCAAAATAACTGTTGACCACCTACTACTTTCCCCTAAGAAAGTACCTCGGTACTGGGAGTTGTAGACCGGAAAAAGTCGGCACACCCTCCCACTGTGGCCATTCACACACTTGCGCCCCGATACGTTATTCCCCACGTCTGACACGAGTTCAAATCTGGGAGCCCTGTTCGCCCCGGAGCAGCCAACTCAGGCAGGTGTGGTATTGTTCAACACATATCACTACCTGGCTTTTTTGTTAAACGAAAAGGAATTCCAATCCACACATCTGCCACCTGCCACACACCCAGCTAACATACAGCTCGTTCCTGGTTTTCCAGGTATTGCTAACTATCGAACGATGGCCCACGTGCCTCGTGGCGCGCTCAACTCACAGTTGGGAAAAATTGACGATAAACTGGCCCATTATGAGTGAAGTTAATCAGCCTTCTATGGAAATCTGGCCCGGCCAGGCGTACCCTCTCGGTTCGACCTATGACGGCGCAGGCACCAATTTCGCGCTATTTAGCGATATTGCAGACAAAGTAGAACTGTGCTTGCTCGACAGCGACAACACAGAAACCCGAATCGAACTGACCGAGGTGGATGCCAACATCTGGCACGCCTACCTCCCCGGCATCCAGCCCGGCCAGCGGTACGGCTACCGTGTCCACGGCCCGTACGATCCCGCCAACGGCCACCGCTGCGACCCCAACAAGCTGCTGGTGGATCCCTACTCCCGCGCCTTTGACGGCGAGTACGACGGCGATGCGTCGCTGTTCTCCTATGACATCAACGATCCGGACAACCCCGAGGGACGCAACACGGAGGATTCCCTCGGCCACACGATGAAGTCCGTCGTGGTCAACCCCTTCTTCGACTGGGGTGACGACAAGGCTCCAAAGATTCCCTACAGCGAATCGGTTATCTACGAAGGCCACGTCAAGGGCCTGACCATGACGCACCCGGACATCCCCGAAAACATTCGTGGTACGTACGCAGGTCTCGCCCACCCGGCGATCATCGAGTACCTCCAAGACCTCGGCATCACTGCCCTCGAGCTCATGCCCATTCACCAGTTCTTCCAGGACGACCGCCTGCGCGAGCTGGGGCTGCGCAACTACTGGGGCTACAACACCCTCGGCTTCTTCGCCCCGCAGCAGGACTACTCGGCATCGACCAAGCCCGGCGATGCCGTGAGCGAGTTTAAGGGAATGGTCCGCGCCTACCACGAGGCCGGCATCGAGATCATCCTCGACGTGGTGTACAACCACACCGCTGAGGGCAACCATATGGGACCGACCATTGCCTTCAGGGGCATCGACAACGCCGCCTACTACCGCCTTGTCGACGGCGACCCGCAGCACTACATGGACTACACCGGCACGGGTAACTCCCTCAACGTGCGCCACCCCCACTCACTGCAGCTCATCATGGATAGCCTACGCTACTGGGTGACGGAGATGCACGTCGACGGCTTCCGCTTTGATCTTGCTTCCACCCTCGCCCGCGAACTACACGATGTGGACCGCCTGTCCAGCTTCTTCGACCTCGTCCAGCAGGATCCGGTCGTCTCCCGCGTCAAGCTCATCGCCGAGCCCTGGGACGTGGGCGAAGGTGGCTACCAGGTCGGTAACTTCCCGCCCCTGTGGACGGAATGGAACGGTAAGTACCGCGACACTGTGCGCGACTTCTGGCGCGGTGAGCCCGCTACCCTCGGCGAATTTGCCTCCCGCCTCACCGGTTCCTCGGACCTGTACTCCAATAACAACCGCCGCCCCACGGCATCCATCAACTTCGTCACCGCCCACGACGGTTTCACCCTCAATGACTTGGTCTCCTACAACGAGAAGCACAATGAGGCCAACGGCGAGGACGGCCGCGACGGCGAAAGCCACAACCGCAGCTGGAACTGTGGCGTGGAAGGCCCAACGGATGACCCGGAAATCCTTGCTCTGCGTGCGCAGCAACGCCGCAACTTCCTCACCACCCTGCTGGTGAGCCAGGGCACCCCGATGATCAGCCACGGTGACGAGCTGGGTCGCACACAGTTCGGTAACAACAACGTGTACTGCCAGGACAACGAAATTTCCTGGCTTGACTGGTCCAAGTACGAGGACAACCAGGACCTGTTCCAGTTCACCAAACGTCTCATCCAGCTGCGCAAGGACCACCCGGTTCTTCGCCGTCGCCAGTTCTTCGCCGGCGGCCCGCTGGGCGATGAGTCCGCACACCGCGATATTGCATGGTTGGCAACCGACGGCAAGCTCATGGATCAGGCGGACTGGGACTTCTACTTCGGCAAGGCCCTCATGGTGTTCCTCAACGGCCAGGAAATTGCTGAGCCCGATGCCCGCGGCAACAAGGTCGAGGACGATTCCTTCCTTCTGTGCTTCAACGCGGCCCACACCGATGTGGAGTTCACCATGCCTGTCGGCACCTATGGTGCCAGCTGGCGAGTGCTCATCGATACGACGGAGCCCACCGGCAACGGCGAAAGTGGTGTCATCCTCACCGCTGGTGAGAAGGTCATGATCCCGGCCCGTTCCACCATCGTCGCCGTGCAAAACGAGCCCCCTGTGTCCGGCGCCCCCAAGGGTGGCGGACTCGTCAAGGGCTACGAGGAGAAGTAACTCCCACTTCCCCGCACGCCAGCAGCGCCCGCGCGACCACGCGTCGCCGGCGCTGCTTCTTTTTGCTTGTAGGGCAATCGCGTCCAGGACCACATCCCAGGGAACAGCAATCCCAGCCAGATCCAAGCCCCGGCCACCAGTTCTACGGCGATCCGTGGGACCGGGTTAAACCGGCAGTGTCCGCACACCTCCAGCTCCACCCTGTTGCCAGGTGTTACTCCACAGCGATGCCGACAAGACCTACAGATGTATCTGCGCAGCACTCACCTGTGCCACCAGGCTCCGCGGGCCTGCAACCGAGCACGTATTCGAAGCTTCCGGACTGTGTGTGAGAGCGAACGGTAAAGTAGGCATAGACGGCGCGTCGAGTGCGCGGACAACGGCAACAGAAGGGGAAAATAACAGTGCTCACAGCACACGGAGCCACGGTGGCGATAGCGGATGACACGATCAACATCTACTACTCTCCCCTCCTCTCTAGCCTGCAGGCCGGCGACGCTTCCATTCCCGCCACCGACATCACCGACGTGGATACTAAAGAGCCCACCGCCTTTGCGCTCGGGGAAGTAACCCTCACCCTCAAGAAGGGTGACCCGGTCACCATCCGGTTCCACCGCTCCCAAACCGCTGCAATGAAGCAGGTGGTGACAGACATCGACCGCGTGCGTGCGGGGGAAAAGCCGGTGGGCGACGGGACCGCTATCCCCGGACTGAACTTTGTCGCCATCGACGTGGAGACCGCTAACGATGATTGGGGGTCCATTATCGAAATCGGTGTCACCAAGGTCCTCGACGGGCTGGTTAAGGACCAGGCCACGTGGCGCTGCACCCCTCCCCCGGGAATGGAAACATTCCTCGCTGCAAACATTGCTATTCACGGCATTCACCCCGAAGATGTCGAAGGAGAGCCCAGCTTCGCTGAGCGCTACGAGCTAGTGAAGGAGTTCACTGGTGAGCTGCCCATGGTGTCGCACAATGCGCAGTTCGACTTCACGGCTCTCGCCCGGGCATGCCAGGCCTCGCAGTGCGAGGCAGCACCCAACGAGTTCGGCTGCAGCCTCACCCTGTCGCGCGCGCGCCAGCTGGGGTTCGCCACCAATCGCCTCCCGGATGTGTGCCAGGGTCTGGGCATCACCCTCGAGCACCACCACTGTGCCGCCGACGATGCAGAAGCCTGCGCCCGCATCATCACCTCGTTCGCAGGCATTGATGGTTTTACGGGGTCGTTTCCTGAGTTCATCGCTTCCGCTGGCTTCACCATGGGCAAGATCGGGCACGAGGGCCGGATCCGGTCCGTGCAGAAGATCCGCCACGACAGAAACGATGATGCCACTGCACAGCTGGAGGCTGTTGGAAACGGGCGCTACAAGAGAGGGAAGTCGCATCGCTCCGGCGACGGTGCCCCCTGGTCGTCAGTGTCTACCCCGGAGAAAATTCCGGAGCCGAACAAAGAGGCTAATCCTGACGGTCTCCTCTACGGCCAAAACGTCACGCTGACCGGTGATTTCGAGCCTTTGGATAAGGGCACTTTGTGGAACAAGATCGCTGAGCAGGGCGCAACCATCGGCAAGAACGTGACCAAGAAGACGACCATTTGCGCGGTGGGTGCGTGGACTAAGAAGACCTCGAAGCAAAAGCGCGCCGAGGAACTCCAGGAAAAGGGCCAGGACATCGCCATTTGGTCGAAAGACAAGCTGTTTACGGTCCTGGGGATTAACGAAGAGCAGATAGCTAAAGAAAACGAACCGCCGTTTTAGGGAACCAAGCGGGCTCGTTACTGCGTCTAAGGGGTAGGAGCAACAATGATGCACCAGGCCCCGACGCATCGCTGCTCCCGTGGCCTGCACCTATTCTCTTGCACGCCGGGTGCAGGCCACATGTCAGCCAACCGAGTACGGGGCGGAAATGAGCAACACCCATGGAGGCATCCTTCTCCCCCGCACATGTGACCACCATGCTGCCTATCCTGCGGACGACATCGTGGGCCACCACCCCTATCGATGTGGGAGGCGTGTCCTCCTCACCTGCCACCATGTGTCTCACCGGTGGCTTCCATGCGGGGTTTGTCCACGGACCGACGTCAGCTGAGCTGTCTGCGGGCGCACACGACAGCCCCACGACCGAACCGCCCATGCTGGCACCAGCTCAGCCGCCACTACGGGAGGCCGACGAACCAGCGCTGAACGTTCCGCTCACAGTCGTGTGGCAGCGCGCCGCGGATCGCCTGACGTACTGTGCCCGGGTTGATGAGGCCTCGCCTTTTCGCACCGTCCCGCTTCCCCACGCTCCGCTGGGTACCAATGCAGTGTTACTCAGCACCGTAGGCACGCATGCAACCAGCTGGCTTGCCCATCCACACACGGCAACGCTGGTATCCCAGTACTGCGCGCAGCAGTTGGGCAAGAGGTTCTATATCTTCTTTGCCCCAGCCGAGGGTTCCCTCATCGTCACCACCTCACGGTCCGCTCCGACGGTGGAGACAGTGGTAAAAATTATTTTCCGACGTTCGTCGATGCGCATCACGGATACCCCCTTCATTCTTCGCGACGGGTGGATTGAACCGCTACGCATGCGAACGCAACGCAGGCGACACGTCCTACTTCCTGCGCACACGCAATTGCCCATTGCACATCTTTCACCACGCTCGATAGAGGCTATCTTTCAATAGCCAGAGGTTTTCCTAACCCGCCGGACGGTGTGACCAACTAGAATGGATACCTAATGAGAAAGGGTGACTTAGTTTCCATGGTTTCCACACCAATCACAGCTACATACCGTCTACAGTTACGTGGCCCAAAGGCAGATCCGGACGGGCGCGCGTTCGATTTTTATGACGCAATCGAGGTGCTCGACTATCTCAAGGACTTGGGTGTCAGCCACCTCTTCCTCTCTCCTATCCTCACAGCCGTGCCCGAATCGAATCACGGCTACGATGTCATCGACCCGACGGAAATTAACCCGGAGCTCGGCGGCAAAGAGGGATTTGTCGCTCTTTCGCAGGCTGCCCGGGAAAAGGGCTTAGGCATCATCATCGATGTGGTCCCCAACCACGTAGGCATCGCCCACGCTGAGCAAAACGCGTGGTGGTGGGATGTCTTGAAGAAGGGCAAAGAGTCCCAGTACGAGGGCTACTTCGACATTGACTGGCACGAAGATAACGGTGCCGGCGGGAAACTGGGCTTGCCTATTCTGGGGCAGCCCGGAGACGAGGACAAGCTCACCATTACCGAGTACGAGGGCGAGCCCGTCCTCAACTACTTCGATCAGCTCTTCCCCATTGCTGAGGGCACCTACGACCCGGAGTCGGATGACACTCCGGCAGAGGTCCACGACAGGCAGTCGTACAAGCTCATGTACTGGCGCGATGGGGTGATCAGTTACCGGCGCTTCTTCTCTGTCAATTCCCTAGCGGGTCTGAAGCAGGAGGATCCGCTAGTCTTCGAGCATTCTCACCGTGTCATCCGCGAGCTGGTTGCAGAGGATCTTATCGACGGCGTCCGTGTGGACCACCCTGATGGTCTCACCGACCCCTTCGGCTATTTGTCCCGTCTGCGCGAGGTGGTCGGCCCCGACCGGTGGCTTGTTATTGAGAAGATCCTCGCTGTCAACGAGGCACTCGATCCTCGTCTGAAGGTCGACGGCACGACCGGCTACGATGCGCTGCGCGAACTGGATGGTGTGTTTATTTCCCGCAGCGCGGAGAATACGCTGTCTATGCTCGCGCTGAAACACACGGGCTCGATGTGGGACGAACAGGCCATTACATCCACCGAATACGTACTGAAGAAGGAAGTAGCGCACTCCGAGCTCGCCGCGGAGGTTCGCCGCCTCGCACGGGCGATTAGGCGGGACAACTTCTCCACTGCCGGCTCCGCGGTCACGGAATCCCAGCTCATCTCCACCATTGAGCAGCTTGTCGCGTCCATGCCCGTCTACCGCGCAGACTACGTCTCGTTGACGCGAGTAACGGCCACCGTCGCCGCGGATCTTTCGCGGCGGTTCCCCTCCCGGCGCGCAACGCTCGATCTCATCGTCGCAGCACTCATCTCTGGCGGGGAAGCATTCACCCGCTTTGCCCAGGTCTGTGGTGCGGTCATGGCAAAGGGCGTCGAGGACACCACCTTCTATCGGGCATCCCGGCTCATCGCGCTCAACGAGGTGGGCGGCGCGCCCGGCAGGTTTGGCGTGTCTGCTGCCGAGTTCCACCTGCTCCAGCAGGAGCGCGCCCGTCTGTGGCCACAGACGATGACGACGCTGTCTACCCACGACACGAAGCGTGGCGAGGACGTTCGTGCGCGGATCATTGAGCTTGCCGATTGCCCCGGCGACTTCTCCGAGGTCGTTGATGAGATCACCTCGATCACACCCCCGCCGGATGGTGCCACGGGGCACTTCCTGTTGCAGAACCTGCTGGGAACGTGGCCCGTTGATGGGGTCATCACCGAGGAATACGAACAGCGGATGCTCGCCTACACCACCAAGGCGATCCGCGAGGCGGGTCTGCACACGACGTGGACGGAGCAAAACGAGGAGTTTGAGGAGCGCACCCTGCAGTGGGTGAAGGCGCTGCTGCACGGGCCGGTCACCGAACGCATCACCGAGTTCGTCGGCCCCCTTGCACATGCGGCCACCCTCATCGGCCTGGGACGCAAGCTCCTCCACCTCATCGCTCCGGGCATTCCGGATATTTACCAAGGCGAAGAGTATTTCGTGGATTCCCTCGTTGACCCGGATAACCGTCGCTTTGTGGATTACGATGCCCGCCGTGCCACGCTGGAAAAGACTGTCCGAGTTCTGCGCGGTGAGGAGGGGAGCTCCTTCACCGTTGGTGCCTCGGTTGCCAGTGGTTCTGCCCACAAGGATGACGAAATCCCCTACTCCCACCTCTTGGACCGCTACGACGAGGCAAAGCAAGCGGTCGTGGCCGCGGCATTGCATGTTCGCTCCCACTACGCAAACGACTTTGTCGGTAGTGATTACCAGGCCGTCTTTGCCGAAGGCGAGGCAGAGGATAACCTCATTGGCTTGGGTCGTGGCCCCCGCCCCGACCGCGTCGATGTCATCGCTGTGGCTACCCGCACGCCGTTCCGACTCATGTCTCGCGGTGGGTGGGGCAACACAACCTTGACTGTTCCCGAGGGCACATGGACGGAGGTTCTCACTGGTCGCACGGTCAGTGGAACGGTCGCCGTGGACGGCCTTCTGAGCTGTTTCCCCACTGCCCTTCTAATTAGAAACACCCCTGATGAATAAGCCTGATCTAGTCAAACTGGAACGCGAGTACGACGCGTTCGTCGCCGGGCACCCGACGTTGAAAAGTGATATCCGCTTCGCTTTGGAGGACAGCGTCTCTGATGCTGGAATCGCCTACGACCGTGTCGATTCACGGATTAAGTCGTGGCGCTCGTTTGCTGCCAAGGCTACGAAATACGACGACAAGGGACATCTTTTGTACCCCAAGCCGTGGGAGCAGATCAACGATGTGGTGGGAGCCCGTATCATCACCTACCACTCCACGGAGATCCCTCGCGTCATCGAGACGCTGGAGCGCATGTTCACCGTGTTGCGCTCGGTGGATAAGGCTGCGGAGACGCGGATTTCCGGTGGCTTTGGGTACGGCTCGCACCACCTCATTTTGAAGGTGACACCCGAGACAGAAGATCTGGAGGCCTACTCCGGGCTCGTGTTCGAGGTACAGCTGCGCACCATTCTGCAGCATGCGTGGGCCGAGTTTGAGCACGATATTCGCTATAAGGGGACGGGAACGGGTGCTGACCCTGTCATTGACCGCTCCTTTACTCTGGCCGCAGGTCTCATTGAACTTGCGGACCAGCAGTTTGACCAGATCGCGCACATCAGGGCCGATTCGCACCCTGTTGCAGGCAACGTGCCGTTGACCGATGGCAATTTGCCCCACGTCCTCACACTGCTGCTCGGCGACCAGTTCCCCCGCTCGAAGTCGGAGGTCTATCCCTGGTTGGAGGAGATCCTCATGGCCAACGGCATCCGCACGGTTGCGGATGTGGAGGCGATCGCGACCCACGCCGATGTTGAGCGCGTCCTCGATGCGCTTCAGTACCAGTACGTTCCCAGTCAGGTTCGGCTTGTCGACGATCTCCTGCTCGCCCGCTTCGGTACCTCCCACATTGCGCGCACGGGCAAGACCGGTTACCGCGCCGAGCGCCGCCCTTCGCGCCTGCAGCGACGGCTGAAGAAACTTGAAGCCTACAGACGCAAGCACGAGGCGGACTAGGTGCTCTCCGTTGAGATGCTGACCGTCAAAGGCTAAGCTTGTCCCCATTATCGGCAAAACCCCAATGAAAGGAAACCTCTTTGTCCTCTCTGTCTAACTTCCCCGAACTGCTCGATTTCCTCCATGTCTGGGCTCTGGCCATCGCGGACTTCTTCCGCCCCCTGGGCATCGATTTCCCGCCTGCTGACTGGGGCACGGCAGGTTCTAGCAACTAATTAATAAACCGGGCTGCTGCCAACAGCCCTATCTCCTCCTCCCCGTGGGCGAGGAAACGAAAATACGACAAAGAATACGGCCACGGCGAAGAATCGCCCTGGCCGTTTATTTTTGCCTCGGTTAGCGGGACGAACGACCGCGCAACCGATCGAGTGCGCGCCGATCCTTCTTCGTCGGCCGGCCTGCTCCTCGATCCCTGCGCGGCATGGACGCAAGAATTGCCTTCGGTGGAGGCGGCGGAGTGTGATCGATGTATGCCGACCTCGCTACCTGTGCGCCGACGCGCTTCTTGATGGGTTGTACCACTTCAATAATGTGCTCTCGGTGGGCCACCCACGCACGCACGCGATCCCCGGCAACGACCTTTTCCGATGGCTTCACGGCCTCCCCGTTGAGCTTCACGTGACCGGCCTTACACGCATCGGATGCCGCCGACCGGGTCTTATACAGTCGCACTGCCCACACATACTGATCAATGCGCACAGAATCGCTCGGGCTCCCCAGCGCAATGTCACTCATCGGGTACGTCCTAGTAGTTGTCCTTGTGGTTAACGATGGACTTCACCTTGGTCCAGCTGTACACGCCCATGACGACGGCGATAACCAGACCAATGACGAAGAAGGAAACCTCCTGCGTCAGTACCCACAATGCGAGGCCACCGACAACACCACCGGTGACACCGTAGACACCGTTTTTGGAGTAACGGCGAACAGCCTGTTTGCGGCGCTCGATGGGGTTCTGGGGATAACGTTGCATGCTCATAGTGACCTATTGTAAACGTGCCTACGCTGGCAGTTCCACCCACAGTATGTCATCGAAGACTGGCTCCCTCGCACCTTTGGTTATGGAGAGAATATAGGTGTGCAGCTCCTCCTGCTCACTCGGCTTAATCGCCAGTGTCATCTCCACCTGCTGCCCGTAGCGAACATCCGTCACGTGATATCCCCGCGCCCGTAACTCAGCCTCGTAACGGCCCGCATCCGCGTGGGAAAACTGCACGGTGGCCAGTGTTCGCAGAGATCGCTTCACAGGTTTCACCAATTTCAGTGCCTCGGAGGTCGCATCCGAGTACGCACGCACGAGCCCGCCGGTGCCCAATTTGATCCCACCGAAACACCGAGCGACAACACAGGCGATATCCAGCATGCCGGAACCTGTGAGGACATCGAGGATCGGCTTACCGGCAGTACCTGACGGTTCCCCATCGTCGGAGGAGCGCTCGACAGGATTGGAGCCATCGACGTGGTAGTAGTAGGCGCTGCAGTGGTGACGCGCATCGGGGTACTGCGCCTTAATATTGCCGATAAACTCTCGCGCATCGTCTTCCGATTGGACACGTCCAATATGGGAGATAAAGCGGGAGCGTTTGATCTCCAGCTCCGCCACGACAGAGGCGGTGGGATCTGGAAGTAGATATTCGGCATCGGCGTGCATGGTCTATCACTTTACACAGGTCTTTGACATGCTAAGTGCGCTTTCATAACCTTGTAATATGACGAATTTCAGTGTTTGGGCACCGAATGCCTCTGATGTCCGCTTGCACCTAGACGGCGATGACCTCCCCATGCACCCGCGCCCCTGCGCACACGGTGCAGGTGGATCCGGGTGGTGGTGCTCCGACGCTGAGATGGTTCCGGGAGCTCGCTATGGCTTCCGGTTGAATCTGGACGGCGAATGGACGGATCCACTGCCTGATCCGCGTTCACGTCGCCAACCAGATGGGGTGGCGGGTCTCTCGGAGGTGTACGCCGACGACTTTGCCTGGAGCGACGACAACTGGACGGGACGTATCCTTCCGGGGCAGTCCATCTACGAACTGCACATCGGTACGTTTACCCAGGAAGGCACGTTCGCTAGTGCTGAGGAAAAGCTTGATTACCTTCTCGATCTCGGTGTTACCACCATCGAGATCATGCCGGTTCAGCCCTTCGGCGGCGAACGCAACTGGGGGTACGACGGTGTCGATTGGCACTGCGTGCAGGAGAGCTACGGTGGCCCGGATGGGTTCAAACATCTGGTCAACGCCGCACACCAAAAGGGCATCGCCGTCATCCTCGATGTGGTGTACAACCACTTCGGACCGGTGGGCAACTACACAGGAATGTTCGGCCCCTACACCACGCATGCCGCCACTGATTGGGGCGACGTGGTGAACTACTGTGGTCCTGGCTCCGACGAGGTACGCGACTACGTTCTCGATGCTGCTCGTCAATGGCTCACGGAATTCCACATCGATGGCCTGCGGCTGGATGCTGTACAGACGATCATGGATACCGGCGCTATCCATCTGCTGGAAGAGCTGTCCATCCTCGCCACAGAGATTGAGGCGACCACGGGCATCCAAAAGACGCTCATCGCGGAGTCGGATCAAAATGATCCCAAGCTTGTTGCACCTCGTGGTGGTGCCGGCCTGGGCGGCTTCGGGCTCGACGCGCAGTGGGAGGATGACCTTCACCACGCGCTCCATGCGCTGACTAGTGGCGAACGCCATACGTACTACGAGGACTTCGCCAGCATGGATGCACTCGCAGAAACAGTGGCCCACGTGTTCTACCACCATGGCAATTACTCCTCTTTCCGCGGACGCAAACACGGTCGCTCGCTTGACCTTTCGGCGGTGCCCGCGTTCCGTTTCCTGGCGTACACCACAACGCATGACCAGACCGGCAACCGGCCCATGGGCGACCGCCCATCGCAAACGCTGAGCGCAGAAAAGCTTGCGCTCAAGGCAGCTATCGTACTGTGCACCCCGTATACGCCGATGCTGTTTATGGGCGAGGAATTCGGTGCGCAGACACCGTTCCCGTTCTTCTGCTCGCACTGCGATGAGAATCTGAACCGTCTCACCCGTGAAGGCCGCCAGCGCCAGTTCCGTTATCAGGGAATGGGCGAGGACAAGGTTGCGGCGATGCCTGATCCGGCTGCCCCCGAGACGTTCGAATCCGCCAAGCTGGATTGGGATTTCACGGAGTTTAATACGCGCATCTTTGAGTCGTACAAGACTCTATTGAAGCTGCGCACCGAGCTGCGTTTTACCCGTCCGTGGCTGGATGAGCTGACAGTGGATCACACGGACGAGTGGATTGGATACGGTTACGAAGATGCCTTCCTCGTGGCTAACCTGTCCGATGCCGAGGTTACTGCCCCCTACACGGGCTCCCTCGTCTACTCGTTTACGGAGCCGACGGTCAGCGAAAACGGTACTGTTCTTCCGCCGTGGAGCTTCGCTATCCTCACGGATGTCCACCACGCCGAGTAGCCCCGGAGACGAAGTCGCGCATGGACACCTCCGGTACCAATAACGGATCGGACGCACCGATCCCGTCGCGCGCGGAGGCAATCCTTCGTGTGGCACAGCGCATTCCCCGTGGCCGAGTTGCTTCCTACAAGACGGTGGGACAGTTAGCTGGGTGCGGGCCGCGCTATGTCGGGCGAGTCATGGCCGAATTTGGACACCTCGTCCCGTGGTGGCGCGTTGTTCGTGCCGACGGAACGAGTCATGTGTGGCAGCGGGCTCGCGCTCATTGGGATGCAGAGGGTATCTCCTACTCGGGTGGCACCGGCGATGTCCTGGCAGTTGCTTCTCACGCAGGCACAACTCGTCGCACGAGCCGGGGACCACGCGTGGATATGCGCGCCTACGAGTGATACCTGCCCGACGAAAATAGCGCTCACTAGTGCGCAAGCTATTTCCCCGTTTTCTCCCCACGCAGCAACAAGCCCCAGCACCCACGACAGGTACTGAGGCTTTATCATGGGCTTTATCATGGCTCGACGTGTCGCGCTAGACGCTACCACGTACCGTTACACCGATGGTTATTGGTGCGCCGGCTGATTCTCGTGCCTCACCCGGGAGCTTCTTAGAAAAGGAAATCATACTCCGGGGTGCCAGGCCGCAGGTATTGAATGGACAGCGACGACTCACGCATACGGGTCAGTAGCGGTTCGAGGTTCTCACTCTTGCTCAGCTCGATGCCGACGAGGGCGGTGCCCAGATCACGGTTATTTTTCTTCAGGTATTCGAAACGGGCGATGTCATCATCTTCGCCCAGGATATCTGTGAGGAACCCACGCAGTTGGCCGGGTTCCTGCGGGAAATTAACGAGGAAGTAGTGCTTCAAACCGCGGTGGACGAGGTCGCGCTCTACGATCTCGGAGTAGCGAAGGACGTCGTTGTTACCGCCAGAGATGATGCACACATTGACGCTGCCCGGTGCGATGTCACCGAATTCGACAAGCCCCGTCACGGACAGTGCGCCCGCGGGTTCGGCGATGATGCCTTCATTTTGGTAGAGCTCCAGTAGCTCCGTGCACACGGCACCTTCGTTCGCCGACTGCATGACCAGCCGGTCCCAGTTTTCCTTGGCGATAGCGAAGTTGACTTCACCAACCCGAGCGACAGCAGCACCGTCGACGAACGGATCGATGCCGTCGACGGTAACGGGCCCACCGTTGGCGAGGGCTGCCTGCATCGAGGCAGCGGTCTTTGGCTCTACGCCGATGACCTTCGTCTCCGGAGACATGCTGGCAAGGTAGCTGAGCGTGCCACCCAAGAGTCCGCCACCACCGACTGGAACGAACACATTGTCGGCGGTCTTGCCCTTGGAGGAGAGCTGGCTAACGATCTCAGCTGCAACGGTTCCCTGCCCGATGACCGTGTTGCGGGCGTTGAAGGGCTCGATCATGGTGGCACCAAATTCTTCCACGTAGGCACGCGCGGCTGCAGCTGCCTCGTCAAAGTTCTTACCGGTGAGCACGACCTCGACCCATTCCCCGCCGTGCACCTTGATCCGGTTCAGCTTCTGCTTCGGGGTAGGTGCCGGGACAAAGATGCGACCGTGGATGTTGAGGCTCCGGCAGGCGTAGGCCACGCCCTGCGCGTGGTTTCCTGCGGAGGCAGCCACGATACCAGCAGTGCGTTCTTCCTCGGTGAGCTGGACAATTGAGTTGTACGCGCCACGAATCTTGTAGCTGCGGACGTCTTGCAAATCCTCCCTCTTAAGGTAGACCTCTGCTCCTACCTGCTCCGAAAGTCGGGGGCAGTACTGCAGTGGGGTCGGCGCGATGACAGCAGAAATTCGGGACTGGGCGTGCTGAATCTCTGCTGCGGTTACGGATTGCCAATCTGTCAGTTCATTGTCCATGCGCTAATTGTAGAGGGTGTGCCGGGAAAACTCAGATTCCTCGCCGTGAAAACCTCATATCAACCCCGTCCGTTTCGGAGGATCAGCAAACGTAGAGATTCATCTGGCGTTCACACAGCGTCCGTCTTCCCGTTACTCAGCATTGCGACAATGAGCGGAACTACGACTGTGAATGGAAGGAAAAATCGTCATGACGGCGAAGAAGTTTGTAGCAGGCCTTGTGAGCAGCTCCCTCGCACTAGCAACGGTGACCGTGGCACCAGCGTCGGCGGTGATCGTCGACAATCCAGTAACAGCAGGTACAGGAGAGCTGACGCTGACCGCCATCGGCACCCACGAGACCGGCGAGTTTGAAAAATCGGCAGCGGAAATCGTCGCCTACGATGCAGGTTCCAAGCGCCTGCTGGTAGTCAATGCGTTAAGCGGCGCGGTGACCATCGTGGACATCGTAGATCCCACTGCCCCGAAGGAAGTTGGCTCCGTGCACGCGGGTGCCGGCACGACTGTGAACTCCGTATCGGTGCGTGCCGACGGTCTCGCGATCGCCACGGTGGAACCGGATAACAAGACTGACCTCGGCGAAGTCATCCTCTTCGATGCAGCAGGCGACGGCACGATCCTCCAGCGCCTGCCGGTAGGTGCGCTGCCAGACATGGTGACCTTTGATGAGACCGGCAAGTACGCCGTCGTTGCCAACGAGGGCGAGCCTGCTGAGAACTACTCCGTGGACCCGGAGGGCTCGGTCAGCCTTATCTCTATCCCAGGCGCGCTCGTTGATGGTGCGTTGGAGAAGCAAGCTACGGTTTCCACCGCAACGTTCGGTGCAACTGCTCCGGAGGGCGTGCGCATCTTCGGACCAGAGGCTCCTGGCGTAACCAACCCCGTGGCAGCCAACCTGGAACCCGAGTACATCGCGGTGAAGGATGGCAAGGCCTACGTCACGCTGCAGGAAAATAACGCTATCGCGACGGTGGACATCGCCTCTGCGACGGTGGAGAACATCATGCCGCTGGGCACCGTTGACCTCCGCACCGTTGCTATGGATGTCTCCGATAAAGACGACAAGATCAACATCGCCAACTGGCCGGTGAAGTCCTTCCTCCTCCCCGATTCCATCGGTGCCTACGCCGTTCGCGGGCAGACCTACCTGGTGACGGCTAACGAGGGCGACGGACGTGACTGGGATGGTTACTCTGAGGAAGCGCGCGTCAAGGATCTCGGCGAGGATGACCTTCCCCCGCTGGCGGATGACTTTGACTTTGGTGGCGCGGTTGATGCCGAGACAGGTGAAGCGATTACCTCTGCCAAGCAGCTCCAGAAAAAGCACAACCTGGGACGGTTGAAGATCACCACCTCTGCTGGACTGAACGAGGACGGAACCGCCTTCAATGAGCTGTACACGTACGGTGGCCGTGGTTTCAGCATCTTCGACACCGCAGGCAACCTGGTATTCAACTCCGATTCCGAGTTTGAGGAGATTCTCGCCCGCGAGGTGCCCGAGTTCTTCAACTCTGACCACGTGGAGAACGAGTTTGACAGTCGCTCCGACGCGAAGGGCCCGGAGCCGGAGGGTCTCACCCTGGGCACCATCGGCGACAAGACCTACGCTTTCATCGGCTTGGAGCGGATGGGCGGCATCATGGTGTACGACATCACCGCGCCTGCTGCTGCACGCTTCATCAGCTACATCAACAACCGCGATTTCTCCGTCAACCCGGAGGAGGGCGACAATGCAAACTGGCAGCAGGCCGGTGACCTCGGCCCCGAGGGCCTGACGTTCATCCCCGCACAGGTCTCCCCCAATGGTAAGAATCTCCTCGTCGTGGGTAACGAGGTTTCTGGCACGACGACAATCTTCACCGTCGACGCCAAGGACGGCGAGAAGCCGGACACGGGTGACAACAACACCGGCAACGGTGATGACGCAGACGCCGGCGATAACACGGGCAATGCTCAGGCATCGGGTTTTGCCGATGGCGAGGGACTGTCTCCACTCGGCACCATCTTCGCCAGCCTTGCCGGCAGCTTCGTCGCGATTCTCACCGCGCTCGTCGCCGTAGCCCCGCAGCTGCAGCCCGTTCGCGACCGCATCGCAGAGCTGCTGCGCTAAACCACATTCCATGAAGCCCCTGTGCTCAGCCCCAGGGCCTTCTAACTCCCACTTTTAGGAAA
>JALFAQ010000053.1 GCA_022772305.1 Corynebacterium glucuronolyticum
GAGTGGATTCTCACCGCGGCCCACTGCAAGGGCGTTGGGGATTACTCCTTTATCTCTGTCGGCGCTCCGGCCAATGGTGAGAAGGCCCGCGTGGCTAAGGTCATTGTCCACCCGTCGAGCGATCTTATGTTGGTGAAGACGAATAAGCGGATGCAGTCCCCGGTTGCTCCTCTTGCGACATCCTACACAGGCGAGGGGGAGGCCGGCTACTCCATGGGCTGGGGCTCGGTCATGGAAAACGGCAAGGACATCATCCAGCAGGCTGATGTCGAGGTGCAGCGCCGCGTCACCAACGTGGCGGGTGCGATCAACCCGGCGGATGTCTTCTACGAGGGCTATGTCTACAACGGCCACCTCGGCCAGGGTGATTCGGGCGGCCCGCTGTTTGTCGACGGCCAGCTCGTCGGCGTCGCCTCCCTTGCCAACTCCGCCGCCAAGGGCAGCCGCCTTGACGGGGCGCTCGGCTGGTGGGTTCCGGTCCAGGATCACTACGACTGGATTGCTGAGAATACGGGCATCGCCACCCCGGCGGTCTCCGGCGTGCAGGGTGTGGCCGATGACACGATGATCTTCCACACTGTTGCTCCGCCGGTCGAGGTTCCGCGCTCTGTTCAGATTCTCCAGGATCTCCAGACCATCAACGAGAACACGCACCTCTTGTACGAGGCTACACAAAGCGATGACGGTGCTCTCGCCAGCCTGAGTTCCCAGCTTTCGTCGTAAGAGATAACAAAAGGTCTACCTTCTGCAATAAGAAGGGTGCATAGCTTCCTTTACGTTCCTAGCCGCACCAGAGTACATGCCTTTCGCCGGTGCGCTGGGCGATACGCAGGGAAGATAAGGAAATAACGGGTTTCGATGCCAGGACCAGGGCATCGAAACCCGTTTTCTCATCCCAACCTGACAAAACTGTGACTTAGCATACCCTAATTCATTATAAGTGGCACAAATCGCAATTTAGCACCGCAAAAGATAGACTGAATACAGATTCATATGACGATTAACAGAAAGGGCCAGGAATGACAGCCCCAGAACTTTCTCGCCGTAGCTTCCTCGGCTGGTCGGCTGCCGCCGGCAGCGCCGCCCTTGTCTTTTCCCGGGCCCCGAAGGCCTTCTCAGGAGCAAAGGAAAGCCCGTCGAAGCCTGAAAAGAAGAAGATCGTGTGGTCCGCCTGCACCGTGAACTGCGGTTCCCGCTGCCCGCTGCGCCTTGTCGTGGAAGACGGCACGATCACCCGCGTGCTCCCGGACAACACGGGTGACAACGAAATCGGCACCCAGCAGATCCGCGCGTGTGTGCGCGGCCGCTCGATTCGCCACCGCATCTATAACCCGGACCGCCTGAAGAAACCGCTGAAGCGCAAGCCGGGCACGAAGCGCGGCGACGGCGAGTGGATCGAGATTTCCTGGGACCAGGCCCTCGATGAGATTGCCGATAAGATGAAGCAGCTCATCAAGGACTACGGCAACGAGTCCATTTACATTAACTACGGCACGGGCACGCTCGGCGGGACGATCGCCCGCTCCTGGCCCCCGGCCGAGACCCCGTTTGCCCGCCTCATGAACTTGATCGGCGGCTACCTCAACCATTACGCGGACTATTCCACCGCCCAGATCACGGCGGCCTACCCGTGCCACTACGGCGAGTGGGTGGCGTCGAATAGCTTCGACGACATCAAGAACTCCAAGCTCCAGGTGCTCTTCGGGAACAACCCACTGGAAACCCGCATGTCCGGCGGCGGCGAGACGTTCGTCACCCAGCAATCCAAGCGCAGGCACCACGTCAAGACCATAGTCATCGACCCCCGGTTTTCTGAGACTTCTGTTGCGCTTGGCGACGACTGGGTTCCCCTCCGTCCGGGTACGGACGCCGCCCTCGTGGCTGGGCTCGCCTACGTTATGATCCAGGAGAACCTGCACGATCAGGAGTTCCTGGACAAGTATTGCTCTGGCTTCGACGAGGAGCACCTGCCGGAAGGTGCTCCAAAAAACAGCTCCTACCGCGCCTACCTGGAGGGTAAAAAGGACGGCGTCCCCAAGACCCCGGAGTGGGCAGCCCGCATCACGGGTGTGCCGGCGCAGAAGATCACGCAGCTCGCCCGCGAGATCGGCAACGCCAAGCCGGTCGCCATCAACCAGGGCTGGGGCCCGCAGCGCCACGCCAACGGCGAGAACCAGGCCCGCGCCATCTTCACGCTCGCCGCCATGTGCGGTGACATCGGCGTGCCCGGCGGCGGCACGGGTGGCCGCGAGGCCTCCTACGGCCTGTCCATGGAGTACCCGTTCAACACGAATACGGAAAACCCCGTGGAGACATCGATTTCCGTGTTCGGCTGGACCGACGCCGTCGATCACGGCCCGGAGATGACAAAGAATAAGGACGGCGTGCGCGGCAAGGACAAGCTGGACGTGCCGATCAAGATGATCTGGCAGTACGCCGGCAATGCGCTGACCAACCAGCACGCGGACATCAACCGCACGACGGAGCTCCTCCGTGACGACACGAAGGCCGAGCTCATCGTTGTTTCCGATATCCAGATGACCGTGTCTGCCCGCTACGCCGATTACGTCCTCCCGGATTGCTCCACCTCGGAGCAGGAGGATGTCATCCAGGAGGGCTCGTCCGGCAACATGGGCTATTCCATCCTCGCCTCCCAGGCCATCACACCCCTCTACGACTGCCGCCCGATTTATGATGTCATCGCCGACCTTGCCGAGCGCTTCGGTGTCCGCGACGAGTTCACCGAGGGCCTCACCCAACAGCAGTGGGTGGAGCGCACCATCACCGAATCCCAAAAGGAGGTCGAGGGTCTGCCCGATTACCAGACCCTCAAGGAGATGGGTGTGTGGAAGACCGTCGGCGAATCCGTCATCCCGCTGCAGGAATTCCGCGAGGACCCCGTCGCCAACAAGCTGGACACCCCCTCCGGCAAGATCGAAATCTACTCTTCCACAATCGCTGAGCTCGCGACGCAATGGGAGTTGCCGGAAGGCGACAAGCTCACGCCCCTGCCGGAATACGTCGCCACGTGGGAGGGTGCGGAGGAAGCGAAGGAGAACGAGAAGTACCCGCTCCAGTGCTTTGGCCACCACATGAAGGGCCGCACGCACTCCTCCTACGGCAACGTGGACTGGCTGAGGGACGACGCCCACCCCCAAACCGCCTGGATCAACCCCATCGACGCGAAGAAGCGCGGCATCAAGAACTACGACAGGATTGCCGTGTTCAATGACCGTGGCCGCATCCACACCGTAGCCCGCGTCACCCCGCGCATCGCGCCGGGTGTTGTGAGCGTTCCGCAGGGTAGCTGGTACAACCCGGACAAAAAGGGTATTGACCAGGGCGCCTCAATGAACACGCTGACCAGCTGGCATCCGTCCCCGCTCGCTAAGGGCAACGCCCAGCACACCGCACTCGTGCAGGTTGAAAGGATCGACAAGTGACGCAACTAGGTTTCTACTTTGATCAGACGCTCTGCAACGGCTGTAAGGCCTGCCAGATAGCGTGTAAGGACAAGCACGATACCCCCATCGGTGTGAACTGGCGCCGCGTGGTGGAGTACTCGGGCGGCTCGTGGAACGAGAATCCCGACGGCACCTTCAACCAGGATGTCTTCACCTATTACACGTCGATGTCCTGCAACCACTGCGAGCACCCCATCTGTGTCGAGGTGTGTCCCACGACGGCCATGCACAAGGAGGAGGATGGCATCGTCGCCGTCGATCCGGATAAGTGCGTGGGCTGCCGTTTCTGTGAGTGGGCGTGCCCCTATTCGGCACCGCAGTTCAATGCCGAGGAGGGCCACATGACCAAGTGCGACCTCTGCCGCGATTACCGCGCCGAGGGCAAAACCCCCGCCTGCGTCGCCGCCTGCCCGTCCCGCGCGCTGGAGTTCGGCCCCATCGACGAGCTCCGCGAGAAGCACGGTACGGAGGCCGGCATCGCGCCGCTTCCGGATCCGACGATTACCCACCCCAACCTCGTCATCACCCCCCATCACGATGCCCAGCCGTGGGATAACCGCACGGGCGAGATCCTCAACGTGGAGGAGATTTAAATGCATATGAGTGAATGGCCGTTGACGGCCTTTACCATCCTGGCCCAGATGGCCGTCGGCGGCTTCATCGTCCTCGGCTTCGTGCAGGTCCTCGCGCGCAGCAAGTACGACACGAAGACCATCGACCGCATCTCTGATCCGGCGCTCTACGCCCTCGGTCCCATCATGGTCGCAGCTCTGTGTGCCTCCATGTTCCACCTTGGCGACGTCTTCAACTCGCCCAATGCGCTCCGTAACCCGATTACGAGCCCGCTGTCCCGGGAGATCTGGTTCGGCGTCGGCTTCGCGGCTCTCGGTTTCGCCTATGCCTTCGTCCAGTGGAAACGCTGGTTCTCGCCGCTGGTCCGCCAGCTCCTCGCCATCATCACGGCGCTGTGGGGTATCGGTTTCATCTGGATCATGTCGTCGGTGTATCTGCTCCGAACGGTTCCGTCCTGGAATCACTGGACCACCCCGGCGCAGTTCTATATGACGTCCGCACTCCTTGGCACCCTCGCCATCGCCACGGCCTTCGCCGCCCACCCCTACATGCGCAATTCGCGCATCCTGAAGCTCGCGGAGAGGATCGTCCCCCGCGGGCCAACACCAGACACCGACGACAACAAAGCCGCCGACCTCGTCCGCACCTGCTTAAACTGGTTCGGTGTGGTGACGGTTCTCCTCCTCCCGCTGGAAATCATCATTGCGCTGTTTAACTACGGCCGCCCCGCCGGCGTCAACCCGCCGGTCGAGGAATTCACGATGACGGGTATGGTCGTCCGCCTTGTTCTCCTCGTCATCGGCGCGGGCCTCATGGGCATGTTCCTCATCAAAATGACCCGCTCACAGGCGGTGAACAAGGGCCTCCTCACCCGCTCGAACGCGATCCTGGCGCTCGTCACCATCAGTTACCTCCTCGTCATCGTTTCCGAGGTTATCGGCCGCTTCATGTTCTACGGCTCGATGGATAGGATCGGTATCTAAATGCATCAACGTCTCCACGCCGCCGGCTCGGTCATTTCTCGTCTTTTCCTCGCCTCTCCCACCAACATCGATTTGCTTTTCGACGAAGGTATGCTCGACAACTGGCCCCTCGAGGACTCACGGTCGCTCGCGGGAATAAAGAAACTCCGCACCCAACCCGACACCAAAGAGGCCCTCGACAGAGACCATTTGTACCTTTTCACCGGCGTCAGCGCGCCCCTCGCCCAGCCCTACGAGTCGCCCTACGTTACCGACGACGGCCTCGTCTTTGAGGACTCGGTCACCCTCCGCGTCCGCGATCTTTATAGCCAATTCGGTCTGTCCGTTCCGGACCAGGGCCGCTATCCTGACGACCACATCGGCTACGAGATCGCCTTCGTCTCCACCGGCTGCTACGAGATCGGCACCGGCAACGCCGACGCCGTCGCCCCCACCAAGGAGATGCTCAATGACCACCTCCTGGCCTTCGCCCCGGCTGTCCTCGATGCTGTCCGCGAGCACGCCCAGACCGCGGTCTACCAGGCACTTCCTGACCTTACCGAGGGTTTCCTCACCAGCGCCCAATCGTTCCTCGATGGACAGTAGCACCCGCCGGCGCCTCTTCTCCTGGATCCAGGACGAGGCGCCCACCCTCGTCCTCACCGCGGATCCCCACGCCCGCTACCCCCGCGACGTCGTCGCCCTTCTCGATTTTTGCCACCCCGCCGAGCTCTTGGCGGTAGGCGCCTCCGCCGTCTACACCGACGGCTTCGACCTCCCCCCAGCCACCCGCTGGACCGGCCCCTCCGGCGACACCCCACCGATTTCCCAACCACCCATTTCCCGACGTTCCCTCTTCGCCCTCCGCCGAGACCTCCCCGTGGACCCCACTGCCCCCGACCACGAGCGCCTCTACCAGGC
>JALFAQ010000070.1 GCA_022772305.1 Corynebacterium glucuronolyticum
TCGAAGCAATCAACGGACGCCTCGAACACCTCCGCGGCATCGCCCTAGGATTTAAAAACCTCAACCACTACATCTTGCGGTGCCTCATCCACTCCGGAGGCCTCACCAACAAAATCAACGCACTCTAAAACCGGAAGAGCCGTTAAACGACTCCGCAAACGCATTATCAGCACTGGTTCCCACAGACCCCATCGATTGGGTAACACCAAGGTCACTGCAGGTTTTCTTGAACTCATCTTAAGGTGTACACACTGCCGTGGTCGGAATGAAACACCGATCCTGCAAGGCTTCTACGGGTGGCGCATGCATTGTTCAAGGCCTCAATCACAAGCGAGGTCCGCATGTGATCATTGAAAAGCAAAGCCTACAAGCCTGCGAGAACAACAATCCAATACTGTCGCCAGATACATGTTCGACCCGTCAGCAATAGGCACGTAGGTAATGTCCGTGGGCATAAAGTTTGTTGAGTCTATCGGCGTAAAACCTGCGGCGTACAAGGTCAGCAAACACATGTCGGCCCTGAGCCCGCACGGTGGTTTTTACTCTTCGTCGCCTGGTATACCCGCAAAGGCCCACATTCTTCATGATCCTGGCCACACGCTTGTGGTTTAAAGGAGTAGAACCTGGATCATCATTAAGTTTAAGCCGTGATGCGTTTTGCACCGTAGCAGCCGTTTTCACGGCGGAAAACCTCCTCAATCTTCACACCTAAAAGCGCATCTGACAAAGCCTTTTGATCCCGCCTTTCGCGTCTACTACGCCAGGTGTTGTAGCTACTGCGGTGGATTGTCAAAACGGCACACATCCGCTTGACCGAATACACGGTGCGGTGGTCGCGGGCAAACCTTCAAGCGGATTGCCAGTTTGTCTCTTCCGCGAAATATTTCGCAGCCTTGACCAAAATATCTCGCCCCTCACGAAGCCTCGCGTTTTCTTTCCTTAACCTGCGGATTTCCTTTTCTACAGGGGGATCAACATCCGGCTTCTCCACAGCAACAGGTGTTGTCTTCTTACCTGTTCCAAACTGGTCGATCCAATAGCGCAGTGTGGCTCGATTGATCCCCACATCCTTGGAAACCTGGCTCATCGACACATCGGGATCGTTCTCATACATCGCGACCGCATCACGTTTGAACTCCTTAAGAAAAACTTCTACGCGGCATGACAGTAGACTACCTTTCCCCCGACCCAACAAGCCGGGAATCAGGGCGTCCACACAAACGGGGTCAGCTCCGTTCAATTCCCAGCAGGTAACGTGGGGGGATATTTTCACGCACAAGTCTATCAGGGGTATGGAAGTTCAATTCCCGGCTTATCCGTCGTGGCTTGTGAGTGAGAGGCAAGTCTATCAGGGGTATGGAAGTTCAATTCCCAGCCAGCTTAAGGTGACGAACAAGAATCGAAGTTTAGAATATGTCTTGCCGGAAGAACACGCTTATAGGGTATATTACTAGTCATCATAAACAAGTTTATGCCCGGTTCACGCTGGTTCTTGAGTGCTAACGTCCACTACCCTTAAACCTATGAGCAGTTCTAGCAACGCATCCCCAGCCAACCTCACCTATACAGAAGAAGGCCGCACATCCATCACGATCGCCGATGGTCGTGCACATCTCCTATCAGCAGATTCTTTTCTCGGTGAGCTTCTCTACCTCTCTCCGAGGGCCGATTTTGAAGAGGGCGGATCCATCCGTGGCGGAGTGCCAATAATCGCCCCGTGGTTCAATGATCTGACAGGTCAGGAGCCCTCTCACGGCTGGGCGCGTCGCAAGAATTGGGAGTGCCAGGAGGTCCCGGGAGGTTTCGATTGCCGGATCCATCATGACGAGTGGGATCTTCGACTTGGTATTCAGTCCACACCAAAAGGTTTCGCCATGATCCTGAAATGTAGGAATGCGGCCAGCAAGCGGAAAAACGTGCAATTGGCCTTTCACCCCTATTTCCGCGCTGAGGACGTTACCACGCTGACGATAGCGGGGTACGCATTCGACGGCTCGCCTGTTGATGAGCGGACGACTAGCACTTCCCCCGTCACCATCACTGATGGCGACCGTCGTATCACCGTGACCGGACACGATCACGACCACACGGTCATCTGGAATCCGGGCGAGGCGGTGCCGGGTGATATGGGTGCTGAGGATTGGAAGCATTTTGTCTGTGTTGAACCCGCGCTTCTCGGTGAGGATGTCTCTAAGGGGGTTTCCCTCGCCCCATGGGAGTGGATCCAGATCGGTATGACGGTGAAGGTCGAAAAGGCCTAGGGCTTGTATGTCTCGCCCTGAGTGTTTGTTACGCATCAGTCGCCCCTCGTAGGCTACGCCAACACCGAGTGGTTTCGGTCCGGTGTCCCCCATTTGATAGCCGCCTTGTATCGAAGGGATACGCGGGAGAAATCCAATCATTGCCAACCCGGACGGGAAGAATGATTGAGATTCCATACACGTCGTCATGGCGGCAGCCACCGCGGTTTTCGCAATACCTCACCGCTCATTCGAGGCTCCACCATTGCCAAAATGGCAATAACGGTGCCCATGGTGATTTCCCGGTGCATACGCTTAAGCCTTATAGATTCACTTCTAGGCCTTCAGCGCATTAACTATGCCACTATAAATGCGGGAAATTGGAAATAGGCCACTGTAAGGATAGACCTAACCAGTTGAAGTGCACAGTACCTGCACTCTTGAGGCGCGGGGGCGGGCTGCTATCGGCGACCGGAGTTAGTCCTGATGCCAATCACGCGTCTGCTCCATGAATTGTTTTCGGATGCTTGCGGCGTCGCAGCATAGGTTTGGGGGTAGATGCGTCGAGAATTGAGGCGCTGACGCACATTACGGTGGAATGACTGGATGAGACCGAAAAGCTCGTGTTCAATCGGTAATCACTGACGCTTCTAGTGGCGGCATAACTTGCCCGCGCGATCTCAACCATCTCGCTTGTCAACACCCCCAGCGGTCACTGTCACTGCGGGCAGGCGGGAAGCGCCACGCGCCCAGCTGACATTGGTTGGGGCTCACTTTCATTCGATACATGGCCTATTTCCCACAAATAGTGACTATTGGGGCGAAATAACCTTGCCCCCCTTCACATTTTAGGGTAGCCTTACCTTTGCCTGGGCTGTCATGGTGCCCAGGCAGCTAAAGATCTGCCAAACCGGAAAGACACGCCTTTGTTCCTCGCTAGTTTTCCCATCGCCCTGCGAGAGCGCATCGGGATCATCGTGGCAATTCCGGCGAAAATGAACCGTCGCGATGTATTCTCCTGCTCCTGGCTCGGAGTTGTGCTTGTGACGGTAATCATCATGGCATGGACATCCGACACACTCACGTTCTCGGTGCAAGAGGTGCTCGGCGGGACACTGTCCATCGTGGCAATGGGTACCTTCTGGATTTCCACTCACATGCCTCCCAACACGCGGAAGCAGGTGACCGATGGTCTCAACGTCGCCATCGTTATCGGTTGGCTCGTGTACCCAGGCATCACCACGACTAAAGCCTCTACGTTCATCTTCGCCACAGGCTTGCTCCTCGTCGCCGTCGCCACGGTTTTCGGCGACATACGGGAAGCAGGAGTGCTGCCAGGTAGGGGCATGACCATCTATGACACCTCCAGTAACATCGCTGGTCATATCCCCTTCCTGGATGCCAAGTTGAACGTCAACTTCTCCCCCACATACCTCCGATTCATTGGGTCGGCACTGTTACTGCTGGGTGCGCTGTTGCGCGGTCTCAGTAGCCGCATAGCCATTGTCCGGAATGCACCCGACGATCCGTTCCTGGCGATCGTCCACCCGGATCACAATGGTGGGCACCGCAGCGTGTGGGGTGGCTACAAATACACCGAGAGCCTTACAGACTTGGGTCGTCTCGACACTGGCTTGTTCTTCAACGCCGTTGATCGGGACCCCTCCCAAACGTCCATCCCGATTCTCCAATGGATGGCGACTGATCACATGGCGGAGTATCTGCAACATACTGCGTCAGCGATGTATCTCATCCCGCCGGGAATTCGCGATAGCGATTCCTACATAGGACAACGGTTGCTCGAAGCATAATTCGGGCAGCGCCCTTTCGAGGGCCAGTGCATTTTTTCACTGACGTGGCACCAGAGGATTTCCTCCGGTGCCACGTTTTTATACAGTAGCCACTGTGGCGATAAATGCACCCGCCCACGTGCCGACGAGATAGCCGCAGATGGCTGCGGGGACGATGAGGAGGACAAGCTCCAGGCCGGTCGTCGAAAAGCTATGTGTGAGGCCGAGGGTGGTGAGGAGACGGCGGTCGGCGGCGCGCTCGCGCCAGGAA
>JALFAQ010000074.1 GCA_022772305.1 Corynebacterium glucuronolyticum
TTGAAGGTCACCGGTCCCACGCGCTTGGAAAATGACGCGCCGGAGCCGGAGATGTTAATCCAGCTATCCTTGCCAGTCTTCTTGCGCTGGCGGTAATTCAAACCCATGGCTCGTATTTTATCCCGTCACTTCCCAATCGGCTATATCCCCGGGCACCACAACGAACAGCGGGTGCGGCGTTGGCTCCGCAGCGCGTACAAACTCCGGTGATCGCGCCGCGATTTTCTTGCCGAGGTGCTCCCACTCGTAGGCAAGCTGACCAGAGGTCACCGGAATGGGTGCAGCGTCCTCGCCCGGCACCACAATTTTCGACGCGTCGAAGTTGTAACCCCGCGCCGTCGCCTCGGCCTGCACCGCAGTCAAGTACGCCCCAATCGCAGAATCTGGGGATTCGTGCTGCTTAAACCGCAAAAGCTGCGGATGGTTGCGGTAGCCACGCGTCTGACCCGCCAGTACCTTCTGCGCGAGCAACGCATCCCGCCAGCAGGCGGCAAGCCCCTGGCGGTCGAGGTGGCTGGGGTGGAGAGACCATAGACGCATGGCGCTAGTCTACCCGAGGGGCAGCTTAACCTTTTCAGCGGATTGATGTGTCTACCAGGCGAGTTCCTTCAGTTTCTGCGTGGCCCACGCGAAGCCGATGCGTTCCTGTTCGATGCGGAGGCAGGAGCCGTCGGCGCGGTCGCGAAGGATGTCGAAGGCGGCCTGCTCATCGGCGGTAAGCATCCCGGTGTTGACGGCGGTGGCCTGCGTCTCCTCCACAGCGAACGGTAGGTGCTGAAGGATGGTGTCGGTGTCCATGAGGATGGATCTGATCTGGGGGTGGCGGGTGCGGATGAGGGCGAGGATGGCGAAGCCTGCGCTGTCGAGGTCGCTCCAGTACCAGGCTGGGCAGTCTGCACCGATGAAGCCGATGCGCTCGGTGACGGAGAACCCGCCGCCGTAAACGGCGAGGGTGCGGGGAAGGTCCGGTAGCGCGATGAAGGTGACGTAGTTTTCCACGATGAGGACTCTTTCAAAACCCGTGGGCACCCCGGTGAGGTCGGCGACATCGACGCTCAGGTGGCGGAGGTTGACCGCGATGGGGAGAGCCGGGTCGAGGCTTTTGAGTTCTACCATGACGGGTTTCGTCTTGAAGGTCGGAGTTTCCACAATGGCGCTGACGAGTCCCTTGTGGGTTTCGAGCCATTTGGTGTCCACCCCCATGATGGGGAGTTCCCGTTGGTAGTAGTCGGAGGTGTCGTGGGTGCGTAGCCACTGGATGACGGCGATGAACTGGTCGGCGGTGATGTCGCTCCACTCGGCCCACGCGGTGGCCCTGTGGGCGAGGATGCCGCGAGAGGAGTCGTCGGCAAGCCCCGTAGCCAGCCTGTCGAGGAGACTGACAGTGCGGTCCCACTCCCGCGTGAGGCCCGCGAGACGCGCGGCCGTCGCGGGTGAGTCGATGACGACGCGGGATGGCACGGAGTAGATACCGAAGACACTGAGGCGTTTGTCTACGTACTTAACAGGGATCCAGTGATTTTCCCAGGATTGTTTCCATTCGCGGAACGCTGCGCCGCCGTCTTTCTCCACCTCACGGGCTGTCGGTGGCTGGAGATTGATGGCGAGCTGCGTGAAGTCTCCGGCGAGCCAACTAGTGTAATTGTTCCGGTAAAACGTCGTGGCCCGTTTCTCTACGTCTTTAACTGACCGCATTCTGCTCAGCCTCCTCGATGGTGAGCGAAGAGGTGCGGGAATGCTTGCGGTCGGGACACTCCACCATGAGGACGCCGCCGATGTAGTCCTCGACGGGCTGGAGGAGCTTCTCGGGCGTGGCGAGAACCATATGGAAGCCAAACCGGTCAAAAACTTCCATCGACGTGCGGGTAAATTCCGCATCGGCGCGGTCGAAGGCCTCGTCGAGGATGATCGTGCCGTAGTGGGGGTACACCTCGTCGCCGATGAGGACGCGGGAGTTCTTCGCCTTGGTGGCGGACTCCCCCATGCCGGTGAGCCGGAAGCGGAGGGCAGCGGCGAGACAGAAGCTGGAGAGCTTCTGCGCCTGACCACCGGAGAGGCCCTCTGCGGACTCGTAGACGGCACCGCGGTTGCCATTGGCATCGACCTCCACGCCATAAAAAGCGACGTGCCAGCGGGTATCCAGTCGGAGTTTGCGCTGCCGCGGGGTTGTCTTGTCGCTTTCCACCACGTCTTCAATGACGGCAGATAGGCGCATGAATCGCTGTTCTGCGGAGGCGATGTCGTTTTCCAAGGTGCCTTCGGTGGCTTCAGCAAGCTTCGTGGAAAATTCTCGCGCAACGGCGGGTAGCGCCTCTCGGACCTCTATCTGGAGGGTGCGCCCCGGATAGAATTCAACGAGCTTGAGGGACTGGTTGAGCTTGTCGATCTCTTTCCGCATGGAGCTTGCAGCTGTGGAGATTGCTTTCCACAGTCTGCCAAGGTGAGTATTAGTTGCAGTGAAAAGTCGCTCCTGGAACTCGGTTTCAAACCTGGGCAGGTCATCTTTCTCAAGACGACGCAGCTCACTGAGGAAGTCATTGGTCGTCTCGATGCTCGGGAAAAGATCGCCTTGCCGCGCTGGCCACGCGTCCAGGAATCGACTCATGGCCAGAGTGATGTCTCGCTGGATACCAGCGCGATCTGTCTCCGCTACCGACTTTTCTGTCCGCAGTTCCCTCTCGGTGTCGGATGCCACCTGATCGATGTTGCGTGCATTAACGGTACGTGCGTGCACCTTCATACGTTGGGCGATACGTGATTGGGTATCTTCCGTCAGTAGTTCAGTTCCTTCGAGCTTCGCGGTGATACTCTCAATCTCGTTTTGGGCTTTCTCGACACCGTTGCGAGCAACACCGATGCGCTGCTGCAACGTGGCGATCTCTTTTGCTTTTATCAGCTTCAGCCCAAGCACGGATCCAAGCTCATTTTGAAGGCCTGCGAGTGTATCATTGTTGTCTACGAGGATGTCTAGGTCTTTTTGCGCAGCGTCTACCGCAGCCAGCGCACCAGCGACATCGATTTGTGAGAAGTTCTCTGTTTCGAGAACTCGGCGGGCGTTATTGATGAACTTCTCATCCTTGTCTACGGTGTATTCGAAATCTTGGAGCTCTTTTTCTGCGGAACGAAGCTTTTTGCGCAGTTTGTTTTGGCGGGCGGTGAGCAGGTCAATGCGGTTTTCTGTGTTTGGAAAAAGCACCCAGCGAGAGCGGTCCTCGATGCGAGACCGGTCGTCTTTTACGTGACGGTTTCCTTCGCGCACCTGCCCAGCTTCAGTGACGGCACGCTCTTTTGCCCGAAATTCCTCCATTGTCTCTGCACAGATGTGGTTGAAGCGTGTGGACAGCTGGTGTTGGATCCAGTTTGCGAATCTACCGGTCTTGACATCGATCTTTGTGCCGAGGCTTCGGGGCAAAAATTTCTGCGGTCGGTATTCTTGGAGTTTGGCATCAAAATCGATGTAGGTGAGCTTGGTCCCGAGGTGGACGCTATTGACGGCGGCTGATACTTGCGGGTAGTGCTCGTGGGGCACCAGGAGCATGCGGGAAAATCCACCCATCACGCGTTCTGCGACTCCTTGCCAGCGTGTTTCTTCGGAGTGGATGGAAATGAGGTCGGCGACGAAGGGGAGGTCCATTTCTTCAGTCTGCGTTAGACTGCAAATTTGGTTTCTAGCAGAAAGGAGCCGAGGGTCGATATTGGACTGGTATTGCTCAGCAGTTTTGATGGCTGATTCGTTCTGGTCGAGCTTCTCGCTCAAGCTAACGATCCGGGTGTAAATGTCTTTGCGTGTTTTCTTGTAGGTTCCCTTTCTAACTTCGATTTCTTCGATCGCGTCTTCCAACTGCACACGGGTGTTGATGAAGTCTTCCTGGTTCGCAGGCTGATTTGGGGTGAGTGAGGAGAGGACTGCGAAAAATTTCTCTGCCGTTTCCTGCACGCGATCGAGTTCGTCGCGGAGTTTGTCGCGTCTGCGTTCCGCCGCTGTGATCCCTTCGTCTTTTTCGCCGGTGATAGCGACCCGCAGGTTGGTTTCTTGTTCCGCCAGCTCCTTCTCGCGAGCGAGAGCGTCTGCGAGCGTTGCTTCCGCGCTTGCAAGTTCCCCCTCGCTCACGTGGAGGGCATCCGTGGCGAACTGGAGGCGCTTGTGGTTGGCGTAAACGGGTATTGCGTCCAGGTCAACCGCGTATTCTGCGATCCGCGTAGCGAGCTCGTTGTATTTGTTTGCGTTGTCGCGAATGGGACGGAGTTTCTCAATTTGCTCCCTGGCCTCGACGACGAAGCCGTGGGCCGTTTTCAGCTCGATGAAATTCTCGGCTGCATCGTGCGCAATCTTGAAGGTGTTCGGCTCCGGGAGCATGAAGTCCCGCATGAGCTGGTTGAGATCACCCAGGGTTTTCGCGGATTGCGTGCGTTGCAGCAGTTCAATAGCCTTTTCATCTGCGATACCGAGGCGTTTGCGCAGCGCTGTGGAAAACGGCCGCTGGTTGCGCTGCGCGGAGATGACATCAGGAAATTGCTTCTTCGCGTCATCTATTTGCGCATTGTGTTTGCCCAGTTCCTCGCACCCGGCAAGGCTCACCTTCCCAGGCAGGAGCAGGAAGAGATTTTTCACCTCCGACTGGGTAGTGGTGTTAGCCGTCAAACACATGATTCGGATGGCTGTGACATCGCCCCCGATTCCGTCGCTGAAGTGCAGGCCCACCCCGCTCCACATCGCGCCGGTGCGCAGGAAAGAACGGGTGACATCGTCGAGTTCCGCATCGTGTTCTTTCTGCCATGCGCCACGGCAGTAGGTGACGATGTCCCTACCAGACCTCTTCCCCGCTTCCGTGGCCGCCGCGTTAAAACGGTGGTGGCCGGGAACTCCGATGATGGTGGAGACGGCATCGATGAGCGTCGACTTGCCGGAACCCGATGGGCCGAAGATGAGGAAGCCCTCGCGGGCAACATCGACGGTGTGGAGGTTGCCGAAGGTACCCCAGTTGTACACCTGGATGGTGGCGAGGCGGTATTGGCCGGGCGCGATGGTTTTACTCATCGGTGTCCTCCAGGAGTTTCTCGAAGCTTTCAGTCACGGCCTTAATTTCCTCACTAGAGAACGCGACGCGCAGCACCTGGGAGACTTCCCAGCGATCCGGGTTCAATGTCTGGGCCACGACTTTCCATTCGGCTATCCGCTTCCAGGAAGCGTTGAAGTTTGTCTGCTGTTTGGTGTGGTCGGTTCCCTGGGTCGCCTGGTACGGTGCGGTCGCTTCAAAGACCTCTTGCTTGTCGACGATCGTCCGCTCATTCGGGCTCGCTTTAGCAAGCTGTCTGCGCAGGTGGAGAATCACAACCGTATCCAAGAAGGTAAGCGGCCGTGCACGCAGGAGACTGCGCGCCCCATCGACTTCCGCATCCCACACTTTGGTGTAGGCGATGCCAGCGGTTTCATCCAGAACGAGGGTGAGGAATAGGTTGTTCAGCTGCTGCGATAGGACCTCGCGGGATTCCACGATAACGTTGAAGATCTCCTGGTCTTTGGGGTCGCTCGCAGTAACGAACGGTCCTTTGATGAGCTTGACCAGGGCCTGCCTCTGCTTCAGCGTGAGGGTTCCAGTATCCGTGTCTGTCAGCTGGGTGGTTTCATCCATGGGTTCCTCCAAAGATCCGCGACTGGTACTTCTGAGGCAGGGGGTCGGTGAAAACACTGCGGTGAACCCGCGCCTGTCTTTTCTTGCCACTCTTTGATTCCCACTGCACGAGCTCCGTTCCGTCCGCTCGCTCCCCGTGTCGTGCGCCGAGCTTGATGAGCCCAACGATACTGGCCAGACCCTGGGTTGCCGGGTACTCGGCAAGCACATCGGCGATCGTTGCTTGACCGCGTTCCCTCACCAGCGCATTTACGTTATCGGTGAGTTCCTGCCAGTCGATCTCCGTTTCCCTGATTCGAACTTGCAGCGCATCCAAGTCAATCGTGCCCACCTCGTCTTCAACGAGCTCACTCTCAATGAGGTAATCGGACGGATTGTGCAGGTTCCAGGAGGAGATCGACTGGGGTTGACGAGAGGTGAGTTCCAGGTCGACCCCGATCGTTGTGGTGTTTGACAGACCTTTCCTGCCGAGCTTCATTGCCAGTGTCTGCGCATTGTTAATGCTCGAGATGAGTGCCTGCTGGGATTCCGCCTCACGCGACTGCACGAACCTGCGGAGGGAGCGGGACAGCCCTGTCATCGAGTCGTGTACCTGCCCGGATGACTCGTCGAGAATCCCCATGAGGCTGCCAAGTTCATCGCGCTCCTCGAGGCTGAGCTGTTCGGTGAATGGTCGCGACATGATGGCGTCAATGACTCCGTCGATCCGTGCAGAGCGTTCGTTGTTGAGGAAGATGTCATAGAACCCGCGAAATGCTTGGCCCGCCTCCGATTCCTCGATAAGGTCCACTCCCCGGAAGACGTTGTCAAGAACTTCACCTGCGTTGAGCTCCGATTCCACAATCGATTCTCGCAGCTCGTGGTCGACTTTTTCCACATCGGTTCGCATGCGCGCGAAGTCGGTGGGAAGCACCCGCGCAAGCGAAAGCACCTCGCGGGCCCGTTCGGTTGCGGTCCCGTCATCAACCACGCTCACCCCGCGCTCACGGATTGCGTCGATCCGTTCCTGCAGCTTGTCCCGCTGCGCCTCGAGGTACTCGATCGCTGCCTTCTCGTCTGGGTCAGTGTCTGCTGCGAGTTCCGTCAAGCTCGAGTACACCGTGTCGAGGCGGGAGCCCGTCACCACACGCTGTGGCTCCACAATCTCGGCGATGTAGTCGAGTGCCACGTGTGCGTCGGACGAAAGCTCGTAAAACTCCTCGGTTTCCCCCTGCGGGCTTCGTCGAACAAGATATCCGGACTTCACCCAGTCTCCCACGTAGGCGACCGCTGACTTGGGTAGCTCTAACCCCGTGGACTCTCGAATATCGACTAGCAGCGGATCTACCGCCAGGAACAACTCCGTTCCCGACATCGTGCGGTTATCGCCTCGGAACACGTCGGCCAGCACCGCGAGGATCACCGGCGCGTTTTTGGCTGCAAGCAGTGACCATGCGGGCGATTCTTCTCTCACCCGCACCAGCCTCAGCGCATCTGCGACAGCCATCATTCGACTCATAGCCTACAACTTAGCAAGGGGGTACCACACGCACACTGGATAATTTCGTACAAGGGTTCATCTTTTGCGTTTGAAGTTGTGCTCACCGGCAACAAGTCTGTAATAAGACGGGATTTTTAGAAGTAGCGATGGCAGAACAACACGAGTGACGCAAGCTGCGAACCACCGTGAATGTTGCCGCGCTCATTAAGTGCATTGCAGGACTCACGCTCGTGTTCTCAATTCCAGGAAGAGCGACTCAGGTAAAATCGACGGGATCTACCTAGCCGTTGTTATCGCCGATCTCAACCTGAACAGCAGTTGCAGCCCACAACTGAAGCCAAGGGCGACATTGGCATACCGATTAACCAAGGGAAAAACCAACCAGCACTAAGCAACCATCGTTCCTTTTCCAAAGAAAGTTAAGGAGGCTAAAACGTACTCTCGGATTTTCCTATTTGGTATTTCGAGGGAGCGATATCTAGGCGTTAACCAGGCGATAACTAGTCGAACCGATTAAACCAATTATCGTCGACTACGGGAGCCATGCTAACACCGGATTCGCCATCCTCAAGGATGAGTTCCGCCAATTTCTTGCCGTCGATGAGATCGACAGTCGGTGTTGCATTTGTAGCAGCTTTACGAGCTGGCTCGGTGAAACGGCTAAGGGTCACTAGAATCGCGCGTTCAGCGCCCTTCGTTGCGGCATCGCGTTGAAAGAGGGCGACAGTTTCACGCCCGATCGGTTTACCATCTGGCGCGTATCGCTTGACCTGAACTGCCACCCTGGATGACAACACCGGGCTTAACGGTGCTGTACCAATGGCATCGATCCCTTCATCGCCAGTTCCGCCAACGTGCATGAGTTTCAAACCGTACTTTTTGAGAAGGTAGATGACAAACTTTTCAAACCCGTCAGGAGAAAGCGAATGTAGTCGGGCAAGCAGTTGTTCTTCCCAGTCCGGCTGTACAGGAACGGGGTCTTCAGCTCCTGTATCGATTATTACGTCGGAATCTTGCGGGATTTCTGGGTCAATCTCCTTGTTTTTCTTTTCCCTTTCTTGACGCTGTTCCCGATAAATTTCGCGGTCTATTTCTTTTACTTTTTCCAGTGCACTGTTTGCGTCGAGTAGCAGAAGGCTTCGGCCAAAATCTGTAACCATGTACATGCCACGAGTCGGTTGATCGGTTGCACCGATTCGTTTCGAAGTTGCTATGGACCAGCCAACACGATCCTCCAGTACTGAAGTGTTTGGTCGGTTGGGGTAGGTCATTTGAAGAAGCCGATCCGAATCAGGAAGACTCGAAACGACTTCCTCAATTACATCTCGGCTTTTAGCAGAGTCACCTAGAGTCACAAGTGCCCGCAGTATAGGAACTACTAACTCTTGGTGGGTGGGCATTCCTTGCTCAGTAAATGATGTCACTGGTTTAATCCCTTCACAATCTCAACCGTTTCCACAGCCACGCGCGTGACCTTCCCGATCAAGTCGACGATGTAGCGCGGGTTGCCCACTTCGTCGGCCCAATCGTTGGGGTCGTTCACAATTCCCGATGCCTTGTCTTTCTTTACCTGGTACCTGTCGATGATCCACGCCAGCGCCGAGCGCGACCCCAGCATGTATTCGTCTGCCTCCGCCGGGATCCCGGCAATGGTCACCTGCTTGTTGTAGATCATCTTGGTCACGTCGTTGACGCTCTTGCCGGTCTCCGGGTCCTTCTTCTTCGCCCATTTGAGCTTGAGCACCCGCCACGTCTCCCGATCGTTCTGGTCACCCCTGACCTGAATGTCCAGCGGGAACGGCTCCACATCCTCGTAGTTCACGTGCAGGTCCATCAGCTTCCAACCGGTCTCAGCAAACTTGTCGAATTCCTCCCGTGTCGCAGGTATCTCAATGTGTGGCAGCATCTTCTTCAGATCAGCCGCATACGTTTCCCGGTACACCGGGTCGTGTAGCTTGCCGTACACAAAGTAGAAAATCTCGTCCTTGGTGATGTTGCTGCCCAGCGCCTCACGGTAGATCCCCAGGATTTCGTCGGTGATGTTATCGACGCGCCTATAGCCGTCCAGCACCTCACCTTCCACACCTTTTTCGCTTGTCGACGAAGCCGCTGTCCCAAAGTCCAGCTGTCCCTCAGGGGCTCCCACTGGTTCCCATGTCCAGCGGGGGAAGAACTGGCCTGTGTCCAGAGTGTGGAGATTCGGGAGGAGGTTAGTCCCAATGAGCCCAAAATCGTAATGCGATGCGGCACCGGTGAGGACAAAGCCAATGTTGTCGTGCTCCTGGGTCGGGTACATCGACGGCAGCAGATATACACTGTTGTTCAACTGTCGGTGCTGATCGAAGTATCCGTGTTGCTTGAAGAACGGGCGATACAACCCCAGAACAATATTGTCCTCACGATATTCGATCCTGATTCCCTGCGTGACTTGCTTTTTGTTGACAGCATCCCAGGTGAATCGTGTCGGGTCTTGCATCAGATATGTAGAAATCTGTTCGTTCGGATTGACTGTATCCAAAAGCTCATCCACGCGAGAATTGTAATAGTCGATCGTGTCAAGGATTGATTCTCGGACTTTGTCAGCACTTGCGTTGTATGCCCATGCATCTCGCGATGTTTTTAGACCGGCTGAATAGGTCTTGAAGAATCGTTGCGCAGAATTGTTCTTTTTGTCGCCTAGGATCGGCCAGGTACTGAACTCGTCCGAGCGCTGGTTAATCCAGTCACCGTGAGCATTAGGGGTAATCCCCGTCCACTCGATGGTGTTCACAGTGGAGCGGTCAACAATACTGAGTTTTTGCTCGGTGGTCAGGTAATCGCCGATGTCACGGTAATGAATCGAACAGCCGATCTTGTTGGGTTGTTTAATTCCGATCAAGATTGCGATAGTTGCTCGTGAACCCGAGCCGAAGACTTTTCCGCCCTCCTTGCGCGATTGCTCTCCTGAGGTGCGCTGGTTCCCACGTAGATTGAAAACGTAAATGTCAGAAAACTCTTTTTGCATGGTCAGACGAACACCGTTGCCAGCATTCCCGTCTATCCAGCCTCCGTTTGATACGAACGCGATTACGCCAAAGTGTCTGATGCGGTCAGTAGCCCATCTAAATGCACGTAGGTAGGAATCGTGAAGTGAAATCTTCAATTTTGCAGTAGAACGAGCAACGTAGGTTTCCTCGATGCGCTTATCCAACATCGGGTACTTCAAATTCGCGTTGTTATCGTTCGCGCTCTTCTGGCCTGCCGAGTACGGCGGGTTGCCGATGATCACGTGGATCGGGGCTGCCTTCTGGCGCTCGATGCGCTCGTTGTTGTCCTCAAAGACGTCCAGGTCCAGGGTGTCGTCGTCCTCGTAAACCTGGAAGGTATCGGCCAGGGCGATGCCGTCGAACGGGACGTAGTCCGGCTCCGGCTCGCCGTCGCGCTGCGCGGCCTCGGCCTGCAGGGCGTTGTAGGTGGTCTCGATGTTCACAGCCGCAACGTAGTAGGCCAGCAACATGATCTCGGTGGCGTGCAGCTCGCTGGCGTACTTGCGGGCCAGGTCTTTCGGCTCGATCAGGCCGGACTGCAGCAAGCGCACCATGAACGTACCGGTGCCGGTGAAGGGGTCAAGGACGTGCACGCCTTCGTCGGTAAGTCCGCGTCCAAAGTGCTTCCTGGACACGTCATCGGCGGCGCGGATGATGAAGTCCACGATCTCCACCGGGGTGTACACAATACCCAGCGCCTCAGATTGCTTCTTGAACGCCTTCTGGAAGAAACGCTCGTAGAGCTCCTTAATCACCTGCTGCTTACCGGAAGCACTGGTGACCTCTGAGGCGCGCACGCGCACCGACTCATAGAACTTATTCAAGGAATCGGTCTCGGAATCCAGGTCAGCGTCGTTAAGCGCATCAACCATGCGCTGCATCACGCGCGAAACAGGGTTCTGGGAAGCGAAGTCATGCTCAGCAAACAACGCGTTGAACACAGGCGCGGTGATCAGGTGCTGGGAAAGCATACTGATCGCCTCGTCATCCGAGATGGAGTTGTTCAGGTTGCCGCGAAGGCCCTCAACGAAGGTGTCGAACTCAGCGCGGAGCTCATCGTCTGCACGCTCGAGCAGCGCCTTGATGCGGGTGATCTGTGCCTGGGAAATCTCGGCGACATCGTCGGCCCAATCCTCCCAGTATGTGCGGGTGCCCACCTTATCCACCAACTTGGTGTAAATCGCCTCCTGCCACTGCTCCAGCGAGAACAGGACAAGCTGCTTCACGGTCGCGTCGCTCTCAAAAGCCACGGTGTCCTTCGGAGAATCACCCTCCTGCGAGGCAAGCTGCTTCTTTGCCTTCTCCTCACGCTTCTTTTCGGGATCAGTGACGTGGTCGACATTAATAGGAAGATCGTCGAGCGAACCCTCATTCAGCGAAATCGAGTTGACCTTGGCGTTGAAACGATCGTCGTGGGCCCGCAGAGCGTTGAGGATCTGCCACACAACCTTGAAGCGCTGGTTGTCGTTGAGAACCTCAGACGGGGACTTATCCGGCGGAACGGCAACGGGAAGGATGATGTAGCCGTAGTCCTTGCCCTTAGACTTACGCATCACACGGCCGACGGACTGGACCACATCCACCATCGAGTTGCGAGGATTGAAGAATACAACGGCATCGAGAGCAGGCACATCCACGCCCTCGGAGAGGCACCGCGCGTTTGTGAGGATGCGCGACTCGTGCTCCGGAATATCAGCCTCAAACCACGTGAGCTTGGTATTGCGCTCCATGGCATTCATCGCGCCGTCGACATGCTGCGAGGCAATCTCCAGATCGATGTTGAGCGTCTGTACATCATTGAGGACTGCCTTTTCCTGCAACACCTCACGGTGCGAATTGATCAGCAGCGGGAACGACTCCGTAATCGCCTTCGAAGTCTTGATGTCCTTCGCAAACGCGACTGTGCGCTTCATCGGCTGGGCATCTTCCTCAAACCCATCGCGAGTGCCCTGGGCCTTGCCAGATCGCTTCGCCAACGCGTTCCACACGCCGATCATGGCGGAACCAGTAGTCAGGTTAATGTCCTGGCCGCCCGCCGTGTTGAACCGGCCCAACGCGTCGGCGGCCACAGTCTCGTCGACAGTCATGACCAGCACCTTGTAGTCAGTGAGCAAGCCCTTATCGACAGCCTCTCCGAAACCTAGCCTGTGAAACTCCGGCCCGTACACCGCCTCGTCGTCCATGGAATAGATCTCGGCGGAATGCTCTAAGGCTTTGCCCTTAACTGTGTCGTCGAAAAGCCTTGGGGTAGCCGTCATATACAGTCGCTTGGAGGCCTTAATGTAGTCGTCGTCATGGATGCGCGAGAAGTTAGACGGGTCCTCGCCGGCAAGCGTTGCGCCGGTTGTGCGGTGGGCTTCGTCACAAATGACAAGATCGAAAGCTTCAAGGCCTAGCTGCTGAGCGTCGTGGATCGCAGGTAGCGACTGGTACGTGGAGAAAACTACGGTCAGCCCAGCAGCTCGCTTGCGGGTGGAAAGCCGCTTGGCAATATCTGTACCGTCGGTAGAAACTGGGACCTCAAGATCATAGGAGGCGATGTCCTCGGCCTTCTTCCCCACTTTGGTGTCAGAACATACCGCGTAGCTGCGCAAATCCATGCGGGCCTGGGCCGTCCACTCTTTCAGCGACTGCGATAGCAAACTGATCGAAGGCACAAGGAATAGCACACGGGCTTTGCCATACCCTTGCTCCGCGAAACGCTCCGCTAGACGGAGTGCGGTGAATGTTTTACCCGTACCGCAGGCCATAATGAGCTTGCCACGGTCGTGTGTTTTAAACCCCTCGAGGGTTTTCGCAATGGCTGTTTCCTGATGTGGTCGTGGCTCGTACGTCTCTCGCAAAGTGAGATTGACTGACATCTCACTACCCGGGTACGCGATGTCCCAGTTAATCGGAGACTCCGCTATATTCGCTAAACCGATGCGGTTTGTGGCAATTAGCTGGTTCTCCAGCATTGACTCCGCATTCGACGACCAGCGATCAGTAGTCGAGATAATCAAGCGGTTCGCGAACTGCTCAATACCCTTGTTCGTCTGAAATGAGTGGCCGGATGCCTCAAAGAAGGAATCCAGATGTCCCTTCTGCATCGACGTGGAAGGCAAATAGAACTTGCACTGGATAGCAGTCCACTGGCCGTCATCGGCACGCTTGGCCACAAGATCGATACCCGTATCAGCTTTGCCACCGTTGTACGGCCAATCCACCCAGCGGTACACCTCTGAATACTCACTGGCGAGCGTAGGGTCCGTCTTAAAGTAGTTGACCATTAGCTTTTCAAAAGCCAAGCCCTGCGCTGACTTAGAAGGCAGTGCGCGTAGCTGAGCGATTGCGTCAGTGAAAGTAGCCATGTGCGTTATTATGCCAAGTTTCGAACTGCCTAGGGTGAGGTGATCCACCTTGCATGAAGTACCTTTTACTCCGGAGCGGGAAGGCGACAAGCCGCAACTACAGATGAAACTGCAGAAACTCCAGCATATCCACAGAAGGTCTGCGCCAACGGGTCCGTTCAATGGTGGCAGAACGATGCTATTACGACCGAAAAGCAACCGCACCGCTCGTACCGTTGACGCGTACCCCAGTGAGTTAGAACTCCGAGCCAATAACGCAGAGCACACCTTACGTTCGCTAATTAGAGAGGGAAGGGATACAACCTTTGGTGATGAACCGCTACGATGCGACAAGCCCCTGGCGGTCGAGGTGGCTAGGGTGGAGAGACCATAGACGCATGGCAACAGCCTACCCGGCGGATTGGTGGCGCTACCAGGCAGCATGGCTGAGAAATTGGTGGTAAACGATTCTATTTTTCCTAGCTCGGTTGTGTAACAATGAATCCGTACCCCCCTAAGCACGAAAGGAACCCCATGGAGGAATCCCACACGCGGTCGGCATGGCGGACTGCTCTCGATGTCATTGCCAGCATCATCGGCATCATTGGACTTGCGCTCGTGTTCCTCCCCTGGGAGCACGACACCAATGAGATCGGCGGGATCTGCTGCGTCATCGGTGTTGTTGTTTTGTTTCTGAACAAGGATCGCAGAAGCAGGGCTGAGGCGTAGCCGAGGCGTAGGGCGACGGGACCGGGGACGGGGACTACGGGGCGTCGATTAGCGAGGAAAACCCAAGAAGAACCCACCGGAATTGGGGGCATGTAAAGCCTGGTGGGGAGGGGAAAGCGCCGGATAAATTTAAAACTGGAAGAAAATTTCCAGGCTTTCCAGGCTTTTGACATGTAAGAATAAAGGAGACTCGATGCTACGGCGCACGATGACGGCGTTGGCGGCGGCTATGGCGATGCTACTTTCAGTGGTGGCAGTGCCCTCTGCGGGGGCGGATCCCGCGTTCGACCGCAACGTCAGTTTTGAACAGTTCATGAACACCGACATACTGATGGGTTCATTCTTCGCTACCGACGCCGACCACTCGGACACGGTCTACATTTCGACGGATGGCGTGAACTTTGAAGAGGTTGCGACGGCGTACCAGGATGCGTTCCCGGGCGACCCGGGCAACAACGTCTCCACACTGGGGCCGATCCACTACACACTGGGCGATCCGTCGATTATGTACCACAACGGTGCGTTTTGGATGCTGTCTGGCTGGAACCGCGGCGATGGCAAATTCTGGCCGATGATCGGAGTCTCCTACGACGCCCGCCACTGGTCCTTCCCTGAGGGCCTGCGTTTCGGCCCAGACTACGATGGCATCCCGATGTTCCCCGGTCCGCGGTTCGGCGTGGACACTGTGGCACCAGAGTGGGTACGCGACAACGCCGGCAACGTGTACATCATGTTCTCCGCGGGCGACTTCGGCCAGTTCCATGGCCGCCCCATGCAGGACCGCATGGAGCCGTACCTGGTGAAGATTGACGAGCTAACGCTTCACGGCATGGATGATCGTCTCCCCCACATCACGATGCGCGCGCAGCCTGCGCACCGCATTAACCTCCCTAACCCGGACGCGGACCGCATCGACGGCTCTGCTTTCCAGGACGAGGACGGCATGTTTTACATGACGATCAAGCGAGACGGCAGGTTCAACGAGGTGTACCGCTCCTGGAACATGGGCACCGACGGCTGGGAGCGCATCGCTGACGGTGTGCAGTTCATGACGGAGGGGCCGACAATCGCGAAGCTGAACGGCCGCTACTACATGTACACCGACCGCATCGACCAGCCACGCCACAATGTGGTGGCCGTGGCTGACTGGCCCGGTGGCCCGTGGCACCACATTGGACCGATCCAGACGTGGGGCAAGCCAAATCGCCACGGCACCGTCGTCCGCGTGACGGACCCGGTGGCGAAGGCCCGCCTGTACACCGCCTACACCGGTCGCCCTGCTCCGGGTAACGCGGCGATGGGTAACCACCCGATCATTGATCAGATCAACGCCTTTATGCTGCAGGTCAAAAACTTCCTGCACCTCCCCCGAGTGCCCAACGGGCGCTGCAACGGCCTGGCCAACTGCCAGATCATCTGGGTATAGCTGGACATAAAAAATTCCGGATCCCACAGTGGGATCCGGATTTTTTACGTGCCACGAGTTATTTACTGCGCGGACTCGATAAACAGAGCCTGGGCAACTCCCTGGAGGGTTGCTGCAACCTTGACAGCTTCCCAAACCTGGGACTCCTTGACGCCTTCCTCGCGGACGGTGTGCTCGTGAGCGGCGGTGCACTTACCGCAGCCGTTGAT
>JALFAQ010000018.1 GCA_022772305.1 Corynebacterium glucuronolyticum
TTTTTACCGTGCGGATATACGGACTCACAAAATCATCCTACCGACCACCCCCACAAAATACCCTCTTAGTGCACCCTTTTTAACCCAATATCAACCAAAACCCCAGGCCTACGTGTCAAGGGTGATCCTCATCACCCACACGTGAGCCAAGTCGGGACGCTCCTCACCTCTCTCGCAGGTGTACATCCCTTCAAAGGTTCAGTGCTTTTCGACGGAAAACCGCTCGCATCCTATAGGGCGAAAGAGCGCGTACACCAGCTTTCTTATGTTGCCCAGCACACCGGCGATGCGATCCCACTCACTGTCCGCGAGGTCGTGCACCTGGGATGTGCTGCGGGCCGGGGACCGTTTTCGCAGCCACAAGCAGGAGATGAGAAGACAATTGCAAAGGCACTAGCACATATGGCGCTAGAGGATCTCGCCGACACCCGTCTCAGCGAGCTATCTGGCGGACAAGTGCAACGCGCAATGGTAGTTCGAGCGATTGCACAGCCGGCCACCGTTATGCTTCTAGACGAGCCAACAAACCACTTGGATCTACATTACCAGTATCGGCTTATGGACTTACTAATCCATCTCTCTAGAGAGCACAACACGGCAATCATCCTCGCCATCCATGACCTCGCACTCGCTGCTCGCTACTGCGACAGACTTCTGCTCATTAACGATGGCAAGCTGGAAAACGATAGCTCGGCTCTCGATGTCCTTTCACCGGACAGTCCTGTCTCGAGTCTTCCGCGTCAATGGATCTCTCACAAAGAACCACAATGGTATGCCAACTCTTGAGATAAGCAACGCCATTGGTTCTCACGCTTCACTTTCGGGATAGACTACCTGCAGGAGGTTATTATGAATCACACCGTTGACATCGGCAGGTGGGCAGGTACGTTCAAGATCCTCGGGGATCCGACTCGTCTCGCCCTCCTTTCAGCAATCCACTATGCGGGCCAGAATGCGCTCACTGTCAGCGAGCTGGCGGAGGAGATCGATCTCAGGGTTGCTACTGCATCTGCAGCACTGCGTGCAATGGAAAACAACGGCACCGTTAAGTCACAACGGGATGGACGGAGAATTTACTACGGCATTGCTAACAATGAGATCCACGAATTACTCCATTGGATAGGCTCTGGTCACAAAATGCCAGCAGACTAGGGAGGACTATGCAGATCCCCGCAAAAGGCGAAGGTAGCAAGCTACCTTCGCCTTTTCTACCTTTCGAAACTAATCGTTCAGACACCGCTAGTACTGGCGGAGGTTGATAGGGCACTGCCCTCGTGTTGTACCTCTGACGACGTTTGCAGCTGTCTGTGCAATCCGCATGAGGTCTTCGGTCCAATCGCCCACAGCTCGGAGAACGAAGCCCGGCACATCAATTTCTGTCACAGATGCCTTGACAGAACCTTTACCATCGAGGGCAGTCTGAACAGCTTCGCGAACGTCAGCGACTACCTCCGGTGACACATGAGCATCGACACAAATCGCCGTCGAAAAGTGCGTGTGCTCGCCGAGAAAAGAGGAACGAACCGTGGAGAAAACCTCCCTTGTAGGTTCAATTCGGATGTTATCTACTAGAACAAGTTCTCCCTCCACTGTAACGGTTGTTCGCAAATGGGCATTCTTGTAGAGAAACTGACCACCATCCGGAGACCACCCCGGAGTTACGATATCGGAGATGAATAGAGACGACTCTCTGTCCATGTCAACCACAATTTCCTGCCGATAGTCTGCATCCCGATACAGGATGAGTTGATCCGGAATGTACTCTAGTACCGCATCGCCATGCAGGGTAAAAGCGATATTCTGCACGACATAATCATCCGGCGTACGGTACACTTTTGCCGCAGACTGGTCGGTAAGCAGGATCGATGCGCCGTTGTCGACCTCTACACCGATACGATAGGCATCACCACCAACGTAGCCTCCACCGGGGTTAGCAATGGTGTAGTATACCTGTCCGGAATCATCAAGATAGTGTGGACGAATTATTTTCAGAGCACCGTGGTGATATTGCCTCGTCGCAATGGATTTTTCACCGCTGACGGAGACGACAAGATCAAGCTCACCCATCTCCACGTGCGACGGATCATGCCTAAAAACCGGCTTAGACTCGCCCCACATGTTATTCTCCACGGACCTCAAGATCCTGCATGAGCACATCCCGACGAAGCCACTGAAGAACTTCATCAAGCCCTTCATCCGTCTTCAGATTTGTCAGAACAAACGGTTTATCACCACGGAAAACCTTAGAGTCATCGGTCATCACTTGAAGGTTAGCACCAACATAGGGAGCTAGATCTGTCTTGTTGATGACAAAGAGATCAGATTTTATCATTCCCTGACCTGCCTTACGAGGGATTTTCTCCCCCTGGGCGACATCGATAATGTAAATGGAGAAATCGACGAGCTCAGGAGAGAATGTCGCAGATAGGTTATCGCCACCGGACTCGATAAACACGAGATCCAAATCAGGATGCCGATTAAGCAATTCCTCATACGCTGCCTCGTTCATCGACGTGTCTTCGCGGATCGCGGTATGCGGGCAGCCACCGGTCTCAACGCCGATGATTCGATCCTCAGGGAGTACTCCGTCTCGTGCCAGAATGCGAGCATCTTCAGTTGTATAGATATCATTCGTGATCGCAGCCATAGAAACCTCTCCGTCGAGAGCTCGCGTGATGCGCTCAATCAACTGAGTCTTTCCAGAGCCAACAGGGCCACCGACACCGACTTTTACAACAGACATATCTAAATTCTTCCTTTCATATTGCGGGCACGCCTCATTGTGTTGAAACGTCCCTCTAAATGGCTTGTTTTCTCGGCCACTTAGGACATAAACATGCGCGACCGCAAGAACTCATGTTCCATTTGGGCGATTTCCATATCAGGTGCGGCTATTCCTAGGTCATGAATAGTTCGTTCCATGGCTTCCTGAGCGAACTGTGTCACGAGTCCATAGACACCAACGAGGAGTCGCTGACCAGCATCCTGGCCGAGCGGAATTGCGCGAATCGCGTTTTGGATCATGGAGGTGGCTAGCTGCATGAGATAGGCCTTCGTCGCCGTGTAGTCTTTTACTCCGGCTGCTGCCAGTACGAGACCAATAGCGATACCTGGATTGCCTTTGTATTCCCGTGCACGCAAGCCGCGGTCATACTCTTCAACGAGCTGATCCTCGGCATCTACAATTTTAGCTACCTTACTCATCCGTTTCCCCATTGATAGCATCGCAGTACGAAGCTCTTTTGGGGTTAGCGTCGCATACAGTAGGCGGTCCAACTGTTTCAGCCGGTTCACTTTCTCATCCCACCCGCTCGTAGAATTGTGTAATTCCACAGCGAAGCGGACCGCCAAAGCATCATTAAAGGTGGCTTGGTAGAGATAACCCCGTAACCACGTGGCGAAGGAAGCTGCATCGTCAATGGTACCGCTGTTAATATATGTCTCCATCCCCGCAGAATGAGCGAAACCACCAGTAGGAAGCGCAGAATCGGTCAGATGCCAGATAACGAGCTGCGCTCTTTCTTGCATCTCGCCGACTGACGCGTCAGTGAGTGTGCTCTGCATGACGGAAAGCCTTCGGCATGACGTACTGCCCGCGCTCATACGATGTTTTCATATGGTCAAGGAAGTGCTCCACTGTGTGGTCATAGCGCACAACCATGACCGCCCCGGAAAACCCAGCTTCATCTTCGAAGAATTGTGCCTGCAGGTGACGGTTACCGAGGGAATGAGCGACCGTCAGCGCTTCTTTTAGAGATGTGGGCTTAATGACGAGGACATCGGTTGGTGCAATTTTTGCAACGATAAGGGAATCACCCTCGCGGAACAAGATGTCACCATCGTGCAGTTCACGGAAGTCTGTATCGAAGCGAAGACCAATTTCCACTCCTTTTTGTGAAGTTACGCGTTGTACTCGCTTAAGCCGGGATTCATTGTCAAACAGCACAGAATCAACTGAAAGCTGTGCAACCTCAGGTACATCGTCGACGTTTCCGAGAATCTCTGTCACGATCATGATCGTCCTTCCTTGTAGTGAGGAATTTTATATGTAGATGATTTTGATGGCCTGATCCCTGTCATCGTCAGATTATTAGCCTATGCCACAATCCGCTACCAAGACCATTAGTTTCAGCGGAGACACGCAACTATTAAACAACGAGGACGTGGTATACCTAGGCAGATAGATGAAGGAGGTAGCGTTCTTCAACGCTACCTCCTTCCTCCCACTGGGCGACGTTCCTACGTTCTAGAAGAGGAAGTAGCGCTGTGCCATCGACAGCGACTCCGCGAACTCGGAAGTAACTTCCTTTCCATCGACTTTCAGCACATAGGTTTCGGGATCAACGGAAATTTCCGGAGTCTCCGAGTTGTACTTCATGTCCGCCTTGGAAATGTTGCGCATGTTCTTTGCTTCTACAAAAGTGCGCTTAGTGTCCAATGCTGCTGGGACCCCAGCTTCAATAGCGGCCGTCGGAAGGAAAGTCACACTCGTTCGGCAAGCAGCATCTCCGTATGCCCCATATGAGTACCTCATCATCGCAGGCTGAGGGGTCGGAATGGACGCGTTGGGATCCCCTATCTCGGATCGGGTGATATAACCAGACTTCAAAACGATAAACGGTTTAACACCGAAATGCGATGGTTCCCACACCACGAGATCCGCAATTTTCCCTGCTTCCACCGAACCAACTGCGTGAGAGACGCCGGCTGCGATCGCTGGGTTAATGGTGTACTTGGCGATGTAACGCTTGATACGGTTGTTGTCATTGTCTTCAGCATCACCTTCGAGCGGACCACGTTGGATCTTCATTCGATCAGCGACCTGCCAGGTTCGCAGAACAACTTCACCTACACGCCCCATAGCCTGGGAGTCCGAAGAAGTAATTGACATGATACCCATATCGTGCAGAACATCTTCAGCAGCAATCGTTTCCCTACGAATTCGAGAATCAGCGAAAGCAACATCCTCGGGCAGATCAGGGTTAAGGTGGTGGCACACCATGATCATATCGAGGTGCTCATCCAAGGTGTTCTTGGTGTACGGCAACGTTGGATTCGTCGATGCAGGGAGAACGTTAGAGTAGCCTGCCAGCTTGATGATGTCTGGCGCATGTCCACCACCTGCACCCTCCGTGTGGAAAGTATGGACGACACGACCGTCGATAGCCTTAATGGTGTTGTCTACGAAACCACCCTCATTCAGAGTATCCGTGTGGATTGCAATCTGAATGTCCATCTCATCGGCAACCTTCAACGCGTTATCAATCGTGTTGGCAGTCGCGCCCCAGTCCTCATGAATCTTCAGACCAATAGCACCAGCTTTGATTTGTTCACGTAATGGGTTTAGATCCGAAGCATGACCCTTCCCAAGGAATCCGACGTTAATTGGGAAATTAACGGTTGCTTGAAGCATATGGCGAATGTTGGCAGCACCAGCAGTAACCGTAGTTGCACGGGTAGAATCAGCGGGCCCAACTCCGCCACCAATCAGGGTGGTTGTTCCATTATCCAGCGCGGCTTCTACCTGCTCGGGAGAGATGAAATGAATGTGGGTGTCCACCGCACCGGCGGTGACAATCTTGCCCTCCCCTGCGATAACTTCGGTTCCGACACCAATTGTGATGTCAATTCCGTCCTGGATATCAGGGTTACCGGCCCGCCCGATCTTCATGATCTTGCCATCCTTGACAGCAATATCAGCCACGTAAATACCGGTGTAGTCGATAATGAGCGGGCCAGTGATCACCAGGTCAGGGATAATATCGTCGCCTTTGACTCGAGAATTCTGCCCCATGCCGTCGCGGATAACCTTGCCACCACCAAAGTTCACCTCCTCTCCTGGGTTGAGGTAGCTCTTCTCTACGCGGGCAATGAGATGGGTATCTGCAAGACGTACCCCGTCCCCTGTCGTAGGACCATATAGTTCAGCGTATTGACGCCTGTCGATCTCGAATGACATGTTTTACGTTCCTTTCAGCTTTCAGTCTTCGGACTTAGTCGAGCGGGCCATTCACTGCGCCGTTAAACCCGTAGACCTGGCGCTCACCAGCAAAATCAATTAGTTCTACGGTTCTAGAATCGCCCGGCTCAAGACGAACAGCGGTGCCAGAAGGGATGTCAAGCCGCTTTCCGCGTGCTGCTTCGCGGTCAAATTCGAGAGCACTGTTTGCTTCCGCGAAGTGGAAGTGCGAGCCAACCTGGATCGGACGGTCTCCAGTGTTCTTTACCTCGAGGGTGATCGACTCCCGGCCCTCGTTAATGGTGATCTTTCCTTCTGAAATAAAAAACTCGCCTGGGATCATGGGAAAACTCCTCTTATCGGATCGGATTATGGACTGTGACGAGCTTCGTGCCGTCAGGGAATGTGGCCTCGACCTGTACATCAGAGATCATTTCGGGAACGCCTTCCATCACATCGTCCCGCGAGAGCAATTGGATTCCCTCAGACATGAGGTCAGCCACGGTCTTACCATCACGGGCACCTTCAAGAAGGTAGTCGGTGATTAGGGCGACAGATTCCGGATAGTTCAACTTGAGACCGCGCTCCTTGCGTCGGCGGGCGACATCTGCTGCAACAACGATGAGCAGCTTTTCTTGTTCACGCTGAGTTAGCTTCATTTCTTCTCCTTTAGTTGGGGATAATTCCGTGGATACATGGGCCGCTTCGCGTATTTTTTAGCGGAGCACTCAACCAGCAACATTGATTTGGGAAGCAACCTTGGATCTAGAGTTGTTCGAAATCATCTCGAAACAACTATCTAGTCATTATGAAATGGTCCGTGGTTATGCTTCTTGTAAGGGTTATCTGGCACCTCTTGAGGGTCATGGTGTGGCGCTAGGCCTTCACGTATGAGCTCTTGGGCAAGAGGTTCGTCTGGATTTCCTCTCTCATGTTTTCGTTTCGATTTGGTGAACATACTGAATAGACCGTTCTGATAGGCCACTGTACCGAGAATCAGGAAGATACCGAGGATCTGCAACTTAGAGGGGATCTCTCCGAAGAGGGGGGCTGCGATGATAACCGATGTCACCGGAGAGAGAAGAAGAATACCTGCAGACAGTGTCGGGTCGAGCCACACAGTGCCGTACTGTACGAACGTCCATGCAAGTGCCTGACCAAGCACGGCGAGACAAATAAGGTTGAACCAGTTCCAGGCCGTAAGCGGATCGCCGACTGTCGTCTCGGGATTGAGTAGCGGAAGTTCTCCATTAATAAGAACTCCGTTCTTAAAATCGAATCCTCCGCGCGGGGAGAAGAAGAAAGCAATGATAGTGGGGGGAATTGCCTGTGCAGCCATCGTGTACATCATCGGCTGAACATAGAGGTCCTTGCGGGCGGACGTGCCGGCTTTGCGAGATAGATAGAGATAGAAAGAATAGCAAATTCCTGAGGTCAGGCCGAATATAGTTCCCAGTGTCGCTGTTTTGACCCCATAGATTGTCTCCGGCCCACCGGAGGCTTCGGCAGATTCGAACACGCCACCTGTGAGCAAAACACCCACAGTCATAATCGGGACCAAAATAAGAAACACCGGCGGAATCTTGTATTTGTCAAATACTGCTGTGAGCATCGGGACAATGATCACTTGAAGATTCAAAAGAATTGCCGCAATACCGGCCCCCACGTAGAAGATAGAATAGTTCCACGCAGTGAAATCAATACCAAGGAATATTCCTGCTGCAACGGAGAGCATGATGCCCTTCTTACCCAGTCGCTCTTTCTTTCGCATCTCACTGATACCGAAGGGAACCAGCAAAAGACATCCGATGACCACTCGAAGAAAAGCCTGAGTCGAAGGATCCATATTGGTGGCTTTCACCCACAGGGGGGTGCCTGCCAAAAAGGCTGTACCGATAGCGAGGACGAGGACGGCACGACCGTGACTAACTTTTTTTATAGGTGGACCGTCAATGCTGACGTTCTTATCCATTTGAGTTGTTTTCGACATGCCCTCAATCTATCGTGTATTTTATTTTTTTCAACAAATTTTTCCTCCTTTGCATATTATTAGCTGCATAGCAAGTTTCAAGAAATTATCGTGCTGATTTGGTAAAAAATTCACCGCCCATTAATAATATTTACCCCCCATTCTAGGGTGCCGCTTTTTAATAGTACAACCGTACTGACCAGGACAGTTTCCGTTTTCCTACAACATACATCGGCTAACCCTATACCAAGTCCACAAATAACACCTATCCATTGTTCTATTGAATATGTAACTGATATACAATCGTCACCCTCTGAAAATTATGCAGGAATCACATACCCGCGATCGAGGCACGTTTAATTACAAACGGAATTTATAGGCCCCGCCAAACCAGCTCCCAAATATATCCATTAGTAATGAGCAATAATTGCATCTACCTCTATAAATGGGATAAATGACCTCTACGCACTTCACAAGAATCCGATATCTGACTACTGCACGCAACACCCTCACGTCTTACCCACCCCCAAAGGCCCGTCACCCCATACTCGGCCCACCACCGATAATGCCCCCATTTCTCATAACGGCACCACGAAAGCAACACGCCGACCCCCTCCACCATCCCCCATACAGCCCATTACGGTTTAGGCAGTTCCCTACTGGGGATCCGAGGATTCATGGCTTCTCCCCTTTTTGGGGTGGGTTATGTTTGTTCCGGTCCTTGCATAGCAGCGGGACTCGTCACTGGCTTCAGTATGGCTTGTTTTGGCCCAGTCTGAAAATGATCCGGGGGGTGATGCCGCCGAAGGCAGTGACATACTTCAACAGCTCAATAGGAACCTGACTCGCCGGGACCCCTGGTGAAGTCTCACGTAATGTGGATGCCAGCGAGAGTATGTCCGACGAACCCAGTG